>JACGYV010000001.1 GCA_014116815.1 Holosporaceae bacterium 'Namur'
GATAGAAAAATTTTGGGCTAATATGAAGCGATGGATAAAACAGCAAATTAAAGATCATCAGCATTTATACGATGCTATCTCTACCTTCTTCCTCGTACCACAACTTAACTAATTTTACTATAGTTCTTTAAATCTATAGTACCTATCTCTACTGTAGCCCATTGTCTTGCATGCACTAGATATGTTGCCTAATCTCTTTGCTAATTCTAATAACCCTATCTTCGGCTTTATTATTTTTTGATTCAAGTTCATAGCTAATCTCCGATTATCTTATTGTTATTTTATATAACCGTCAGATTAAATCTCAACTAGTACACCTCAAGAAAAGTTGTGGGTTGGGAGATGGAAGATCGAATGACTCAGAGCCTAGTAACAAGATCATTCCTTCTCATTGCTTATTCTCTGATCGGTTATTTCCTGTTTATCAGAGTTGCTTTCTTCCCTCTCTATTTTTTCGGGATAACATCAATATACTCATAATATTTTTTTATTATTACAACAAACTGAAATAAATCGAACTTCCATAAAAGAAATTATTTTTTCGTATTCAAGCTTATAATTTATGAAATATTTGAAAGAAACCTTTTTTTCAGCTCCTCTGCTTTATTGTTATACTCTATGCAAAATTGTGGAAGCCTCTCCAGTATCGGTTCAGGATTATTACGTAAGGAATTTATTCTCTTTGCAATAGTAAGCGGGCAATCTACCCTATTTACCGTTAGACCTTTATATAAAATCGGGTCATCATCATATAAACCCGAAGTAGAGCCGACAATACAAGGTGTTCCTACACTTATGCTTTCTAAAGCTACCATAGGTGAGCATTCCGTATGAGTAGCATAAAGTGTTACATGAGTTCCGGCCATATTATTAAATATATCTTCTCGGCTCATCTTACCCGGATAAAATTTTATTTTTTTATCATCAGCCATCCATTGGATGTTAGATAAAGCAGCATTAGTTAATAATAAACTTTCTTGAACGCATCTAGCAGCAAGTAATTGTGAATAAATATTTTTATCCCATTGAAATGAATCGTTCCATAAGCCAATAATAAAGGGAGGCACTGGATGGTTCCAAGCTTTGTTTACAATGTTTTTAGGACTAGGTATTATATTTTGTAGTAAATATGATTTTATATCGAGACACTCTAAAACTTTTTCTAACCCTTTTTTTAATATGATAAACCCTTGTATTTTTTTATCATTGTAGAGCTCTAACCAAGAGTAAAAATGCTGATAATGTTTTTGCTCTACCCATTGCGTAGGAGAACCGCGCCATAAAAAAAAGATTTTTGGTTTATTAAACGATAACTCTCTTAATCTTTTAACTAATTGCAAATGGGAGGTAGTACCCTCTGAAATTACTATGTTAGCTATATTTAAATCTAATAGGGCTCTTGCAACTTGATCAATTAACTTTTTCGGTTGCGGTACTTCCGGGTTTTCATGTTCCGCAAAAGGAAAGGGCAACGCATTCTCAAACAAACCTAAAGTAGAATGCTTAACACCGGGGGAGTACGGCGAAAAAATCACTAATAAAGAAATTTTTTGTTTAAGGGATTTGTTGTGAATCTCCTCTAATATTTGCGTAATATAAGAATTATATTCATTCTTTAACCTAAAGCTTTGAACGTTATCCAGAAGCCAACGAGCAAATTTACCCGTATAAGGGCTATATAGTGCTTTTGTCGCATAAACTTTAATCAGCTTATTGCTTAATAGGTTGGTATATATAGAATCTACTGCTTTATGAGCTAAATTCTTCTTATTTGCAAGTCTATAATTTTTTACAATATTTAATTTTCTTTGATATGATTCCAGGGAAGCTGAATTTATAATAGCTTTGGTAAGAAATTTATCCCAGCGATCTTTAAAGATGCTCGGGTTATTAAAATGTTTCTTATACGATTGGATATTTTGCCGGCATATTTGGTTTAATATATCGCGGTTATGATGCAAATACTCTATTGCTTGCACAAAATCATCAGGGGTACGAGCAACAATAAATTGCTGTTGAATTTCAGGTAATATCTCCTTCACTATACCGACATCGGTGGAGATAACGGCACATCCTGCTGCCATGGCCTCTATTAACGGCAAAGGTGTCCCTTCGGCGACTGAAGCGATTAATACTATATCCGCTTTAGACAGGGTGTTAAGTATTTCTTCTTTCGAAGCAGGGCTTTTTGCCTTATCAAAAATACTGATTTTGATAGGTATTTTGCGTTGCTCTAAAATTTTAATTGCAGGCAATATAATACTATTTAACCCTTTATAGTCCTTTTCGGAATTAATTTTCCAAGCACTATTTCCTGCCCATAAAATATGCAAGATATCATTAGGTTGATCATGCTGCTCTTTATTAGTAGAGAATTCAGGTATTTTAATATTGTCAAATATTACCTGCTCCGGAGAGGGATACTGTGAAATATTTTCATATAATTTTTTAAGTTTTTGTGAGGTGACAAAGTAACTATCAACAAATTTATATAACAGATTATACTGAAGTATTTCCGGCTCATTATTAATAAAAAGGTGATCGGGAACATGAGTGGTAACCGCAGTATTACATAATGAATAAACATATTTTTTACTATTTTCGGTTTCGTTAGCTATTAAATGAATTAAATGTAATAAGTAACCCCTATAGAAAAAATGAACAACAGCATATCCAGACTGCCGAGCGAACCATTTTAGAAAAGATTTAGGTGTAAAATCTTCGGTATATACTACTTCACATTGATATTTATCCTGTAAAACTTTGGTAACATACCGTGCAACCTGATCAAAAGCCCAACCTCGCACATCGACAACAAAAAGAACTTTTTTTATATCTATATTTTTATTCATTTTAAAGTTTGCTAATATATCGAATATTATATCTCAACATAAATATAATTGGGATAGAAAAATAACTTAATAACCTTACTATATAATAATAACGGTAATCAGCTGCCATAGTTGTAAAAAATAATGTTATAGTAAAAACTAAACAAATCATAAATATAGATAGTAGTACTTTAGCTTCCTCAAAGTAATAAAAATAGCCTTGATAATAAATCCTAGCTAAATAGCATATCCCTACTACGACTAGTATAAAGGCAAAGCCGTTTGCAGCGAAAATAACAGGAAAAGTTTTGATATATTTTACTATAATTCTTTTCAACATACCATTATTATTTTTTACTCCGTAAGGTTGGGTATGTATTTCCTCAACTATGGCATAATGAGAATACTTTTTGCCTTTTAAATTACTTCTCAGGTTTAAAAATCTATGCTCTAAGTAAGCTAAAGGATGTCTCGTAATACCGTTAAATAAAGCTCTGTTTAGCTCTTCTATATCTGCTTGAGAATTAGTCATGTTAAATATTTTGGTATCAGGAGTATAAACTAAAGCGTTTACTAGTTTAGGAGTATAATTTTGCTTTACTTTTTCCCATGAAAATAAAGGATTGTTTTTTATAAAATCAGGGAAGAGGTTTTGATCGGTAATTACACTTATTCCTGCTATATCAAATATTTGTCTTAACTGCTCCGAAGGACTCTCTTTTGAGAAAAGTTTAATAATACCTATGTTACCCCCTATTACTAAGCTACTCCCGAGCACGGTAAAAAATACAATTTTCCTTATTAAAGCTTTACAGTTAAGCCACACTAGCCATAATATGATTATAGGGGTAATAAACTTAGCTTGAAATTTTACGCCCGTGCCGTAAAAAATCATAATCAGCAAAAATAAATTTACAAGAATAGATGGCTTTTCTTTTGCCATGGTATAATAGCAAGCAATAGAGATTACCAATAAAAATGTCAAAGAGAAGCTGATGTCTTTCCATATCATTGTCGACTGTGACAGAATCGCCGGAAATAAAGGTATAATAATAAATAGTAGCGCAAGCTTAGGATATTTACGCTTAAAAGTCTTATAAAAAATTAAGGTGCTACTCCATAATAATATTATATGGAATGCTAACATTAATTGCGGCCCTTGAGTGATATGATTGAAAACAGACCATAACATTGACATTATAGGTGGATGGTGTGAATTAAAATTGTAATTAATACTTTGAGCGAATTGGTCTGTTGAATCAGTGGTCATACCCCCCGGGTAACCTGATATATAATTTACGACAGCAAAAAATAAAAGCAAAGCATATACATAATAATCTCTCATACCTCTTCCATTTAATGCAGAGCTTTTTATCTCTTCTTTACTCATTTCGTCTTATATCAATTTTTTTATTTAAAGTAATTTACAAAGATTTAAAATTCATTGCAAATCATTTATATAATAAGCAATGGTCTCTTTTAAAAGTTTCTCAAAATCTTGCTCGGGTTTATATCCAAGTTCTTCAGCCGCCTTAGTAAAATTAACATGATAACGAAGATCATGACCAGGCCTGTCTTTTACAAAACTAATCAGCTTTGAATATGAATCACCGTCACTTCTCGGTTTTAAATTATCTAATATTTTACAAATATGCTTTACAATTTCCAAATTCGTTATTTGATTATTTCCTCCGAAACAATAGGTTTCACCCGGCTTACCTTTTAAACCTGCTAATAAAACTCCCCTGCAATGGTCTTTAACATATAACCAGTCTCTTATGTTTTGGCCGGAACCGTATATCGGTAAAGGCTTGTCAGCCAAGGCACATTTAATCATATACGGGATAAGTTTCTCCGAATGTTGCCGAGAACCATAATTGTTCGAACAATAAGTCGTTATGACAGGTAATTTATAAGTTTTCCCCCAAGCACGCACAAGATGATCACTTGCAGCCTTTGAAGCAGAGTAAGGAGAATTAGGAGAATAAGAAGTTGATTCATGAAATGCAGGTTCACCTTCTTTTAAATCTCCGAACACTTCATCGGTTGAAACATGAATAAATCTAAAATCCTCTTTATTCTTTAAAGTTTGCCAATAATGGAGAGAGGCACTTAATAACTTGGAAGTCCCCACTATATTAGTAGTGATAAATACTTCAGGATTATATATGGAATTATCTACATGTGTTTCAGCAGCGAAATTAAATATCTTCATAATCTTATGCTTTACTAGTAAGTCGCTGACTAGCTTCTCATCGCTGATATCACCTTGTATGAATCGGAAATTTTTATGGTTTTGAGCATGCTTGAGGTTATTTAAATCAGCTGCATAAGTTAAGGCATCTAAAACTACTATATTAAAGCCTTCATCTAAAGCCGAATCTACAAAATGGCTCCCGATAAACCCCGCTCCTCCGGTAACTAGTATATTCTTATTGATCATAATATGGTTACTATATGTTAAATTTTGTTAATGACTTAATTTTCTATAGTATATATAATACTGCATGCAAGATTTTTTTAGAAAAATATAATAACATATTATTAGATATGAAAGGAATTATATTAGCCGGAGGAAGCGGAACCAGGCTTTACCCGATTACTAAAGTGATAAGTAAACAATTGGTACCTGTGTATGATAAGCCAATGATATGTTATCCGCTATCAATGCTCATGATGCTTGATATTACTGATATACTTATTATCAGTACTCCGCAGGATTTGCCTTCAATAGAATTATTTTTAGGTGACGGCAGTGATTTAGGTATTAAGCTCCGGTATGCCGAACAATCTGCCCCAAATGGTATTCCGGAAGCTTTTATTATTGGAGAACAATTTATAGGGAATGATAATGTATGTCTTATACTTGGAGATAATATATTCTCAATGGGGCATCAATTTTCCATACTAAAAGAAGCGGTTAACCAACCTCTCCAAGGCGCAAAAATATTAGCTCACCATGTCTCAGACCCTGAGCGTTTCGGGGTAGTAGAATTTGACGATTCCTTAAAAATTCTCTCTTTAGAAGAAAAACCGAAAAACCCTAAATCAAACTATGCTGTAGTAGGGCTATATTTTTATGATAATACTGTAGTACAATACTCAAAAATGCTTAAACCTTCCCGACGCGGAGAGCTGGAAATCACTGATTTAAATATGTTGTATTTACAAAAAAGAGAGCTATCGGTAATTACTTTACCCAGAGGGACAACTTGGCTTGATGCCGGTACGCCTGAGGCATTACTTGATGCAACTTTATTAATAAGCATGATTGAAAAGCATCAGGGATTAAAGCTCGGGTGCTTAGAAGAAGTGGCACTACGTAAAGGGTTTATATCAAAAGAAGCTTTTAAAGCACTTACTAAACAATATAAGGATGGCTCTATATATAAAAAATATCTACTCCAGGTACTAAATGAAAAATAATTTGTGCAATACACCTACCCAAATAAGTTTAAAAAGTATAGAAGATGAAAGAGGTATTCTCACTTCAGCACAATTCCAGGAAGATTTTCCTTTTACCATCAAACGTATATACTATATATATAATAATCATGAGAATATAGCTCGGGGATTTCATGCTCATAAGACATTATGGCAGTGCATGATACCTATTGCAGGCAGTTTTAAACTTACCTTTATCGGCAAAGGAGAAAAACACCAGTTCTACTTAGATCAGCCTAGTTCTGCGGTGCTTGTTCCTCCGGGTTATTGGCGTGAGATAACGGATTTTGCACCTAACACTGTTTGTTTAGTTCTTGCTTCGGAAGTTTTTGATGAGAATGATTATATTCGTAGCCCGGAAGAATTTAAAAAGTGGGAACAGGAACAAAATACTAAGCTTCAAGCAGTACCTTTTTTAGATTTAAAAAGATATTACGACCATATAGGGCAAGAGTTATTAGTAGGATGTGAGGAAGTATTAAAGTCAGGTTGCTATATCAGCGGTTCAGAGTTATCAAATTTTGAGCAGGAGTTTGCAAAATATTGCGGCGTGAATTTTGCTATAGGAGTAGGGAACGGCCTGGATGCTATTTCAATTACTATGCAAGCTTGGGGTATCGGCGAAGGAGATGAAGTTATAGTCCCTTGTAACAGTTTTATAGCTACGGCTTTAGGGATATCAAAGGTAGGTGCTACTCCGATATTGGTTGATGTGGATGAAGCAACATATAATATAAGTGCTGAAAAATTAGAAGCGGCCATTACTCCTCATACCAAAGCCATAGCCCTTGTACATTTATACGGGCAACCGGCAGACATGGAATTGATAAATGCAGTAGCTAAAAAATATAATCTCAAAGTATTTGAAGATGCTGCACAAGCACACGGTGCAGAGTATAAAGCTAGAAGATGCGGCTCATTAGGAGATGCGGCAGGTTTTAGTTTTTACCCTACTAAAAATCTCGGAGGGTTCGGTGACGGAGGCATGATCACAACAAATGATGCCGAACTAGCTAAAAAGTTACGTTGTTTAAGCAATTACGGTTCATTAGAAAAATACCATCATAATTTATTAGGAACCAATTCCAGGCTGGATGAGATACAAGCCAAACTTTTAAGCACAAAACTAAAATACTTAGAAGGCTGGAATCAAAACAGGGCACAGTTAGCTAAAATTTATTATGAACGATTGAATAATATTGAAGATCTAGTATTACCATATGTTCCGGAATGGGCAAAGCCGGTATGGCATGTTTATACAATCCGCGTCCTCAATAACAAACGCCCTTTGCTTATCGAATGGCTTAAAGCGCATAAAGTTGGTTATAATATTCATTATCCGGTACCTATCCATTTGCAGATATGTTATAGAAATTTAAAATATGCTCAAGGAGATTTTCCTATCTCTGAAAGCCTGTCAAATGAGATAATTAGCTTGCCATTAGATCCATACCACAGCAAGGTAGAAATTGAATATGTAGCCAGTATTGTTAAAACTTTTTTTGATAACAATAAGTAACTAATTTTATTAATACTTA
Organism: Holosporaceae bacterium 'Namur'; assembly: GCA_014116815.1. Taxonomy (GTDB): domain Bacteria; phylum Pseudomonadota; class Alphaproteobacteria; order Rickettsiales; family Midichloriaceae; genus Jidaibacter. Next base: position 7,814 of record JACGYV010000001.1, read on the forward strand.
AAACTATATTATGATGATAGAATAATTATCTAACTATCCCGGGATAAGATAAGGCAAGGTAAAAGCTTAAGTATAAAAAGTTTGGAATTAAATTTTACCTATAAGATTATAAAGACATGCCAATAAGTTGACAATAATGCAGTAATAGCTTATATCACGAAAATAATTTTCAGAACTGCATTTAGCTTGATAATGAATAACTGCGAATTTAAAAAAGCAATTACGGATCTATCCCAAGGTTTCAAAAATTGGCATATGTGGTATACAATAAGTACAATGCTTATTAAACAACGTTACCGAAGATCAACTTTAGGGCAATTTTGGCTCACGCTTACTACTGCAATTAATATATTTGCATTAGGTATTATTTGGTCTTATCTTTTTAAGTTACCGATTTCAAGTTATTTATTATATGTAGCGTCAGGTATGGTTTTTTGGAACTGTATTAATTCAATCATCAATGATAGCAGCAGCATCTTCATTACTGCAGAGCATTACCTCAAACAAGTTGCCTTACCTAAAAGCACATTTGCATATGTAAACGTATCCAGGAACATAGTAATATTAGGGCATAACTTAATAATATTACCTATCATTATCTTATTTAATGCTCCTAATATTCATATAAGTATGCTTGGTATTTTACAAAGCTTTTTAGGACTATCTTTATTTATCATAAATGGCATTTGGATTTCTTTACTTTTGGGTGTAATCGGAACCAGGTTTAGAGACCTACAAAATATAATACCGAGCTTAATGCAGATTATATTGTATATTACCCCTGTATTTTGGAAAATAGAGTATATGCCGGAAAATATAAGATGGTGGTTACAAATGAATCCTTTTTATATTTTTCTTTCTTTAGTAAGAGATCCGATACTTGGGAGCCCCATACCGTCTATGTACTGGATTATTGCTTCAGGTATTACAATTATAGGTCTTGTAATTGCTATGATGGTTTTTACTAAATATCGTAAACGCATTGTATATTGGTTATAAAATGTCATATATTAAGTTACAGTCCGTTAATGTTGATTTCCCTATATATAACGCTAAATCGCGTTCCTTAAGGGGGCATATTCTTAGTACTATAGGAGGAAGGATTGAACAGAGCCATGATAGAGTAGTAGTTAGAGCTTTATCAAATATTAACTTAGAGATTAACGAAGGAGATAGAGTTGCAGTAATTGGGCATAACGGTGCAGGTAAAACAACATTACTTAGAGTATTGTCTGGAATATATGAGCCTACAGCCGGCTCTATAGAAATTAAAGGGAAAATATCTTCTTTAACTGATATACAGTTAGGAATGGATGCAGATGCTACCGGGTACGAGAATATCCTTTTGAGAGGAATATTTATGGGCATGACTCCTAAAGAGATAGAACAAAAAGCAGAGGAAATCATTCAGTTTGCAGCTCTTGAAGAATTTATAAATATGCCGCTCAGAACTTATTCTTCAGGCATGTATTTACGTTTAGCTTTTGCGGTTTCCACTTGTATTGAACCTGAAATCTTAATATTGGATGAGATGATAGGAGTGGGAGATAAAAATTTTATGGAAAAAGCTAAGCAGAGGGTAAGTAAATTAATAGGGCAATCAAAAATTATGATACTTTCTTCCCATGATACTTCATTGCTACAAAAATTTTGTAATAAAGCTATATATATGAAACATGGGGAGATAATGGAATTAGGTAATATTAATAATGTGATTGAAAAATTTACTATATAATATTGCATTCCCGGCTTGCAGTAGAAAAAAATTAATTTTAAAGGGAATTAAAAAAGCTTATTATGTTATTACTAATTAAAAAAGTATACTGCAATCTTCGTTTGCTCAAACAGAAATTGAGAGACATATATATCCATATAGAAAAAAAAATAGGCAAAAAACATATAATATTTATTTTGGAAAATATTGAAGGATGGGCTAATTTTAAAACAGTTTATGAGTCATTAAAAGATAGTAAGAAATTAAAATTAAGAATTTTAATTTGCCCGATAAATGACGCGAGGCAAGCAGGTTCTCTAGAAAATAAATATATTAAAATTGCAAACTTTTTAAAAGAAAATAATATCAATTTCACTTCCGGTATAAAAGAAAATCATTATATTGATTTAAAAACTTTATACCCGGAGTTAGTGTTATTCCCACATCCTTATGATTGTTTAAGAGTAGATCATTATAATGCTTCCATTGTATCTCAGTATACTAAAATCGGCTATATTACTTACGGGTTCATGCTTTCTAAGTCTGATGATTTACATTATAAAAATCCTTTTTTTCAGTTTTGTACTCGTATTTTTGTTGAGTCGGAATATTATATTCAAAATTTTGCTCGATATTATTCTATGGAATGGGCTAAAAAAACTTGTATAGCCTCAGGTCAACCCAAGATTGATTGCTACCTTGGAGAGCAAAATGAGCCGGATAATTATTGGCCTCGCCCTAAATCCGATAAAGTAAAAAGAATAATAATTGCTCCTCATTGGACTATAGAATGGAATAATGATGACGGCACAACTTCCCCGGGATACTGTCAATTTTTGAGCTTTAAAGATATATACTTGGAACTTCCCCAAAAATATCCGAATGTAGATTTTGTTCTAAGACCACACCCTTTATTGTATAATACCTTGATTGAGAAGGAATTAATGACACAGGAAGAGTTGAATAACTACAAAAAAGATTTTTTATCATATAATAACACAGCTATTGACAGCGATGCGTTGGATTACTTCGATGCATTTACATCTTCAGATGCATTAATAACTGACGGTGTATCATTCTTAGCTGAATACTTACCATCTAAAAAACCTATATTACATTTAATTAGCGATCAATATGCAGGCTTTAATGAGTTTGGGGAGAATTTAGTTAAAAATTACTATAAAGCAAAAAAACCGGAAGAGTTAATTAAATTTCTTGATGAAGTAGTTATACAAAGTAATGACTATCTTTATACTCAAAGAATGAATGATATGGGCAAGTATTTATTCTTACCTTCTAACGGCTCAGGTAAATTTATTGCCGAAAATATAGAAAAATTACTATTAGGTACAAAATAGTGAATAATGTTCCTAAAATTGGTATTATTGCAGGTGCAGGGGTTGCTGCCGGTGTGGAAATCGCTAATCGCTTTGAAAAGGTAGTAACCGGCGGTGGTGCCAGACAAAATCAACAACATCCTGAGATCGTTCTCTACCAAGCTACCCAAGCGCCCAGCAGGAGCTTGCATCTAGAAGGTAAAGGTAATTCCTTTATACCATATTATATTGAATCTGCAAAAAAGTTAAAAAATTTCGGATGTTCATTTATATGTATGCCATGTAATACTGCACATTTTGCAATTGATGAGATTAGCGCAGCAGCTGATATTGAGATAATCAATATGATCAAGGAAACTTTTAATTATATTAACAATAATCACTCTAACTCATCAACCATTGGCATAATTTGTTCTGATGGTAGTAAGAAACAGGAGCTATTTAACATATATGCCGATAATATTCTACAAAATCATCAGCAGATAATCTACCCTGATGAAGTACATCAACAATTAGTAACTAAAGGAATTAACAATGTAAAAGCAGGCCTACATAGAACTTTGTCCATTAAGGATCCTGAACACCCTGCTTCAATTTATTTTTCTGTTGTTAACAATCTGTATAAACAAGGCTGTGATCTAATAATAATCGGGTGTACAGAAGTATCAATAGCTGTAAATTATCTCCCTCAGGATTTAAACATGGTTGACTCTATGAATATTTTAGTTAATACAAGCTTAGAGAAATATAACTCTTTGTTATCAATATATAAAAATGTTTAGATTTATTAAGAATAAAATTAAAGAAAAATTACTGGAGCATAAAGCAAAAAATAATTGGAAAAATTGGAGTGTATATTCCTATAAAGATATATTTCCTGATCGTTATTATAACCAAATAAAAGCAGCCGATGAACTTTATTTACCTCTTTTGCCTAAAAATGCTAAAGTACTTGACCTTGGATGCGGGGATGGTTGGTTTGATTTTAAAATAGCTCCTAAAGTTGCTCATATAGATGCTATTGATTTATCGGAAAAATTTATCCGGATTGCTAAAGATAGCCAAAATGTTAATAAAATTAAGAATATTAATTTTATGGTAGGAGAAGTAGATAAAAATATTTCCGGTGATAAGCTATATGATTCCGTGATGTGCATGGGGCTGTTTACATGTATACTAAAAGATTCAGTAGTTAATAAAATTATTAATGATCTTACTGCTAAACTAAAATCCGAAGGCATACTATTTGTAAAAGATTCTCTTAATAAATACCAAACAACATATTTTGAAAATGGTGATTATGCTGCCATATATCGTTCGGAAACTAATTATCGGGATTTATTTTTTAACATCGGTTACGAACTTCTACATGAAGGCCACTTGAGCGATAAAGTAAGTGAGGAAGGGGGATTTAGCGGATTTAAAATCTTTAGGAAACTATAATGACGGATAATGGGAAAATTTATGGGGGAAATAAGGAAATCGAGTTTAATAATATCCGAAATATTTATAACTCCAGAGCTAAAGCTATTGATAGCCCATTACATGCGGTAATGCTTCAAGGCAAAGAATCAGAGCTCCCTATACTAAGAAATGAATTTGAAAAAAATATCATTAAAGATAATTTACAATTTGATAATAATAGTAAAATTTTAGACCTTGGTTGCGGTGCCGGAAGGGTTGCTAAAATTTTACCAGATAATATAAGCTACTATTATGGAGTAGATTTTTCAGAAGAGTTAATTAAAATTGCGCAAAATGAATTAAAAAATAATAATAATTTTTTCTTTGTTAATACCGAAGTCTCACAATTTCAGAATAGTGGTGAGGTAATTGATAAGCGCTTTAATACAGTTTTTATAATTGCTACTATGATATATTTAAATGAGCCATCCATAAAAGCAATTTTTACTAACTTATTAGATTATATCGAATATAAAAAACCTGCACAGATCTATATCAGAGAATCAATTTCACTTTTAAATAACAGAATTTCACTAGATAAATTTTATTCTGATAAGTTAGAAACAAATTATAGTTCCATATATAGAACAGATGGTGAATATAAAGAACTATTTAAAACTTTTGAATTAGCAGGATTCCATTTAGATAAAGAATTGTTATTTCCCGAGCAGTTAGGGAATAATACAGAAACCAGGCAAAAATCTTATATACTAAAGAGAAAATGAATGAAAACAGCATTTTGTTTCGATATGGACGGTACTATAACTAAATGAGAAGTGCTCCCTCTGCTTGCAAGAGAAATAGGTATTGAACCTGAAATATCAGTATTGACTCAAGCAACCGTAAATGGGCTCCTACCTTTTGATCAGTCATTTAGACTCAGAATACGTTTATTATCGGAGATTTCTATCCGAAAGGTACAAAATATTATAGAATAAGTGCCTTTGCAAAACAATATAATTGAGTTTATTCAGGATAACTCGGAGCATTGCTATATTATTACCGGTAATTTAGATATATGGATTAAAAAACTGGTTGAAAAAATCGGCTGTAATTACTACTCCGCACAAGCTGACTATGAAGAAGATAAACTTAAAGGGCTAAAACTAGCTATTAATAAAGCAGAAGCAGTTAAAGATTTAAGAAAAAAAGGTTATGAACGTATAGTAGTCGTAGGTGATGGAATGAATGATGTTCCTATGTTTGAAGAAGGAGATATTAGAATTGCATTTGGTGGTGTTCACCCGCCTGTACTATCTTTAGTTAAATTATCTGATTATGTAACTTATCATGAGAAAAGCTTATGCAATATTCTAAAAATGCTATAATACTTGCTGCCGGGATGGGAAGCAGACTTGGTATGGATAAGCCAAAGTGCTTAGTTGAAGTCCATGATAAAAAAATTATAGAGTATCAGTTAGATTTATTAAAAGATTTTGAAGATATCAGAATTGTTGTTGGATTCAAAGAAGAAGATGTTATTGAACATGTTAGCAAAATAAGGAAAGATATAACTTTTGTACGTAATAGCCAGTATTCTTCTACTAGCAACATTATAAGCGGAGCTTTAGCAACCCAACATCTAAATGAACCTTTCATCTTCTTAGACGGAGATATTATAATCCAGAAAGATGATTTTTCTAAATTTGTTAAAGAATGCCAAAATAGCAAAGAAACTATTGTTGGAGTAACAAAAGTAAAAACCGAGGAAGCAGTATTTGCTAAAATTGAAGATAGCCGTATTATAAAGTTTTCAACCTCAGAAAAATATGAATATGAATGGTGTGGAATAGCATATTTTTATGATTTAAAAATTAATAATACTCGCCAAGGTTATATTTATAAGATTTTTGAAGAAAATTTACCTGTTAGATCTTTCGAATTAGAGGTTTATGAGATTGATACTCCTTATGATTATTCGTTAGCAACTAAGAGGATTAAAGACAATAATTTTTAATAAGATATATAGATACAATGGTTATAAACAAGTTTAAATATACGGCAGGAAGCTTCCTAAGCACATTAACCTAAAACTCAATTAACTTTGGAATCTCTTAAGCTATTTCTCAATGAAAAAACCTTCTTAACAATTTTATCTATAATACACAGGCATCCTACTTTTCTTAAAAACTTCAACAAAACCAGAGGTATAGATATAGTTAGCCTATACCTATTTTTAAAAGCTTTATATACAAACTCATAAAACCCTTCCATATCCCCTTCTTTAAGACGGTCCCCTGCTTGCTGGAAACATATTGCCCCCTCGGAGAGATAAATATATTTAGCAAGCTTTGGATATTTTCCTCTAATTATATTAAAAGAATCATAAACTTCCTTATAATATTTATTAGAATAAGTGATGCTACCCTTGTGACGACGATACCGTGCAAGAGTCTCATTAATATATCTTATCTCTCCTTTGTTCGCCACTTCAATAAAAAACAACCAATCAGAAACAGTTGAAATTTCCTCATTATAACCACCTTGAGGAATAGCAGAACTTCTAATCATAATGGAAGGAGGCCCGGTAAAAACCTGGTGTTTTAAAAGTAAATCAGCCTTGCCTTCATAAGGCTTTACTGTAGAATTATTATAATAATATAATGTTTTGTTAGTAAGAGAATCAAAAACATCCAAATTATGGTAGCATAGAACACAATTTGGCGTGTGCTCAAGTAGCTCTACTTGCTTTTTAAGCTTACCCGGCAGCATTAAATCATCCCCGGCAAAAAGCGCTATATATTTCCCTTCACATTGTGCAAGCAAATTATTACAATTTTTAGTTACGCCTAAGTTGGTTTTGTTTAAAAAAATTTTAATAACTTTTGGGTAGCGCTCTTTATAATTTTTTAAAATTTCCGGAGTTCCATCATTAGAAGCATCATCTCCACATACTATTTCTAAATTAGAATAATTTTGAGCAAGTATGGAATCTAAGCAATCAGCAATAAACTGCTCATGATTATAGGTCGGCACAAAAACAGAAACTTTAGGATAGGATCCGGTTTGAGTAGAAGTTATATTCATATATTCCTTGATTACTAATTATGTATTCTATTATTTTAAGCACTTATATCTAATTCAAAAAATTGGTGCACAACAGCTCTTCCGCCAAACTCTTCTTTTTGAGTGATAAGCCCATGATTTAAATACATTCCTTCTTCTTCAGTAGAAATACCGAAATCAAAATATCTTTTATGGGTATAGTATTTAGTAATTAAGTAATGAAATACTAGATCCAGGGCATGCAATTGTTTACCTTCATGGCTGCTACCAATATATTGAGCATGAACGGTTTGTTGATATTCGAAAATTAATACTCCGGCAATCATTATCTCTTCTTTAAAAGCAGCATAAAGTTTTATATTCTCAGGAAACCTGGAAGCTAATAATTCAATTTCATTTAAGTTATGCACAGGGACTTTATTATATTTTTCATGAAGCAATGAAGAAAGTATCAAGAAATAACTTTCTAAATCGTGACTTTCTTTTACTATAATACCTGATTTTTGAGCTTTTTTTATTCCTCTCCTTCTTCTTTCAGAAAAGTTTATTGGTTGTGTGAGGTCAATTGTAGTGGTAAGATCATACCGGTAACACTTCGCATTATTATAGAATAATGCATATAAATCTTCTTGAGCCGGAAGTGTATGATAAATATAAGGAATAGCTTTATATATAAGTTTCTTAAAATTCCGTGTCTTTAAATAATCGTTTAATATACCGAAGATAGCTAGCATTTTAGGTGCTTTCATTGCTTGGTCAGTAATAACCCCTCCAAAAGTAAGCCCTGAATGAGAAAATAGAACCCTTTCCTTTTCATTAGCCGGCAATAAAGCAACTAACCTACCTTCTTCAAAAAATAATAAAGAGTGGTCGTGGAACCTATCCGAATGGTACTCCATAAAAGAGCGGTCAAACATAAATAATGAATTTTTAGCCTTTGCCAGGAAGCTATTCCATATATCAGTATGGGTTACCGGGTTAAAACGCTCAACTCTCATTTTTATCTTTTAACAAATTTTTATATAGCATATAATGAGTATTTATGAATTCAAGATTAATATTTTATACAAGCGACCAATAATAATTCTTAGTATTTAAAAAAGGTCATAAAGTTATTCTTTTTCTTCTAAAGTTGCATACCCGAAACCTGTTCTTCCCATATTATTTCCATTATAAAATAAATATGTCAGGTTTTGATAGGTAAATAAAAAAGCATAGCATATACTTTCCGAATCCCAACCGTTATCCGAAACATCTATTCCTATTTGTTCATCCAAACGTTTCCACGATACACCATCTAAGGATTCTCCATAACCGATTCTATACCCTTTTGATAAAGTTCTAATAGAATAGAACATCTTGTAAACATTACCTTCTTTAATTACAAATGGTCTACCGAACCCGTGCTCATCATCATTTTTAAAATTAAGACAATTTTTACCTTCAACCGACCCCCAATTTATTCCATCCCGTGATTCAAGATATTTAATTTGATATAGAGGCAGACTTTTATCTTCCTTATATACCCAACCTTCTTTTATGCTACCTACATACCACATTTTCCATATATTTTCATCTCTTATTACAGAAACCCCGCATCTTGCAAAAAGCTCATTATTTGTACGATCCAAGATAGGTACTTTAGAATGGCGATAGAAAGTATCACCGTCATCCTCGCTAATTGCTAACCCGCAAAACATATAGTATGGAACCTTTACTCCTTTTTGAAACCCAACGTAATATAAAAATAACTTATTTTCATATTCAATAATTGACAACGGCACTACACCATTATCATCAAATGCACCTTCTTCTCCGATATTAAGCACAGGTTGAGAAGAAATTTTATATATTACCTGCGGATTTTCCGGGTCTATATCTACATATCCGATTCTTCCAATATTAAAATCATCAAGGAAGCCCAGGAATACTCTTAAACTTCCATCTTTTCTAAGGTAAGGAGTAGGTAATGTTGCCGTTGTTTTTGCCCAGTCACTACTTCCATCCGGCACATAAATCAAGCCTTTCTTTATCCACTTCATTGCTCTTTCACTTTAAAAAATTTCTTTGCAGGAACGGCAGAGCATATACTATTATTGGATAAATATATTTTATTTTCTTCCGTATCTTTGGTAATAAGGCTATTTGGGCTAATCCAATTATCGGGAGCTATAGTGACATTATTAGCAACAGTAGAATTTACTCCCAGAAAGCAATTTTCTTTTACCGTACAATGCCCGGAAAGTACAACATGGGATGATATAAAGCAATTGTCGTTAATTACCGAATGGTGCCCTATATGGTTTCCGCTCCATAATATTATATTATTTCCCAGCTCTGCAAACGGTTGTATAACATTATTCTCAAATACAAATATATTTTCTCCGTATTTTACATTCTGCCATATAAATGCTTTTGAGCTTACATAACTGGCAATTTTATATCCTAAGCTTTTCACTTTATGATATAATCTGGTTCTCACTCTATTAAGCTGTGTATAAGTTACTGCTATGAATACCTCATATTCTAAAGGATTGTAATTATCAGCCATATTCTCCAGATCAACTACCGGCAACCCGAATAATATGTCTCTAGTCCGATAATCTCTTTCTACAACAAATGCATAAACCTTGTAGCCGGAATCATGAGTAAAATACTCAAAAGCAATTTGAGCAAAATCACTATCACCAACTATTATTAATTTCTTATGTTTATGCATTAAGGCTTCCTTATCAACATATCATCCCTTCTGTTAGCCATAGGTAACTGTGCATTTTGGGGTAATAAATAAGCGTCAAACCCAGCTAAGTTTGCTCTTTGCATAATAGCATAAATGATTGAATCATCAATTTTTCCCGCTTCAATTAAATTATATTTTACATCAGGTATGCTGTTTTTATCTTGTATAAAATCTCGGTGGAATTTTATCCCCTGCTCACTTGAGAAAAAACGCTTTCTTTTAGAGATATTAGGTATATCTCCAATTAAAAACTGGCCTCCTGACGATAATAAAGATAGCGATTTATCAATAAAATCCCATACATTCGTATCAAGAAAAATATAATGAAAAACACTATAACAAATAATAATATCCACTTGAGAAAATAATTTTTTTATATCTCCTATGGTTCTAGGGAATAGGCCGGGTACTTTGGTAATAAAATTCTCATCTTTATGAAATGAGAGCATTTCCTCCGAATCACTCATTATTAATTTGTGCTGATTCCGTTTGCAAATATCTTTCATCATTTGTGATAATTCGCTGCATCCTGAGCCGATATCCAAAACTACTTTTTGAGTGCCGTTTAGTAGATCAGCCTTATTTCTAATATCTTCAAATATAATATTTTCAAAACCTTGCCTGTAAGCATCCGGAAAACCTATCTTTTCATACACACTTAAATCCTGTTTTTTTGCCAATTCCTTGAAAGCTTCATAATTAAGCTCCATGTTTGCAATATCTTCAATACTTTTACTCATAAACTAAACTATGCTAAACCGATACTTTGAAAGAAACTTAATTTAACAATGAGACTATCAAAGTCAATACAAATAATTAAAGCTTATAAGCTACTTTAATCAGATAAAATATCTTTAATAGCTTTCTCAAATGATTTTTTATTAATTAATAACTCAGAGGGGCTCCACAGATAATATCTGCACGGAAGAGAAACTCCTTCACTATAAACGACATACGATTTCTGTTTTAAAGAACTAGCTAAAATATTATAAGTAGGCTGATAATGATCATATGAGGCTAATATAATAACTTTTATATTACTAGGTGCAAAAATTATATTAGAAAGGGCTGCTCCTCCTTGGGAAGCGATAACTTCAGCATTTGAAAATATTTCAGTTAATTCCAGGGGAGAAAAATCTTCAGGTTTTATAAGTATAAAATCAAACTTTTTTAAAACTTTTATAACATTACTCCAGTTATTCATTTTCCTATCATACCCTTTTCTAATAAGAAAATATCTTTTTCTATCGCCTGAAACTATAAGGCTGTTAGCATGTTTTTTTTGAATGTCAGCCAAGTTGACAGTAGCTGTACTTGACGGCAATAAAGACCTTGAAACATTACTTACAATTATAAGCTTGTTAAAAATAATATTTTCTTTTCCCGATAATTCTAAAAAATTTAGATCCCCTACTCCCCAGTAGCTTAACAACTGTTTCTGCCATCCTAATAAAGGCGGTACTAATATTTTCACTTTTTTAGGTAAGGTGGTAGCGGTAAGTAAGTAAAGCAAAGATGCTATGAACTCATATATAAAATGGTAATAGTTATTATAGTGAGTGGGAATATATAAAACTATACCTTTTATTTCTTGAGTATTAATTCTATCAGGTAGCTCAACTATAGCAAATTTCTTATCAAAATTTAAAGCTTTAAGGTTTAAATGCGCGGAAAATAATAATATATTAACCATTCCTACATGATGAGTCTCGCTAAGTATATACTTCCTCCCTACTGCAATTAAAGTGGCGCCTATAAATTCAGCATTTTCAATCTCTAAAAAGAATTTTTCTTCCTCAGCTAATATTATACTCTTTAAACTCTTTTCCCCCTTAAAAATCTCGTAATATTTATGGTTAACATGTCTAATACAATCAATTATTTTTAATTTGTTATTAAATTTTATTTTATAATCCTGTAAATCGAGGATTTTACATTTATAAAATCTTTCAGAACTTAACTTATAATTATCTTCCTCATCGTTAAGCTCGGAAATGTTTTGTATCTGCTTCTTTACTAAAGTATCTACAAGATTATTCGCTCTACATTCTATCTTAGATAATTGCTCTATAGAATCTTTATATCTTCCGATATCATTATAAAAGTTTGATAAACTCCATCTGAACATAAATTCACTTGGCTTTAAGTTTATAGCTTTTAGATAACATGATTCTATAAAGCTTTTAGAAACTTCTTTGTAAGGGTGTACTACATGGTCGCTTTCCAATACCTTTTTTATATTTGGATTTAAATCATTAATAATAAAATTTTTGGTAAGACAGCTATACTGTATATTCCATAAATACTTTAAGTGCAGTAAGTCAGCAATTCCAAAATAACCACAAGCTTTATATTTTTTAAGCGTTGTTAAATATATGAAAATTCTGAAAGAAAGTTTAAAATACCCGGCACTTTTCAATAATGACCCTACCTTAAACATCATATTATACTTAACGTCCAAGCACTCAAATATCTGATAAGAATAAAATCTTGACAATCTCCATGGTATAGAATCCTCTAAAGATAAGGGGGGAGTATTCCATCCCGGTAAGTAATACTTAACCCTATTCAGACAAGTTATCCTAATTAGCCTGAAGGTAATAGCAGGTACAATTATTATTTTTTGTTTAAAAGTATAGCTTTTTTGTAAAAATATAAATACTACACAGGGGAGTATAGAGAATAAAATCAGGAAATTTAACCATGCTTTAAAGAGTATCTTAATTTTTTGGATAAGTAACACAGGATGTAACAAATAATACTTAATTCTTTTTACCCACCTGTTATTAACCACTCTTTTAATAAGCCTTGTGAAAAATATTTTTAGCTTAAAACCAAAAATACCGGGTATAATACGAATCGATAAAGAGCAAAAAGTTAGTAAACACAGGATCACCAGCAGATTAAACCTTATACCCGCCTGAATCTTTTTAATAAGATACCCGGGACGTAAAAAGCGGCACATAATTTCTTTAACCCGATTATAAATAAATCTTACTCCCATACGGGTAGAACTTCTCTCGTTTCAAAATAATTTATTAAATGCTGCTAATAATATACTATTCATTTATAAATGGCAATTATGTACGCTAAATTATTAGCTATAGCTAAGGGCAATTAAACTAGAGTATTATTTCATGAGCAAAATAAAGCGTATCGAAGTTTTTTAAATATTCGGTATGAAACTGCATCGGATCGCCTTTAATTTCCGCTACCTTATCTCCTGCACCATTAAATGCATGAATATGGTGCTTGTACCCACTGTAAATCTCGTATTTATTTTTCATTGATGCTATACTAGAAGCTAATAAAGCTTTTGAAGATTCGAGTATATAATTATTAGAGCTAACCTTTTTACATCCCTCGTGATGTATAAATAAATTTTCAAAATTATCAAGATATGCTTTACTGAATTTGCCTGGGCTACCACTTATTTCTGCCACTACCTTACAGTTAGAATCTTTAATTGTAAAATAATTGGTATGGTGAATAGTGGCTAAAGCATAAAGTTTTCCTAGTATGGTAGAGAACTTATTTGATGATAAGTCGAGAACTCGACTTACATGAACATCATTAACATTTGAACACTTTAACTTATTTTCATACCAACTGAAGTTACAGCCAGATTTATATTCCCATTTATAACCCCCATAATTATTACCCCCCGAGGAGGAAGATTTGCTGTAACTATTATAGCCGGAGCTCTTATTATCACTATCCTTGCTGCCTGAGGAAGAAGACTTGCTATAGCTACCATAGTCGGAGTTCTTATCATCACTATCCTTGCTGCCTGAGGAAGAAGACTTGCTATAGCTACCATAGTCGGAGTTCTTATTACCGCTATTTTTATCAGTACCGGAAGATCCGCTATAGCTTGAGCCCTCATGAGATGAATAAGAGTGCTTGCTGCCGAAACCAGTAGAACAAGTAGTATCATAACAGTACTTAAGGGTAGGATCCGTAAGAACATCCTTAGCATTGTTTATTTCTATAAACTTTGCTTTATTCCCACCTTTATCAGGGTGATATTTCACTGCAAGCTTCTTAAATGCCTTTTTAATCTCCTTTTCATCCGAATTTTTATTAACATTTAAAATTCTATAAAAATCAAACTTACATTGACTTTTATTAAAAGTTGAGCAATAAACCATCTTTTTACTATAATTCATTAATTAAAGTGGAATTATATTCCAAATTATATTACTAGACAAGATAAGTTTTTATTAACTAATAAATTTATGAAAAAGTTTAAAATAACAGCTAACCTCGTTACGTAAAAACCTACATAACAATTATATTTTCATACATCCATCCATCAATCAATCATACCTTACAATATCATCTTCTCCGAAGTAGCTGCCTGTTTGTACTTCAATAATATGTAAATCCATATCTTGTTTATTTTCCAGCCTATGCACTTCTTTAGGAGGTATAAAAGTGGATTCATTTTCTTTTAAGTCGAATTTTTCCTTACCTCTGGTCACTGTAGCTATGCCTTTTATCACGATCCAGTGCTCAGCTCTGTGGTCATGGCTTTGTAATGATATTTTATTACCCGGAGTTATAATTATTTTTTTTATCTTAAAATTAGGCTTATCAGCATATACCTCATAACTACCCCAAGGCTTCGGAACCTTAGTATCATATGCAACTGTTTCCCGGTTATCCGTCCCTATTTGGCTTACGAGCTTTTTTACCTCTTGTGCACGGGATTTCGGTAAAACCAAAGTTGCATTACCGGTTTGGATGGCAATTATATCTTTTAGCCCCAAGGCGGTTATTAACTTCTTATCTTGCGTAAAGAAATAAGAATCCCGGCATTCTTTTATAATCGCTTCTCCTTTACAAACATTGCCGCTTTCATCCTTGGAGTTAATATCCCATACATTCTCCCACGAACCTATATCACTCCAGTCGATATCCGTTTTCACCACCCACCCTAACTTAGTGTTTTCCATAACTGCGTAATCAATAGACTCAGCAGGACAATCAACAAAGCTTTCCGCATCTAAAATTACTTCATTACCTATTACTTTAGAATGCCGGAGTGTATTAATGCATGCATTATAGATATCAAGCCTATATTTACTTAATTCCTTCAAATAAGTTTTAGCTTTTACCATAAACATACCGCTATTCCAGCTATACTTGCCTGAGGTGATATATTCTTTAACTTTGTCTTCGCTTGGTTTCTCTATAAACTTCTCAATGTAAAATATATTATCATTTTCTTCAGCAACCGGCTTCCCTCTGCGTATGTAACCATAACCTGTATGCGCGCAATTCGGAACAACACCGAAAGTAATAATCTTCCCGTTCAAAGCATGGCAATATGCTTTTTTGATAGCTTGCAGATATGCCGAGTTATTGCCGATATAATGATCGGACGGCATAATAAGCATTACCGCTTCAGGATCGGATTCCATTAATTGCAAAGCAGCTAATGTAACAGCTGGTGCAGTGTTTTTACTATATGGTTCTAGGATTAGCTTGTAATCTTTTATATTAATCCGATCTATTTGGTTTTTAATTAAAAATTTATAATCAATATTGCCTAAAAAAATACATGAAGAGAAAACTTCTGAATTATTAACTCTCAGCGCAGCTTCTTGTAACAAGCTTCGGTCATTAAATAAGTTTAAAAATTGCTTAGGATAAGATGTCCTTGAAAGAGGCCATAACCTGGTACCGACACCCCCGCAAAGTATGATAGGATATATTTTTATATTATTCATTTAATATTATTAAAAACCTTAGAAATAACTTATTATTGCTGAAATATTAATTAAACAAATTGATTTATTAATGCAATAATATTTTAAGTCGGCTTGATTAAATTATGGCTATTATATTTAGTATTATAATTTTGCCATTATTTAATACGAATACCTTGTATGCAAAACTTTATTTTTTCCTTACTTATTAATTACCAAATACTTTTATTATAAAAAGAGATAAACCTTAAAAACTCAGAGATTTTACACTGTGCCGTTCAGCTACAAAATATAGAATTGATAGAGTTTTATATAACTATATAGCCTACAACTGAAAATCAGATAATAAGGATAGTAAGAAGCAGGCACCTAGCCGCTGTTTATGGCGCGTACGCTTTATAAATGACATAGTCATTTATACGCAAACTTAGTTTAATTTTTTATAGTTTAACTATATTATACCCTACATGTAGGGTATCCAATTTAATTTACTATATATTCATAAAAAATACACCACCCCTGAATGTTTACCGAAGTCAGTTTATAAATTTTAAGGTTTGCTTCTTCTGACCTATGGATTCTTAAGAGATATATAGTTATAGTTAGGGAAGTAATATGGCAATAAAATATTTTGGTAAACTTTACTTGCTCAATATGAGTATTTTATACATATATTGCAGGAGAGTCAGAGAGATATTTTATATTCGTTATAGCGCAAGACTTTAAAGATAAGATAAAACAGTTAATCAATCAATTTAAAGAATGGCGGAGAGAGGGGGATTCGAACCCCCGGTACGGCTTTACAACCGTACAACGGTTTAGCAAACCGCCGCCTTAAGCCTCTCGGCCATCTCTCCTTTGTGCTCTAAGGAATTTAAATTCTTTGTCGCTAAATATCAAGCTAATTTTTAAGCTTGGCTGATTTAATAGCAAACAACCTAAATTACATACAGCTTATTTAATTCGACCTTAAGCTAAATTTTTATTGCTTAACCTTTATAATTGCATGCTTCTTTTTACCTGCAGAGAGCTTCATTTCTCCGTTTACCAGAAACTTATCGGTTATTAACCGATGCTCATCGTTTATCAGTTCATTGTTGATGCGCGCTCCGCTTCCTTGAATTAATCGTTTAGCTTCCGCACCCGTTGCAGCAAGCCCGGAAAGATTAAATAACCTAAACGCTTGAATCCCGCCGTTAAACTCAGCCAAATCTACATAACAAATGGGTAGGTTTTCTCCTACCGCACCCTGCTCAAAAGTTTTCTTTGCCGTTTCATAAGCACTTAGTGCAGCTGCTTCACCATGACAAAGTTTAGTCGCTTCATTAGCCAGAATAATTTTAGCTTCATTAATTTCTTTATCTTGAAGTGCGGCAAGCTTTTTGATTTCAGAGAGCGGAAGCTCGGTAAACATTTTTAAAAATTTCTCTACATCGGCATCTTCGGTGTTTCGCCAAAACTGCCAATAATCATAAGGAGAAAGCATATCAGGATTAAGCCACATCGCTCCCTTAGCGGTTTTACCCATCTTAGCTCCCGAACTTGTGGTAATAAGATTACTGGTAATACCGAATAACTCAGGGCATTTTAACCTTCTGCCTAAATCAACTCCATTTATAATATTTCCCCATTGATCGGAACCGCCGAGTTGAAGCCTACATCCATAACGTTTATTGAGTTCTACGAAATCATAAGCCTGTAAAATCATATAGTTAAATTCTAAAAAGCTTAACGGCTGCTCACGCTCCAGCCTTAATTTTACACTATCGAATGTCAGCATTCTGTTTACTGAGAAATGCCTGCCGTAGTCTCTTAAAAATTCAATATAATTAATACTTTCCAGCCACTCTGCATTATCAACCATAATTGCATCATTACTGCCGTCACCGAAATTGATAAATTTGCCGAATACTTGTGCGATAGAGTGCTTGTTTTCTTCAATCTCTTCCTGTGGAAGTATTTTCCTTGCTTCATCTTTACCAGTTGGATCACCGATCTTCGTTGTTCCTCCGCCCATTAGCACAACAGGTCTGTGCCCGCATTGCTGTAAAATTCTAAATAGCATAATTTGAACAAGGCTACCGATATGAAGCGAGCGTGCAGTACAGTCAAACCCTATATAAGCAGTTATACCGCTTTGGCTCATTAACTCATCCAACCCTTCGAGGTCGGTACATTGGTTAAAATATCCTCTTTCTCGGATAATTTTTATAAATTCGGATTTTGCCATATTTTATTCATACCTCAATGCTTCTGCAGGCATTAGTTTAGATGCCTTCCATGCCGGATAAACGGTTGCTAAAAAAGATAACCCTAAGGATATTAAAAGCACCGAAATAACATTGCGCGCTTCTAAATCCACAGGTAACTGGGTAAGGTAATATATTACAGGATCAAATAAAGTCAAGCCTGTCATAGATTCCAGAAACATTCTGATTCTCTCTATATTCAAGCTAAACGCCACCCCTATAACCGCTCCTAAAAAAGTACCTACGAAACCGATGACTGAACCGCTTAAGATAAAAATCTTTATAATCGAGCCTTTTGACATTCCTACAGTTCTAAGTATTGCTATACTTCTGGTTTTCTCCTTAACCAGCATAATTAAACTTGATATTATATTAAATGCAGCAACTATAATTATTAGTGTCAAAATCAAAAACATAACATTACGCTCAACTTTTAAAGCATTAATCCAGTTTTGGTGGGTAATTGACCAATCAATAATGTTTAATGATCCACTTTGAATTGCAGCAATTTCACTTTTTATTCTTCCTACTTGGGGTAACTTATCAACAATTATTTCTATATCACTAACTGAATCATAATACTGAAAAAACTTTTTCGCAAAATTTAGGGGCATGAAGATTGTTGAAGAGTTGTATTCATACATACCGACATCAAATATGCCTATAACTTTAAATGTCTTCATCCTGGGTATGGTTCCGATTACTATTGCATCACTACTCGGCGCAATAAGCTTAACTTCGCTTCCTACTCTTACCCTCAGGTTTTGAGCTAAAGTTGTTCCTATAATAATCCCTTTCCCTTCTATATAATCGCTTAAGCTCCCTGCCTTTATCGCTGAATCCATAATAGGCTTTCTTTTAAGGTCAGTACCATCCATACCTCTTACCAGAACTCCGGAGGCATTTTCTTTGTTGGTTGCCATAGCTTGGCCGATCACCTGAGGCGCTACGAATTTAACTCCCGGTATTTTTTCTATATCACTTATGAGCTCTTGATACTTTTCTATCTTTCCATAAGACGAAGAAACTGATATATGGCCGTTTATACCTAATATCCGTTTTATGAGTTCCACCTCATAACCGTTCATCACCGCCATCACGATTATAAGAGTTGCAACCCCAAGCGCGATTCCTATAAAACTGAATGCGCTTATTACCGATATAAAGCCTTCTTTACGTTTACTTCTTAAATAACGTAGGGCAATTTTTATTTCATAATTTTTGAACATAAAGTTAATTATTTTCTTAGATTTGATATTTGAAGTATGATTGCACTATAAATAGAACAAAGTAAGGAGCCGGTAAGAACTCCCATCCGCACTAAGGATAAATCCTTAGGATGATGCTCAAAAGCTAATATCCCTACAAATAAGCTCATAGTAAACCCTATACCGCATAAAACAGCTACACCGTAAAATTGTAGATAACCGGCTCTATCGGGCATTCTACAGATTTTTAGCTTAATTAACAACAGCCCTGATAAAAATACCCCTATTTGTTTACCGAAGAACAACCCTAGGATTATCCCGAGAGGTATACTGTCTTTAATAGAAGCGAAGCTTAACCCTGATAAATTTAACCCGCTATTTGTAAAAGCGAAGAGAGGCAATATAACATAAGCGACGAGCTTATGTAATCCTTGTTCAAGATCTTTTAAAGGAGAATCCCCCTTATTTCCATTTCTGTAAAGCGGGATTAAAAACCCTAGCACAACTCCTCCTATAGTCGCATGTATCCCTGACTTATAGAAACAATACCACATACCTATTCCGAGTACTAGATATAACGGAACACTTACTAACCCTGCTCTTCCGAGAAAAACAATTAAACAGCAAATAAACCCTATATAAAGAAGATAAGAAAAATCTAAATTATTTGAATAAAAGAGCGCGATAATTACAACCGCCATTAAATCATCTATTATTGCAAGAGCTGTTAAAAATACCTTAAGCGATACGGGAACATTTCTTCCGAATAAGCTTAGCATACCTAAAGCAAAAGCAATATCGGTTGCAGCGGGAACCGCCCAGCCCTTAATCTTAACCGGATCATTATAATTAAAACTTATGTATATAAGTACCGGTATTAATACACCGAACATCGCACAGATCACCGGTAATATTCTCTGCTCTTTTGAAGCTAAGTTACCCTCAATCATTTCTCGCTTTATTTCCATTCCGACCAGAAAAAAGAAAATTGCCATTAAAAAATCATTAACCCATGCATGAAGTGAAAGTTCGAAGACATGTTTTCCGTATGATAATGAAAAAGTTTGATTCAGTATATCCTGGTAGCATCCGAAATACTTTGAGTTCGCTACAATTAATGCCATTATTGTTGCAAGCAATAATAATATACCTTTTTCCGCCGCATCCTGAACTAATAATGCAAATTTTGAAAATCGTCTTTGTAACATAAGCTCTAAATGATATTTAATTCATAAATAAAATACCATTCGATGATAAAAAGGGAAGCTAAATATAAATTATTTAGTCTTTCTCAAAGCTTTAGGCTTATTTAGCATTTTGCTAAATAAGCTCACCATACCGCTTAAGAAGATTAATAAGCAAGAAAACCAAACCCAGCTGATCATGGGTTTATAATATGCTCTTACCATGAGTATCCCTTCTTCATTTAGTTCTCCGGTTGCTATATATAGATCATAAAATAGGGTATTATAAATTGCAGATTCCGTAGTTTGCTGGAGTTCAACCGGAAAAAACCTGGTTTCCGGCAATAAAGTGGTTATAAAGTTATTATGTTTAAATGCTTTAAATTCAGCAACTCTTGCTATGTAGTTTTTCCCCCTATGTATATTAATCTTTTCCAGAGTTAATCTAAAACTCCCGAGGTCTAAGTATTCTTTTACCTTAAGCGGCTTTTCAACCTCCATTTCCAGAGCTGAATTAAGGGTGATAGCCAGCACTAAAAGCCCAAACCCGATGTGGCCTAATGCCATACTTATTATGCTTCCGTTTAATTGCTTAATTCTCTTTAAAGTATAATTTAAAACAGAAATTATTAACCATGTACTCCCGGTTATACTTATTACCGTAAACAAAGATTGAATTTTAAACTTGTAGCTTATAAGGACGGCAAAACCCCCACTTAAAATAAACGGTACCTTGTTATCATTATAGAGTTTCCGGAGCTTAGAATTCCCCCAGCTTAATTGAGTTCCGATAATAATAAATAATAATGATATAACACCTAAAGAGCCGATTAAGCTATTAAAATACGGCGCACCTATTGAAATTTTTCCTTCACCCGCAATTTCAAGCAGGGCAGGATAAAGCGTACCTAAAATCACTATAAATGCAGCTGTGGTTAATATTAAATTATTAAAAACAATAAAGGTATTACGTGAAAACAAGTAATCTTCGGTTTCTTCGACATTAACTATTTTGCTTACCCTTATTGAATATAAGATTAAAGCTATACCGGTTGCCGTTGCTAAAAATATTAAAATAAAAAGACCACGCTTCGGGTCTTGTGCAAATGAGTGCACGGAAGTAATAATGTTTGATCTGACTAAAAATGTACCGACCATACTTAAAGTAAACGTCAATATGCTAAGTAATAAATTCCAATGCTTCAATTTATTAAATTTTTCCAAAGCAATTAAAGAATGAATCAAGGCAGTAGAAGTAAGCCACGGCATAAGTGAAGAATTTTCTACCGGATCCCAAAACCAAAAGCCTCCCCATCCGAGCTCTCTATAAGCCCACCAGCTGCCTAGCCCGATTCCCAATGTTAAAAATGCCCATGACATAAGCACTAAAGGTTTGAAGATAACCGCAAATTGCTTATTAAACTCCCCGATAATGAGCGCTGCAATTGCACCGCTGTAAATAAGTGAAAACCCGACATATCCCAAATATAGCATCGGAGGATGCATAGCAAGACCTATATCCTGCAATATCGGGTTTAAACCGTAGCCGTTCAGAGGAGCCGGGAAAATTCTTTGAAACGGATTTGATGTAAATATAACAAAACTTATAAAAAAGGTAAGCAAAGCTGCCTGAATAACTAATGTATAACGAATAAGCAATGAATCGGTTGTTTGCAAATAAGCGAATATTACACTAAAGAAGGAAAGTGCGCATATCCACATTAACATTGATCCCTCATGGTTACCCCAGGCACCGGATATTTTATAAACCAGCGGTTTTGCGGTATGGGAATTATTAACTACGTTAAGCACGGTAAAATCAGATATAATAAAACAAACTATTAAACTTATAAAAGCTAGGAAAGTAACACTAAAAACCAGATACCAAGCAATTTTTATATATGCTAAACTTAATTTATACAGCGGAGAAACTGCAATAATAATACATAATATTAATGCAATATATAAAAAAACATTACCTAGCTCTGCATACATGGCTTCTCTCTCAACTACACTACCTTAGAAAAAAATTTAAAAGACAATTCGCTTATTAAAAAATAATTTACATTTTAAAATTCTATTGACAAGATATACTTTCAAGGGTCAAAAATAAAGCCCGAAACGGAGGATAAGAGAATATGTTAAATAAAAAACAACATAAGGGAATTAATCATTGTAATCCAAGTAGTTTTAAGCCAACCAGCCTTTTTGGCGATCCTGCCGAGGCTTACGGCACGCTTGAGCATAATTTAGATAAAAACACGCCTGAACCCGGTTCTGACGGCAGAGAGGAAAAAGCATCTTCCGATAACACGGGATTAGATGCTCATGTACGTAAAAGTTCAAGGATAGCAGTAATTTATCCCAGCTCCAATAGTAAGGCTAGAATTACAGGGGAAAAGGAAGCCCTAAAAGAACGATTGGAATATAGTAAGCCGAAGCAAGAAAAAACCATTCAAATAGAGGCGGCAAGTTCAAATGGCACAGAAAGCTCACTTGATGCTTCCGAGCCATGTGAGGTTGTGAGCGCTCATAAACCACAGCGCATATATATAAACCCTGATACTATTACCAGAGTAGTAGGATTCAAAATACCTCAGGTTACACCTCATGCACCAATCGGTAACAACGCCGAAACTACACAAGAGGATTTACCTACCTCCGGCTTTGCTCCGGTTAGGATAGGAAGTATCATCATAAGAAAGGAAAAACTTCAACGTGTAAAAAAGGATGATTCCCCTTCACATGTGCAAAGAGCGGGAGTAACATTCGGTAATACCAGAATTAATAATCAAGGCGGTAGAGGGTGTTAAAAATACTTCTCTCTACTAATCTTAAGAAGTATTTTATAATAATAATAAAATTATCAGTTTGTATAACCGCTTTTTATTTAGTACTTGGAAAGTTAGATATCAGTAAGCTTTTTTTATACTTAAAAAATGCGGATATTGCTTTGTTGGTCGGGGCAATTATTGCCTCGCACCTTTCTCTGATTCTTAGTAGCCTTAGAAGTAAATTTTATTTTAAACAATACGGGCTGACTTTATCTGCTAAATTTGCCGTTTCTTTATATTACTTAGGTACCTTTTATAATATTCTGCTGCCGGGAGGGATCGGCGGCGACGGTTATAAATTATATTTATTGTCAAAATTGGAGAAATTTTCTAAGCTCAGCAGCTTAAGAATAATTTTATATGAAAGAGTAAACGGTTTTTACATATTAGTTTTATTTGGACTAATCCTAGTGTTATTTAGTGATTTTCTACATAAGATACCCTACCTTAAACTTTTAACCTGGTTATGCATTATATTGATTACTCCATGTTATTTATTGGGAGTAAAATATATATTGCGCGATAATATAGGCACCGCATTAAGAGCGGCAATATTTTCTTTCTTTGTGCAATTATTCCAAGTAGTAATGGTGCTGCTTATCATCTTAGCTTTAAATAAAAGCTTAAGTTATAATCAAATCATTAATTTTACCGTATTATTTATAGTTGCTTCAATTGTTGCAATATTACCGGTTTCTATTGGAGGAGCAGGATTAAGAGAATTAACCTTTCTATATGGAATCGGGGTTATTAATCCTGAATTGGAAGAGATAGGAGTAACTATAGCTTTGGTTGCTTTTGCTATTTATATTATTACCAGCCTGCCGGGTGCTTTTTTTATTACTAATATCAAAAAAACATATAATCGTATTTAGGCTCGCTTTATAACTGAGTAGTCTTGTCTTCTTCAATTTGGCTGCCCGGTACAGGAAATGTGAGTGTAATGGAAGTCCCTAGCCCCGGCTCACTTTTAATTTCGAATTTACCTTTCATAATTTCCACCAACTTCTTAGTTAGCGGCAATCCAAGCCCGGTGCCGTCATATTTTCTGCTCAACTTGTTATCTATCTGGCCGAACGGAGTAAGGGCACGCGCTATATCCTGCGGCTCCATACCAAGCCCGGTATCGGTCACTTCAATTATTATAAGGTTAAGATCAAGGTTCTTCCATGCTTTAATAGTTACGCTACCGCCTTCGGGAGTAAATTTAACCGAATTGGATAATAGGTTCAAAATCACCTGCTTTAAACGCTTGTTATCCGCTGAAATGATAATATGCTCTTCGGGTAATTCGTCTTTTAATATAACTTTTGCCCCTTCGGCACGAGGCATAAGCATTTTAAGCGAAATTTTAATTACTTTAGTAAGATCAACGTCTTCAAATATAGCATCCAACTTGTTTTCCTCAGCTTTAGAAAAATCTAAAATATCATTAATTAAGCTCAGCAGATGAAGTCCGGAGGTATGGATATCTCTTATAAATTCTTTATATTGTTCGTTATTTATCGGCCCCATTGATTCGCTGCTGATAATTTCCGAGAATCCGATAATTGCATTGAGCGGAGTTCTAAGCTCGTGAGTCACGTTAGCTAAGAATTTAGATTTTTCTTTACTTTGCGTTTCGGCGGAAGTACGTGCAACTGAAAGCTCGGCTGTTGCTTCTTGTTGCTTCTCTATCATTTTCTCTGCTTGCTGGGCGGTAAAAAACACCCCGAGTGTAATAACTCCAAAACTGGAAATGATAAAGAAAATAGCTGTGAACTGGATGATTTCAATCACTTTTAATTCGCTGCTGACATTATAATTAATTTCTAAAGTTGCGCCGGCCTTAGCCGCTAGGTTTTTTAATTCTTCAAGCGGGTTTTGCGGCGCTATCGGAAGAAAAGTTTTAACTAAAGATATTTGCTCCCCTCTTCCGTCTGCTATTTCAGCTGAAGGAATTACAACGCTTGAAATACTTTTAATCATTTTTATTTTATCTAAAGAGTTACTAACTTCATTTGGATAGAAATAAGAACTGAAAAGACTTTGTTTCTCGTTTAAAGCTAAATTATTTGACTGGTATAAAGCACCGTTTGCACCGTATATAACTACTTTAGTAATATTATTCGATGAAAAGAATCTGTTACTTTCCTCAACAAAACTCAGGTATTGCGGGAAAGTTTCAGCGGTAGCTATCGGCTTATCAGCCAAGAACCCTATAACCGGATAATATTTATTCCAGATCAATTTTATATAATTATCGGCTGTTTCCTGTGCTTGTTTTTGACTTACATCGCGCACGAAATACTCAGTAGTATAATATTTGAAATATACTCCGAGAAGTAAAGAAACAATAATAATTATCCCATATACAATAAGGGTTATATATCTTAAATTAAAAAACATAAGCTTAAAAAATTCTCCGTATAATTAATTTGAGAATGTTTTAGAACTTATGTCAAGCTTAATAAACAATAGGTATCAATAAATTAGTTGGGAATGATAACTAAAAATATTTGTTTACCTTCTAATTTCGGTTCAAGCTCTACTTTAGCTACGTCAGACATGTCCGCCTTGAATTTTTGAATTACCGCGAAACCAAGCTCATTATGAGTAATTTCTCTACCTTTAAATTGCAAGGAAACTCTTACCTTATTTCCTTCAGCTATAAATTTACGCGCATTCTTTAGTTTTACCCCGTAGTCACCTTCCGCTATATTAGGCCTTATCTTAATTTCTTTAATTTCTACTACTTTCTGTTTCTTCTTAGCTTCTTGTGCCTTTTTTTGGATTTCATATTTATATTTACCGAAATCCATTACTTTACAGACAGGCGGCTCGGCATTAGGGGAAATCTCAACTAAATCCAGCCCGACTCTCCTTGCTAATTCCAATCCTTGCTTCGGTAAAACTATACCGATCATATTTCCTTCATGATCAATCAACCTAATTTGGGATGAATTTATCTGTTCATTGATCCTTATATCACTTGCTTTATTAGTAGAAATAATCAGCTCCTTTTATTAGTTAATTTTGTGATTTTTGACTTCTTGTACTAATTTATTAATAAAATCATTTAAATCAAGTACTTCTTGTAAGTCAGACCCTAATCTTCTTACCGAAACTTCTCTTTTTTCCATTTCATTCTTACCCAACGCAAGAATTACAGGGACTTTCGCCAGAGAATGCTTACGTACCTTATAATTAATTTTATCGTTGTTTAAGTCAAGTTCTACCTGAATACCTTGCCTTTTTAAAGTTAAGGCGACTTCTTCAGCATACCGGTCAACTTGGTTAGTAATAGTTGCAATCACAACCTGCACCGGAGATAGCCATAGCGGCACCTTACCGGCATAGTGCTCAAGCATAATACCTAAGAATCTTTCTATTGAGCCGAACATAGCTCTGTGTATCATTACAGGGTGATGTTTTTTACCGTCTTCCCCTATATAAGACGCACCGAGCCTTACTGGTAAATTTAAATCAACTTGAATTGTACCGAGTTGCCAATCCCTGCCTATTGCATCCCTTAAAACAAACTCTATTTTAGGGCCGTAAAATGCACCTTCACCCGGGTTAACGGTATAAGGCAAGCCGGTTGCTTCAATCGCTTCTCTTAAAGCTTTCTCGGATTTATCCCACACCTCATCACTACCTATCCTTTTTTCCGGCCGATCGGAAAACTTTAACCTTACTTCCTCAAATCCGAAGTCTTTATAAATATCAAGTATCAAGCTGCACATCTTTTTGCATTCATCGGTTAGCTGGTCTTCAGTACAAAACACATGCGCATCATCTTGAGTAAATCCTCTTACTCTCATTAACCCGTGTAGTGAACCTGAAGGCTCATACCTATGAACTTTACCGAACTCGGATAATCTTAAAGGGAGCTCCTTATAACTTACAATACCCTGTTTAAATACCTGTACCCCGCCAGGACAATTCATCGGCTTTATCGCAAACACCTTCTCATCATCCGAAGCTTTAGCAATAAACATATTATCCTGGAACTTCTCCCAATGTCCGGAAGCTTCCCATAAAGAACGATCTAAAATTTCAGGGGTTGCAATTTCCATAAAACCTGCATCATTTTGTTTTTGACGTATATACTCCACCAATTTTTGAAATAAACTCCACCCCTTAGGATGCCAAAACACCACACCCGGTCCTTCTTCCTGAAAATGAAAAAGATTCATTTCCTTACCGAGCTTTCTATGATCTCTCTTTTCAGCTTCTTCTATTTGCTTTAAATATGCCTTTAAATCCGCCTCATTTGACCAAGCGGTTCCGTATATTCTTTGCAGCATCGGGTTTTTGCTGTCACCCCTCCAATAAGCACCAGCAAGCTTCATTAACTTAAAGGCTTTAACTTTACCGGTAGAAGGTGAATGAGGGCCTCGGCATAAATCTGCAAACCCGCCTTGCGAATAAATCTTTATTTCTTCTTGAGCAGGAATAGATTTAATGATCTCAACTTTATATTTTTCCCCTAAACTTTTAAAGTATTCTATCGCCTCATCACGGCTCATCACCCGGCGAGTAACTCTATCGTTACGCGCAGAGATTTTTTTCATGTGCGCTTCAATCTTCGCCAAATCTTCTAAAGTAAACGGCTCCTCACGCGCAAAATCATAATAAAAGCCATTCTCAATGGTCGGGCCTATAGTTACCTGAGTTTCCGGATAAAGCTCCTTGACTGCTTGTGCTAAAAGATGAGCTGCATCATGCCTGATTATATCCAAGCCTTCTTCCGACTTCGATGTAATAACCTCAACCTTTGAATCCTCGGTAATCAATGTATCCAGATCCTTTAGTTCGCCATTAATTTTTACGGCGATAGCCTCATTTTTCAGTGATTTACTGATTGATTCAGCAAACTCAAAGCCGGAAACATGTTCCGGAAATTCCTTGAAATTTCCATCAGGTAGAGTGATTCTTAGCATTCTTATATACAAACTTCATTTTGCATCAAACTTAGTTTAATTGCCTTATGTTGTCAATTTCAACTACCTTGTTCTTATAATATTCTTTACCATCTCCGCTTCCGGCACTTTTTCTATTGCTCCGCTTTTACTTAGCTCTTTAACTAATCTTGCCGGGTGAACTTTACCTAAATCCTCATATTCATGAAACGGCATTTTAAGCAAACCTCCTTTAGGCATTTGAAAAGTGGGATCCTCTTTTTTAATTTTATTTGCTAATTGGTTTTCCAGTTCCACTAAACATAGTACGGTCATCTTAGCTGCGAATTCCGAGCAAATTATATAATCTCCGTTTTGATCTTTTATCTTTTGCCCTATATGCTCTTTTTTTTCCAAAACCCCTTTAGCCCAATCCTTTATATTTTGTTTTCCTCTATGACCTAATCCTGACGGGACTGCATCACCTGCAAATGCTCTAACACCTCTTTTATAATCAAACGGCATTTCTTCGTTCTCATTTCCTAATAAGCCATGCAAATCCGTTGATATTTTTACATACATTTCTTGTAATTTTTCTTTTAAAACTTCTTCATTTCCTGCATTAAGGACAGTTTTTAATTTCCCTTGCAAAAAATTATTCTTTATCAACTTATCCGGAAATACTCTGAATTTTTCTGCTAAAACTTCCGACATTTTTACTTTCTCTTTTGAATATATTGCATCAACGTGGGAGACAACAACTTCATTATTCTTTTTCCTATCTGCCACAGCTGCATGTAAATAAGAGCTCATAAAATCTCTTACCCTATCTTTAAAATCCGGAGTATTAAGATAATATTCTCTTACGCGCTTAGCTACATCCATAACCAAATCCCCCGGTTTATGCGAAGTATTCTTCTCAAATTCCTGCTCTAACTTGGTTATTATGCTTGCTTTATCGTGAACCTCAAGAAATTTTAATGTTTCTTCGAAAGGTGGTTTATTATCAAGATCTTTTATTAATTTAATAATATTTTTAATTTCTAAGAATTTTTTTAACTTCCCCATTTCGGCAAGAGTAATTTTCTCTTTATCATTAAATTTGTGATCTCTGCTTTGTTCAATCTTTGTTAAAATGTTTTCAATTTTGGTTATACTATGAACTATGCTTTCCATACCTTGTGTTTTATATGAAAAGGAGCGAATTCGGTTGATTTCTCGTCCGTATTGCGTAGCAAAATCTGATTTTGATTTTAGCACATTAGTTAATCTGGAATTAAATTCCTTATTATCTTGTGCATAATGGAGAAAGCCTTCAACAAATCTTTTGTCCTGCTCGGAAATATAGATATCTTTCCAATATTTAGATGTTTCATTCTCTTCCGGGAGCCTTTCTCCTCTCAAATATGAAATTTGAGATAATAACTCAAAACCTTTTTTCTCATATGCGGTAAGGTTATTTTTTGGCTTACGCTTTTTAGTATTATCTTTTTCCAATGTTGTATTAAGTTTTTTCTGTGTGTTTTCTAATAGCTGTTTGTATTCCTCAATTTTAGCACTTTCCAGAGCAGTATGTCCTCTACTGTTTTCGAGCTTTTTATTATATGTTATTAAACCTTTTAAAGTTTCTTCTAACAAATGCTCTCTTCCCGGCTTATCTTTATAATATTCCGCTTGCTGCTCCAGAGAATTCCTTCTCTCTTCAATGACGGATGTAAAGTTTTTGTTATATTTCTCATATGTGTTTTCTGATTTATTAAACCACCGTTTTGCTTCCGACATTATCTTCCCTGCTGCTGTCTTATCTCTTACATTTATATCGATAAACGCCATGTTTAAAAGATGGGGAGGAACCAACCATTCGAATATTTCGCCTAATTCTCCGGCCTTTATAGCTCTTTCCTTACCGAAAGTACTATTTATAAACTTAATAGCTGCCGATACTTGGATATTATTAAAGTCCATTAATGTTCTATCAATTAAATCTTGGCTTAATCCAAGTTGTTTTGTGGCTTTCAATAATATTCTTTCATATATAACTCTATTCAATTCCGACGGAGAGAGTAATAACTCACCATTTTCCCCTTTAAATCCGGCATCCTTTCCAATCTCCTCTCTTAATTTAAGAATCATGTCAGAAATATTACTTTTAAAATCACTTTCAATATCTTCAGATTTACGTCTCGGCGGGATTCTAAGCAGTTTCCTTATAAAGCTGGTGTTTTCAGGATATTTGATTTTATATATCAAATCTCTTTCTATTAAATCATCCGCTTTTTTATATACATTTCTTAAGGTTTGCTTTTCTTGGTATAGTTCAAACTTTTTCCGGTAACTATCAATCTTAAAATCTTTAATTTCGGTTACGGCAACTGCATCTTTAAGACTACACTCTTTACCAGCTGAGGTTTTTTCATATATCTTAAATAATCCTTTTATACCTTCATATTCCTGAGAATTATCATATTTTATTTTTCCATTCGCATCTGTAAAATACTGATATAAAAGTTCTATAATTTTATAAGAATTTGTAATATGTTTAACATCAGACTTTATGAATTTATTAAATGCATTGATATATGCTTCAGGCAATATTAAACTGTCTGTATCATGATAGTTTTTATTAAGGTAACTTTGTAAACCTTGAAAATTACCTTCTTCTATGAATTTTAATATTTTATCTTGATTTAAAGCCATAACCCTTTTCCTTATCTAAGCTACTAACTTTAAATCTAGCAAAAAATGATTAACAAAAGGTAAACGGCAAAGCCTAATAAGAACTTTTTATAATAAATTTTAATTTTATGGGTAAATCATAAATTCAAACAAAAGTAGTCGATGCAATCTTCAATTCTTCACCGACGAGCACTAAGACAAATAAACACTTAATAACCACTACATCCGACGCATCTTTTAAATAATGGCTCCAATCAACTTCCGCCATTAACATATTGTTAGTTATAAAATGCACTCTCATGATTTCAATGGAATTTTCGTCCGTTTGTTCAATACTTAGCTGCTCGGTTAATTCCTCTTTTAAGTAACTTTGTAAATCTCCGGGAGCTTTAAATTCTTTAATTTGCTTATTTAATATATTAAATATAAAGGTATTCGGAAGGTAATGCATGTTACAAAGAGCTGTAGCATTTGATTCCCGAAAGGACTTAGAATAAAAAGAAAAAAAATCTAAAACTTTTTGTTGCATAATCTTATTTAACCCAAAAGCTATAATTACTACCTTAAGTTGAAGATGATTAAATCGCAATATGATTTAGGGGTACATAATACAACTTTAAGTATAAATTATTGGGTAAAATTAACTTTTTATTAACTTTTCACAAATACGCTTGAAAACTAACACAATATTTTTTAACGTTTATAAATAAATATTTTACAGAAAAACATTAAAATAGAAAAAGTGAAAGCTCATAAGTAAGACTATTAATATCATTATCTTCAATCAAAGGGTTGGGGAAGGGGGAAGATTTTAATAATAACTGCTTAATAAAATTATTTATTACTTTTTCATGTATAGTTAATATTTTATATCCGATCAAATTTCCTGCTTTATCAATTTTTATTCTTATATCCACTTTTTCATCAGGAGGGATATTTTCAGGTAAATTAATAAGGTTATTATGAATATGTGCCGAAAGAATTATACCATAAGAATTTTTAGAATTTATTTTTCCCCGCTGTTCTACACTCTCTTTATTTGCGCTGTTTCGCAATGGTTTTTCTATTAAAATATTTCCTGTTTCTTTTATAATGGACAACGCTTGATGGGCTCTCAGTTCTTGTTGAGAATTGTTGCTCTCTCCGGTTTTAATATCCGACCCCACTAAATTAATATTTATAACGGATACGCTATTTCTCAGAGGTTGGGTTTTTTCAATAAATAGCTGATTATATAATATAAAACATAAAACTATAAAAATATGTAAAAGCAATGAAATAGAAAGGCTCAGTATAGCGAATTGATCAATATATATACCCTTCCTATTTTGCACTTTTTACTCTTTTTTTAATCCCAGCAGTGAACCGTAACGTTTCTTAGTTAAACTTAGAGATATTCCTATAATTATGGCAAAAGAAAGCACTGATGAACCCCCGTAACTGATAAACGGCAGCGTCATTCCCTTGGTCGGGAATAAATGCAGTGTAACACCTATATTAAAAATAGACTGTAAAGCAAAATACATTAATAATCCTACAGTGGAATATATATAAAACAAATTATTATCTTTTATAATTTTAAGGAACCCGCGCAATACAATCAGAAAAAACAATAAAATTATTACCGAAGTGAATATAGCCCCTAATTCTTCTCCTGAAACCGCAAAAATAAAATCAGTATGCGAGTCCGGTAGAACATTCTTTATCGTTCCCTCTCCGGGTCCTTTACCGAACAACCCTCCGTTCAGGTAAGCTTCTAATGATTTCTCCACCTGATAATTCTCATTTTCTTTCGGGTTTAAAAAACTATCTATTCTACGTGCAACATGAGGCAAAAACAGATAAGCACCGAATGCTCCGAAAATTGTAAGCCCTCCCGTTACTATTATCCAAACGATCGGAAGCCCGGCAATAAAAAATTGAGTAGCCGTTACAGCCGTGATTGAAATAGTCATTCCGATATCAGGTTGCAATATTAAAAGAATAGCAATCACCAGATAGAGGAATGAACAAATGGTAAAGCCCGGTAGATTGGATGCAGTATAGCGCTCGGATAGTATTAAGCCGGTTATTACTGCAAAAAACGGTTTTATAAACTCTGAAGGCTGCAAGGAAAACCCTTGGATTGTTACCCATCTCTTCGCACCTTTAGCTTCATCTCCGACGAATAATACCGCTACCATTAAAGCAAGGAATAATAAGAAACCGAAGAGTGAAAATCTTTTTATAGTTTTTTCCGAGAAAGTCGAGATTAATAATATTAAGCTAACTGCCAGCAATAAAAAAATAAACTGTCTTTTTACAAAATAAAACGAGCTTAACCCCAATCTCTCGGCCACAGCCGGACTTGCAGTAGTAATTAGCACAGCACCGATGGAAATTACCATCAGTACGAATATAAGAAAGACCGAGTCAATTGCCCACCACCATCTTTTAAAAAAACCACTTCCCCTTCGTTCAACCATATTCTTTTATTTATAACCCTATTTTGAAAATATATCTTGTAGGAACCTGCCGCCGCTTATAATACCTTCCATATCAATCCCATGGCCAAGCTTTTGCCTAAGTAAAGTTTTACACTCTACATTTAAATCATTTAGCGTATGCTGAGCTAAGGTCATCATAGAGGCGGGTAATACTTGATCTTCCGCTCCATGTACTAACATAACACTCGGACTGGATTTTATTTCATTTTTTAATAAATGCGGGCTGAGTAGCATTCCTGAATAACCCAGTACTGCTCTCACCGGTGTTTCCCGTCTTAATGCAGTATGCAAAGACATCATAGTTCCTTGTGAAAACCCTAATAACACAACCTGAGAAGGAGTAAGTTTAAATTTAGCAGCCTGTTTATCTATAAAGCTGTTCAAGATTTTTTCCGCTGCTCTTGCACCCTTAATCATAAACTCATCGTCACGTTGAGTTAAACTAAACCACTGGAAAGCAGCCCCGCCTCCTTCAAAAAGATGGGGTGCATTCGGCGAGATAAAATGTGCATGGGGTAAATATTCCGCAAGCTCAGGGGCAAGAGATATTAGATCGGAAGCATTGGATCCGTAACCATGCAGCATAATTACTAACTGCCCGGGAGTTGGACTTTTATTGCTTAAATATTCCAAGTATTCAAGGGTCATCGCTCATTTACCATCTAATCATATTAGAATTTTATTAATATCCAGCATTTAAAACTTACTTATATTACTGATATTTCTATAAATAATATTTTTTCATTTTACGCCTCTGCAATAATATCAGTGTAAAAACTATAAAACAAACCTTTAAATAATATATTCTTAAGTTTATATACATACTTTCATATTGCTTTTTAAATCACTTTTGGCAATATTTTTTTATAAGCTTTTTACTGAATACATATTAATATAATAGCTTTTTAAAGTAATTTTATTAGTATATTTAAACTTGATATTAATGATGGGATTTTTAAATAATGCTTTATTATCTTGCAAATTTACTTATAAATTACTATCCCGTGTTAAATGTTTTTAAATATTTAACCTTTAGAAGCGGCGGAGCTATAGCTACAGCTTTATTAGTAAGTTTTTTATTAGGTAATAAAATTATAAACCGGCTGAAATCTATACAGGAAGGCGGCCAACCGATTCGAACCGATGGCCCGGAATCACATCTGATTACCAAAAAAGGAACGCCCACTATGGGTGGGGTTCTAATTATTTTAAGTATTACTTTTTCAGTTTTATTATGGGCTGATCTTAGCAATTCTTATATTTGGGTAACGTTGTTCATCACTATTTCTTATGGAGTCCTTGGCTTTTTAGATGATTACCTCAAAATAAAACACAAAAATTCTAAGGGCGTATCGGGAAGGATAAAATTATTTTGTCAATTTAGTTTAGCATTGATTGCAGGTATTATGGTTTCCTATATTGCTGAGCCTCAGCATGCGCGCTTGCTGGCTTTTCCATTTTTTAAGCATCTTGTTTCGGACTTAGGATGGTTCTACTTTGCCTTTATTGCGATTGTAATGACGGGAGCCTCTAATGCGGTAAATTTGACCGATGGATTGGATGGATTGGCAATCGGTCCGATAATGGTAGTTTCCGCATGTTTTGCACTTATCAGCTATTTAGCGGGGAACGTTAATTTTGCTAATTATCTCCAAATCCATTATATATCACACTCCGGTGAGCTTGCGGTATTTTGTGCCGCAATGATAGGAGCAGGATTGGGGTTCTTATGGTATAATGCTCCTCCCGCTCAAGTATTCATGGGAGATGTAGGAAGCTTATCTTTGGGCGGAGCAATCGGGGTAATAAGTGTAATTACAAAACATGAGATAGTGCTATTTATTACGGGCGGGTTATTTGTTATTGAAGCTATCTCCGTAATTTTGCAAGTCGGCTCATTCAAACTTAGAGGTAAACGTATATTTAAAATGGCACCGATACATCACCATTATGAAAAATTAGGTTGGCCGGAAACAAAAATAGTTATGCGTTTTTGGATAATCTCTATAATTTTTGCTTTAATTGGCTTATCAACATTAAAACTTAGATAGGGTTATGATACCGATAAATAAATTCAGATATCAAGAGGTTATAATTTTAGGGCTAGGTCGCTCAGGACTTCCGGTGTTACATTCATTACTTTGCGGAAAAGCCAAAGTGATTGCTATAGATGATAATTTGCAGCACGTGAATATCGGCGGTTTAGCCGGAATGCTGCACCAACAGGCAATCTCTGAAAGAAATTTAATAGTTAATCCCGCTATTAACCAAATCAATTTTAAAAATATAAGTGCTGTTATTGCAAGCCCGGGAGTACCTTTAACTTTCCCTAAACCCCACCCGATAATTGAAAAAGCTAAGCAGCTGAATATACCGATCACTTCTGATATTGAATTATTATATGAGACTTGCACCAAGTCAAAATACATTGCAATAACCGGTACAAACGGTAAATCCACTACCACGGCGTTAATCGGCTATATTCTAAAATATGCTAAGCAAGTTGTACAAGTAGGAGGCAATATCGGAGTTGGGGCATTGCAGTTAGAACCTCTGGACAGTGATGGAATATATGTACTGGAAACTTCTTCTTTTCAACTTGAGTTGTTAAATAAAGTTAAATTCGATATTGCTGTATTTCTCAACCTTACTCCTGATCATTTGGATCGCCATGGGGATTTCGATTCCTATAAAGCAGCTAAACTTAAAATATTTGAAAATCAAAAATCAGATGATTATGCGATTGTTTCAACAGATACGCTGGAAATGCGTAAAATATTTGATTACTTAGCTAAATACGGCAAACAAAAAATTGTTCCAATTTCAATACAAAAAATTACCGAGAATGGAGTAAGTATAATAGATAGTGTAATTTATGATAATATAACACCCGGAGTTCAAAAAGAATTTGAAATTAAAGAATTAAAAAGACTACCGGGAGAACATAATGCCCAAAATATTGCAGCAGCATATGCGGCGGCTAAAATTAACGGTGTTAAAGAGGAAATTATAGTAGAGGCAATAAAATCTTTTAACGGCTTGGAACATAGAATTGAGTTAGTACTTGAAAAAGGAGAACTTAAATTTATTAATGACAGCAAAGGCACTAATACAGATGCCACCCAAAATGCTCTTAAAGCTTTTAATAATATTTACTGGATTGCCGGCGGGGTCTCTAAAGACCAAGGGATTGAATGTTTATCACATTTATTTACTAGGTTAAAACATGTATACTTAATAGGTGCGGCAGCTCCGAAATTTGCCGAGGTACTTAAAAAATATAATATACCTTATACATGTGCCGGTACTTTGAAAAAGTCTTTAGAATTAATTAAAGAGAGCAATATTAATTCCGGAGTAGTGTTACTTTCTCCGGCTTGCGCTTCATTGGATCAATGGAAAGATTATGAGCAAAGGGGTAATAGTTTTAAGGAAATGGTCAAGGAAATGTGGAATGACTAAAAACCGGTAGAACTATACTTAAGAATAGCTAATTCCTTCTTTGCAAATAGCTGCTATGCTCATCGGTAATAATTACCGTTAATTCTTATTATTACAAATCGGTTTAAGGATATCAGATAAAATAAATCTTAACTTCTCAGCTTCCACTTTATCTCGTGAGTATAATTTATCAAAGGTAGAAGCATATAAACCTTGATTACTATAAATTATATTGCTCCATAAAACATTACCGCTTAATGCATCAATAATCCCGATTAAAAGATAGGAGGTATCATCATTTTCCATGGCGGCACTTGAATTAGTAAGTACACTTATTATGAAATCACGAGCTCTGGCGCCGTTAGTTTTAACTGCTGCCTCATATTCTATAAAAAGTAATAAATTACTATCATTTTTTTTCCCGAAAACAATTGCAGGTATACCTAAGTTTTCAGATATCGAGAATGCCTTTTCCTCTTCCCATAGAACACGTGCATAAAGCTTATCCTTTGCTGTATTAAAAGATTGCTGCAATCGTGCAAAATCTTCGGATAATTGTTGTTCCCATATCTCTCTTCTATGTAACTTTTTAACTCTGAACCCTTTATCTTGAATAGCCTTTACCACTTCTTCCTTAATTATATTTTCAAGATAATCTTCATAGTCATGCATGCGCTTTTTCTTACCTACCACATCAACCATATTAACTTCAACTTTAGGAGGTAGAACCACTACATCATTATACTCCTTAATTTTACTTTCAAAATCCGGAGAATGACGCTCTTTTGTAACTTTTGCACAACCTGAAGCAGTTATAATCACTAAAATTAAAGGTAATATAAGTAAAAGACGCATATCAAAAAATCTCAATATTATTTTAGTTAATTATAGAGCCGGGGTAATTCGTGCACCGGAATTTGAAAAAATGACATACACCTTTTGACCTTCCTGAAGAAGAGGAACATTGCTCTGAACAACTGCAATTAATCCGCTGGTTGTTGCGGTGGAAATTGCATTTCTCATTGCAGAACTACCTTCATAGTAAACATTTTTAAGTTTAGATATATCAACTTTTACGATATATTCGCTGCCGTTAGCCTGGCTCAATTTATCCTGAATAAGCGCCCCGACTACCGCACCCGCAATTGCTACACCGACTATAGCTGCACCCTGACCGGTACCGGCACCGATTCCCGCACCTGCAGCCGCACCCATAGCACCGCCTCCGGCTATACCTATAACATTATCCGATAGCTTTTCCGAGCCTTTTATAACAACTGGACGCACCGAAGCAATCTGCCCCTCAAGGGTTAAATTTAACCTTGAATCACCGGTATATACATTACTTGAAAGATCAGGCGCACACCCGTTGAGCAAACTAACCAATGTAACAAATAGTACTGTTTTTAAAAATGTAGTTTTCATATCTATAACTATAAACAAAAAGTTTAAAATTGGTGTAAATTATATCTTATTTAATTACTTTTTTAATCAAATTTTATCAATTTCTATAAAAGCCTTACATTAAGTGGTCAACTTACTTAAATATTATTACTTATAACTTCCCGTTCCGATATATAATTTATTACATCTTCTCTGATATTAAAAGCCGCTAAATCAGTTTTAATATCCAACGGAAAGTTATTTTCATTAATAATTCTTACCACTCCGTTTGCTGCTCTACGTAAAGCAAACGGATCTTTTGATCCGGTAGGTTTAATATTAATTGCAAACATTTGATTCAAAGTATCAAGCTTATCCGCCAGTGCTGCAATTGCCGCGACTTTATTAGTCGGGACATAATCATTAGGCCCTAAAGGCTTATAATGATCTTTTATCGTAATTGCCGTATCTTCATCCTCCCCATCATTTAATGCGTAATAATACCCCATAATTCCCTGGAGCTCGGGAAACTCCCCTACCATTTCAGTTACAAGATCAGCTTTCATTAAACTAACCGCTCTTATAACTTTTGCAGTATCAGCCTGTAACTTGTTAGATAATTTTTCAGCGATAGCTTTTACGCTTTCTATCTTATCATAAACACTTCCGATTTCTTTATGAAAAGTTAAGGCTTTCAGCTGCTCAATTCTTTTTTCCAACTTTATTTTTTTATCATTTTCATAAAAGAACAAGGCATCAAATAACCTTGCACCCAGCACAGTCTGGTTACCGTGAATGATTTCTTTTCCTTGATCTTGCCCGATAGTATTTGAAACTATGATAAAGTATGGAGCTAATTTTCCGGAAGTACTATTTCTCAGCATTAAATAGCGCTGATTGTTCCTAAGCGTGGTAATTAATACTTCTTCAGGCAGGGTCATAAATTTTTCATCAATCTGCCCCAAATAAACTACAGGATATTCAACTAAATTTACTACTTCATTTAAAAGCTCATTATCTTCAATAATGCTTAGATTTTTCCCGGATACGGCTTTTCGGATTTCCTGTTGTATAATTTCTTTTCTGTTTAATGCATCTAAAATTATAAAATTTTCTTTAAGTAATTTACTGTACTCTATAAGACTTGCAGAGTTAACTGTGATTTCCTTACCCGCGAGGAATCTATGCCCGTAAGTTTTATTTGAAGCGATTATATGACCG
The DNA here is from genome assembly GCA_014116815.1 of Holosporaceae bacterium 'Namur'. GTDB lineage: Bacteria > Pseudomonadota > Alphaproteobacteria > Rickettsiales > Midichloriaceae > Jidaibacter. Next base: position 47,354 of record JACGYV010000001.1, read on the forward strand.
AATTTAACCAGTAATACCTCATTATCGAGCAAACAAACTATTGAATGCAGCGGCCTTACCCACCTGATATCATAATCCCCCCATCTCATTGATTTTGGCCATATAGCTTGATTTAAGCTAACTTCAACGGTTTCTTCAAGTACTGATTTAAAATCGCTTTGAACTCGTTTGAATTTATAAAAATAACATCCTTCCCTTAATTCCAACTCTGATTTGTCAGAAAGATTATATTTCCTCATAAAACCGCCTAAAGCCGCCTCAGGCGCACTTTCTTTAGGTCCTTTTACTTCCTCCGTCTGTTCCACTACTTCAGTTGATAATCCGTTAATATGGATACAAATCCTTCTTGGAGTATAAAAAGATTTTGATTCAACTTTTTGCCCTAATTTAGCGACTATATTCTTTTCTAAAGCAGCAGTAAATGCAGCTAGCATTTTAGCCGGCATTTCCTCGGAAAATAATTCTAATAAAAACTCGCTCATATTATTTCAATTTATTTTATTTGAATAAGAACATTAGCACAAATGCACTAATAATGGATTAAAAATTTAATGCTTCCGCCACTTTAAAAGCTCTTCTATGCCAATTTACATTATGAATTCTTAAATAGTCCGCTTGAGTTCTTAGGTAAAGTGAAGCGGTTAAAGTTTCTAAATCCCTTTCGTGTGGTGGATAATCCGAAACAAGTTCTAAGAAAGATTTGCGGGAATGCCCGATTAGGATCTCGGTACCGAATTTCCTAAACCTTTCTAAATTTTTCAGTACTTCAAAAGATTGTCTGGGGTTAGTCCCGAAGCCGATTCCCGGATCTATAATCAGCTGATCTAATGCAATACCGTATTTTAAACATGCTTCAACTTTCTTTTCAAAACCATATTCAATTTCATTTATATTATTTACTCTGACATTTTTATCTGCAGGTACAACTAAACTATACATTAGTATATATTTTACCTTACTTTCGGCAACCAGCTTCAGCATATTATCATTTAAACCGAAAGATACATCATTAATTATCTCGGCACCATATGATATAGCCTTCTCTGCCGTTTGATAGTTATATGTATCAACACTTATCGGCTTTTTATCCAGGCATTTTAAAATCGGCTCGAGTATTTTCCATTCATCCTGATGTGTAACGAGCTCTGCACCATATGTAGTTGAAGCTGCTCCGATATCAACAATATCCGCACCTTCCTCAAAAAGTGTGTAAAGACGGTTTACGGCGTCCTGTGGTACAGCGTATTTCCCGCCATCCGAGAAAGAATTTAAAGTAACGTTCAGGATTCCAACTAGCTTAGCCATTTATTAATTCTAATTTAGTTTTTTTGACCTTCGATATTTGGTTAAGATGTAGCTTTTTTAAAGCATACTGTAAAGGCTTATTTGTAATAGGATGAATTAGATTTGCTTCAATTTCGCACGCAGGAACTAAAACAAATTCTCTCTCCAACATACCCCGATGCGGGACATTAATTTTATTATCATTTATTATATAGTCACCGGCAAGTAAGATATCAATATCAATCACCCTCGGAGACCACCTGGGTGCGGCTAAGTCTCTTCCTAAATTTGTCTCAATTTGTTTACATACTCCAAGCATATGAAAAGGATCCATATCAGAAAACCCGCTTAGACATAAGTTCAAAAAATCTTTATCCCATTCAGGATCATAGCCCCTAAGTAACATGGCTTTAGTCTCATAAACCGAGGAAACTTTTAATTCTTTTAAAAATGAAAGTTTGTTTACTGCTTGTGATAGATAAGAAATTCTATCAAAAAGGTTGGAACCTAAGCTAAAAAGATACTTCATAAAAAAACGCTTTTTTGCTTATTATAATAAATACTATTGCTATGATCCAGTTTTAAAATGCTTTCAAGATATAAGGTTTCCGACTTTGCTTTGCTCAATACTTTCTAAATTAGCAGCGTGCACTGAATCATGCATATTTTTTTGCATAGCAATAAAAAATTGGATCAGATAATTAGTAACACTACCTGCTTCCTCAAAGTATTTTTCTTTTGAAGTTGCGTTTGCTAAAATAATGCTATCATAAATAAAGGCTAATCTTTCATCGATATCCTTTAAATGTACCCGGAGTTCATGCGCTTCGGAAAGAGAAAATACTTTTCTGAATTCCATAATGATTTTTAGAGATTTATCAATTCTATTATATACTTCAAACCTCCTTTGTGCCAAGGATTGTTTTTGGTTACCGATCTTATCGGCGGCAACCCTCTTTATTTCCTTCAGCTCGTTTCCAACGGATTTACATGTATTACCCACATACTCAAAAGCTCTAATATATATACTAAATGCATTTATCGGGTTATATAAATTATTACTACTATAGTTATTTAGTTTATTAGTGTATGAGGGGTTTGCATATTTTGTTTCAGATTTGTCTTCATTGATTGCAAATAAATTAATTCCTGAAATCATATTAGCTCCCTAATTGGTATTATTTAGTTGAATATTGCTGCTGTGCTTCTAAAAACTCTAATGTAGAATTAAGCTCTCTGAATAAAGCTTCAAGCCTACCATATTTTTCCAGCAGGAAATTTCTTTCCTTATCCATAGCTTCGTTCTTTTTTTCAATCTCTTTTTTATATTTTTCTACTGAGTCAGTTAATGTTTTTTGAGCTTTGATAAAAGCTTCTTCTTTATTAAGCTCACTTATGTAATTGCTGATTTTATCGCCGAACCCTTGAGTTATGGAACTATTAATTGTCTCTACTCCATTACCTGTATAGGAGAAATCAAAATTCTCCAAAATCGTTCCCGCCATTCCTTGTATATTATATCCTTGTGTGACATCGTCAGGATTTTTCAAAGTTAGGGAAGCATTAATCGTAACAGGCGATGCATCGGTCGGCGAGGTATAAGTTACCCGTACTTTATCCTTCGGATCAGCTCTATTGACATCTATATCAAAACTAAATGAACTAACATCAATATTAGTTCCCCTTTTCGCACCTAAAGATAAATTATCCGAGTCGGAAGTTAAATTTAATCCGAATAACTTCTTCACATCCTCAATATTATCGGAAAGTGCGGAATTGAGTTTGTTATCATTTATCACTAAAACGCCTGTATAGTTATTTTCCTGAAAAACGGCGGTTTCTTTTTTAGCGAATGTTATTCCTATACTTGCAAGAGTGTTACAATCGGGAAGACCCTCCACTGCTTGGGTAATAATATTTTTAACATTGGATTTAATAGTTTTAACTAATGAATCTTTCTTTAAATTTGCAAGTCTGGTAGTTTTTTCATCATTAGTTTCATCTTTATCCGGCTTTTGTGCAGCAATAAAATCCTGCTGTTGAATAAAGATTGTAAGTACATTATAATTTTCTACAAATTGAGTGATTGAATCATGAACTGGCTTAGTATCAGGGCTAACGCTAACATTAATAATATCCCCTGCTTTAGTCTCTTCCGACAATGTAAAAATTATATTATCGATAAAATCGATAATTTTATTTGAAGACCTGGTTACCGTAATACTTCCGTTATAAACCATGACTGCATCTTGAGCGGCTTGTACGTCTAAATTCGGGTTATTAGTCGTATCTTGCGTAAAGACGTTGTTTAAAACATTGCTCGAGTCATTCAGGGTATATGCATTTTCCACCCCCGTCAGATTTGATTCGAGTATAAGCCTATATTGCCCGATATCTGGCTGAATTACTTTAGCGGAAACATTAGTTGTTGAGCTCTTAGCATTAATTTTGTCTTGGATTGTGCTTAATGAATCTCCCGTATCCAAAGTTATACCAATTCCGTTAATTTGAAAAGTTCCTGCATTAAACTCACCGCTTACTGGTGCGGATGGATCGTTGGTAACTCCGTCAGTCTTTGAAGAAAATGCCCAACTTTGCTGCATCTTTGCTTTTGCGATTTTTTGAACTTCAATGCTGAAATTTTCGATCGGTGCTCCGTTTTTTACACTAATTGAAATAAAGTTATCCGCTGCGGCACCGTTGCCCATGGTTGTGGTTATGTTTCTCTTGGAAAAAATATCATCATTGTTACCCGCTACATTTTTTAACAAATTTGCAGAAGTCTCCAGGTTTTTTACATATGTGGACATCTCTTTAAACACTAAAGATTTTTTATTAGTTATTGATAACGAATCTTCAATTTTTTCAATCTCAAGTTTTTTCGGGAAGACCGTGCCTTCGATTATTGACTTAACATCAAGCCCCAGGCTTCCGCCGGTGAGGACTTTTTTCCCTGCAATAGTATCAAAATTTCCTAAACTTAACATTGACCCCATTTTTTCCCTATATTTAAATACTTGAACAACTTAAATTTATTATAAAAAAAAGCCCGGGGAGGTATTTCTCCCCAAGCTTTCTATTTTTAAATATTAACCAAGTAGCTTTAACAAACTTTGCGGTAAGTTATTTACTTGAGCCAATACTGAAATGCTCGCATTCATCTTAACTTGAGCTAGCCCGAAGTTAGTAGATGATTCGGCAACGTTAGTATCAAGATACACAGCTCTTGCAGCATCAGTGTTTTGAAGAGTAGTTTCAATATTGGATGCAGCACTGTTAAACCTTGCCTGTTGTGCACCGATACTAGCTCTTTCACCTTTTACGATATCAATTGCAGCATCAATTGCTACTCCGGCTGCTATTGCACTTTCTTTAGTTTTAAGATCCAGATCTTTACCTGCAAATAGTTTTTCAGTACTTAAATCTCCGAAAGTAACATCGATTGTCTGGTCGGTTTTAGTTCCGACTTGGAAGCTCATTCCGGCTTGATTCGCTTTAAATGCGGAAAGTAAATCATTCTGTAATGTGTTAACTTCAGTATCAGTTATGAACTTAATATCTTTACCCCAAATGATAGAGATCTTCTCATTACTGTCGGTGGTGTTGATAAGCTCAATTTTTTGTCCTTTGGGCGCACTTTCAGTTAAATCCGACTTAGAGAATACTCTCCCGTCACTTAAGGTAATACTGAGTTGAGCCTTCTGGTCATTAGTTTCCGTAGAACCGACAATTTTAATATCCGCAACGTTAATTGCATCAAAGCTTTTTGAAGTCATAGTGATTACGGTATCTTCAATTGAAGTTCCCTGCGCATCAAAGGTAGAGATATCTCTATTTTGATAGAAATTAAGCGGAGCTACCGCATCATTAATCCTTTTAGCGAAATTTTCGGCATTTGCTTCATTTGCAACAGTAACACCGTTGTTAGCAGCTAATTGTAAATCGAAGTAACCGCCTTTACCGTCTAAATCATTAGATTTCATTCTAATGATATAGTCTGCAGTAGGAGCAGTGTTTTTTACATATGCTTCATAAGTGTAGTCACCGGCTTTTACACTTAGTTTAACCGCATTACTTCCGGTTTGAACCGCACTAAAACCGTTTAATTTACCCATAAAAGATTTGTTATCACTAATATGAGAGACGTCAAGCCCATCAGAGACCCCTGCTGTTCCCGCACTAACCGATATGCTTGTAGTATCGATTACCATAACTGCACCGTTAGCCGAGCTTGTCGTACCTTTTGCGGTAGTTTTAATTTGTAGGTTGCCGGAATCCAATCTGGCTTCATAAATATAGTTGGCAATATTAGAATCTTTAGAGTTATTTAAATATGTTGCAATATTTTTTAAAGTTTCCAAATCGCTTGTCTTACTTCTTAAAATTTGTGATTCAGGAGTTTCCACCTTATCTTTTAAAGTAAGCTTTGTTCCGAATGCACTTATAACATCATCATTTGCTAAATCCGATGCATTTACGGTCACCCAATCTGAAGTTGCAGTAGTTTGAGTTAAGGTCTTAAGAATATTATCACCGATTGTACCTTGCACGCTTACCGAGCTTCTACCTAAAGACCCGGTAGTAGCTCCTGCGGAATAATAACCGGCTAAAGTTCCGGCAGTGGCATTATCAACTGTATATGAACTAGCACCTGCCGAAGTAGATACCATGTACTCCATTGAGTTTGCTACACCGCCTGCGGTTACCTTGAATGAGCCTGCAACACCTTCTTTTTTACTGGTAATAGTTAAAGTGTCACCGTTAGCAGTTGCAACCAGATCAGATAGCCTTGCCGCATTTTGCTCAGTCATTGTTGAGTGATAATCAGCACCAACATTGTTAATAATGTTAGCAATGGTACTTGCTTTAGTAGTAGTTAATGTTCCGTCAACTACTATATTAGCACCTGTTACAACTGTTGCAGCACCGGTAAAGTCGAAATCAAATGCGACACCATTTATATTTAAAGCTGCTGCTGCGTTAGCAGTACCAACGGTTGCGGTAAAAGTTATATTTGCGGAAGCGGTTGCCCCTTCACTAGCGGAAGCGGTATTTGATTCTACACCCTTACCGTTTGAAACAGAACCGCCAAGCAATTCTATATTATTAAATGTAGTGGTTTTTACAAGACGATTTTGTTCCCCCTTAAGCTGTTGAAACTCTTGGTCAAAATATCCTCTTTCAACATCCGAAGAGCTTCCCATTGCAGCTTGCATGGTAAGTTCTTTCATTCTTGTTAAACCATCCAGAATCCCGGTTGCCGCGCCGTCAGCCACCCCGAGCACTGCATTTGCCTGCCCTGTCGCCGTTAAAGCGGTTTTAAGTGCAGTCATGCTTATTTTTAAACCGGTACCAACCGATAAACCTGCCGCATCATCCGATGCTTTAGTAATTCTTTCTCCCGTTGATAATTGCTTAGCGGCTTTTGCGATTGCACTGCTGGTTTTACCTATTGTTGCGCCCGTAGTGTTCGCAATTAAATTCGAACTAATTGAAGTTGTCATAATTTTTTTCCTACTTGGATTTTTTTGATTGAGACTAATGTCTCTGTAGTAGATAAAGATTAAATTTATATTGAAACTTTACCTAATAATTTAATGTTAATTCTAAAACGAACTTATGGCAATATATTTTTATCAACTTTTTAAAAGAACAAGGAGCTTTCTTAACTTTTCTTTAATATATGCCCAGTATATCAGTTTATATATCATTCCTCTTTATCGCTGATTGTAATTCTTCTATTTAAAAAGAATTCATTTTTTTTAAGAGAGGCTTTCAGCTTTATTTCCCATTGTCCCTGAAGAGGCAGCTGTACTTTGTTTGAATACCTTCCCGAAGAAATCTCTTCCAGCTTCACAACCGTATCATACTTATCAGTTACCGGCCGCATAATGCGCACTTCAACTTCAGCATCCTTAACCGGACGATATTTCTTATCAAAAAGTGTAAAATCAAGTTCGACTAAGTTTTTTCCAACTAAATAATATCTAAGATTACCGATCCACCCCAGTTTCTTTTGCGCTTCGTTTTCTTTAATTACCCGGTTATAATCCACCCCTTTCTGATAAGCATTTTCCGTAATAATCCCATTATACGAATTTTTGGAAATATAAATAAAGATTGAATCTAAGGTCACATAAAGAAGTATGAAGGCAATAAATAAATATGGTATTATTGATTTTTTGGTTTCCATAGCATGCTCTTTTAAAATATGGCGCACCAAGATGCTTTAATATAGGAAATACTACATGCATAATATAAAAGCAATATTTTGCTGATTAAATTTTTAGGCCGGCTTACTTAGCAACCGATTGTTTTTATATAACAGCCGGTTGCCAGATAGCATTATCAGAAAATCTAATACTCAAAATTAGTATTTAAGGAGTTATCCATTGTAATCGCTGTGTCAAAAATATCATCGTTCAAATTTTTGTATTTAGATACAGCTTCATTTAATGCCTTATTACTGAATGTCGTACCTATAAAACTATCCTGTCCAGCTACATGTGCATCCTCATCGTAATATCCCATTTCAATATCTAAAGAATTTCCCATAGCAGCTTGCATAGTAAGCTCTTTCATTCTTGCTAAACCTTCCAGAATACCTGATGCTGAACGATCAGGCACCCCAAGCACCACATTCTCATTCTCAATTTCCATTGCCGCCGGATCATAAATAAACTTCTTTATATTTATTTGGGAACGTAACGCCTTTACTCTTTCAATCGCCGCATCAATTGCTTCTCCGGCCTTTTTTGCAACTTCTTCGCTTGAAAGATCCCATACAAAATCGGAAATAATCCACTTAAATTCTATAGGGGAATGGATTTCCTTCCCACTTAAAACAATACCGGATTGGTCTTGATTATTATCAATTTTTGCAGAACCGACAATGTTAGTGTCCGATGAAAAACTAATCGAAGTTGTCATACTTACTTCCCCCTTAATATTTATATAAACGGCTTCCATTTAAGTAGCTATTTTATGTACTTAATAAGAACCTAATGTTTTGAGATTAACTATAAATTATGCTCGAAACAAGATTTATCATTATAAAATATTTTTTAAGAATAGCTTTAGGCGTTCACTCTTAGGGTTGTTGAATATTTCATAGGTAGGGGCATCTTCCAAGATTTTGCCCCCGTCGATAAATATAACCCGGTCAGAGATTTCTTTAGCGAACAACATTTCATGGGTTACGATAATAAGCGTAATATTAGTGTGCGCGAGTTGTTTTATGGTTTCTAAAACTTCCTTAACGTTTTCAGGGTCAAGTGCTGAAGTCGGCTCATCGAAAAGCAGGATTTCCGGTTCCATACATAATGTTCTTGCAATTGCCGCCCTTTGCTTTTGGCCGCCCGAGAGAGCGGAAGGGTATTTATCCGCCGAAGTTTCCAGCCCGACTTTTTTAAGTAGCTCTATTGCTTTATCCTCTGCTTCCCGCTTACTTTTCTTCAAAATTTTAACCGGTGCGTAGGTCAAATTTTGTAACACGGTCATGTTAGGAAAAAGGCAAAAGTTTTGAAATACCATACCTATGCTATGTTTTTTATTATTCGCAGCCACTTTGATTTCACCTTGGGTATAACCCTCCAAGCCTGCTATACATCTTAAAATAGTTGATTTACCGCTTCCCGATGAACCGATGATAGAAATAACTTCTCCTCTACTAACTTTAAAGTTTATCCCGTCCAATATTTTGTGGTCACCAAAATATTTAGTTAAATTATTTATACTTAGCATGTAATCTCGTCTCTAAAATTTTAGCAAAATAAGTTAAAGTAATTACCAGTATATAGTAACAGATCCCGGCGACAACAAGCGGAGCAAAATAAGTATACTGCTCAGCAGCAACTACTTGCGCCCTTCTCATCAAATCCGCCTCCCCGATTATCGCAATAATTGAGGATTCTTTAATCATACCGGCTACTTCATTAATAAGTGCAGGTAATATATTTTTTAATGCCTGAGGTAAAATTATATCTTTCATCATAAAGAAATAAGGTATATTTAAAACCCCGGCTGCCTCAAATTGCCCCTTATCGATTGCTTGAACTCCGGCTCTAATTATATTGCATATATAGGCACTTGAATTAATGGAGAAGGCAATAACTCCGGAAGCAAATGCCGATATCTTATATCCGGTAAGGGCAGGCACGGCAAAATAGACAATGCTTAATTGCAGTAGAAGGGGGGTACCTCTTATTATTGAAACATAAAGCTTCACAGGAAAAGAGAGTACTTTATTTTCACTTAAAATAATAAAGGCGAATATAATCCCGAGGAAAAACCCGATAAACACCGAGGTAAGGGAATACTGTAAAGTAATGATTACCCCTTCAACAATATATAACACCCACTGAAAATCATAATTAATCATAAATTTTTACTCTTTACTCTCAACAATCCATTTTTGTTCTAAGCTTTTTAACTTGCCTTTTTTTTCAAGATTATCCAAAGCATAGTTAAAAGCTTCGGTGAGTTCTGATTTAAAGGGTAAGACAACTGCATTGCCGCCTATAAAATCCTCAATAACTTTAGATTTTAAGTTCTGGTTTCTGGAGATTATTTTTCTTGCAATTTCCGCATCTAATAAAACTCCGTCTATTCTTCCGATTTTTAATTCCTCAATTAATGCAGGAACTCTGGAGATAGATAAAATTTCCAAAGAGGGTATATTCGCTTGTTTTTTCTTTAAGTAAGCTTCCATAGTTGAACCCATCTGTACTCCGATTTTTTTATTTTCAAATCGGGATATTGCTTCTATATCTTTTGAATCAAGAGTTAGAATTTCTATTTTAGCCTGGTAATATAATTTAGTGAAATCTACATTTCTGGCACGCTCGGGAGAAGGCGACATAGCTGAAATAATAAAATCTATTTGCTTGCTATTTAACGCAGGGATTAAAGAACCGAAATCCATGTCTTTAATCTCAAGCTTGAAATCAAGCTCATTTGCAAGCATATATGCTAAATCAATATCGAACCCCTGAGGCTTACCCAAATGCATAAATTCGAAAGGCGGGTAGTCTAAAGATACTCCCATAACTAAAGTTTTTTTTATATTCCTATCTATATTATCATGCTCGGCAAATGGATTTAAGCACATTATAAGCGCGATTGATAGTAGGCCTAGAACTAATATTATAAGCTTCTTTTTCATTTTTGTTCTCGACTTTTCTTTAGCTGATATGTTAATCTATTATGCATATATATGCAACATATAACTTCATAGTCTATGATTGAAGAGCTGATTTTAGAGATTATAAAAAATGAGAAAATTTCAAGCCAGGACGCTTTAGTGCTTAGGGTAGAAGAGTTATCGCAAGAACATGTAGAGCAATCTACACTATCCAGAAAATTAAAGAAGCTAAATATTGAAAAAGAGAACGGGATTTACAAATTAAAAGAGAAAAAAAACTTTTTCTCTAGGCAAGTTATTAAATATATTAATATTTCGGAGCCCAATCTTCTTATAATCAAGACTATTCCGGGCGTGGCCAATTCAATAGCTATTATAATTGATAATGAAATCGAAGCTAAATCTCACCTGGTATCAGAAATAGCAGGCACTATAGCCGGAGATGATACAATTTTTATAGCAGTAAAAAATCCCAGTAAATTACATCTAGCCAGAAAACAAGTTGAAGAGCTCATAATGTAGCTTATAGGGGAATAATTTTATCCCCCAAATCGCAAAAATTTTTAAGAGTAAGATTTTCCGGTCTTGCAAGCGGATTAATGTTTAACTCCTCAAGCATTGATTCCAGGTCTTGAACTTTATTCTTTAATATAGATCTGACCATTTTTCTACGTTGACTAAATAAGATTTGGGTCATTTTCTCTACTTTACTAATATTTGCATTATAAAGAGGTTCTTTTCTCGGGGTTATAGTTACTATACTTGAAGTCACTTTGGGAGGAGGATAAAAATGATGCGCTTCAACATCGAATTTTTTCTCAACTTCACATAACAATTGGCATATAATTGAGAGCCTCCCGTAATGTGCAGTTGAAGGCATCGCCGACATTCTTTCCACTACTTCCTTCTGCAACATTACCGTAATAGACTTAAATAAATTTGTTTTTATAATCCACTTTAATACTAACTCGGTACCGATATTATACGGAAGATTGGCGATCACCTTAGCAGGGTAGCCAATTATCTCCTCCTCCTTAATTTTGAGAGCATCTCCTTGCACTACCTTTAAACGCTCAACATTTGCAGCAATTAGAGTTTCTAAAGCTTTAATACAGTTTACATCCATTTCAACGGCAACAATTTTTTCAGCATTACTTGCTAATAATGATCTGGTTAAAGTACCGGCTCCCGAACCTATTTCGAGCACATTAACCCCTTTTAAATTTCCGGCCGATAAAACTATTCTGTCAGTAATATCAGTATCAAGTATAAAATTCTGCCCAAGCTTTTTGTTTGGTGTTAATTTATATCTTTTAATTATTTCGCTAATTGAAGGCAGTATATTTGAAATTTTATCCATAGATTATTGCTTTGAGTTTGCAACTAATATATCTTCCTTCTTATAAATTAACAGGAGTTTTTTATGTCTCTTATTCCATTTGATCAAAGGGAAGGTTTTATTTGGTTTGACGGCAATTTTGTCGAATGGAAAGATGCTAAAATTCACATTCTTACTCATGGATTGCATTACGGCTGTACCGTTTTTGAAGGTATTAGGGTTTATAATTATAAACCCTTTAAACTAAGGGAACATCAGCAAAGGTTAATTAATTCGGCAAAACTTGTCGGGTATAATCTACCGTTTACACTGGAAGAGCTGGAGCTCGCTGCAATTAACGTGATCAAAAAACAAAATATTAAAGACGGGTATTTAAGACCAGTAGCATGGCTCGGCAGTGAGACTATGCTGATTTCAGGCAATAATTGTAAAGTGCATACTGCAATTGCGGGATGGGAAACTTTTGAACAATCCAGAACAACTATACGAGAAAGAGGAGCAAAGGTTGTAATAAGCAATTGGATAAAGCCTCCGGCAGATTGTGCGCCTTTTAAAAGCAAAGCATCGGGAATATATATGATTGCAACCATGGTAAAAAATGAAGCTACCGCAAAAGGATTCGATGATGCTCTCATGCTAGATATAAACCAAAACATTACTGAAGCAACTACTTCAAATTTTTTCATTATTTCAGGTAACAAACTTTTAACCCCGATCCCGGATTGTTTTCTAAACGGAATTACCAGGCAAACCGTAATTGAAGTTGCTAAGACTAATGGTATGGAAGTAATAGAGAAATATATAAAAATTGCAGATTTAAATGAAGCTGAGGCAGCATTTTTTACAGGCACGGCTATTGAGATAATGCCTATCGGGCAAATTGCAGCAACTAAATCCACCTATGGTTTTGATATAAAAAACCACAAACTTAAACTTTTAATGGAAGCTTACAGCAAGTTGGTTAATGCTTAGGCTAACAATGCTCCGAACATATTACCGGTAAATTATTTACTGTTTTCCAACAAATGATTAACAAAGTTAATTAGTTGTTAAAATTATAATTTTTTGCTAAATATAACAATACTTACTTTATTTGAAATTAACAATGCAGCGTTTAATATTATTTTTTATCGGTTTAATACTCTTTACCTATAAAATAAGTTACGGCAATACTTACGTAAGCTCCCGAAATAAACCGGTATATATAGAATATAACGATCTCTTTTACAATGATGTCGATGAAGTCATTATTTTTAAGGGAGATGTTATAGTTGTACAAGGCAATGAAGTTCTAACAGCTGAAGAAATGCATTACCATAAGGCAGAAGATAAATATTACGCTAAAGGAAATATCGCCATTCTTAAAGAGGACGGCAGCGTTTATTTTGCCGACATTTTAAATCTGGATAGGTTTTTATATAAAGGAAGAGCCTTAAATTTTAAAGGAAGACTTACCGAGAACGGTTTAATATCCGCATCAGAAGTAGAGATTTTCAGTAAAACTAAGATGCAAATGGGCAATGTAGTCTTCTCAACCTGTAAGATATGTGAAAACAATGTGTTTCCCAATATACCCTTATGGCAAATTAGGGCAAAAGAAGCCTTAATTGACCGGGATAAGGAATCTATTACTTATAAACACGCAAGATTAGAAGCCTTTGGAACTCCGATTGCATATACGCCTTATATTGTCACTCCTACTCCGGGAGCCAAACGTAAGAGCGGCTTTCTATCACCTAATTTCGCTTGGACAAATGACTTCGGTTACAGCATAAAAACTCCTTATTACTGGAACATAGCCCCTAACATGGATGCAACTACATCAGTCAGGCTATTTACAAAAGATCAACCGTTACTGGAAGGAAATTTCAGGCACTTAACCGATCATGGTGAATACCTCTTGGAAGGTAGCATGATTAATACTAAGAAAGTTCTAAAAGACGGTACAGTAGTTGAAAACAGTAAACAAGTGAGAGGTCATATTAACTTCGAATCTCTCTTTACTTTAGAAAACACTATGTTTGACAGTTATATCGGTCTTAATTTAATGAGAGTATATGATAAGAGTAAAACGTATCTTAAAAAGTATAAAATTAGCCAGGAAGATATCTTAACTACCAATGGGTTTGTTAGGAATTTTTGGGATAATAATTATTTATTTTTAGATACTCTATACTTCCAAAATTTAAATACGGCTTATACCGATGCGGATTGGAAGACAGCTCCTAGAGTCGTTCCTTGGTTGAGAGGTTATTTTGATAAAGACTTAGAGTATAATAACTCAAAAATTTATTTTGATATTGATGCTTTAAATTTGCATAGAAATACCGGATTAAAATATCAAAGGTTATCTTCTACCGTCGGATACAAAGTTCCTGTTGTTTTACCCTACGGGCAGTTATTGCAAATAGGCGGAAGCCTTAGAGGTGATTATTATCAGGTACACCAAAGTAACAACTCTAAAAAAGTTACCGGCGATAAACCTGTAGGTAATACCACAATGGCTTATCCGCAATTTGATATTGAATGGAGATTACCTCTTATAAACCATACTAATTTCGGAACAATGACTCTTGAACCGATTGCAAATCTCATAATTGCCCGTGATCGTAAACCTTCACATATAATTCCCAATGAGGATAGCCAGTTTTTTGAAATTTCTGCTTTAAATTTAATGAGTAACAACAGGTATTTAGGGCATGACCAATTAGAAACGGGATCTCGTTTAAATTACGGCTTAAGAGGGAACTTAAAAAGCAAATATATTGAGAACCTCGGTTTTACCATCGGAGAAGTTATTAATTTTAAAAAGCATGAAAACTACGGCAAAGCTTCCGGTCTTACGGAAAAAAGATCCGATTATGTAAGTAAAGTATATTTACAACCCATCAAAGAAGTATACCTTGTGCATAAATTAAGATTAGATAACAAAGATCTCTCCGTAATGCGTAATGAAGTATATACTTCTTTAAATTTACCTGAATGGAATATGTCGATAAATTATATGGAAGTCGGTAAAAAAATATTAACCTATAATAACCAACTTAATAAAATTTATCGCAAAGATATAACAAGCACAGCTTCATATAATATTTATAATGATTGGTGGCTTGGGGGATATGTAAAGAGAAAATTAGGCGGTAAAATTCCCGGAGCAAGTAAGAAAATTTCCGAAGGGGTAAATCTTAACTATCTCGGAGATTGCTTACAGACATTTTTTATTGTAGAAAGAGATCATACAAAGCTTAATGATTTAAAACCAAGCACGACATATGCTTTAAATGTTAAGATTCCAGGATTTTAATTAGAGGAAAAGAAGTAGAATGAAAAAAATATTGTTATTTATATTTATTGCCTTTTACCAACTCTCATATGCTGCCGAACAAGCAGTTGTTGCAGTCATAAACCATATGCCGATAACCGACCTGGATCTAAATCGAAGAATAGAGTTGGTTGTAAAATCCAACAATCTGCCTCACAACCCGAAAGCTTTAGAAGCTTTAAAATTTCAAGTTTTACAGATGCTAATAGATGAAAAGCTTTTTGAGCAGGAAGCAAAAAAATTAAATATTATAGTTGATGAAATAGATATTAAACGTGCTTTTCATACCATCGCCGCTAATAATAATTTAAAGATTAGCCAACTTGATGCATTTTTAAAAAACTCGGGAATTTCTCAAGATGAGCTGGAAAATCAAATAAAGCATCAATTACTTTGGTCGAAACTTATTAAAACTCAAATTGAACCGTTTGTAGCAGTAACCGAGCAGGATATCAAAGATTCCCCTCTATTACAAAAAACTCACTCTACAACTCGAGATGAAGATAGAGTAAGACTTGCAGAAATAGCAATTTTTACCGGCACTAATAATATTGAGGAAGCTAAAGATTTAATAGAACAATTAGCTGACCAAATTAAAAATGGAGCTGACTTTGCCAAACTTGCCAAGAACTTTTCCCAAAGCTCCAGTGCTGCTAAGTCAGGAGAGATAGGTTGGTTTTATATCAAGCAGCTATCTAGTGAATTCGCTGAAGCGGTAATTAACCTTAAGCCGGGTGAAATTTCCAAGCCCATTATTATGAATGACAGCGTATATATAATAAAAGTACTTGATAGAAAGACTGCTCCGCAGCAAAAAGAAGATTTACCCCATTCAAATTTAGCTAAAGATGAGGAATTAAAAGAATCTTTGAAACAAAGAAAACTTGATAACCGAGTTAAGGCTTATCTTTTAAAACTTAGAAACCAAGCTTTTATTGATTTAAAATAACCCTTAAATCCAAATTGGGTAATATAAAAAAATATGTCCATATTTTTAACTAATACACTTACCAAAGTTAAAGAAGAATTTATCCCCATAGACCCGCTACATGTTAAGATGTATGTTTGCGGCCCTACTGTTTATGATCGTCCTCATCTCGGTAATGCACGCTCTGCCGTAGTATTTGATATTTTATATAGGTTACTGAAAAAAGTGTACCCTAAAGTTACCTTTGTTCGCAATATTACCGACGTCGATGATAAAATCATTACAGCTTCCGAGCTCAACAAAGAAGATATCAGCTCCCTAACCGCTCGTATTACCAACTATTATCATGAAGATATAGAGGCCATTTCTTGTCTTCCTCCGACAATTGAGCCAAGAGCAACCGCACATATCCAAGAGATGATTGAAATGATCGAGAGCCTAATCAAGCAAGGATTTGCTTATCCGGTAGAAGGACATGTTCTTTTTAACATTGAGTCTTTTGAGGGGTACGGCAAACTTTCAAGAAGAAGTGTTGAAGAAATGATTGCAGGAGCAAGAGTAGAGGTTGCACCTTTCAAAAAGCACCCGGCTGATTTTGTTTTATGGAAACCCGCAAAAGAAAATGAATACCATGCCAGCTTCGAAAGCCCATGGGGTAGGGGTAGACCGGGTTGGCATATCGAATGCTCTGCAATGAGTAAAAAGCATCTCGGTAATATTTTTGATATCCATGGCGGAGGAATAGATTTAACTTTTCCACATCATGAAAATGAAATTGCTCAAAGCATATGCGCTAATAATTCCGCTGAATTTGCACGTTACTGGGTACATAACGGCTTTTTAACCGTTGACGGCGAAAAAATGAGCAAAAGCCTAAATAACTTTAAAACCGTGAGAGAAGCCTTAAGTGAAGGAGTTGAGGGCACTGTGCTAAGGTATTTTTACCTCACGACTCATTATCGCAAGCCTCAAGATTTTACTCAAAAAGCAATTGATGATGCGAAAAAGGCTGTTGAGAGATTCAGAAACGTATTAAGCAAATTTAATAAAGAGGATTTTGACTCCACAGCTACACTTGAAGTAACAGAAGACTTAAAAGACGATTTAAATACTCCTGCCGCTCTTGCCAGACTCCATGGTTATGCAGATCAATTTTTTAAAGGCAATGAAACTATGGCGCTTCATCTTTATAGAAACGCTAAGTTTTTAGGTTTAAATTTATTAAAAGGTGTTGAAACTATACCTGTTGAGATTATAAAGCTGGCAAATGAGCGTATGCAGGCTAAGGTGGAGAAGAATTGGCAATTAGCCGACTCTTTAAGAGGAGAAATTGAGAGCAAAGGTTATACTATAAAAGATACCAAAGGAACTTTTGAAATCGGCAAGCTTTGACAATGACTTTTATAAAAAGCTATAAGGGTCAATATCTATCTTAAGCTTAACTCTTGGAGAGAGGTTAATTTTAGAAAGCCAATGAGCAATAATCTTTTGCATATTTATATTTTTTGCACTCTTAACAATGAACCTATAACGATATCTTTTTCTTAACATAAAGATCGGAGCAGGTGAGGGGCCTAGAACAATAATATTATCGGTTTCAGGAATATGAGCGGCAATTTGATCCGCGGTATCCAAGCAAGCTTGTTCGCTTATAGATTGTAAAGTTATAATTGCAAGTTTTGAATAGGGTGGCATATCAGCTTCCATTCTATCATTTAACTCCGCTTCATAGAATTTCTCACTATTTCCGTTGCTTAAGTTTTTTAGCAATGCGCTTTCCGGTTCATAAGTTTGAATTATTACCACTCCTTTCTCAGCTTCTCTCCCTGCCCTGCCTGAAACTTGATGCAGCAACTGATAAGTCCGCTCCAGTGTCCTTATGTCTCCGCCGACTAAGTTTTTATCAGCTTCTATTATCCCGACCAAGTTAAGCTTAGGGAAATGCAACCCTTTTGCCGCCATTTGGGTACCGATTACAATATCAACTTCATTGTTCATAATTGCATCGATTATCTTTCCAGCTTCTTTATGATTTTCGATAGTATCGCTGGTAAATAAGACAGTTCTGGCATCAGGCAAAAGTTTTCTGATTTCTTCTTCTATTCTTTCCACTCCCGGGCCTAAGGCAAAAACTTTTTCGGTACTACCACAATTGGTGCATTTTTGCACTTTCTCAATTGAATACCCACAGTAATGACATTGTAAAATACCTTTTTTCTTATGTTCTACCATCCAAAAATTACAGTCCGGGCATTCTACTTTAGTTTTGCAGTTACTACAGTAGGTAATTGGAGCATACCCTCTACGATTAAGGAATAATAAAGATTGTTGCTTTGAAGCCAGGATTTCTTCAAGGTGACTTTTTAAGGTGGGAGAAATCCATTCTCCTTTATTAAGCTGCTCTTTATTCAAATCAACTATTTTAATTTCCGGTAATGTTGCTGTTCCGTGACGAGAAGAAAGATAAACTTTTTCAGACTTGTTTTGCTTAACGTTATATATACTTTCTAAAGAGGGTGTGGCTGAAGAGAGAATAACAGGTATTTTCTCCAAGCTTGCTCTTAAAATCGCCATATCTCGAGCATTATAGATTACTCCTTCTTCCTGCTTATATGATTGGTCATGCTCTTCATCAATTATAATCAGCTTTAAATTTTTATAGGGCATAAATAATGCACTCCTGGCTCCGACTATAAACTTTGCTTTACCGCTGAAAACCGCCTCCCAATATATTTTTTTTTCCTTAGAAGAAACGCTTGAATGCCACTGAACCGGTTTAAAACCTAACCTTTCTTCAAATCTTTGCATAAGTTGAGTGGTTAAAACAATTTCAGGCAATAACACCAGCGTCTGTTTACCTTGATTAATTAATTCTTCCGCGGCTTTTAAGTAAACTTCCGTTTTACCGGAACCGGTTATACCTTCAAGTAGAACAGAGCTGTATTGATTTTGTGACAATTTTCTTTGAATAAGCGCTAAAGCACTTTGTTGCTCATCTCTTAAGCTCACTAAGTTTGATATGGGTTTATGCGCTTCTATTCCAAATTTAACTTCTTTATCAAAATGCTTATTGCCTCCGAGTACCATTTTAAGTATTAACCCTCTGGGTACCATGTTATAATCTGCCACCCGATCAATAAATTTTATAAGGTTTTCTTCAAATTTCAGCCCCCTATAAACCTTACTGATTTCCTTAAGTTTACCATGGCTTTCATTGGCTTTACCTATAATAACACCGATTATCTCGGTGTTTCTGAAAGAAACTTTAACTAACTGCCCGTGCGATAAATCATCTTCACCCGTATATTTATAGGTAAAAGGCTTATCAAACCTTAGCGGCAGCAAAACAGAGTAAAGTGTTTCCATTATTTAATTAAATTTGACCTATAGTTTTAATTTTAGCTTTGGGGTGAATTTCGCTTTGCGATAACACTACTATATTTGCCCTTAATCTCTCAACAATAGCTCTAATAAAAGGTCTAAGATTTGAGGAAGTTAAAATTACCGGGAATTCCCCTTCAAGCGCATGCCTCTCTAAAACTTTATTAATTGAAGCGACAAATTCCTGCAATTTACTCGGCGCCATTATAAGTTGCTTTTCATCATTATCTCCGGTAATTGCATCTGCAAATGCCTGCTCCCATTGAGGCGATAATATAACTATCGGTATATACCCTTTTTCATTAGTATTAGTATGGCAGATTTGCTTAGAAAGTCTGGTTCTCACGTGTTCTGCAATTTTTGATGCATTGTTGGTGTTTACCGAAATCTCGGAAACAGCTTCAAGAATAGTGGATAAATCTCTAATTGATACTCCTTCGGCTAAAAGCTGCTGTAAAATTCTCTGTAAAATTGTAGTAGAAATTTGTGAAGGAATGATCTCTGAAGCTAACTTCTTATGTTCGGGGGATAATCCGTCGATTAGCTTTTGGGTTTGGCTATAGGTAAGTAACTCAGTTATATTTTCCTTAATAATTTCCGTTAAATGAGTGATAATAACTGTCGGCGGGTCAACTACCGTATACTCTTTAAATAGTGCTTCTTCTCTTTGATCTTCAAGTATCCACTTAGCAGCTAACCCGAACGCAGGTTCAGTCGTGACTTCTCCCGGAAGCTCAATGGCTTTTCCTTTCGGCTCCATTATTAACAGCATTTCCGGCCTGACATTCGACCTGCCGCACTCTATATCTTTAATCTTAATACAATACGTAGTCGGATCCAACTCAAGATTATCCTGTATTCTGATTGAAGGTATAATGAATCCCATATCTCTGGCAATCTGCTTTCTTAAGGCTTTTATCTGATCAGTTAATTTATGGCCTTTTTGATAATTAATTAAAGATAATAACTCATAACCTAATTCCAGTTTTATAGTATCAATTTGTAAAGTATCACTCAAAGCATCCTCAGGAGCAGCTCCGTCAACACTTTCATCACCTTGGGCTTTACCCTCTCCTTTCTCTTCATCCGCTTTAACCTTAGCTTTAGCCTTATTTAAATAATATGCAAGGCCTGAAGTTATACCGGCTACAAATAGAAAAGGAACAGCAGGAATTCCAGGCATCATCGCCATAAATGCAATTAACCCTGAACTAACTCCTAAAGCTTTCGGATAACTTCCCAACTGCTCAAATATTGCCTTTTCGGCAGAGCCGGTAGAGCCTGATTTTGTTACCAGTAAACCTGCCCCTGTAGAAACTATTAATGCCGGTATCTGAGTAACCAATCCGTCGCCGATAGTAAGTATGGTATATGTGGTAAGCGCTTTTTCAAAACTCATATCCATTTGCACGGTACCGATTATAATACCGGCAACAAAGTTGATAAATATGATAAGCAACGCAGCAATAGCATCACCGCGCACAAATTTATTAGCACCATCCATAGCTCCGAAGAAAGTATTTTCGTCTTCTAAATGCTTTCTACGAGCGCGAGCTATTTCCTCACTGATTAACCCGGCTGAAAGATCGGCATCAATAGCCATTTGTTTGCCCGGCATTGCATCTAAGCTGAATCTTGCCGCTACTTCCGCGATCCTGCCGGAACCCTTAGTAATAACAATAAAATTTATAATGGTAAGAATAGCAAAAACTATGACCCCGATTATCACCGAGCCCTGCATAACAAAATAACCGAATGCTTCAACTACATGCCCTGCCGCACTAGTGCCGGTATGTCCTTTACTTAATATTAGCCTGGTGGTCGCAATACTTAAGGAAAGCCTTAGCATGGTTACAACTAATAAAACGGTAGGAAACGAACTAAAATCTAGAGGCCTATCAATAAAAAGCGATGTCATTAATATCAAAACTGAAAGTGTGATCGAAATACTTAAAAGAAAATCAACTACCATTGGAGGAATCGGAAAGATAAGCACCCCGACTATACAAAGAACACCTACTGCAAAAAAGATATCTAAATTGCGCTTTGAACCGGAAATTCCGTTTAAGATTCCTTCCTTATCAAATGGCAGATTGAAACTCCCAATGCGCATTTAAATCCTTACAATATAATATGTTTATAAGTATGAGTATAGGGGGGAATAATATTTTGTTAATACTTTTTTCTTTTATTTCTAAGAATTTTCAAGTTAAACTACTTCAAAACCTACTAAGTAAAAAATGCATATTTCGAAAATCATTATTTTTATTGCAGCATTTCTGATATGCAACACTGCACACGGCATGCAAATAATAATTGATGAAGAGGCGGAAGAAGTAATAACTGAAATTGCGCGACCGATCTTCAGAGCAGCGGGCTTACCCGGTAAAGATTTAAAAATTAAAATAGTAGGCGATAAAAGTATTAATGCATTCGTAATGGATAACACAAATATTTTTATCTTTACTGATTTAATCACTTTTTCGGATAACCCTGATGTACTCGCGGGAGTAATCGCCCATGAGTGTGCTCATATTGCTTTAGGGCATATTTCATTAACTCGCGAGAAGATGGAATCTTTGAAAAATAAAATGATTGCAAGTACTATTTTGGGAGCTGCCGCAGGGTTATTAAGCGGAAATTTTGAAACCTTCGGTGCAGTAGCATTGGGTGGGAAACATGCTGCTGAAATGGATTTTTTGAAGCATTCAAGAATACAGGAATCACAAGCGGATGCTGCTGCAATTAAATACTTAGAGAAGATTAAGTTGTCTCCTGATGGCTTATCTAAGCTACTTCGCCACTTAAACAGTAATGAAAGGATTTTTTATAAGGGCTCAAATCCTTATCTTCTTACCCACCCGATCTCCAGAGAAAGGATTAATTATATTAAGCAAAATACCAACCTATCTTCAGGGGCTCTCCCTGCAAGCTTAAACCATAGGTATAAAATGATTGTAGCAAAGGTATTTGCTTTTACTTCTCCCTTTAAGGAAGTTTTTAAAAAGTATGGGGGCACTGATAAACCTGACCTATATGCACATTCGATTGCTTATTATAAAATCGGGAAATTAAAAACCGCACTTGAGTTCATAGATAAACTGCTTTTATTAGAGCCGAATAATCCTTACTTTATTGAACTTAAAGCTCAGTTTCTATATGAAAACGGTAAAGTTAACGAGTCTATTACTTATTATGAAAAAGCATTAAAACTTAAAAATACATCTACCATATTCAAAATCGAGCTGGCTTCCGCATTAATTACCGCCGATTCCGACCTTAAAAAAGCCGGGGAGCTTTTACGGTCTGCGATTGATGTCGACAGATCAAATTTTAGTGCTTGGCACAGCTTAGGGGTTGTTTTGGGTAAGGAAAATATGACTGACTATTCATATATAGCTCTCGCTCGTGCATTTGCAATTATCGGAGATACTAAAACTGCAAAAAAATTTATTAATAGTATAAGCAGTAAACCCGATCACATCAAAGACCCATTTTATATGAACGCACTCGAAGAAGCTAAAACAGCAATAAAAAAATAGAAAATCACTTGCTTATTCTCATAAAACTTTTAAAAGATAAGTTGCAGTAAATTATAAAATACGGTCATCAATATGAATTATAGAATTTTATCCACCTATGTTTTTCTCTTAGGATTCTTTGCTTTCCTGGGGTTTGCTTATTTTAATTATTCTAAGTCTCATTCCGCGGAAAAGCTCAATACTGAAAAATTCAGAGAAAATGAAAGTGCTCTTGAAGAAACTATTATAAAAGTTATTAAAGATAACCCTGAAGCAATTATTAAATCATTAGAAAACTATCAAATGAAAAAAATGCAAGAGGCTATTGCTGAATCAGATAAGAAAATAAAAACTCATTTAGCGGATCTTGAAAACAACCAGGATGACCCGAGAGTAGGAATGAAGAATGCTAAAGTTAAAGTAATTGAATTTTTTGACTATAATTGCGGTTATTGTAAACATACCTCAAATATTAAATCTAAAATTATTGAACAGAATCCTGATATAGAATATGTGTTTAAAGAATTACCGATTTTAGGCGAAAGCTCAGTACTTGCGGCTAGATATGCTTTAGCGGTAAATATAGTTGATAAGAGTAAATATTTAGCATTCCACTTAGCGGTACTAAACGACAAAGGTAAGAAAGACGAAGAAGCTTTACTTAGCTTAGCGGGTAAAGTCGGAGTTAACATTCCTAATCTTAAAAAGGCTTTAACTGATAATAAGATAAATGAAATTATCCAAGCTAACCAGAATCTTGCCAGAACAGTCGGCATAGGTGGGACTCCTACATTTATTATCGCCGGAGAACTTATGAATGAGTTAGGCTACGAAAGCTTAGTTGCGAAAATTAACGAGGCTAAAGCTAAAGCAGAGCAACCGAATAAAGTTACCCGAACCGCAGATTCAAAGTAATCCGCTAATTTTGTAATAATACTATAAAAAAATAATATTAATTTTATACCTCTTCGTCTATTCTACCGAATATTCGGAGAGGTTTTTTTATGAATGAAGAGATAAAAGAAGCTGTTGTCAGCAAAAAAATAAAAAAGACGCACATACTTATAGCATTGTTAGGAGTACTAATTTTAAGCATATATTTAGGTCTTTTCCTTCTAAAAAAAGAATTAGATCAAATTCGTAATTCTATATTATTAGTTCAGGATACCACACAATACAGCCTATCAAATTTAGAAGAAATAAAAGCACAAAAACACTTGCTGGCCGAAACTTTAAAAGTTTTTAAAAATGTTCCTAAAACCAGTAGTGAGGAAATAGTTAATAAAGCTAATAAGTTTGAGTTAATTAAAAGAATTTATCTGCTAAGGCAAAGACTGAAAGACTCACATAATATACTTACGGATTTAGAAAAGATTGCAGATTATCATGATTCATTTTTAAAAGATAAAATGAATAATTTTATCAAACTTGAATACCCTTCTCTTAAGTCAAATTCCAATCTAATTAAAATAATTGAAAATATAGAAAATAACAGTACGGAGATAGCTGAGCCCGAAGGCTATTATGCTAGAGTAAAACAATATTTTAATAAATTGATAGTGGTTAAAAGCAGTAAGGATTATAAACAGGAAAAGATAAGGAAAGATAAACTGGTGCAAATCAAAAAAGCAGTAGAGAAGGGCAATATAGCTTCAGCTTATAATATTTTAAAAACTGTTTCTAATCAGAATAAAGAATTGGAATACTTACAAAATTTACTGCATACTAGAATTGGCTTAGAAAAACTTTTAAATGAATTTACATTGAGTATACTGGAAAATGATTAGAATTATTACATTAATAATCTTTATAGCCTGTCTTACTTTCGGGTTTTTATGGTTGTATCAGAATAGCGGCAATATTAGTTTTGATGCCTTTGGTTACCATGTAGAAACTTCTTTTGCTTTATCAGTGCTGTTTCTTTTATTCTTTTTTATGGCAATGCTGTTATTAATACGTATATTCTTTGTCATACTCGGCTTACCTTATAATTTTAAAAATTTAATCACTTCTTTTTATAAAGTTAATATTCCTTTAAAACTTGAGGAGTTACTGGTTGCTATATATAATCATAATCATCCGAAAGCAAATAAAGCATTAAACCGGCTAAAGAAATATTTACCTGAAAATTTAACCAATTTATTAGCCTCGGAAGTAGCTTTGTTAAAAGAGGAACTGGGTGAAATTAAGTTGGCTTTTCTCAATTTATCTAAAAATGATGCAACAAAAATCACAGGTATAGAAGGATTGATTTCAGTTGCTCAACAGGAAAATAATTGGAATGAAGTGATAACTTACTGCAACGAGCTTAATAAAGTTCACAAAAGCGAATGGTTACTAAGCACATATATTCATGCATTTATCATGGAGGATAAATGGGAGGACTTAATCAATTTTATTGAAAATTCCAGGCAATCTTCTTTACTCGCTAAAAATAGAAGAAAACAACTATTAGCAATTGCGTGTTATAAAGTAGCGAATAACTATTTTTTAACCCGTGATAATGAAAATGCCTTAAAATATGCTTTATTTTCCTATAAGCACCTTAGTGACTTTACTCCCAACCTCATTTTATTGGCAAAAATTAAAGCTACAGCTCAAAAATTTGAGGATAGTATAAAATATATCAAGGCTGTATGGCAAATAGAACCAAGCTTTAGTGCATCGGATATACTTGTTTCCATAAGAAAAAATTACACGGATGAAAAGTTTTTTAAAATTGTAAAAAATATAATCGGCTATAATCCAGGTCATTATGAAAGCAATTTATTACTTGCAAAAGCTGCCCTTGATATTGGAAAATATGAAGATGCTTTTGAAGCAATATCCAAAGCCATTGAAGAAAATTATAAATTTAGGGCATGCCTTATAATGGCTGAATATTGCCAAAAAACACACGGGAATGTTACTGAAGTAATCGAATGGGTTAAACGTGCGATAGGCTCGGAAATTGATGTTTTCCATTTATTATATTTTTGGGATTTCAACACAATGGATATTACTAAATTCCCGACCAACAATTGCTTTCCGATTGCGAGGGTCTAAATCTCAACCTGATAAGCTTTTATATATTGCATAAAACTCTTCCGCTTTTAGGCTCGCTGCTCCTACCAGAAACCCGTCTAAATTAGCTATGCCTGATACCAGGCGCGAATTATCGGCACTTACTGAGCCTCCGTATAATACTTTTGCTTTTGACATAGTTGTGATCATATCCACAACTTCTGCAATTTCTTCAACAGTAGGTATCGCTCCCGTACCGATAGACCAAACCGGTTCATAGGCAATAACCGCATTTTTTTGCTTAAGGATACCGGACTTTTCAATTTGCTCCTTAATGGAATTCAAATAACTTCCATCCCGCCTTCTATTTAACTCTTCCCCGGCACAAAGCACCGGAGTTAAATTATTTTGCACTGCTAAATCAATTTTTCGGGCTATTTCTTCACCTTGCTCATTAAAAAATTTTCTCCGTTCGGAATGCCCGATTATTACATACTTACACCCGATATCAGCAAGCATCTCACCGCTGACTTCGCCCGTGTAAGAGCCTTTTGGAAATGATGAAAGATTTTGCGCACCGAGATTTATGTTACTTTCCTTAATTATGTCATTTACTAAGCTGAGGTAAGGATGAGCAGGGCACAGCACAATTTCAGCCTGTTGCCCGGTGAGCATATTAACATAATAGTCCGCAAGACTTTTTAAGCTTTCAGAATTGCCGTTCATTTTCCAATTAGCAATCAGTATTTTTCGGTACATAGAAATAATAATTTATAAGGTATTTAAGATATAAAATTATATTTGTTTAATTCTAATAGCAAGCTTATTGCGAAACTCGTATTCTTGACTTTATCGGATTTGAATGTTAGGAAATTAAGCAAAATAAATTTTTGGTGAACTTATGAAAAAGTACCCGGTTTTAGCTACAATTATAGCTGCTCTGACCATTACTTCCTGCTCAAAAGCAGATAAAGAAACAAATTACCCTAAATCAAGGGAAGACCAAGAGTTGGAAAGAATGGGTAAACTTACCGGGGATGACGGAATAGTGCTTTTCGGCGGCTCCAAGAAAAAAGGTAAATCGGTTACTGATGCTATAAATGTTAACAGCTACCTGTGGAGAGCTTCCCTGGATTCGGTTCATTTACTGCAAGCCCCCCTTATTTCAGCTGACCCCTTCGGCGGTGTGATCATTACTGATTGGTATACAAGCAGCCCCAATGCTAAAGAAAGATTTAAGTTTAATATTATGATTATCGGTGCGTCTTTAAGATCCGATGCGGTTAAAGTTTCAGCTTTCAAACAAGTTAAAGATGCTCATGGGGCGTGGAAAGATAGCCCGATTACTCTGCAATTTTCAAGAGATTTGGAAGATAAAATCCTGCTTAAAGCCAGAGAAATTAAAGTAAATAGCCTTTAAACAACTTTAAACATTATTTCTCGTTAACACTTAATTAACCTTTTGTTGCTAGTATAACGCTATAAAAGGTTAATTATTTTGTTATATTATGAAAAATCCTAGTAACTACGAAAGGCTTCAGCAAAACCAAGAAGAAATTGAGCAGAAAATTGCTGCTTATATAAATACTCCTTTAAAAGATATTCCTAAGCCTAAAGAGGTTGAGTTTGATCTCCAATCTCCTAATTACAGCGAGCTGATTGAACAGCTGGAAGAGAATAGAGATGCTGGTGAAGGGATAAAATGGATAAGAGCAACTTTAGAAGACGGTTCTAAAGTTCTAATTAGAGATGCACGTAACGTTAACCCCAATGCTCCGCCGCCGCTTGATAGCCCGGAGTCATATAAAATTCAATTTTTAAATGCAGCAAGAGCTGCCGAAGAGCTATTGGATTTAGAGCTCGGAAACACTAACTCACATGAAATTCAAGGCTTAAAAAATACAGTTCGTCTAACAGTAATGAATTTTTTAGAGAATAACCTTGGTAAAGACGATATAAAGAAAGAAAACACTACATTAGTAGAGATCCTCAAAGCAGCAGGCATAGAAAATGCTGGAAAAAAAATCTCGGTTGCAAAAGATTTCGGTAACCTTTCCGATCAGCATTATCATGTGACCACAATTACTAAGCAAAAAGATAGCCAAGGTAAGGATAGCCTAGTCGTGGAATCAGATGCCATGCTTCTCTGGTTAACCGATAATCAAAAACTTCAATATCTAGCGATAAAACATGCAAAAAGAGGAGAAAATATAGAACTCACAATAAAAGGTGAGCAGGTAAATATGGGTTGGTATAATAACCTTGCACCGCATTTGAAAGATTTGGTACACAAGCATGCAGGCAAAATTGCCGAAGGAAAATTCGTGCTGCCGACTCAGTTGAGAGGCGAGTTGATAGGAATACGTAATGCACATTCTAAAACCACTTATGTAAGCTCCCCCTTAATTGATTCAAAACCGATAACATTAGAAATGAAAGCAAGAACCTTGCATGCCGGCACAGCATCATTCCACGGCAAACAAATTTCAAAAGAAGAACGCCAGGAGATAGCAACTGAGAATTTAAGGCAGCTGCAAAGTTTTGTGCTCCAAGGAAGAACCACAACTATTAACGTGCTTAATTCACCGGCTAACCCGACCGGGATAGATAGCGCCATCCATGAGCAGGTAGGTAAGGGACAGGAAAAGTTGGGCGGCCGTAGAGCAACAACCCCGTTTAACATTTGGCGACTGGTCTCGAGGAATGATAATACCGGCTTTGAGAAAATTTTGTCGGATGTAGGTATTATTTCCAATAGTATAGGTTTATTCGATATTAGAGACTTTTTAACCACGGGAAAAAATGAGCAAGCAGCTAGGGAGCAACTTGTCAGCCAAAAAATAGAAAGCCCCCGCCCTGAAGTATTAGAGGCTTTAGAGCATGCAATTAATGCTAAGCATATTATGACCACTTCACACCTGTTTAGAGACCCTAATAATTCCAACCTTGAACTAAGTACTGAGATGAATGCGGTCGCCTTCTCTCTGCTTCACGGAACTTTAAATAAAGATGCAAAACTCAATAACATAACACTAAGCGAAGTTGTAGTGCAATGTGCAAGCGGTAAGGATAGGACAGGATTAGAACTCACTGACCAATCTTTTAAAGCAACGAATGAATCACTACAATTAAAAGGTAAACAAGGTCAACAAATTGAGAACCTAAAAACTCAGGTAAAAGGCGGACACACTCAGTTTATGGCTTCAGCCAACGGCGGAACCAGAGGAGCGCACGGCATTAAAAAAGATACACTCGCCGCTTTCCCGCAGGATCCCTATAAAGATAATATAGAAGGTCTTCAGCAAAACACGGCAAGCCATAATAAATTTAAATATGAGGATAGAGAAAAACAGCCTTTGATTACTAAAATAATTAATAAGATTTTAGATACCATAACAAAACCGTTTAAGACAAATAAGGATGAAGAGATTACCTCTCCCGCTACAGAAAAGCCGAGTATTGCAAAGTTTATCGACGTAGATCTAAACAACTTTAAAAATGAAAAAGCTGAAATTAAAGGAGATATAATACCTCAAGCCGATGATAAGTTAAGCAAGCCCACAAAATGGGTAAAAGAAGTTATAGAAAAGAGACATCAAGAATCTACCGTTCAAGCGGAGCGTTAATCTTTTCAGTTAAGGTCACTGCCCATAGGAACAGAGAACCCCCTCAGGAAAGCTTCCGTATAAACCATTTTCCTGCCTTCTCTTTGTACCAGTGTAGGCTTTATCACTCCTTTCTTACATGCTATCGTCAGATGATCATCAATTACCGTGCCGATGACAGCAGCATCTATCGGTGTTAGGTCATATTCAGCCGTAATAATTTTTATCTTTTCATTTCTAAATATGAAATAAGCTCCGGGTTTAGGGCTTAATGCTCTAATTTTAGCATTAACCAGTTGCGCACTCATGTTCCAATTAATTTTTTCTTCATCCTTAAAAATTTTATCAGCGTAGGTTAATCCCTCTTCAGATTGCCGCTTTCGAACCGCCTTACCGTTTTCAATTTGTTCAATCGTTTCAATTAAGAGCTCTGCACCTCTTTCGGCTAAAACGGCAGCAAGTTCTCTACCCGTCATATTTTGCGGAATAACATAACGTTCTTCCAAAATAACATCGCCCGTGTCTAAGCCTTCATCCATCTGCATGATACAAATTGCGGTTTCTTCATCACCGGCCATTATACACCTTTCTATCGGTGCCGCTCCCCGCCATCTGGGAAGCTTTGAAGGATGAATATTAAGTGCTCCGAACTTAAATGCTTCCAAAACCGCTTTCGGTAAAATTAAACCGTAAGCCACTACCACTATTATATCGGCACCTAAAGCTTTCAGCTTTTCTATTTCCTCGGGATTTTTAAAATTCTTAGGAGTAGAAACCTGTATATTATGTTCTTCAGCTATAGTTTGAACGGGACTGCTCAATAATTGTTTTCCCCTGCCCGCAGGCTTCGGTTCCCGAGTATAAACCGCAGCTACCTTGTGCTTAGAACTAATTAAAGCCTCTAAAGCCGGGGTTGCAAATTCAGGGGTGCCCATAAATACTATTTTCATACTTGTTCAACTATTTTTTGTAAACTATCTAATGAAACTAAAAGAATTGCAACTTTAAAGTAATTTAAGCCACACAATATTTTCTTTAGTTATAGTTAAATAGATGATTTTTAAACTTGATTTTTATTAATTAGCTTTTTTAGAAAATATAAGAATTTTATTATAGTTTTGCATTATTTCTTGCAACCGGCTCTTTATAATATTATAAATTTGCTATTAGGGAAATAATTTTTGCGTCAATGAGGAAATTACAGAAGTTTGATAAACTACATATCATCCTATTTTTAGTTATATTTATATCACTGGCTTTTAACATCGGTTTTTATATTTCATTTAATGACCTGAAAAAAGATCTGGAAACTATTACTGCTCCCGAAGAAATGGAAGAAGCTAAGCCGGAAGTAATAGAACAGGAAAAAACTCCGGATCCTACAGATTCTTTAATGTTATTCACCGTACAATCAGGCGATACTTTATTTAAAATATTTTCAGATGCAGGTATAGCAATAAACGATTCCTATTCCATCAGCTCGGCAATTAATAAAGTTTATGAAGTTTCAAAATTAAAAATCGGTAACCAAGTTGAGGTTAAATTTTTAGCGGAAGCCGATAAACCCGAAGATCATGATTATTATTCAAAAGTAAGTTATATAAAAGTAATTACCGATGATAAAATAATTGAAGTAAAGTATGACAATAAGGAAAAAGAGTACATTGCTAACCTTGTAGTAATACCGCTTACGGTTAAAGAAGTTTTCGCCCATGGCACAATAAATGATAGTTTATATTTATCAGCCGTTAACTCCGGTGTAAGCCCATATGCGATAATGGATCTCATAAAATTATTCAGTTATAATGTTGACTTTCAAAGAGATATAAAATCGGGCGATGTATTTGAAGTTTATTATGACTGTTTAATTAATGAAAAAGGCCAAAAAGTAAGAGACGGAAATATAATTTATGCTGCCGTAACTCTTGCAGGCAAGAAAAAGGAGATATTCAGATTCTTATCAGACAATCAAGTTACTGATTATTATGATAATAAGGGAGAAAGTATACGTAAAACTTTATTAAAAACTCCTATAAGCGGAGCAAAAATTTCTTCAGGTTTCGGTATAAGAAAACACCCGATTTTAGGGTATTCAAAAATGCATAAAGGCTTAGATTATGCAGCACCAAAAGGAACGCCCGTGTTTGCCGCAGGTGACGGCATCATTCATTTTATTAAAGTAGTTAAGAACGGTTATGGAAAACATTTAGAGATTAAACATTCTTCCAAGTATTCTACCCTCTATGCACACCTTGACAGGTTCGCAAGCGGTATTACAAAGGGAAGCCGGGTAAGCCAAGGAGACATAATAGGGTTTGTCGGTTCTACCGGGATGGCAACCGGCCCTCATTTACACTACGAAGTACGTGAACGCGGCCAACAAGTCAATCCTGCAAAAATCAGCTTTCCTAAATTCCCCGCACTCACAGGAGCTGATTTACAAAGATTTAAAAATCAGCTAAAAGGTATGGAAGAAAAAATTCTTATGTTTAAGAAAAAAGATGCGAATAAATAATATAAAAATGAACACAACAAAAAAGATAGCTTTTGCTTTATTAATACCGGCTATACTCTCATCCTGCTCTGCTCAAAACCCGGCGGCAATACGTCATAAAGGAAACTATTATTACGGTAAAGACGGAGTTTCTAAGTATGCGATCGTCTATCCGGGGCAAACGCTTTTACAAATTGCAGTTGAGAATAATATTTCTCTTAAAGATTTAGCTAAAATTAATAAAATAAGCCCACCTTACCGTATCTATGCCGGCCAGCATATCAGGCTCCCGAATGAGCTTTATCATATTGTGCGGCCGGGTGAATCTTTAATGGGCATATCTTTAAGATATAAAGTTTCTTTTGCCGATATGGTAAAAATAAATGATATCCATCCGCCTTATCATGTTAAAATAGGGGAAAAGCTAAGGATTCCGTTAACCAGCAAAGATAATACCATTCAAGCTGAAGAGCTTGACCCGTATAAAGGTGTGGCACAAGAAAAAGCAGCCCCTATCATTCCCCTTGATGATGGAGAGAGCAATATATCTAATTCTAAACCGGAAGCAAGTAAAGATGCTTATGAGGAAGAAGAATTCCAAAGCATAGAGAAACAATTAGATGATGAAGAAGGCAAAAATAAAAGTAAATCTTTATTAAAAGAGAATGGGAACAGCCCGGCTACTGATTTATCTTATAGCCTACCTACGCCTTTAAATTCAGATAAATTCGTATGGCCTATCGGAGACAATGCTAAGATTATATCTCATTACGGACAAAGCCCGGGTAAATTCAGTGAAGGGATGTCAATTGCCGCTCCGCTTAACTCTCCCGTCGCGGCTGTAAGCAGGGGTGAGGTAATATATGTCGGTAATGATGTTGAAGGCTATGGTAAAATGGTGATTATACGCCATGAAAATGATATTTTGTCAGCATATGCCCACAACAGCTCGGTTCTGGTTAAAAAAGGAGATAAGGTATCCAGAGGGCAAACCATTGCTAAGGTAGGTAAAACCGGAGACGTAGATAAAGCACAGCTCTACTTTTCATTGCGCAAAGGAAAATCGACTATCAATCCTGAAAAGCTTCTGAAGTAATAATAAGTATATCTTTATAGATATTGTTACTAAACACTATATGAAAAAGGCGACCCTATAGCCGCCTTTTTATTTTATAGTTAGATATTAAAATTATACTCTTAGCGCACCGTTAACCGGGATAACCGTTCCGGTGATAAACCCTGAAGCATCATCAGCTAAAAATGCTATAACTCTTGCTATTTCCTCTACATTACCTAAGCGTTGCATCGGTACTTTAGCAATAATTGCATCTAAAGCCTCTTTCGGCATTGCTGCAACCATTTCAGTGCTAATATAGCCCGGTGCTACCGCATTAACGGTTATTCCGGCTCTTGCGCTTTCCAGTGCCAATGCTTTTGTAAAACCTTCAATCCCTGCTTTAGCAGCAGAATAGTTGGTTTGCCCCATCATACCGTTAGCATTAACCGAGCTCATGCTGATGATTCTGCCGAATTTACTATCCCTCATCTTTTGAATAACTGATTTAGACATATTAAATACTGATGAAAGATTAGTATCAATTACCGCTTTCCAGTCTTCATACGAGAGTTTATGCATCATAGCATCACGTGTAATCCCTGCATTGTTTACCAGGATTTCAACATTGCCGCCCAAATATTCTTCTGCTTTTGCTACTCCTTCTACACATTGATTATAGTTAGATACATCCAATTTAAAAGTTTTTATGCCGGTTTCCTGCTCTAATTTTTTTGCCAAATCATCACTTCCTGCATAAACAACCGCCACTTTATGGCCGGCGGCTTTTAAAGCTATTGCTATTGCTTTTCCGATACCTCTGGTTCCACCTGTAACTAACGCTCTTCTTCCCATTATTTTTCTCCTATTTTATTAATTATCTTTCTATACACATAGCAACGCCCATACCACCGCCGATACAAAGAGTAGCTAAACCTTTTTTAGCGTCTCTTTTATTCATTTCATGGATAAGGGTTACTAAAACTCTTGCGCCTGATGCACCGATCGGATGACCTAATGCAATTGCTCCGCCGTTAACATTCACTTTAGTCTCATCTAATTTTAAGCTTCTGTTGACGCATATTGCTTGCGCTGCAAACGCCTCATTAGCTTCAATAAGATCAAGGTCATCTACTGCCCAACCGCAGTTTTCCAATACCTTATGTGATGCATCTATCGGTGCTGTTCCCATAATGATAGGATCTACCCCGGCCTGAGCAAAACCTTTAATTTTCGCTAATATTTTTAGGCCTCTTTTTTCTGCTTCCTCTTTGCTCATAAGCATTAAAAGTGCCGCCCCGTCATTAATACCCGAAGAATTACCGGCAGTTACCGTGCCGTCTTTTTTGAATGCCGGCCTAATTCCTGCCAAAGCTTCATAGCTGGCTCCTGCACGAATAAATTCATCTTGATCAAAGACTATATCGCCTTTTCTGGAAGGTATAGTAAGGGGTACTATTTCATCTTTAAATTTACCTGCTTTTTGAGCGGCTTCCGCTTTATTTTGCGAATTAACCGAGAATTTATCCTGATCTTCTCTGCTGATATTAAATTGTTCGGCAATTTTTTCTGCCGTTATACCCATATGCACGTTATTAAATGCATCCCATAATCCGTCTTTAATCATTAGATCGGTTAGTTCTGCCGAACCCATTTTAGTCCCGTTTCTCATGTGCACTGCATGAGGAGCACGGCTCATGTTTTCCTGCCCGCCTGCAATTACTATTTTAGCTTGTCCGGTTAGGATTGCCTGATACCCTAATGCTACTGCTCTTAGGCCTGAACCGCATACTTGATTAATTGTGAATGCAGTTGTCGTATATGGTAAGCCACTTCCTATCGAGGCTTGTCTTGCCGGGTTTTGTCCTTCACCTGAGGTTAGAATCTGCCCCATTATAACTTCACTCACCTCATTTGGTGCTACTTTAGTATTTTCTAAAGTTTTTTTAATTAATATTTCTGACATCTTATGCGCAGGCATTGAACTTAAGGTTCCGTTAAAATTTCCTACTGCCGTCCTTAGTGCGCTAACTATTACTATTTCCATAAAACAACCGACTCCTTAAAAATAAAATTTTGATACCGCCTAAACTAATAAGTTATACGACTTTGTAACAATTGACAACAATAGTTACTTAATATTCAGCACAGTAACCGGATAAGAAATAAATTGTTAATCTAAATGCAATCAAAATCAATGATTATTTTGTGACTAAAAATTTATATTTTAATAGTATGGTATACCTTGCTTTCTTTAGAACATTAGTTATTTTAAAATACCTAAATAAATAATTTACGAAAAAAAATGCCTACATTTCTAACCCCTAAAGAAATAATTGCCGAATTGGACAGGTTTGTTGTTGGTCAGGATAATGCTAAGCGTGCCGTAGCGATTGCACTTAGAAACCGTTGGCGTAGAAAACATGTACCTGAAGATATTAAAGAGGAAATTGTTCCGCATAACATTTTAATGGTCGGGCCTACCGGAGTCGGTAAAACTGAAATTGCCAAGAGACTCGCAAAGCTTACAAGCTCTCCCTTTATTAAAGTAGAAGCTACTAAATTTACCGAAGTCGGCTATGTAGGTAGAGATGTAGATTCAATTATTAGAGATTTAATGGATATCTCGATTAATTTAGTACGTGAAAATATGCGCAAAGAAGTTACGGAAAAGGCGACTATTGCAGCGGAAGTTAAGTTAATTGATGCTATGGTCGGCGAAAACGCCAGTGAAGAAACCAAGCTAAAATTTTATGAAAAATTTAGAAAAGGTAAAATGGACGGAAGTGAGGTTGAAATCAAGGTAGCCGATAATCCGTCAATGAATTTACCGACCTTTGATATACCGGGAATGCCGGGCGGCCAGATGGGAGTGTTAAGTATCGGGGATGTACTGGGCAAAGCTTTGGGCGGGCAAAAAACTAAAACAGTAAAACTTAATGTTAAGGACGCTTTTGAGGCATTACTCAAGGAAGAGAGCGATAAGCTATTAGATGAAGAAAAAGTCATTAGAGAATCAATTCGGTTGGTAGAAAATGAAGGGATAGTATTTATTGACGAGATCGATAAAATCGCCTCTCGTACTGCAAGCCAAGGCCGTGGAGAAGTTAGTCGTGAAGGGGTACAGCGTGATTTATTACCTCTCCTTGAGGGCACTGTGGTAACTACAAAATACGGCTCGGTAAAAACCGACCATATTTTATTTGTTGCATCGGGAGCATTCCATTTAGCTAAACCTTCGGATTTACTTCCCGAACTTCAGGGTAGGCTACCGATTAGAGTGGAACTTAACCCGCTTACCGAAGAAGATATGGTTAAGATATTGAAAGACCCTGCTCATAGCTTACCGAAGCAATATACCGCATTGCTTGCAGTGGAAAATGTCGAGTTGGAGTTCAGTGAAGACGGTTTGAGGGAAATAGCAAAAGTAGCTACTGAAATTAACCGGGAAGTCGAAAATATCGGAGCTAGACGGCTACATACCATTATGGAAAAACTTTTAGAAGGTGTAAGCTTCTCGGCAACTGAAACTCCTTATGCTAAAGTGACGGTTAATCGTGATTATGTAGTTGATAACCTTACCTCTTTAACCAAAACCCATGATTTAAGTAAATTTATACTTTAGAAAAATATGTTTGAATTTATAATAGTTGCTTTTGTTTCTTACTTTATGGGATCTATACCTTTTGGGTTAATACTTTCCGAATTGCTGGGTCACGGCGATTTAAGAAAAAGCGGATCAGGCAATATAGGGGCAACTAATGCCATGCGCGTCGGAGGAAAAAAATTAGGAATACTTACTTTAATTTTAGATGCACTTAAAGGCGTTATCCCAATAAAACTCTTTCTGTTTTTAAACTTTAACGACACGCTGATTGCATTATGCGGAATAGGGGTAGTGTTAGGGCATATATTCCCCATCTGGTTAAAATTTAAAGGGGGTAAAGGGGTTGCCACTGCCGTTGCAGTACTTCTTGTTTCAGTACCCTATGTCGGATTGGTATTTGTATTTTCATGGATTTTAGTTTTTGCTTTGAGTAGAACAGTTTCCCTGGCATCTTTATGTGCAGTACTTTGTTCAACTATTACAGCTTTCTGGTTTGCTACTCCTTATTTTATTATGAGCCTGGTGCTCTGTATACTCATCTTCTATAGGCATAAGGATAATATTAAACGGTTATTAAACGGTACCGAGCTAAAATTTAAAAAATGAAGGCTTAACTTTTAGAAAGCATTAACAATAAAATATTTTCTCCGGATGCTTTACTATATCGTCACCGACCGATGCGTAATTACCGGTAATGCGGATAATGCCCTAAGCAAAGAACCCCCTGGTAACTGTTCCTTTCATATTTATAGTAAAAACAATGCCCTATAAACTTTAAGAATTATATCAGTTTGTTAGCACCATAATACAACTCATTTTACTATGGTAAATTAAGTTGATATCTTACACATTTATTTGAATAAGCCTTCAGGCAACTTTAATGATTTATTATCGAAAATTAATTGTATATCATTTTTTATCCAACCAATAGGCTAAGAGTATTTGTTCTCAGATTTTTAGCTTAATTTACTATATAAGGATATTATGGCTCGCTGGTTTAATTAGTTTTACAAATAAAAGCTTGAATACAACTCTATTATAAATTTTATATAAAATTAAGTATTATTGCCCTTATCTCCCGACATTAAAAATTGCATTTCTTTAGCAATTTCATGTTGAGGAATAACTTTCCACTTAACCTTATTAACGTCATTATAAGTATAAACTAAAGAACCCGGCTCATAAAAAACCCCCGGTTTAATTTTAGCAACTAAGTCTTTATAGCCGGCACTTTCCAAGTCTTTTATAATTTTATTATCTTCTTTGATAAAATTAAATTTTTCATCAGTAACGTCTAATCTCCCTAAACCAGTTACTTCTCCGGGTCTGACTTCAAAAGCTCCGTATATTACGGCGCCTCCCTTATCCAGTATTCTTGGTTTATACCATCTTTTTACATTAGAATAATCTATAAGAGATATATCGTAAATAACATATAACCCGGGCTTTAGAAAAAGCATGGTACTTGCGTAGTTAGCTTTAAAATTAACTAAATATGTTTGTGTTGTAAGGGATTCATATGTTTCACCTTCTTTTGATATATCTTCTCCAAATAATCTATAAAGAGTATATCTTAAAGCAATTTGTCTTTTCGGAGAGTGGAACAAAGACTTTTCGTCTTCGGTAATCATAAATAACACTACTCCTTTTTTAGAATTATCCAAAGCTTTAAAATCTTTGATATTAGCTTGTTGACGAGATGAGCATCCGACAAGAAGGAGTGCGGTTAACAATACATAAAAGGTTTGTAATGGTTTAAGTTTCATCATTTTAATTTACTTTTCCGATTTTAAAGATAGTTTTGCTTTTGCTAAGGCGTTTTGTCGTGCAGCTTGAATTAATTTATCTATTACAGTTTTCGGTAAAATATTAAATTGCCCATTTTTATGAAACTTTATAATGGATCCGCCTGCATAAAATATTCCCGGCTTCATACTAGCTGCTAATTCACCATATCCTTCAGCATTTAATTCTCTTTTTATTTTCTCATCTTCGCGTATGAATTTTAATATACCGTTACTGCTATCTATGCTGCCTAAACTAATTACTTGTCCTGCTTTTACTTCAAATGCACTATACATGATCTTTCCGTTTTTGTATCCCGGGGATGGGAAATACCAGCCGCCGCCAAGTCCCGGTCTTATTCCATCTATGTAGTAAAGTCCGGGTTCAAGAAATAGCATATCTCGAGCGTAATAGTTAACTTCGGATTTCAAACAAGATGGGTGAAATGTATAGACTATCTCCGGAACCTTACCCTCATCGCTTACTTTACGTAATGTGTATGATATAGGGAATATTTTCATATCTTTGGAGAGGAATCCCAGGTCAATATTTTGTAATATAGTAAAGAGAATTATACCTTTTTCATTTCTATTAAATCCTTCAAAGTCTTCGGGTATATGCCTAAAATCCACTTTGATCAGGCCGGCGCAGCCAGATAGCAGAATAACACATGTTAAAAACAGAAATTTTTGTAAATGTTTCATTGATAATAATATTGCTTTTATTAAAGCAGATTATAAAATATGTATAGTAAGATACATTGAAAAAACAAATTCAATTATAATTTGGTTTCTTTGCCTAATTAACGGGTTGGCAAAAGGTATTCAATTTAAATATTTTTAGCATATTAATTCTCTCTGCCTGATTGCAATATTTATGAAAATGTTTATCTTATGTTTTAAACAATAATACTGCTAATGTTTATGACCGAGCTTACAAATCTGACTATTTCCGAAGCGAAAAAGCTTCTTACCGATAAAGAAATTACTGCGGTTGAACTAACCGAAGCACATTTGAAAAACGCTGAACACTCAAAGCTTAATGCTTTTACGGCGCTTACTCATGAAATAGCTCTTGCTCAGGCCAAAGCTTCCGATTCAAAAATTCAAAGTAACAGCACCGGTATAATAGAAGGTATACCTGTCGGGGTTAAGGATTTGTTTTGTACTAAAGGAGTTTTATCCACTTCCTGCTCGCATATTTTAGATGGCTTTAAACCGGAATATGAATCCACCGTAACCGCTAATTTGTTTAGTAACGGCGGGATAATGATCGGCAAGACCAATATGGATGAACTTGCCATGGGTTCTTCCAATACCACAAGTTATTACGGCGATGTAATCAACCCGTGGAAAAGAAAAGACGATGATACGAATCTGGTACCCGGGGGCTCTTCGGGAGGTTCTTCGGCAGCTATTGCCGCTAAGCTTTGTATGGGAGCTTTGGGGAGTGATACGGGTGGCTCCATCAGACAGCCGGCGGCATTTTGCGGAATTGTCGGAATTAAACCTACTTACGGTAGATGCTCAAGATGGGGAATGATTGCATTTGCAAGCTCGCTCGATCAGGCGGGCGTATTCGCAAGGACGGTTGAGGATTCAGCTCTCATGCTGCAAAGCATCTGCGGTTATGATAAAAAAGATTCAACTTCAATGAACATACCCGTTCCGGACTTTAAGCTTGCTTTAGGGCAAAGTATTAAAGGTTTAAAGGTGGGGATTCCGAAAGAATATCGGGTAGAAGGTACTCACCCTGATGTAATAAAAATTTGGGAGCAGGGAATCGAGTGGTTGAAGTCTGCGGGCGCTGAAATAGTTGAAATCAGCTTACCGAATACCAAATATGCACTTGCTACTTACTATATTATCGCTCCTGCGGAGGCTTCATCAAATTTATCACGTTTTGACGGCGTAAGATACGGGTTAAGAGCATTACCGCAAAAAGGTACGCTTGATGATATGTATAAAGAAACACGCGCGACAGGATTCGGAAGAGAAGTTAAGCGTCGTATTATGATCGGTACCTACGTTCTTTCGGCAGGTTATTATGATGCGTATTATCTTAAAGCTCAAAAAGTAAGGAGATTGATCGCAAATGATTTTCAAGAGGCATTCGGCAAAGTTGATGTAATACTGACGCCGACGGCACCTTCCACAGCCTTTGCAATCGGGGAAATTAAGCAGGATCCGATTACCATGTATTTAAATGATGTGTTTACCATTCCGGCAAGTTTGGCAGGTCTTCCGGGTATTTCCGTACCGGCAGGCTTAGGTTCCGACGGGTTGCCGCTCGGTTTGCAGCTGATCGGAAAATCCTATGATGAGGAAACTGTGTTTAAAGTTGCTGATATTATTGAGAAATGTGCTAACTTTAAGGGGATTTGAAATATTTAATTAATAATAAAGAGAGGGTATATGGAGAATAATGTCCAGTCTAATATCAGACTAGAAGCCGATACATTCGGTGAAATAGCCGTGCCGGCTGATAAATATTGGGGAGCACAAACCGAGCGTTCATTCGGAAACTTCAAGATCGGTGAAGAAAGAATGCCTAGGCCTTTAATAAAAGCTTTGGCGGTAATTAAGAAATGTGCTGCAACGGTAAATAGTGAAATGCAATTACTTGATAAAAAAATTGCCGATGCTATTAGTGCAGCTGCCGATGAAGTGATAGCCGGTAAACTCGAGAGTAATTTTCCGCTTGTAGTTTGGCAGACCGGCTCCGGCACTCAAACTAATATGAACATAAATGAAGTTATCTCCAACCGTGCGATAGAGATGCTGGGTGGGAATATGGGTTCTAAAAAACCCGTACACCCTAATGATCACGTAAATATGGGACAATCATCCAATGATACTTATCCGACTGCAATGCATATCGCCGCCGTCTGTGAAATAAATGAAAAATTAATCCCGGCTTTAAATTATATTCGTCAGGCTTTGGATAAGAAAGCTAAAGAATTTAAGAATATTATAAAAATCGGCAGAACACACTTACAAGATGCAACTCCTATGACTTTAGGTCAGGAATTCTCCGGCTATACTACACAAATTTCATACGGGATTGAAAGAGTAAAAGCAGTCCTACCCAGACTTTCCTTACTTGCCCAAGGCGGAACTGCGGTCGGCACGGGGTTAAATGCAAGCCCGGGATTCGCAGAAAAGATAGCCGATAAAATTTCTATTGAGACGGGATATAAATTTCAGACCGCACCAAATAAATTTGAGGCATTAGCATCTAATGATGCTTTGGTCGAAGCAAGCGGAGCTCTTAATGTGCTTGCCGCAAGTTTAATGAAGATAGCAAATGATATTAGGTTACTGGGCTCAGGTCCCAGATCGGGTTTAGGTGAGCTAATGTTACCTGAGAATGAACCGGGTTCGTCTATTATGCCCGGTAAGGTAAATCCTACTCAATGTGAGGCGTTAACTATGGTATGTACCCAAGTGATGGGCAACCATGTTACTATAACAGTGGCAGGTTCAAACGGCCATTTTGAACTCAATGTTTTTAAACCGGTGATAATTTATAATTTCCTGCAATCGGTAAGGTTGTTATCCGATTCTATGGTAAGTTTAGTTGATCACTGTATTTCAGGCATTACCGCGAATGAGGCAAGGATTCAAAAACTTATGCAGGAATCACTAATGCTGGTTACTGCTTTAAATCCGCATATAGGTTATGACAATGCGGCAAAAATTGCTAAAAATGCGCACAAAAAAGGCTTAACACTTAAGCAATCAGCTTTGGAACTTGGTTTGCTTTCCGAGGAACAGTTTGATATGTGGGTCAAACCTGAGCAGATGATTTAATGCATTTCCAGCTTTATATGCTGTTTTAAATTAAAATAAGCTTTTAACATGCACAACATATTAGGATGTATTAATTGGGCAAAAGACTATTTAAATTCCTTAAATATTCAAGTTTTGGAGGAGCCCGAGGTTATTCGAGATATGCTGTGGTCTTGCGTGATTTGTTTTAAAACATCAAGCGGAAAAATTTATTAAAAAATAATGGCTGAGGCTTTTGCAAACGAGCCTGCTTTAGTACGGATATTATATGATCATGTATCAAAAAATATTCCGAAAATTTTAGGCTCTAATGCCGAGCTTAATTGCCTTTTATTAGAAGATGCAGGGGAGCCGCTTAGAAATATTCTAAAGGAAAATTTTAACGCAAGTCCATTTTTGGAAGCGTTAAAAATTTATGCCGACATTCAAATAAAAAGTTTAAAGCACCTAGATAAAATAACCATACTAGGAGATAATGATCGGCGACTTGAGAAATTACCATACCTTTACCGAGCTTTTATCTCTCAAGAAGAGTTATTGGAATCAGATGCTCTGACAACAGCCGAAATCAAGCAGCTTTATAAATTAGCGCCTAAAGTGGAATTACTATGTAGGCAATTACTAAAATATAATATTCCGCAAACAATTGAGCACGGTGATTTTCATGATAATAATGTACTTGTTCAAAATGAGTTTATTACTATTAATGATTGGGGCGATTGGATTATTTCCCACCCGTTTTTTTCGTGTGTATCTTTTTTAGGAAGCGCTAAACGCAACCATGCTTTAAAAGAAACCGACAATATATATTTGGAAGCTCAAAAAACTTACTTTTATGAATGGAGAGATTATGGTAGTGATCTTAAACTCTCCAATGCTTTAAAGTTAGCGCAAATATTAAGACACGTTGTATTTGCACTTAATTTTAGTCGAGTTGAAGGCCATTTAAATATAAAATGTCTTCAAAGTT
The DNA here is from genome assembly GCA_014116815.1 of Holosporaceae bacterium 'Namur'. Classification (GTDB taxonomy): domain Bacteria; phylum Pseudomonadota; class Alphaproteobacteria; order Rickettsiales; family Midichloriaceae; genus Jidaibacter. The sequence goes on from JACGYV010000001.1 coordinate 90,580, forward strand.
ATAAAGGGTATATTGCAAAATCTTTAAAAGATTTTATTGAGGCCGGCTCATAATACATTTAAGCATCAAGGTTTTCAACTTTCAGAGCATTGGATTGAATAAATTCTCTTCTCGGCTCAACTACTTCTCCCATTAAAGTAGAAAACACTTCTTCAGCCTGGTCAATATCCTGAACTTTCACCTGAAGCAATGTTCTGGCATCCGAGTTAAGCGTAGTTTCCCATAATTGCTCGGGGTTCATTTCACCCAAACCTTTAAATCTCTGAATATATAAACCTTTTCTGGTTATCTCGAATAACTTCTCAATTAATTCAGATGGAGTATGGCATATGCATTTTTGCCCTTTAAAGTTAATTTCTACGACTTGCGCAAAAACTGACCTAATATTTTTAGCGGCTGCATTCAAAGCATCTATTTCTCTTTGCGGCAAGGAATGACAGTTAATAGTCCAATTTTCCTGCACGCCTCTTTCCAGCCTAATAATGGTGAGAGTCTTCTCTTCAATTTTATAGCTCCAATCAACTTTACTGCTTTCCGTCATTGCTTTAAATCTTCTTAACATATCTTCAGCTACTTCTTCAAGTGTAGAAGATGAATTAAAGAAGTTTGCAAGAACGGCGACCTCAAGAAGGTTTTTTGAAATAGCTTTAACCGAATGAGTAAGCTGATTATAAAATTGCAACACTTGCTGACATAGATTGGCAAGATCCTTACCTGCCCTCTGTGTACCGTTTTCAACCAGTATAGCTCCTTCGGAAGCTGAGCTAACTAAATATTCCTGAAGAGCCCTTTCATCTTTTAAGTAAACTTCGCTGTTTCCGCGCTTAACTTTGTAAAGCGGAGGTTGAGCGATATAAAGATGGCCGCGCCTGATAAGCTCAGGCATATAACGGTAGAAGAAAGTAAGCAGCAAAGTTCTGATATGGGCACCGTCAACGTCCGCATCAGTCATTATAATGATTTTATGGTATCTTAATTTTTCAATATTAAACTCTTCATCACCGATACTTGTGCCAAGCGCAGTAATCAGCGTTCCGATTTCAGCGGAATTTAACATCTTATCAAATCTTGCCCGCTCTACATTTAAAATTTTTCCTTTAAGCGGTAAAATTGCCTGAATTTTCCTATCTCTTGCCTGTTTAGCGGAACCGCCGGCCGAATCTCCCTCTACTAAGAATATCTCACATAGCTCCGGATTCTTTTCTTGGCAATTAGCAAGCTTCCCGGAAATAGTAGACATTTCAAGAGAGCTTTTCTTACGCGTCAACTCTCTTGCTTTCCTGGCGGCCTCTCTGGCAAAAGCGGCTTCCAGAATTTTGCCTACGACTGTTTTCGCTTGGTTAGGATTTTCTTCAAGCCATTTGGCAAGCTTTTCAGCAACAATTGACTCAACAACAGGCCTTACTTCACTACTTACCAACTTATCTTTAGTTTGAGAAGAGAATTTCGGGTCAGGTACTTTTACCGATAATACCGAAGTTAGGCCTTCCCTCATATCTTCTGCGGAAAGTTCTACTTTTTGCTTTTTAAATACCCCTGATTCATTAGCATAGGCATTTAACGTACGGGTTAATGCCCCTCTAAAGCCGGCTAAATGTGCTCCACCGTCTCTTTGCCTAATATTATTGGTGAAACAAAAAGAATTTTCATGGTAACTGTCATTCCATTGCATAGCACATTCAACAACAATCCCATCTGATTCACCTGCCATAAATATCGTAGGGTGAATAGGATGCTTGTTTTTATCCAAATATTTTGCAAATTCCGAAATACCGCCTTCATATTTAAAAGTTACGCTCTTCTTCGGTTCTTCTCGGAAATCTTCCAGTATTATTTCCGCACCGGAATTTAAAAATGCCAGCTCTTTTAATCTATGTTCGAGCGTATTAAAACTAAATTCAATTCCTGAGAAAATTTCAGCTGAAGGCATAAAGGTAACTTGAGTACCACGTTTGCCCTCACTATCACCGACTACTTTAAGTCTTTCATCCGCAACTCCGTCAGTGAAACGCATAAAATGCTTTTTACCGTCACGCCAAATCACAAGTTCAAGCCAGCTGGATAAAGCATTTACTACCGAAACCCCGACACCGTGCAAGCCCCCTGATACTTTATAGGAATTACTGTCGAATTTACCGCCTGCGTGCAGTTGAGTCATAATAACTTCCGCGGCTGAAACTCCTTCTTCCTTATGAATACCAGTAGGTATACCGCGCCCGTCATCCCGCACCGTAACCGAGCCGTCCTGGTTTATTGCAACATACGTTTTCGTACAATACCCGGCTAAAGTTTCGTCAATAGCGTTATCCACTACTTCATAAACCATATGGTGAAGGCCTGAGCCGTCATCGGTATCACCGATATACATTCCCGGTCTTTTTCTTACCGCTTCAAGCCCTTTTAATACTTGAATGGAATGTGCCCCGTAATCTTGGCTGGTTTTGCTTAATGTAGACTCTTCATTTTTGGAAACGTTGCTCATCTTGTACTGATATTATTATTTTATGAGGGTTTATGTTAGCATAGCGATTTCAAAGAAGCAAGGAAATAAGAACTTCTGAAGCACAGGTAAAACCTCACTTATAAGGCGGCAACACATAAGATTTAGGAGAGGTGGTGAATATTTCAAATCCGTCTCTTGTAACTGCAATAGTATGCTCAAATTGTGCGGAAAGTGACCGATCTTTTGTAACCGCCGTCCAGCCGTCGCCTAAAACTTTAGTTTCATATTTTCCTGCATTAATCATAGGCTCAACTGTAAAAAACATTCCCTCTTCTAATACCAGGTCTTCCGTTTTGTCATAATAGTGCAATACGTTAGGAGCGGTATGAAATTTTTGTCCTATACCATGCCCGCAAAAATCTCTTACTACCGAAAAGCCGTTTTTCTCGGCATGAGTTTGAATGGCTCTGCCGATCTCATTAAGTTTTGCCCCCGGTTTAACCTGCTCTATACCGAGCATCATTGCTTCATAAGTAATTTGGCACAACCTGGTTGCTTTTATAGGAACTTTGTCTCCGACATAATACATCCTGTTTGTATCACCATGCCAACCATCCATGATTACAGTCACATCAATATTTAATATATCCCCATTATCTAATATCTTTTCACTCGGTATGCCGTGGCAGACAACATGGTTTACCGAAGTGCAGATTGATTTAGGAAACCCTTTATAATTTAAAGGAGCAGGTATGCCTCCCATCTCGATTATTTTATTATGACACAGATCATTAAGTTCCAGCGTTGTAACCCCTGGCTTAATATAAGAGGTTATAAAATCCAGCACTTCAGCAGCTGCTCTACCCGCGATACGCATTTTTTCGAACTCTTCTTTAGAATGTATTTTAATTTCTCTGTTTTTTGACATACAATACTCTTACCTACTTATAAACATGTGCACATGCGCTATTTTAATAAACCATCCATAATAGATTTATGACAAAACAAGATATAATAAAAGAAAAAATTTTAGAAGAAATAATTAAAATTGTTCCCGAAGTCGGTTGGGGTGTTAAATCTCTGGAACAAGCCTCTCAAAATGCAGGGTATAATAAATACCTGGGGGAGGTGGTTTTTGAAAATGGGGTAGACGGCATTATAGAATATTTTATTGCGATCAATGAAGCAAAGATGCTTTCTGAGCTTAAGAAGCTCAACTTGGATAAAATGCGGATAAGAGATAGAATAATCGAGGCAATTAAAATAAAGCTGAATATATATGCGGATAATAAAGAAGTAATAGCCAAAACGGTGGCCTATTTAATTATTCCTTTTAAATCTGCATTTGGATTGAAACTATTATGGCAGACTGCCGACATAATTTGGTATGAAGCAGGGTTTGATAAATCTACCGATTTTAATTATTATACTAAGCGTACTCTTCTTTCTTCCGTCTATTCTTCTACATTAATATATTGGTTAAACGACAATTCAATAAACCATCAGGACACCATAGAGTTTCTGGAAAGAAGAATTGATAACGTAATCAGCATAGGTAAATTTTTAAACCCGAGGAAATAACCAGCCTCTACTCTCTTTATTCGGAACACTCATTACAACTCATCATGAAAAATATTACGCGGTTCGCAGATTAATAATTCACTACCGTATTCATTTTGATAGCTGAATATCGGAATATCATTATCGCACTTATAATCGCTGTATACTCCCTTATATTCATGCCTCCGTATATAAGAATCAACAAAAATTCGGGTAACTTTTTCAATAAAATATCCCGGCTCATTAGCATCTTTTTTAATAGTTTGTTCCAACATTTTTACTATTTTATCATGACCATTAAACTTAGCTATCATACGAGGGGTTATTCCCCCGAGTTTATCAACACTAGGAGTAGCATTATATTTTAGTAATAACTCAACCACATCTTCATGTCCGTATCTGGAAGCAGCGAAGAGAGAAGTAGCACCGTTATTTAACTCAGCATTAACATTTGCATTATATTTAAGCAGCAATTTAACAATTTCACTACGTCCGATTTTAGACGCAATATAGAGAGGGGTAGCGCCGTCATTTAGTCCGGCATTAACATTTACATTGCTTTCTAATAGTAATCTGACGATTTTCTCATGCCCTTGTCCGGAAGCGACATAAAGAGAAGTAAATCCGCTAAAATTTTTGTTAATTAACTTATTAACTTCATCCTGAGGCAAGCTCTTTATAACCTCGTCTATTTTATTGAAATCGCCCATACAGCAATGATAAATAAAATTAGTTGTTAGCATATCATGAATTTCATTCGGGTTAAAATTTACAGGTTGTAAATTAATACCATCAAAATATACTATCTCTTTATCCTTCCCGGATTTGTGTAACAATTTGGAGTGAAATAAACTAATTTTTTGAAAAGCAGTATTTAATTCATTTAAAGGGTTTTTAAATAAATTGATTAGATCAGGGGTTAAAGATAAGCTATAAGGCTTTAAATTTAAGTTAACACTAATGGTAAACGGGCTTGAGTAGTAGGCAGATAAGTTTTCAGCTAAGCTTTGGAAAGGAGACGAAACTTCATTGCTTTCCTGCATTTTTACAATTATCGGAATTAGTTTTGCTGTAAACCAGGTAATATTCGGGTACTCTGCGGATGAGTGACTAATCAGTAATGACCCGTCGCTCAAACTAGCAACATCTTTTGCTGCCGCTCCGCCATAGCAACTCCATAAATTAATATGAAGAGGGGCTCCTCCGCTCAACTGCCTTAAATTGGCAAAAAAGTCTTCGGTTAACATATTATCACTTTTTTTAAGTGATATAAAATGAGTATCTCTAGTTACCTTACCATGAGCTATTATATCTATTCTGGTATTATAATCTATTCTATCCCGTAAAGTGCTGAAATCACTGTTTCTGATTGAGTTTCTCCCGTCTCCGATAATTAAATAATCTTGACTGTTATAGTAATTTGCTAAAGCTTTATAGGATTCTTCATGATCTACTCCTATAATTACTACCGCTTTTAATTTATTATTCTTAATCATAGCTTATTTTGCATAAAATATAATTTAGACGCATAATAACTTAAAAATATTTAAGATGTAAGACGCCGGGCTTGAAAAGGATAGTAATTTGAAAACAAAAAAGCAAAAGATAAAAAGTTTATTTTTTTAATTTTCTGCCCCTCTATTAAATAATACATACAATTAATAAAAAACTAAATATGTAATAAAATAGTAACAATAATATAGTATAATAGCATGTAATATAAAATAATATAGGATACTTATGAACTGTTTTTATTCGCAGGATTGGGATAAGATAGTAGCTTTAGGAGTTGATGGGCTGCAACTCAGGCTCAAAGAACAACTAAATCAATATTCAGGAATTACTTTATCAGATACTAGCCTTACTGAACCCCAATTAAAAATTCTCTCTGAAGCTTTAAAAGAGAATAAGACTATAATCGCGCTTAACTTAAATAATAACAAATTAAGAGAGGCAGAAGGAAAAGTAATAGCTGAAGCTTTAAAGAAGAATAAGACTATAACTTCGCTTGACTTAAGTTTTAACAAACTAGGAGAAGCAGGAGCAATACCAATAGCTGAAGCTTTAAAGGAGAATAAGACTATAACTTCGCTTGACTTAAGTAATAACAATATAGGAGAAGCAGGAGGGAAAGCAATAGCTGAAGCTTTAAAGGAGAATAAGGCTATAACCGCGCTTAACTTAGGAGGTAACAATATAGGAGAAGCAGGAGCAATACCAATAGCTGAAGCTTTAAAGGAGAATAAGGCTATAACCGCGCTTAACTTAGGAGGTAACGATATAGGAGAAGCAGGAGCAATAGCAATAGCTGAAGCTTTAAAAGAGAATAAAACTATAACTTCGCTTAACTTAAATCAAAACCATTTAGGAGAAGCAAGTGCGACAGCAATAGCTGAAGCTTTAAAGGAAAATAAGACTATGACTTCGCTTAGCTTATGTCTTAACGATATAACAGATGCAGGAGGTAATTCATTGATTGAGCTCTTAAAAAGTAACAAGTCAATACTGGAAATAGATCTACTTGCCGCAGGCATAAATCCGGATAAACTTGAAGAAATCAATGATTTGAATTTACAAAATCAAGCAACCTTTCATAAGGAAATTAAAAAAATTTACAGCGAAGGAATTGACCAAGGTAATTTCAGAAATTTTATGCAATTACTACCGGGAATTAAGTTTTTACTTGATTACAAAGCCTACTTACCATGGAATTTTAAAGTAGAAGAGCGGAAAGAGGTACTATCTCTTATTGATCAAGCAAAGCGTTATAAACATGATAACTTTCTCATCTCAACCTGAATTTGCAAGGAAATTCAGCCTGATAAAGATGAAAATGATTTATTATCACTCAAACTTCCTCGCGAATTAATATGTCATATAATTAGCTTTTTATCATTTAAAGATATAAAGTCCTCGGATAAAATATTACAAGAAGCCGTAATACCTCAAGAAGGCGTAACATCTCAAACAGTTGAAATCCCTCAAGGTATAATATCAAGATCATCAGCTGCTACTTCTCATGTTAATAAATCAACCTTAGAAAGATAACTTCTCGCTAGTGTTGTAGGGTGAAGGAGAATAAGCGCCGGTTTCACGTAGTGTTGCAAAAGCAGAAAAACTTTTTATTATTGCTTTGCAACCCTACTTTTAAAAAGTTTACTTTATTTTTATTTAAAAAGGCTTTGTTATTGCAAGGAAAACTATAATTACCATAAGGATAGTAGGGACTTCGTTAAGGACACGATAGAATTTATCACCTTTAATATTTTTGCCACTCGCAAAATCTTTTCTATATTTTGCCATTAAACCATGGGTGAAAGCCATAATTAACACTAATAGAATCTTAACATGCAACCACTTCCCGTTTTCAAACCCGATTATGTATATTAATAAAATTCCGAACACAAAGCTTGCCAGCATACTCGGATTCATTATCAGCTTTAAAAGTTTTCTTTCCATCACCTGTAAAGTTTGATCGAGCTCGGAGCCTACCTTTGCTTTAGTATGATATACATAGAGCCTGGGGAGATAAAATAACCCAGCCATCCAACAAATTATTGAAATAATATGGAGCGCTTTAATGGTTAGATAGTTCTGTAATAAAAATTCACTCATACTCAATTCAAAATTTTATAAACATCATCTTTAATCCATGTACGGTAATTTACCGCAGGGCTAAAGTAATTTCCTTGCATATAATCTATATTAAGATCAATTAAAGTCTTCGCAATTTCCCCAGTTTCTACAAATTCAGCTACTGTTTTTATACCGAAACCATGGGCAAATCCTAATAATGTTTGAACAAATAAACGACTATCATGATTGTCGACTATATCGCGAATAAATATTCCGTCAATTTTTATAAGATCGGCATGAATCATTTTAAGCTGAGTAAAAGAAGTATAACCCGCGCCAAAGTCATCTATTGCCACTAAGCACCCTAGGCTTTGCAATGTATCGACAAAATAGGCAACTTTTGATAGTTCTCTATGCATACTGGTCTCGGTAATTTCAACTATTAATCTTGAGGCAATCCCGTAATCTTTAAGCAGGTTTTTAGCTTTCCTTAACCATTCGGTATTATCAATTGAAAGATTAGAAATATTCATAGCAAGAGTAACGTCGGGGTTAAACTTAAGCTCCTTAACCACTAGGTCTAATACTAAAAAATCAATTTGGTCGATAAAACGCATTGCTTCTGCAATAGGGATAAAAGGCCCTGCTGAAATTATTTTATTTTCTTCGGTAACTATCCTGAGTAAAGATTCATGATGCTTAACTTTTCCGGTTTTGCTGTCAATTATGGGCTGAAATGCCAAGCGTAAACGGTTTTCGATAATAGCTCTTTGAAAATATGCTGCTAACTTCATATGGTTTTGATGTTGAAGCATTTTTTGGGAGATATCCTCATTATAAATATAATGAACATATCCATCTTTGTTTTTACATTCAAATAAGGCCATATATGCTTGGTTTACCGCTTCTTCAAGCGAGGAAGCGAGCACACTTGTGCCGCAGTTAAAACATAAGTAAACCGGGTTTTCCGCATCTTGAGAAGATTGCGTTTTTAAAGCTTTAAAAACTTCTCTTAAAGTATTATATGCTTCTTCCTCATCATTTTCTGCTATGCAAAATAGAAGTGAATCGGAACTAATTTTTTCAAGATGTATTCTATCATGAAATTTATCATAAAAACTTTTAGTTATACTTTCGGCCAAAACTTTAGAAAACTCTATTCCATAACTAAAAATAATAACAGGTAAATTTTGAAATTGTATAATACCTAAAATATTTTTATCGGTATTTTTCTTTTTTATAAAGTTCGAAATATTATTTAAAGAGTCTTCAGCAAAAGCAGCTTTAGAGAAATTATTACTATTTCCTACTGACTTGTTGTGACCACCTCTAAATAACCCCAAAACCATATAATTTACAAAGTCTTTTTTACCTGTAAGTATATAAATGGTAAACTATTTTTAGTCTATAACCTTTTGTATTTTTTTAATATTTTAACTAAAATATAATTTAGTTAAGTACCCTTAAATTTTTATTAACGTAATTTTGCTCCACATTTTGCCGATACTTCATTTATGATATTTGTACAAATTTCTTCAATCTCTTTATCAAATAAAGTTTTATCCTTAGGTTGGATTTTAATGCTAAGCGCAATTGATTTTTTGCCTTCTTCTACGCCTTTACCGCTATAAATATCAAAAATTGACACATTTTCTATAAGAGATTTATTTACTGATCTAATAACTTTTAATATACTTTGTACTTCTAAATCTTCATCAACAATAAAAGCAAAGTCACGATTTACTGCTTGAAAATCGGATAACTCCAGTTTGCTTTTAGCATTTTTAGGATTTACTTTCGGTATATTTTCTAAAAACACTTCAAAGCCTATAACGCTTTCTTTTATACCCAGGGTTTTAAGGATATTAGGGTGTATTTCCCCTGCATAAGCTATGAGCTTATTACCAAGTTTAAATGCGCCGCTTCTATAAGGATGATAATATTGCGGAACATTTTTAGTTACGCTTAAATTCTCAGGGTTTAGCAGTGATTCACTGCATATTGCAAAAACATCTGATTTTATATCATAAAAATCAGCCTTTCTTTCTTCTTTATGTACAGTTTTATCACTCATATTCCCTACCCTAACTCCGGAAATACAAGCTGATTGTAAATCTCCAAATTCTTTACCGAAAATATGCCCTCTTTCAAATAGCCCGAAATTATTAAAACCGCGTGCTAAATTTTTTGCTATAAACCCTAAAAGGTTTGGTATAATTGTCGGCCTCATTACTGAAAGCTCGCTACTGATCGGGTTCGCGAGCATAATCAAGTTATCAAACCCGAAATTTTTAGCAGTTTGTTCATCCGTAAATGACCAACTTATTACCTCATCAAGTCCCTTTAGCCTAAGCCTTTCAGATATTCTCTTTTCTTTTTCTCCGGAATTGCTAAAGAGCTCGGAAGCCTTGATTAATATTTCACCGGAAGGAATATTCTCAAAGCCGTAAACTCTTAAAATTTCTTCTACTAAATCTATTTCACTTGTTACATCACCTCTACGATGGGTAGGGACTTTCACCTTATTTTCTTTAATAATAAAACCTAGCTTTTGTAATATCTCATTTATCTTAGTTTGTTCAATTTCGAAGCCTGCTACTTTACTTATAATAGCCGGAGAAAATTTAATTTCCGAAATATATTCGGGCTGCTCACCATATACGCTAACTAAGCTTGATGCTTCTCCCCCGCAATTTGTTATAACCGCTTCGGTTAAGTAGTTTATAAAGAATTCGGAAATGCCGGCATCCACCCTTCTTTCAAACCTATAACGGGCATCGGTATTTATATTTAATCTTCTACCCGTGCGTGCTATATCCAAAGGATTAAAGTTTGCTACTTCAAGAAAAATATTTTTGGTATTTTCATCAACTTTACTTAATTCACCGCCTATTATACCTGCTACTGCTAAAATTTTCCTGCTATCGGCGATCACAAGCATATCTTCATCAAGGTGCAACTCTTCTCCTCCTAAAGCAATAAATTTTTCCTTACTTTTTGCTTTTCTTACCACAATATCGCCTTCTATTTTATCGGCATCATATATGTGGTTAGGTCTTCCAAATTCCATCATGGTATAATTTGAAATATCTACTAAAATGGTTTTAGAGACGGAGCCGATTAATTCAAGAGTTTTTGTAATATTTTCCGCAAGAACTGAGTTTTTTACATCCCCTATATATCTTCCTAAGAACTCATAGCACCCTGCCCTATCTTCAATAGTAACTTTAATCTTAGATTCTGCTCTGCTCCCGATAGAATAATTGCTTTTAGGGGCAATTAGCTCTCCGATTGATGTTGCACTTAAATCTCTGGCAATTCCGTAAACCGAAGCGGCATCTCCCCGATTAGGGGTAAGCCCGATATGAAATATTGTTTCATTTAAACCTGCTAACTCAGCAAATTTTTGTCCTACCCTTGCATCATTTCCAAGTTCTATTATTCCTTCTCCGTCTCCGCTCAAACCTAGCTCTTCAGCTGAGCAGAGCATGCCGTTGCTTTCAATGCCTCTAATCTTTGAAGCTTTTATTTCCATTCCGTTTAGAGGAATTTTAGTTCCGATCGGAGCTAAAACCACCTTTATACCTGCTCGTGCGTTCGGTGCCCCGCAAACAATCTGCAAAGTTTCATTCCCCTTATTTACTTTACAAACTTTTAATTTTTCAGCGTCAGGATGCTTCACTGCCTCTTCAATCTCAGCAACTATAAATGATTGATATGCCTTAGCATTATCTATCACCTCTTCCACCTCGAGTCCTAAATTTGTTAAAGCATGGGTGATTTCTTCAATAGAAGCTTCAGTTTTTAGGTATTTTTTTAACCAGGCTAGCGTAAATTTCATATCCAATTTTCCGGATTTTTTTGAAAATATAGCAGGGTTTGCTTAAATGGTAAACTTTGATTGTGCTATCTATAGTTTCAGTAATTTACAACTCATCATGTTTATCCTGCATATAATTAAATATTTCCGTATATTCACACATTGTCATTACAGCATCATACGGGATTTCAATAAATATATACTTATAAGCTTCTATTGCAAACAAAGCATGCTCTATCGGTTCCTTAATATAAATCGATAAGCATTCAACTAAAAGTTTATTTTCATACAGAACACACAGCGGAGGGTTAATTACGGAATGCTCGAAATGCGCCCCTTTATGGCTATAATCATAAGTTGTATGAAGGTTATGTAGAACAGTATCTTTTGCTATATTAATATCAATAAACTTAAACTTATCATCAAAGCCAGCAATCTTATTATATATATTTTCAGAAGCAAGATTTTCCAATGCTAAATGTGTAAGTGCACCGGTTTTGAGCTCTTCCATATGCTCAGTCAGGAAACGCCCTATTGAAAATTGCTTATATTCCTGCCCTATATATGCAGGCAGGCTTTCAGATAAACGGGTAAAGTTTGAGGTTAATGTTTCAAACTCGTTTTCTTTGTCCTTATCTTCATATCCGTTATACAGATAGTCTTTGCCTAAACGTATCCCTCCGCAAAGCATTGTATTTACCAGTCCTACACCACTATATACAAACGAATCGGTAAACATCTCGATCGGCAGAAAAAGCAGAAGCTTAGCAAGTTGGTAAGCACTGTATATCTGGTTACCTATTTTAATATTATCTACTGTTGCAAAAAGTTTTTCATACTTTATTGTCATAATTCCTCCTTATACTAAATGAGAATGAGAATCATTCTCATTTATGCTTAGGTTCTTGTCAACACTAATTATTGCTTACATATAATTTTGATAGTATTCTTACATAATAGAGGGATTTCAAGCTTAAGGGATTAATATGAAAAAATTTACTATTCCATGTAATTTTAACGGAGTAAAAGCTCCTTTTACCGTCTATATCGGTAATCCTGACCAAGGTCATCATCCGCTCTATTTCCAAGCGGAATGGCTAATGAAACAAAGAGGTGGGGTAATCCCGCAGGAAGTAATGGATAGTCTTGAAAAACTTAAGGCTATAGCAGATAAAAACGGGGTATCTTTTGAAGAGCTATGCGAATATGCATTAACTGCCGCCTTAAGTAAGCCTTCGACTGATAGCCTCCAAACCGGTGATGAAAAGAAATAGTTTATTAAATACCGAAGTTTTCAGTAGAGCTTGTGTGCTTTACTGATTTTTGGGAAGAAAAGAGCAAACTCGGTATATTCTCCAAGCTTGGATTTACAATTAATATTCCCGCCTATATCTTCCATAACCATTTTACAGAATGCAAGCCCTATACCCGTGCCGGTTTTATTTTTGCTATAAAACCTATCAAATATATAAGGTAAATCTTCTTCCGCTATTCCTTTGCCTTTATCTCTAAAGTATAGCTGGTTGCCTTTTGTCCATATATCAATTTCAATATTTCTGCCGCCGTATTTATATGAATTGCTAAGCAGGTTGAAAAGTACATGCTTTAGATAATGCAGTGATCCGTAAAATTTAAAGTTATTAGTTAATTTGATACTAATTTTATTTAAGTTATTATTTAATGCCTGATACTCGGAAACTGCCTGTAAGACGCAATCTTTAATAAAATAAACTTCTTTATCATCTGCAATAACATCACTTTTTAAAGAGGTAAGAAGACCGTCTACGGTGGATATTCCTTGTACGCTTACTTTTTCCAGCATTTTGCTGAACTGAAGTAATATTTCCATATCTTCTTTTTGTATGGAAAAGTGTTCTTTATCATGACTTTCATTATAAGTTTTTTCCAGCTGACCTGTTATTGTCAAGGCGCACATATTAAGGGTGGCAAGCGGGCTTTTTACTTCATGAGCCATGGCTCCTCCGAATATATGCATATTCTGTACACGCTCCTCCTGTTCTTTTTCTTTTTTTCTGAAAAAGAATAAGGAGATAAACATTAAAAAGAGATAGATATAACCGATTGTGAGCGCATTATAATCTTCCGTATTTCCTACCTTTTGCCCGGTAAGCGTAAAAATAACATACCCGAACACCACCCCTATAGAAAGTAGAACCAAAAAGCTTATTGCATCAACAAATAAATAAAGCGAAATTGCAGCCAGCACCCCGTTAATTACCCAGAAATTATCCCCATGGCTTGCGAATAACATGAAACTTGAGGCAAGCGGTAAACAAAAAGTTACGGTAAAATACCAATATAAGTGTAAATATTTCTGCTGAAAAGATTTAGGAAATATAAAATCTTTTAACAGCAGCAACATACATAATAAGTATCCGACAGAAATTATATAGGCAAATATCTTATGTACCGGGTCGGAAGTTAAACTTAAGGTATAAATAAAATAATAGATTAAAGTAAAAGCACAGAAACCATGATATTTAATATGTTCGCTTTTCTTTTTGAAGACCTGCGGGATAGCTTTAAGCGGTTTGCTTAATATTTGCTTTATCCGCTTAGCTCTATGTTTGATAAGTTCTGAAATATTAAATTTAACCGTTTCTTTAAATTCAACTTCTATCTTTCCTTTCAGCACTTGGAGATAATGCATACCAAATAAACCGATTGCGCTACCTATGATACCAAAACATAAACTGAACACGGCAAATTCACCCATGACAAAGCGACCGATACAAGTAAAAATTAATGCTAATGCTGAGCTTGCTATAAAGGATAAAGAATTTGTTCTAAATCCTAAGAATCCTGCGGATAGTGGGATAAGGGTGATTGGGGCCCAAAAATTGAGTATTAAATATATAAAGTTTGAAAATTCTTTTGCTTCAAAAGTAAAGGTTATTAAACTAATTGAGAAACTAATTGAAATAACTTTTATTAGCTTTAACCGATTAAGATTATTTTTTTTAGGCTTTAAAACATTTATTATATCATTAAATATAATAACGCTAATAGCATTTGCCCAAGCTCCAGCCATAACTATTATTATTATTATTATTCCAATTATTGTTAATGCTCTTAAACCTGAAGGCAGTAAATGAGAGATAAAATATAAAAAGGCTTGGTCTGCGCTTATATCTAAAGCCACAGCTTTAGTTATATATGAAATAGCGCATAAAGATAATGTAAAAGACATATATATAAACATTATATTCTTAAAACAATCTCTAAGCTGTTTAGCACTATTAGCAATCAAACATTTTTGTATAAAAGGTGCGGTAAAACCAGGAATTAAACTATATAATATATAGTTTAATAGTAAATTTATATTTTTAAATGTTAAATCTAATCCAAGATGTGTAGGAGGGAGCTTTTGAAATAGAGTATCAAAACCTCCCACTTTAACAAATGTTACTATATACACTATTGGGAAAATTAAAAAAGATATAATAAATTTAAATACTTCAGCAAAAGAAAGAGACTTTATTCCTCCTAAAATTGAATATATTGCTAATATTCCATAACCTAAAATTATACCATCTTTTACTTCTATCCTAAAAAAATAATTAAATATTTTACCTAAAATAGAAACTTGAGCTGCAATAACACCTATTCCCATTATTATTGCAGCTATACTAGTCAACCACCTAGCATAAGAGCCATAAAGCTTATACATGACCTCACTTATAGATAAACAACCCTTAAATTGCTCAATACCTGGAATTATTATCTTTGCAGTTATAAACCAAGTTATAGGCTGAAAGAGAAAGTGACCAATAATTATGATACTCCCTAGCTGATAAATATCCTTAGAATAACCAATAGTACTACCTGCTCCTACAGAAGAAGCAAATATAGTACATATTAGGACACTAATTGAGATATCTTTATATCCAGTAGCATAATGTTTAAGGTTTTTTATCCTAGGCGCTTTATAAAAAGCTATTAAAAAGCATATCAGGAAACAAGTTATAATAATGGAAAAATCAATGTTATGAATATACATCATTAAACTTGGGTTCAATAAAATTTTTACTTTTTAGATAACTATTCTTTAACTTGTTTTATAAATGTTTGCTACTAATTTTTACAATAATTATCTTATAAAAATTAAAAGCCTCCATATAAGCTAACTGTTTTTTGTCCTAAAGCTATAGCATCCATAGATTGCTCAATAAACTTAAGAGGAGAAACTAAGTAATCAGGATCTCTTCTACTACCTTCTTTAGCTGCTAAAACAACCATAACTGCAAATACACTAAAAAGGCTTACAAACTTCTTATTCATATTTTTAATCCTAAAATTTAATTAGTTTAATTAACTGATCTTAGAATTACTCATTTTCATTTATCATTCAATATTTTTTATGTAAAGCTTATATTTAGTAAAGGGATATCCATATATTAAATATATAATTAACGTTAATTATTAAATTTTAAATAGATATATTTCTTTTATTATAAAACAATAAAAACACAAAAAACCACCCTTGGATATAAGCTTATTAATAAAATTTTAAGAAAGAATATTAAAATTAAAGAAATAAAAAATATTGTTTTATTATAATAGTATTGTACTTAAATTATTAACTACTTTTTTCAGCTATATTACTTTTCTTCAATTTTAAAAATTTTTAATAATCCGGGTTATGACTATCCATATTAATATCCAAGTTCCCGAAAGCCGTAGTTGAAGAATCAAAGTACAGTAACTTACTACCGATCGGCCCGTTCCTTTGTTTGGAAACAATTACTTCCGCGGTATTATGCACCCTGTCATGGCTTAATTGCCACTCATTCATTTTATCGGGATCGGATACCGGTTTTCTTCTCTCAAGATAATACTCTTCCCGATAAATAAACATTACTACATCAGCATCCTGCTCGATATTACCGCTCTCTCGTAAATCCGAAAGCTGCGGACGTTTATCTTCTCTTGATTCTACCGCCCTCGATAACTGCGACAGCGCAAGCACCGGAACATCCAGTTCCTTGGCAATAGCCTTTAAGCCTTGGGAAATTTCACCTATTTCATGTACTCTGTTATCGCTTGAGCCGGAACCGGTTAAAAGCTGTAAATAATCTACAATAACCAAGCCTAAATTATGCTGCCTTTTTAATCTTCTTGCTCTTGTTCTTAAAGCGGAAATAGATATAGCGGCGGTATCATCGATAAATACCGGCAATTGATTTAAGTTATTGGTTTCCGCGGAAAGCAGAGCGAGCTCTTCCTGTCTGATTGTTCCAAGCCTTATTTTACTGCCGTTTATCTTAGTTTTTACGGAAAGCATCCTCATAGCAACTTGCTCGGCTGACATCTCGAGTGAGAATATAGCAACCGATTTCGGTTTACCTTCGCCTGATTTCCTATTTTCTTCAAGAAAGCTTTCCGCCGCATGTATCCCCATATTGATAGCAAGTGAGGTTTTACCCATCGAGGGTCTGGCAGCAAGTATCAATAAATCAGAACTTTGTAATCCGCCAAGCAGATTATCAAGTTCTATAAATCCCGTAGTTACCCCGCTTAATCCGCCACCGCGTTTTAAAGCCGTATCAAGTCGTTTTAAAGTTATCTTGATCGAGTCCTTTAGGGTAAGGAGTTTTGAGTCGGATTGACCCTGTACAGCTAAATTAAACAGCTTTTGCTCTGCTTTCTCTATCTGCTTAAAGCCATCTTCGTCGGAATTATTGGTAAAAGAATCATTTACTATGTCTTCCCCGATGGTTATTAACTTTCTTCTGATTGCGCATTCATAAATAAGCCGGGCAAATGATTCCACATTCACAATAGTCGTTGCATTTGCAGCAAGCTTAACCAAATAATCAAAGCTTTTTATTCCTGATTCCTGCAATGCCTCTTCTTTTTCAAGGTAATTTTTTAAGGTAATCGGATTGGCCACTAAACCTTTTTCAATGAACTTTATAATATTTTCATAAATTTTTTTATGCAGCGGCAGATAAAAGTGATCGGCAATAAGGAAATCAGCAACCTTATTAATATGTTCGTTGTTGTTAAGTAAAGCGCCGAGTAATCCCTGCTCGGCTTCAACGTTACTTGGCTGCTCGCGCAGTACTTGAGTTATGTTCTGCTCAATATGTATATTTTCTAAGTTTTCGGCTTTCATATTCTGAAATTTCTAATATTTTCTATAAGTTCCTGTACATTTTCTATCGGAGTTTCCGGAACCACACCATGATTTAAATTAAAAATGTATGGGCGGCCATGAGTAATTCTCAAAATTTTTTCCACCTCTTGTTTAATATCTTTTTTGGAAGTTGCAAGCAAAAGATTGTTAAAATTTCCTTGTATTACTTTATCTTTAATATTATCTTTTGCCCATAACAGTGAGATATCATCCGATATACTTAAACAGTCAACCCCTGCTTGTAAGGCATATTCCTTATATAGTTGTTCCCCGGAATTTCGAGGAAACCCTATTATTTTGATTTGTTCGAATTCTTCCCTGACTTTTCTTATAATTTTTTTATTCGGTTCTATTACCCATCTCTGATACTCGGTACCTGACAGCACCCCTGCCCATGAATCAAATAACTTTATTACATCAACCCCGCTTTTAATCTGTTCTTTTAGATAAAACACGGTAGCTTCAACTATTTTATCAATTAATTTTTGAAATACAGAGGGGTTCTCCTCTGCAAAAATTTTAACTTTACTAAATTTTTGATCACTTACTCCCTGCACCATGTAGCAGGCAATTGTCCAGGGAGAACCTGCAAACCCTATTAAAGTTTTACCGGGGTAGTTGCTATCCAGTTCTTTTTTTACTAATTTTATTGTCGTGAAAACTTTTTCCAGTTCTTTTATTTTCACCATTTCAAGTTGATTTATACGTTCTTCGGTGTTGGTAATTTCCAAGTGAGGACCTTCACCTTGTTTAAAATTTACTTCGACTCCTAAAGCGTGAGGTATGGTTAGTATGTCGGAAAAAATAATTGCCGCATCCAAGTCAAATCTTCTTAACGGTTGAACGGTAACTTCAGCGGCAGCTTCGGGAGTAAAACAAAATTCCAGGAAATTCTTAAAATTTTTTCGTATCTCTCTATATTCGGGTAAATATCTTCCGGCTTGTCTCATTAGCCATACCGGCACTCTACTTATAGGTTTTTTGTCATTTAAAATTTTCAAAAGAGGTTTTTCTACTATCATTATTATTTATCTTAAATACTTTAATAAGTAATAAATAATATAGGAGTGTTGAAATGTTAATTAAAACTTTTAAATACGTTATCAACATAGATATCAACAAAAATTTTTTATGTAAAAACCATCTTATAAATATATATTTTAAAAGCTCTGGAAGGATTTTATAAAATGAGTTACCAACATATCAACATTTACCTCAAAATTTTTATTCACATGTTGATAATACGTGTGAATAACTATTAGGAGTGTCTAATAAGGTGTTAGTTACTAACAGGAGATAAATTGCTCACAACTTATTAACATAAAATGTTAGTAAGTTGTGTGGAAAACTAGATCCAATATAGAAGTTTGGTGATTTGTAAGAGGAAACCAGTTGTTAGTATATAGATTTAACACAACTAATTTAGCAGTTATTTCATAATCTGAAATTCCAGGAAAGGAAGATTTATTAAGGGGAGATAAAATCTCTGCAAGCAAGGTAATTGAAGGGTTATGACCTATTATCATTAACGAGTCGATATAATCGTTAACATCTTCAATAATACTTATAAGGTTGTTAATAGATGAGTTATATAATTCTTGCTTAAATATCAGATTGGTTTCATCGGATAAATTGTTAAGAACTATTTCAGCTGTTTGCTTAGTGCGTATGGCATTAGAGCATAAAATGAGTTCAGGAACAGGGTTATTTTGAAAATATTTGTTTAGGTATAAACATTCTTCCGTACCTCTTTTATTTAAAGTTCTGTCAAAATCCGATAAGCCCTTAATAAGTGGAGCTTCTCCATGGCGAAGTAAAAACAGTTTTTTCATTAAATAATATAAAGGGGTAATTATATTTTAATATTAATAATATAATTTATTTTTTTAGTTTTTAATAATATGCTTATATTAATTTATTGGGATGTTAAGTTAAAAGCATATGAAATTATTAGGTAGGCATTAACAAACATCATTAGTGAATAGAGAGAGTTAAAAATAGCTTTTTTGCTACTAAGTACTTGCCCTCCAAGATATGAGACTAAAAATAAGCCCGGGATGGTAGCAAGTCCGAACATAAACATAGCTATGATAGCTATAAAATAGCTATCAGTTCGTGATATAACGGTAATTATAGAAGCATATACAATGCCGCAGGGGATAAGCCCTAAAATCATCCCCATAATAAATCCTTTAAAACCAAACGGACTTAAATTTAACTTACTTACTTTCCCGGCAAAAAAGTTATCAAGTTTATTTTTAAAAGGTAGCTTTAAATCAAAGAGTTGGAAAGTTTTAGTAATGCCTGACTTTATAAACAGAAGAGCAGTAATTATCAATAATATCAGAGCTGCCCACTTTATATAAGGGATATTTTTTATACTTTTCGAAAATATCATCACAATTAACATTAACATTACATAAGTAAATGCTTTACCAAAATAGTAGGGTAAGGAAAGTGCAGCATTTAATTTGTATTTCTCCTGCATCTTTTCCTTAGGCAAATGCATTAGCCTCATGCTCATCTGTGTTAAAGCTATAGGCCCGCACATACCGATGCAATGAGTAAAACTTGCAGCAAGCCCGGTTAAAAATAGGGTTAGTATTAAACCCTCACTACTCGCATTAAGCCCTAAAAATGATAAAATTTCATTTATATTAAAAAAGCTATGAGTATGATGATGTTCGCAGTGTGCCAATTTAAGAATACTCTACAATTTTACCGTTATTGGAAATTAAGTATAATTTACCGTTAAAAATAATCGGAGCCGTCATTACATTTTTAATTACTTCTTTTTGAAATAGTTTTTCACCGCTATTTATGTCAAATTCAAGTAATTGTCCTTGAGAATTTACTATTAAAATTTTATTATTTCCCACAATAGGTTCCGACCAAATAGTATTGTGTTTATTTTTTTGATCCTCAAATAACTTCAGATTGGTTTGCCACTTTATTCTGCCGTCATATTTATTGAAAGCTATAAGCTCTTTGGATTCATTGACTCCGATTGCGAGCTCTCCGCATGACCAAAGCGGTTTGTCAAAACCAAGTTTATTACTCCACAACTGTTTACCGTCTTTTAAATTCAGTGCTGAAACAACCCCCTCATTATCATAAAAAATTAATAAGCTTCCTTCTAAAATAATTTTATGAACTACGCTATGAAACTGTTTATGTGCACCAAGCCTTTCAAGTCCGCTATTATTACTTAAGGACATAAGCTCATTACCGGTTGTTGTTTCTATTCCGACGATTTCCCCTGAGCTATATTGAACTAATACAATATTACTAACCACAACAGGTGAAGAAGTCTCTACCGTACTAACATCACTTTTAACCCCATAGTGCGTCCAAACTATCTCACCTGTTTTAGCATTTAATGCATACGTTGAGTTATCAAGTGTTTGAATAAACAGTAAATCATTAGCAAGAGCAGGAGTAGAGCGAGTAGGGCTTGCTATTTCTTTAGACCATATAATACTGCCGTCATCAGCATTAATAGCAGTTATGGTATTTAACCCTAGAGTTACAAAAAGAATATTATCCTTAAGAGTTATACCGCCGTGGTAAAAATCCGGAGAGATGTGAAATAAACCGGCGCTTGATTTTTTTCTAAGCTCAGCAGTTTCCCACAATTTTTTATTAGAATCCAGATCGTATGCTAATAACTTACCGACGGAGTCTAAAATTATTATTTGGTTATCAAATAATATCGGTTGAGTAATACCGGAAAAAATATTTGAACCTTTAAAGCTGAATTCTTTAGATTTTTCAAAATCAGTTGTAAAAATTAAATTAGGAAATAAAATGGAATTGATGCCGCTTGAACTTTTAATTTCACTTATATTTTGAGCTTGAGGAATGGAAATTAATGTGCCTTTATAGCCTTCATCAATACTAGTTGAGAAAACGGAAGGATAAACGGTAAGCCTTTCACCGACTAATTTTTCTTTTTTATCATCGCCGAGCCATAAGTTTGACATACTGCTGCAACCGGTTAAAGCCACTAAGGATAATGCTGTAATACTAAAATTTATATATTTCATAAAAAAAGGATAAAGTTCTAACTGTTAAGAATTGCTAGCATAAAGAAAACTACTTTTCAATAAAAGTAAGTTTTCTATTGTATAAAAAAGAATAAACTTTTAACCTTGAAATAATTAACTTATTATATTATAGGCACTTAGCACTTATATGCCGCATCTGCTTAATAACGTACTAGCTATAGTAATTATTTTTACTTGTAAAGTAGCCTTTGCAGGGAGTTTTTATACTAATTGTATTGCCGGAAATGACTTCGGTGGATCCAATAAAATTGAAAACATGGTTCTTACCCCTTTAAATCCCGTCTGCCAGGATCGTTGTAATATTGAATGCACTAGCTTTTCAAGAAAGATTAATGGAGTAGAATTAAATCAATCAGTAATTACCGCTTGTAAAACGGATTGCCAAAACGGAGTTTATTACTCAAGTAGTTATTATGATGTTAAAGATGCATCCACAATTCCGCCCACTATAGAAATTAAGCCTCCGGTTACCATACAAACCCACTGCGGAGATAACGAATGGGCTAAAAATAACACATATGCAACTAATATTAATGTAAAAAAAGGTGATAAAATACGTTTGTCTATAGCCGGGAACGCAAGCGCCAATGTAGTCTATCTATGCGGAAAACAAGATGTTTCATTCCAGCCGATTTTCAGTTCTTCAAAACCATCCGATTGGGAAAATGATTCCAACCAAACACAATGGACAAGTCAGGCGCAGCATGAATGTCTATATTATATGAGTACCGCTGAATGGAACAAACTTACAAATTATAAGTTATGGAGCTTAAATTACTCGCCGCTCAGCCAACGCTACCCTCCTAAATGTATTTCAGGGCAAACTAACAACCAAACAAATAATGAACCTATAGATGTCGATTGGATTAATGAAAAAATAAATGCTACCAACCTTGGTGCTTCTACCGCCCAAAGTGCACCGGACAACAGCAGCTTTTGTAAGGAGAGTGTTCCTTCAAATTTAAATAGCATTTATGGTCCCTGTAAATGGAATGCAAGGAATTATAATTTTACTGATACGGGAATAAATGTTGCAGACGGAGATGAATTATCAATTAGTTGGAGCGGTAGGTATAGTCATTTTAATCATGACCTCGGAGAGTTAGATACTAACGGCTTGGCAAAGTGTATGACCGATCCTAAAAAATCCCCAAGTATCAGAAAAGCTTGTTTTGATTCATTTTATTCTGATAGTTCAATTCAAATTAAGCCTGCACGCCAATCAGGATTTAATGTATCCTCTATCCCGGGTATAGTTATGAACGGTGAAGCTACGCGCTTAACTCCGATTGGTACTACTTCCTTTCAAACTGATCCGAAAGTAAAAAGAACTACTTTACTAGGCCTTCAAGGAAGCGTTTTTGATGAGAATTTAAAAACTACATTTTTGACGGGCATTCCCGGTTGTATGAATGATGCTACGATTACTGATCCTAATATAGCTAAAATTAAAAATTCCGATAAAGCGGAATGTGTACAAATTGATGATTTAGGTACGCCTCATTATAATTATTCCGGTATACTAAAAGGGTTTAGTGCTGAGAGAACACCGCTCGCAATCAGACATAATGACGGGCATACCGATATTGAAACAATGAAGATGTGGTATAGTGATAACTTCGGTGGCTATAATGTTGATATCAGTTGGGGCGGGTGCCCGAAATATAACGGTGATAACGTCCAATATGCGGTTGCTTCCTCAGGAAGTGCTATTACCGAGAGTATGTGGAAAGATGTTCCGCAAAATTCATACCTGCAAGGGAACTATTTAAATATTGATTTTAACGATCCCGGAACCTTGTTTTTCAGGATAAAAACTTTAACACCTCCGGTAGGCTCATCTGCTGAAATTAAAAAACTTTATGAGAGTCCCGGTAGCTACTTCGGCCAATATTATATAGTAGCCGAGCTACTT
The DNA here is from genome assembly GCA_014116815.1 of Holosporaceae bacterium 'Namur'. GTDB lineage: Bacteria > Pseudomonadota > Alphaproteobacteria > Rickettsiales > Midichloriaceae > Jidaibacter. The sequence goes on from JACGYV010000001.1 coordinate 114,121, forward strand.
AAACCTGATGCAACCATTACCTGCGGTACTATTTGCGAATTTATAAATATGATTCATGATGTATTAGTCGGTTCAGGCGACGGAAGACCCGGTGCAGCCCAATCAATCTTTTCATCAATTACAAGGGATGCTCAATATATAGGTTTAGTACGTGCGCTTTTAGTATTCTATGTGGCGTTTTTCGGTGTAGGGTTTTTAATCGGCACTATAAAACTTAATCAACAGGAAGCTGTAATTCGTATGGTAAAAGTAGGAGTAATAATTACTTTAATTTCTCCTAACTCATGGGATTTCTTCGGTACTTATCTGCTTAATATGTTCATAGAAGGCGGAATTGAGTTAATTGCCATAATAGTCTCAGGTTCTTTCAGCAGTGCTGTAGTTGATGTTTCAAAAGACCCTTTTGCCGTATTTAGTTTATTTGATGGTCCGATTTCTCAAATATTCAGCTCAGCTGTCTGGAAAAAAATATATGCTCTTATATGTACTGGGCTTTTAGGTCTTATAGTTGCATTAGTAGTTATGTATTGTGCAATAATTTATGTATTATCTTTACTGAAAGCTACCCTTGTATATATATATTCGCTGGTCGGTATCGCACTTTTAATCACCACGGCTCCGATATTCCTTTGCTGCTTATTATTTGAAATTACGAAATCGTTGTTTGAAAGTTGGTGGAAATATTTAATTTCTTATACTTTGCAGCCAGTAATGGTTTTTGCCGCAATAGCTATTTTTAACTTAGTCATAATGGTCTTGCTTTATACTTGTCTGAATTTCACAGCATGCGAATTTTGTATTTTAGGGATTGATTTAGGATCTATCTATAATGAATGTTGGATTCCCGGATATAGAACTACGCTTGCAATGAATGTTCCCGGGGATGTACCGAATTTCTTTATGCCCGGTAATGTTGTTTCAACTGCGCTTGCTTTTGCTTTATTAGGCAATTCAATGTATAAATTTACCGGCTTTATTGCAGGTATTTGCGGGCGGTTGATCACGGGCAATTTCCAAAGAGAAGCCACTGCTGCCGCGCCTGCTGATGCTACAATGAGCGCTATGAAGAACACAGTTAAAACTGCAATAAGCACTACTACCCAAATGGCCTCAGCAGGTATTAAAACCGCCGGGGCTGTAGGGGACAAGGCAGCTCCGGGAGTAGGCCAAGTAGCTAATAAGGCCGGGGAGGGAGTCGAGCAAGCCGGAGAGAAAGCCGGTGCCATGCTCGATAGTGTTATGGAAAAGGATAAATAATTAATTTATTATAAATCACTTAATTTAATTAAGACTAAAGCAATTTTTAATATTGTTATTCATATAACAGAAATTGATTATTAATAAAAATACGGATAAAATTCAAAAAAAATTGATCCGTACTTTTAGCAATGAACACAACCGCAAAAATGTCTTACCAAAAAAATACTAATAGCTTATTAGTTATCGGAGTACTATTTAGTGCATTTTTAATTTTATCTAACCTTGCAGAAAATAAGATTTGTGAGATCTATGGCTTTTATTTTGCCGGCGGGTTAGTATTCTTTCCGCTTACCTATATATTTGATGATGTTCTGACTGAGGTATACGGTTTTAAAGTATGTAGAAAGATAATTTGGCTAGCATTTTTCAGTAATCTTGTAGTTATTGTCGGATTATATTTAGTAATGCTTATTAAGCCGGCTGCCGAGTGGCAAAACCAAGAAGCTTTTGACACAATATACCATCAATCGTTTAGAGTGCTTTTAGCCTCTTTTATCAGTTTTTTATTCGGTGAGTTTATAAATGCTTTCGTTTTAGCAAAGCTTAAAATAAAGACTAAAGGTAAGCATTTTTGGTTTAGAGCAATATTAAGTTCCGCATTAGGCGTATTTGTAGAAAATACTATTTTTTGCTTTATAGCATTTCTTGGGATTATGGAGTTTTCCGTGATTTGGAACATTATAATTACCGGATATTTATTTAAGTTATTCTATGAAATAGTTGCTTTACCTTTAACCTATAAAATAGTGAACTTTCTTAAAAATAAAGACGGTATCGATTACTATGATTATAAAACATCATTTAATCCCTTCTCAATTTCAAACTAATTATTATTAGTAGCTTTTGAGCTTTACTTCATTTTGAAAGAATTTTTCTGTAGCCGCCGTAAGGTTCATGTTTTAAAAACCTTGCTACTCTTCCGATGGTTGAAATGCTTACTCCTGTTCTGTTATATATATCGCGATAAGAAAGATCCCCTGCATGTAAAAGTTGTGCTACATGCCATCTTTCCTGCATAGCTTTAATTTCTGCCGGGGTGCAGAGATCTCTGAAAAAAGCATAGCAATCTTCTAATGTTTTAAGTTTTAATATTACTTCATAAAGTTCATTTTCATAACTTTTTATTTTACTCATATCTATATTATCCATAATTTTAGCATTAACCTTATTTAATAGTTAAAATTTATAATATTCTTACTAGAAATAGCAACCCTAAGTTGAGTAAGTTTTGTATAAATTTAGTTAATAGCTTAAAGCTTTTAATATAACATAGAAATTGGCATAAAACGATACAACCTAGGATTGAGCTAGGTTCTTAGCTATAAATAGTATCAATTTGTAAAAATGAAAAATAACGACTTAAGTAGTTGAGATTTATCATTAAACAAATGTGTTTGAAATAAAACTTAATATAAATATAATAAATAATAGCTATATTTAACAGTTATAGGTAATTTATACTTGGTTATGCTGTAAGATAGGTTGTTTTAATTAATTCCGGGAGGGAGTTATGTTTGATAGAATTGCTGCGAAATTTAGTAATATAGTTTATAACGATGCAAATCCGCTTTATAAAGATGGCGGTTATCTTAATTTAGAAGGGTGGGAGCTTTTAGAATCTTCTAAAAATAGAGACGAGAACGGTTATTTCGGGGCAGCATTCAGTGCTAATAATACTATTATAATAGCGCATAGAGGTACTGAGGTAGGAAGCTTAGATGACATTAAAAATGATATTAGTATTTTTTACAATAAACCATTGACTCAGCTTCCTTATGCTCTAAAATTTTCAAAATTCGTTGAGGATAAGTATACCTCAATTTTCAGCTATTTACATACCGGCCATTCATTAGGAGGGTTGCTTGCAGAAGTTGTCGGGTTGAGCTTGAAGCAGCCGGTAATTTCTTTTGAAGCACCGGGCGCATATCAGGCGGCAAATGCTGTGCTAAATGATTCGGATAAGATTAAAGGAGATAATATTACTACATATTTTACTGATCCTAATTTTATAAATACCCACGGCAAACACATAGCAAATAATTTTTATAAGGTTGATTATTTTACTAATCCTACAGGTGTTGAATTAACTGATTATATCATATATTCGGTAAAACAGCATTCAATGGAAAATTTAATGAACCAATTTGATGCTGAAACAGGTAAACCGATAAATTTTAAAATTGTCCAAAATTGGCCGGAAGGCTTTGAAGCCGGGTATAAAAGTTATTTAGATAACAACCGATTATGGCAACAAAAAGCTGTTTTAGATTGGGAGCAAAATATAATCATTGAAAGCTATACTGATCCTGATACTTTTGAAATTATTGAGATCAAATTACAAAATGAATATCAGGATATTACAGAGTACAAAGCAGAGTTGGATAGTGAGAGAACAACAGCTAAAAAGCATGTAGAAGGTTGTTTGGTTATCGGGTTTGCTAAAACTTTTATATACCTGACTAGTACTGCTTTTAAAAAACCTTTCGAAGAGAGCTTCTTCGGTAAGCTATTAAATAAGTTCAGTAACTTAATGGCTGAAAATTTCAGCAGCTATATTGATGTGCATGAAAATAATACTAGGGATATAGTTTATCAGGAGGTTGAGTTTCTTGAAGAGGAACTGCCTTGTTGTGATATATTGTTTGGTAGTAGTATTGATTGCGGTTATTGCTAAGTAGTATAAGTAATAGTTAGGCTGGTTATTATAACGGTAAAATTCAACGGCAACTTTGGAGTAATAAATTTAAATAAGTTTTAATATAAATTTTTAAAGGTTAAAATATAGATGTTACAATAACTTAGCTGTGGCTTATACAAATTTCCGTTCTCACTAAGAAATTAAATATGAAATAAAATGAAAAAAATTTGAAAAAAGGGTTTGACAGTAGAGAAAAGAATAGCTATAAGTTCCAAACACACACGGCAAGATAACAAAAAAGATTGCCGGATCTTTTGAAATTGAGAGAATTAAATTTAAAGACGGTGGTACGTAGAAGATTAATATAACTTAACGTACTACAATCTGTCAGTACATTTTTTGAGTTATAGCCAAGGATAAAACTTGAGAGTTTGATCCTGGCTCAGAGTGAACGCTGGCGGCGTGCTTAACACATGCAAGTCGAACGAGTAAGAGCCGTAGTAATACGGAGTTCTGCTAGTGGCAGACGGGTGAGTAATACATGGGAATCTACCTTAAAGTCTGGGATAACTGTTGGAAACGACAGCTAATACCGGATATTGCCGAGAGGTGAAAGATTTATTGCTTTAAGATGAGCCCATGCAAGATTAGCTTGTTGGTGGGGTAATGGCCTACCAAGGCTACGATCTTTAGCTGGTTTGAGAGGATGATCAGCCACACTGGAACTGAGACACGGTCCAGACTCCTACGGGAGGCAGCAGTGGGGAATATTGGACAATGGGCGAAAGCCTGATCCAGCGACGCCGCGTGAGTGATGAAGGCCTTCGGGTTGTAAAGCTCTTTTAGTAGGGAAGATAATGACGGTACCTACAGAAAAAGCCCCGGCTAACTTCGTGCCAGCAGCCGCGGTAATACGAAGGGGGCAAGCGTTACTCGGAATTACTGGGCGTAAAGCGTGCGTAGGCGGCTTGGTAAGTTGGAAGTGAAAGCCTAGGGCTCAACCTTAGAATTGCTTTCAAAACTGCCTGGCTAGAGTACTAGAGAGGATAGCGGAATTCCTAGTGTAGAGGTGAAATTCGTAGATATTAGGAGGAACACCGGAAGCGAAAGCGGCTATCTGGCTAGACACTGACGCTGTTGCACGAAAGCGTGGGGAGCAAACAGGATTAGATACCCTGGTAGTCCACGCAGTAAACGATGAGTGCTAGATATTGGAATTTAATTTTCAGTGTCAAAGCTAACGCGTTAAGCACTCCGCCTGGGGAGTACGGTCGCAAGATTAAAACTCAAAGGAATTGACGGGGACTCGCACAAGCGGTGGAACATGTGGTTTAATTCGATGCTACGCGAAAAACCTTACCAGGCCTTGACATGTTGGTCATATCATGAAGAGATTCATGAGTCAGCTCGGCTGGACCATCACAGGTGTTGCATGGCTGTCGTCAGCTCGTGTCGTGAGATGTTGGGTTAAGTCCCGCAACGAGCGCAACCCTCATCCTTAGTTACCAACAGGTTATGCTGGGCACTCTAAGGAAACTGCCGGTGATAAGCCGGAGGAAGGTGGGGATGACGTCAAGTCAGCATGGCCCTTACGGCCTGGGCTACACACGTGTTACAATGGTGGTGACAATTGGACGCAATAGGGCGACCTGGAGCAAATCCCTAAAAGCCACCTCAGTTCGGATTGTACCCTGCAACTCGGGTACATGAAGTCGGAATCGCTAGTAATCGCAGATCAGCATGCTGTGGTGAATACGTTCTCGGGTCTTGTACACACTGCCCGTCAAGCCATGGGAGTTGGTCTTACCTTAAGTAGGTGTGCTAACCGTAAGGAGGCAGCCTACCACGGTGAGGTCGATGACTGGGGTTAAGTCGTAACAAGGTAGCCGTAGGGGAACCTGCGGCTGGATTACCTCCTTTCAAGACAATTTTGAGCAAAGTGCTTCATTGCAATTAGCTCTATAGTCAAAGAACAAAGTACCACCGTCTTTAAATTTAATTACTCAATTTCATTCAAACTTATTATTCATATTTTACTAATCTATATAATAAACTAAGTTATATTATAATTTGTCATAAATTTTTTACCTACCAAGTAAGTTTGTGTAGTGAAATGTTTTTTATAATAATTGCCTAATTCTTAATAATATTATTATATAATCTTAGTAATTAAGTAATAATTTTAAAATTATTTAGCTAATCTAAATATAATATATTGCTCGCTTATGAAGTATTTATAAAGCCCTGGTAATTTTAAATTAGAAGTGCTAAAAGTACTCGATTTTAAGCGCTTTTGAGTATTTTACTTTCTTGTAGTGTGTAGGTATGCTGCTTAGAGAGATATCTATCGCTTGTGGGCCTTTGTAATGCTTTTTATTATTTGGAAGATATCTTATAAATTAAATTGCTAGTTTTATGATCAGGTATAATAAGTTGCCTGCAAATTGGGAGTAGTATAGACGCATACATATGAGCTAGAGTTTTTTAAAGTTCACAAATAAAAACTTATAAAAATTTATTGAATTTATATAATGAGTATCAACCATTCTTACCTAAATAAAATAATTATACTTTCTCTTCAATTTTTTTAATGTTTTATGGATTCCAGATTCCAGATTTTATTATATAAAACCTTTGCGTAACTCGTTATATGATTTTCCAATACTAACGAGCAAGCGCTGTAGAGAAAATCATTATAAAAATATTAAAACAACAATATTAGTTGATTTAAATATTCTTGCTGAAATGAGTAGAATTATAGAAAATAAGGTAGCTTACCATACTTCATACCTAGCATTATTAGTTAAATCCTTAAATGAATTGAAATATATTTTCCTTTCTCCCGGGCTTGCATTAATGGAAGCAAATGAAGAATATAAAATTAAAATGCATAAAAACTTTAATTTATTTTTAGTAAAATATCTTTCTAGATTTTATGATGCTCACAATTTAGTTAATGATGTTGCTGAGCTTAAGAATTTTCAAAACTTTATAAATCTTAATTCTCAAGAAAAATTTCATTATAATATTTCTTATCTATCCTTGTTAAAAATAAATTTTATAAATAAGCAATTTAAAGAGCCTCCTTCTTTCACAAGGTTTAAGAAATATATAACTTATATGGCTTTTGAAGCTAATAATATTAGTGCTCTAGAAACTGAAATTGCCAAATTCACTTTTTTCGATTATTCAGCTTTTAAGAACCATAGCTCACAATTAAGGTGAATACCTTATTAAAAACTTTATTAAAAAATATAAAATAGTTGAAGAGCTTTTTAAAAATTGCTTAAATGCAGCACGGGATATTACCTATTACAGAGCTCCCGTAATGCTGGAACTTATGGGGCTAGATGGTTATACTCATGGCTAATAACCGCGGATAAAGGCATAAAAGTATTATCTGAGGTTATTGGGTTTGTAGTAAATGAAAATAACCCTATGTCTCCTTTAGCCGGAAGATTTATAGATAAAGAGGTCTATAATAGCAGTGAGTACTGGCATAAATGTGATGAAATGTACAACAATTTAACTTCATTACGACTAAAAATGAGTAGCCGATGTTCTCAAGAAGAAATGTATAGCCAGCTCCACAATTGTGTTAAGCAATTGGAAAAAGCTTTCTTAGCAGAAAAAGATTTATAATAGATAGCAAAACAAGCGTGCTCAATTTCCTTATTAAACATCCGTACAGGTGCTTAAAAGCTAAAATGAAATAGTATTAGGCATTGCTTTAAAAATTAAGTCCTCTGGAGCCCAAAACTTGAATCAGATTATCCAGGTCGTCTAAAGTATTAAAATTAATCTGTACCTGGCCAGCGTTTTCAGTACTGATTATCTTAATAGGTAATTTTAAGCTTTCTTTTAACATTTTTTCTATAGCTAATATATCTTCATTACCTTCTGCCTGAGCGAGTGTGTAATTGTCATTCTCAAATTTGGGTGGAGCTGCGGTAGATTGCCTTTTTAAAACTCCTTCATTTTTAGCAATTTGCTCTGCATCTCTTACCGATAGCCCTTGCTCAATAATTTGATTTGCAAGCTGCGTTGGGTTTTTTGCACTAATTAAGGTTCTTGCATGCCCAAACGAAAGCTTGTTTTCTTCTACAAGCTGCTTTACTTCTCCCGGAAGGTTTAAAATTCTTAAGCAATTAGAGATATGACTGCGGCTTTTGCTCAACTTTTTAGCAAGCTGGTCATGGGTATATCCATAAGCTTCTATTAATTTCTGGTAAGCTAAAGCTTCTTCTAATACATTTAAATTTTGCCTTTGAATATTTTCAATCATTGCATATTCAAAAGATTTCATTTCGTTTACTTCTTTTATAATGGCAGGAATTTCCGCCATACCAGCCTTCTTAGATGCCTGCCACCTTCTTTCCCCTGCAATTAATTCATAAAAGCCATTATTTAAAGATTTTACTAATATGGGTTGTATTACACCATGCTCTGAAATTGAAGTTGCAAGTTCGTTAATTTCCATTTCAGCAAACACTTTACGGGGCTGATTAGGGTTAGGAGATATTTTGCTTATATCAATATTATGTATTCGCTGGTCATCCGTAGCTAAATTACTATCCAGATCAAAATCTAAGGTATTAGTTTGAGAGATTAGAGCTGATAACCCCCTACCCAGCACTTTTCTTTCTTTGCTCATCTTTTATCTCATTATCATTAGTTTTATTATTATTTAATACTTCTTTGGCAAGCATTATATATGCTGCGGAGCCTACACATCTAATATCGTAAATTAGAGCAGGCTTGCCGTGTGAAGGCGCTTCCGAAAGCTTTATATTTCTAGGTATAACCGTTTGGTAGACTAAGTTTTTAAAAGTATTTCTGACATCTTTTTCGACAAGTACGGATAAATTATTCCTTCTATCCATCATAGTAAGGAGAATACCTTCGATATGTAAAGTTGGATTTAGCGATTTTTTTATTAAGTTTATTGTATTAGTTAAATAAGCAAGTCCCTCTAATGCAAAAAACTCACATTGCAAAGGAATTATAACCGAGTGTGCAGCAGTTAATGCATTAATGGTCAGTAAGCCTAATGAGGGAGGGCAGTCGATAATTATGAAATCATAATCTTTTATAATTGAAGATAAGTTGCTTTTTAAGATTGTTTCTTTGCTGTTAAACTCATAAAGTTCAACTTCAGCTGCTGCTAAATCTATGGTTGAGGTAATTATTTCAAGTTTTGGTATATTAGTCCTTACTATTGCATCTTTAGTATTGAGACCGCTAATCAGTACTTCATAAATAGTTTTATCTCTCTCAATGCTTTCAACGCCTAAACCTGTGCTGGCGTTGCCTTGCGGATCTAAGTCTACAAGCAAAGTCCGTTTATCTACCGCTGCCATTGCAGTTGCAAGGTTAATTGCAGTCGTAGTTTTACCGACTCCACCTTTTTGATTAGCTATGCAGATTATTTTGCCCATTCTTTTAACTTCTTTATTTCTATTATTACGCCGTCATTATTAAATTTATTTTCATATATTGCTAAATCAAAAGACCAAGAATTTTCCAGTTCTTTAATTTCTTCTATCTGATTCTTACTTTTTAAAAATAAACAAACCGTGTTTTCCGATACTATCGCCTTGCTTGCGTTAAGTAAATAATTAATATTACTGACCGCCCGTGAGACTATGTAATCACTTTTATATCCTGTTAAGGTTTTAAAGTCTTGATTCAGCACTTTACTTTTAAGGTTTAGTTTTAAAACCGTCTCTTTTAAAAAAACAGTTTTTTTAGTGTTAATTTCAACTAAGTTGCAGTTATTTCCTGCAATAGCCAACACTAAGCCCGGAAAGCCACCGCCGCTGCCTAAGTCGGTGACTAGTGCATCAGGGCGATTAATATACTCTATTAGCTGTAAGGAATCCAGTAAATGCCTGGTAACCAACTCTTCCTTCGAACAGTTTTTCGAGACTAAATTTATTTTTGCATTCCATTTCTCAACTAAATTTAAAAAAGTATTTAATTGAAAAATTGTTTCACGTGGAACATTAGGAAAGTTTCCTTCTATTAATTCAGATAATAAATCAACCATATTTTTTCTTAATAAAAATTTGAAGTGCAATTATAGCAGCGGGGGTTATCCCTTGAATTCTCTTAACATCAGCAATCGAGTTCGGCTTTGTTTTATCAAGTTTTAACCTAACTTCATTGGATAATGAGCCGATCTCTAAATAATTAATCTCACTTGGAATCAATATATCTTTTTCTTCGTGATAAAGTTCCAAATCTTTGCGTTGCCTATCTTCATAAAAAGAGTATATTGATTCTATATGTAACTTTTCCAAATATTTTCTAGGATACTTGTCAGCCTCAGGGTATATTTGAACCAGTTTTTCTAAGTTAAAAGTCGGGATAGCAAGCAGTTGGTATAAACTTCTTCTCACTCCGTCTTTTGAAATATCATAGCCAAGCTCAGCAAGTTGGTTCGGCGTATAAGCTATTTGGTTAAGTTCATTCCTAATACTTGCTAAATTTTCCTGCTGATTATTATAAAAATTTATTCTTTCAAATGAAACTATATTATGTTTTATTGCTTCCTCAGTCAGTCTTAAATCTGCGTTATCAGGTCTTAGCCTTATCCTGTACTCGGCTCTAGAAGTCATCATCCGATAAGGCTCAATCGTACCGTTCATAGTTAAATCTGAAATCATTACACCAATGTATGAGTCGGATCTTGAATGAGTATAATCTTTATTATCTATACTGAGTGCCGCATTAATACCTGCAATTGCCCCTTGTCCCGCCGCTTCTTCATAACCGGTAGTTCCGTTAATTTGTCCGGCGAAAAACAAACCTTTTATTTTTTTAGTTTCCAAGGTCGGCTTTAATTCTCGCGGGTCTATATAATCATATTCAATTGCATAACCCGGCCTTAAAATATTTGCCTTTTCAAGCCCTATAATTGAGTGAACTATTTGATATTGTATTTCTTCGGGTAGGGAAGTGGAGATACCATTGGGATAAACCACCTCACTATCCAGCCCTTCCGGCTCTAAAAAAATTTGATGTCGTTCTTTTGAGGCAAACCTGACAATCTTATCTTCTATAGAAGGGCAGTACCTGGGGCCTACACTTTCAATCTGTCCGGAATACATAGGGGATAGATGTAAGTTTTGATTAATAATTCCATGAGTTTCTGCGGTTGTGTGCGTAATAAAGCACTCTATTTGAGGTACTTTTATTTCATTGGTCGTATATGAAAACGGTATAGGAGGGTTATCCCCGTATTGTTTTTCCAATATATTCCAATTTATAGAATCGCTATGTATTCTAGGCGGAGTTCCTGTTTTCAGCCTGCCTACATTAAACCCTATTGCTCTGATTTTTTTGGCCAGCTCAATCGAAGGATTTTCATCAACTCTACCGGCCGGTGTTTTCTTAGTCCCGATATGAATTATTCCGCCTAAAAAGGTACCGGTGGTTAATACTACAGATTTTGAATACAATTGAGTTGAGCCGTAAGCGATGCCTTGAATCTCATTATTTTCTATTATTAAATCGGTAACTTCCGCAGTTATTATTTCAAGGTTAGGATAATTATATAAAATATTCTGCATAGCTTTTTTATATAATTTACGATCAGCTTGTGCCCTCGGCCCCCATACAGCCGGGCCTTTGCTTGCGTTTAACATTTTAAAATGAATGCCGGCTTGATCAATCGCTTTTGCCATCACTCCATCCAAGGCATCAACTTCTCTGACAATAATACCTTTAGCTACCCCTCCGATTGAAGGGTTACATGACATCTCACCTATATTATCCGACTTATTAGTAATTAAGCAAGTTTTAGCTCCTATTCTTGCAGCGGCGGCAGCAGCTTCACAGCCGGCATGTCCGGCTCCGATCACAATAACATCAAAATGATATTTCATAATTACCTTAAAAATGTTTCACGTGGAACAATTATTTCCCAATACAAAAATTACTAAAGATTTCATCTAAAACTTCCTCAACATCAACTCTACCGGTAATAGTCCCGATAAAATAGGCTGCTGTTCTTAGATCCTCAGCCGCTAACTCGAGAGTTTTAATATCACTAAATAGTTTTAAATAAGTTACACATTCTTGTAAGGCTTTTCTATACCTGGCTTTAGTGATGACGGGCTCGGAAGAAGGGTTATATTTATCTTTAATATTTTTTAGTAATATATCAAAAAAATTTTTCATACCATACTCGGTTTTTACGGAAATTTCAAGAATATGATTAGGAGATAAGTTAAAGGAAGAAAAATATTTATGAGAGCTATAATCTAAAATATCGGCTTTATTAAGTAATAAAATTGTACTTTCTGGGTCTCGTAAATTTTTTAAAAGATTAGTTGCATCTAAATTTGAAATATCATCACAAACAAAAATTACTATATCGGCAGATTCTAAGGTAGAAAGAGACCTTTTTACTCCTTCTAATTCTATAACATCTTCAGTTTCTCTAATACCTGCAGTATCGAAAAAAGTTATAGGATACCCCTCAAGATTAACTTTTACCTCTATCACATCACGCGTAGTACCGGCAATGTTTGAAACAATTGCAACATCACGCTTAGCAATTAAATTAAGTAGTGAGGATTTACCGACATTAGGAGCGCCGATAATTGCAACATGAATGCCTTTAAATAAAATTTCTCCTCTTTTATCATCAGATATATGCTTTTCAATTTTACCGATTAAATTGTTAATAGCTTCGGTAGTTTCGGTAATAGCTGAGGTTGGAATATCATCATCCGGGAAATCTATATAAGCTTCAATCTTTGCAAGTATTGAAATCAATTCTTTACGCCAACTTTCATATAAAGTTTCAAGGTTGCCTTGTAGTTGATTAATAGCTAACTTTCTTTGAATGGATGTTTCAGCATCTATAAGCAATGATAATCCTTCAGCTTTAGTTAAATCAAGCTTATTATTCATAAAAGCTCTTTTGGCAAATTCACCGGCTTCAGCTGGGCGCAAATAGGGGAGTTGAGAAAGAGCATTGATAGTATCGGAAATTACAGCTATACTACCATGTAATTGTAATTCAATAATATCTTCTCCCGTAAATGAATGGGGAGCTTTAAAATAAAGCACAATTCCTTCATCTAATAGATCTGAAGTATCAGGGGTAAACAATTTGGAAAAATATACATGATTAGGAGCAGGAGTTTTTTTAAAGCCTAAAGCATGGAGCGCACTTAAAGCGTGCTCACCGGAAATCCTTATCACGGAAACCCCGGATTTCCCCATTAAGGTTGCAAGGGCAAATATAGTATCAGTCATTACTTTCCTAAGAGACTAGCTAAAAATTGCGGTTGATCAGGTTGCAGTATACTCTCATATACCACCATATTTTCCAATACTTTTTTAACATATGTTCTGGTTTCGGTATAAGGAATAGATTCAATCCAATCCAGCACTTCAGAAACACTCCGCATGGTTGCAGGGTCACCGAACTCTCTAATCCAACGTTCAACTGCTTTTTCTCCTGCATTATATGCTGCAATTGCAGGCGCAATATTACCGAAGTATTCAACTAATCCGTCAAGGTAATTAACACCCTTTGCAACATTCGCCTTAGGATCGGTTCTAAACGCATTATGATGAAGCCCGAGAGTCTTAGCACATCTTTTTGCGGTAGAAGGGATAAGCTGCATTAAGCCGATAGCTCCGGCCGGGCTTTTAGCCGATTGGTCAAAGTTACTTTCCTGTCTGATAATAGCAAGGTAAAGAGATTTAGAATTTTTGTTATTTGAAATATGGATATCAGTAGGGTATCCGCATTCAAGAAAAGGACCTTTATGATTAGATAAAAACTTAGCATATTGAATACGTAGCGGCAAAAGCTTTCTATCTTTTAAATGCTCAGCAACTAAGTGTTTAATTTTAGGGTCGAGGTCACTATCAGCAATATATTTTGATAATATACGAGCTATATGATTATTGCCGGATTCACTCATATAGTAAGTTGAAGCTACCAAGTTATCTATCTCCGGCGTAATCATATTTTGTTGAGCAGGTTCCTTCCGCGGCAAATAATCAAAAAACTTTTTGTTTAAAGATTTAGGATGCTCGGTAATAGCTAATATACCGTAAAAATGCATTTTATGCTTAGCCGCAGTATCATACCAAGCTTCCATCTTAGGTTTATCATTAAGTTTTTCATAGCTTTTCGCCAACCAGTATGCAGCTCTCGATTTGCAGGAAGCATATTGGCAATCCATATAAGAATTATAAAAATGGTTAGCAGCAGCTTTAGGAGTATTCAGAAATTTAAGTGCAACCCATCCTGAGATCCACTCTGCCTCTTGAAACTCATCGCCTGTTTTAGTGCCGTGATGTACGGCACTCCTATAAGCTCGTTTATATTGTTTCTCGCGTATAAAGTTTCTAACAATGGTATGTCTTGCTTTCCACCACTGCTCGGGATTTGAGAAATGCTTTATCGGTGCAAATTCATTATAAGCTTCAGTATCTCGTTTTTCTTTTAATAATTTCCTTATGTGTCTAAATTTTATGTATTCATCATTTTTAAGTTTAGGATATCTCTTTACCAACATTTCATAGCCGGAAAGGTTATTAGCATAACTTACTTTAACTTTAGTCAGCATTTGCTCACGTGGTGATATAAACTTACTATAATATATTGCTTGTTCATAATTACCCTGCCACATAAAATTTTGAATTTTTCTGGTAATTAGAGAAGAAGGGATTTGTTTACGATATACATCAAAAATTTGTTGGTCAATTAAAGGGTTTAGGTTGCTAATCTTAGCCCAGTGCTCAAAAAACTTGCTGCTCGGAATAGTATTATTTAAAGAAGAAGTAGCATAATTCTCTAAAAACCTTGCAGATTCATGTTTAGCCGGACAGAGTTTATGCCAACTAATTATTGACTGTAGGGTAGAGCTTATTCCGATTCTCTTCTCAATATCATCTTGAAACCTGCAAACAGGGAACCAGGGATTTTCATCATGAAAAGTAATTAAAGAGGAAAGGGGATATTTTCCGCTAAGCAACTCTTTAAATTTTACTAAGGAATTTGCAAGCTTAGGGGAGGAAGAAGCTTGTGCTAAGCTATATGCTTTCTCCCAGTCATTCGTCTTGGCATATTTTAGCGCTAGGGTGATTTGTTGGTCATTAATATTGGCAGCATTAGCAGTGAAACTGCATAATAGAAATGCAGATAAGAATTCCAGTAGCTTATACATTGTATTTCTGTATAGATGATGTTGTTACTATATTTATATATTAAGTAGAAAAGAAATTAAACCCCTAGTTGGATTAATATGTTTTCCACTCCCTTAATTTTAGCATTTTGAGTTTTCCATTCTCTCATAATTAGGAGCTTGCCGTCAGCTCTAAGTTTAGCATGATCCGAATGCTTGCGAATAAATTCCAAAGGATTTGCTTTATTGCCGGGCTTGCCATTTTTAAAATTAATTACTAAAGCTTTATCTCCCAAATCAATTTTTTCTATATTGAGCTGTTTAGCAAGTTGTTTTAATTTTATTATTGCAAAAAGCTGCTCGGCTTCTTCAGGTAAATTACCGAATCTGTCAATCAACTCTGCGGCAAAACTCTCCAGGTCTTTAATTTCTGAAATTTGAGCAATTTTTCTATATATTGAAAGCCTTAGCGAATCATCGCTGATGTAACTCTCGGGGATTTGCACCGAAACGCCGATATTAATTGTTGGGCTCCAATTAGATGGCTCATCATCAGTATTGTTAAGTTTTAACTTTTCAATTGCTTCAGCCAGCATGTCCTGGTAAAGCTCAAGACCAACTTCTTTTATATGTCCTGATTGTTCTTCCCCGATTAAGTTACCATGTCCCCTAATATCCATATCATGGGAAGCAACGGTAAACCCTGCACCCAAAGTTTCAAGTGATTGAATAACTTCCAAACGTCTTTTAGCAATCGGATGTAAGTTGTACCCTTTGCCGGTTATAAGGTAAGCATATGCCTTATTATTACTTCTGCCTACTCTTCCTCTGATTTGATAAAGTTGAGCTAGCCCGAACATATCCGCTTTATCAATAATCATGGTGTTTGCAAAAGGTATATCCAACCCGGATTCAACAATAGTAGTTGATAGCAAAACCTCAAACTTTCCGTCATAAAAATCATTCATTATTTGATCAAGTTTTGAAGCGGGCATTTGCCCATGAGCTCTTACCACCTTAATTTCAGGAAGAATCTCTTTAAGCTTTAATTTCAGCTCGTCAAGGTAGCTGATCCTCGGGGTAACATAAAAAGTCCTGCCGCCTCTTGCACATTCGCGTAATATTGCTTCCCTTATTATAAAAGCATCATAAGGCATTATATAAGTTTTAATCGGTTGTCTATCTACGGGAGGGGTAGTAATTAAACTTAAATCTTTAATTCCGCTTAAGGACATTTGTAAAGTCCTTGGGATAGGAGTAGCCGAAAGTGTAATAATATGAGTGTAGGACTTCAGTTTCTTAAGCTTTTCCTTTTGTGCAACCCCGAAATGCTGCTCTTCATCAATAATTATCAGCCCTAAATTTTTAAATTTTATATCATTACTTAAAAGCGCATGAGTACCGATAATGATATCGACTTTGCCTTCTTCCAAATCTTTCTTCACTTGATCGGCTTCTTTCTTAGGTACAAACCTTGAAAGCTGAGCAATTCTTACCGGGAAGTCTGCAAAGCGGTTGCTGAAATTCTGATAATGCTGGCGGGAAAGCAGAGTTGTCGGAACGATGACCGCAACCTGCATAGGATCGGCGGAAAGCACGGCGATCGCGGCGGCTCTTAAAGCAACTTCGGTTTTTCCAAACCCGACATCACCGCAAACAAGCCTATCCAAAGGTTTGCCGCTTCTTAAATCCTGTTCTATATCTTCTATTGCACTAAGTTGATCTTCAGTTTCCATATAAGGAAATTTGCGGCAGAACTTCTCATACATATCCGGTATTGCTTCTAAAACAATCCCTTTTTCAACTTCACGTTTTGCAGCAGTTTTCAACAGTTCTTCGGCCGCAATTTTAAGCCTGTTTTTAAGCTTAGCTTTTCTGGTTTGCCAAGCTACTCCGCCTAATTTATCAAGCGTTACGGCAATGTCATCTCCACCGTATTTTGAAATTACCTCTAAGTTTTCAACCGGCACATAAAGTTTATCATCATCTCTATAAGTAATCTTTATAAAGTCATGTATAGCACCGGCTACTTCTAAAGTTTCAAGCTTTTCAAATCTACCGATCCCGTGATCGATATGAACTACAAACTCGCCTTCAGAAAGAGTGTTGGCTTCCTGCAAAAATTTAGCCGAATTCTTTTTTCGCTTTCGTACTCGTGATAACCTTTCTCCAAGCAGATCCTGCTCACTTAAGAAAATATAATTTTCAAAAGTAAATCCTTGTTCAATAGGAAGTATTGCAAGGCCTAAAGTTTTCCCTGAAAGGTTATTTATTTCATCCCAGCAATTGATGTCTATCGCATGAAAGCTATTATCTAAAAGCATGTTTTTTAAACGTCCTCTGGAGCCCTCGGTAAAACAACAGATAACAAATCGGTTTTGTCTTCTGTTTTTATTTTGAAGAGGAGTCCTAAATTGTTCTATATAATTTCTTAAAGTTGTAAGGGTGGAAAGATTATTAGCTTTGGATTCTATAAATAAATTGATAGCAGGTGAAAAATATTGGATGCTATTTTCTTCCCGGAAGCTATAAAGGGCTTTAGAAATATATTTATGTAAATTGGTTTTACATTCTTCAGGGGTTAAATATAAAAGTGTAGGATTTAACGGGTGATAATTTTTATCAGTTGATAACTTAATTCTTGTAGCATAGGATTCATCAATAAATTTATATTGTTCATTTAGGTCATCGATTAGCCTATCATGATATAAAACTACTGCGGGAGCTGGGATATAATCGAACAAATTGCTTAAATTATCATAAAATAAAGGTAGCCAGTGTTCCATTCCGGTATATTTACTTTTAGCGCTAACCGCTTCCAAAAGGGGATCGTTTAGAACTCCGAATAATTTTCTATAGTTGGTTTTAAAAGTATCAGCCGTTTCATCATTGATTATTATCTCACTTACAGGGTAAATAGTACATTCTTCAACTTTTTCTAAGCTAAGTTGAGTTTCCGTATCAAATAGTTTAAGTGAATCTACTTCATTTCCGAAAAAGCTGATTCTAAAGCCTTTACCGTCATTACTTGAGACAATATCAATAATCCCGCCTCTTATGGCATATTCCCCGGGCTCATTTGCTGTTATTGATCTTAAATATCCTAAAGTATTTAAATTATTTAAAAGCACATCTCGTGAAATTTTACTATTTAGTTCGATATTTATAATAGTTGAGAGCAACAGCTCTTTAGGAAAAGTTTTTTGCAGAAGATTGTTAAAAGTAGTAATTAAAACTTTCTTACTATTTTTAGATTCAAGCAATCTGCTTAAGGTTTTTATTCTTTGTAGACCCACTTCAGAACTAGGAGAGACACGATCATAAGGAAGAGCATCCCAAGCAGGAAAGTATACTACCTCAGCGGAAGGCATAAAAAAATTTATAGCAATAGATATATTGTCAATTTCAGACTCCCGGCTTGCTACATAACAAACAAAATCAGAGGTTTCCAAATACTGGGCAATAACTTTCGCTTCAGTACCTTTAGGTAAATATAAGTTTTTTTGTTCTAAAAAATCTTGTTTAAGCATGCCATAAATCCGCAATAAACAGGCGCTCAGTATATCTTTTAAATTTTACTTTGCCAAGCATTACATCACATCTTGCATTGCACAATATAATTATAATGCTATATAACTCAGATAAAAATGCATGGGAGTGAGTAGTATGTTAGCAGGAAAATCAGTTATCAGTGAGATACTGAGAAGAATAAAAGATGAGAGTATCCAATTCATAGATTTTAGGTTTACCGATACTTTAGGTAAATTTCATCATACTACCTATAAATCTTCCTTTATCAGCGAGAATGAGTTAATTAACGGCCTTATGTTCGACGGTTCATCAATTGCCGGATGGAAGCAAATTAACTGCTCCGATATGATAATTAAGCCGGATTGTTCAACGGCATTTATAGACCCGTTCACCAGCCAAGCTACAATGGTGCTTATCTGTGATGTTATCGACCCGAAAACACAAGAAGGATATAACCGTGATCCGAGAACCATAGCTAAAAAAGCGCAGCAATATTTATATACTAATAAAATAGGTGATAAGGCATATTTCGGACCTGAGCTTGAATTCTTTATCTTTGACGATGTTCGGTTTATAAACACGCCTCATGAATCAGGAATGGTTCTTGATTCGGAAGAGGCTTCCTGTAACAGTAATAAAAAATATGAATCAGGAAATTCCGGTCACAGAGCCGGTGTAAAGGGAGCTTATTTCCCGGTACCTCCGATTGATTTATTTCATGATATCAGATCGGAAATGGTTTTAGCAATTGAATCAATAGGTTTAAAGGCAAGTGTTCATCATCATGAAGTTGCGGAAAGTCAGTGTGAGATAGGTTTCGAATATGCGGAGCTGGTAGCTTCAAGCGATAACGTACAAAAATTTAAATATACAATAAAAAATGTGGCTGTATCTTACGGGAAAAGTGCTACCTTTATGCCGAAACCGATTTTCGGCGATAACGGCTCGGGAATGCATACCCATCAATCAATTTGGTTAAAAGATAATAATCTGTTCTTTGATAAGAACGGCAAATATGTAGAGCTCTCGGAAATATGCCTTTATTATATCGGTGGTATAATTAAACATGCTAAAGCAATCAATGCGTTTTCCAACCCATCAACCAACAGTTATAAAAGATTAGTTCCGGGGTATGAAGCTCCGGTTCAACTTGCATATTCGGCATGTAATCGTTCTGCTGCAATTAGGATACCTTATGTCTATAACTCTAAAGCAAAAAGAATAGAAGTACGTTTTCCCGACCCTACCGCTAATCCTTATTTAACCTTTGCAGCTATGTTGATGGCGGGCTTAGACGGGATTAAAAACAAGATCCATCCGGGGCAGGCAAATGATAATGATTTATACAATTTAAGCATAGAAGAAGTTAAAAAAATCCCGACTGTTTGCGGATCGCTAAGGGAAGCACTTGAGTCATTAAATAAGGATAGAGAATTTCTAAAAGCAGGGGAAGTATTTAATGATGACATGTTAGATGCTTATATCGCACTCAAAATGAAAGAAGTCGAACAGTTGGAAAGAAGGCCGCATCCTATTGAATTTGAGATGTATTATGCCGGTTAAAAAGTATTAAGACCATTATAAGTAAATAAACTTTTATTTAATAAAAGAATAGCAAAAAGCAACTGGCTAATTTATGACTTACTTTGTAATAGTATGCTATAACAACTTATAAAGTATTATAATACAATGAAAGATAATATAGTTTCCCGTTTATGGGACGATGGAATAATATATAATAATACAGCTGACAGATATGTTGAGCTGCTTGAAGAAATTAGTAAAACTTATAGATCGTATCTTTCGAATAAAGGGGAAATTGAAAGATTTGAAAGGCTTGAAATACTTGAAAGACATATAGTATACAATTTTGTACAGGTGTTGTTACTACATATAGAAATTCTTGAAGACGATTTAATTACCGAACGCTTTATACGCTCTTATTTAAATAATAAATTATATTTTAAAGTTCATTTAAAACTGAAGACTCTTAAGAATATTGTAAATCAAGGGTTTCTGGGGCATATAATAGATGCGGATATGAAAATCAGCTTGTTATATTCAAGTATTTTAAAAATTTTATATATCAGCAAAACCATTACTGATAATGATATAATAACTCCTTATATTAATTCATTCTCATTAAGTATAATTTCAGTAATAAGCAACCTTAACACAAACTTTAATAGTAGAGGCGCCGCTAGTATAAAAATTTTAGGGAAAGTAAATAAGTACTTAACAGAAGAAGGAAAAGATTTTTGTGCTAAATTAGTACAAAGCCATATTAATCGTATTAAAAGCTGTTTAATAGTTTTTAAACTTATGAAAAATTTACAAGTTCTTAATAATCAGGAGCTAAAAATAGAATCATCTGCTCCTCTTTCCATTAATTATTATAAGAAACTGGAAAAAGCTCTTTTTGAAATATATGATAATCCTGATAAAGATAAGAGAGATTATTTTTTGGAGTGTGCGGAATACCTGCTTGATATATTTCAACTCAACCCTGCACTTTACTTAAGAAATGAAGAAGCAACCGAAATCATCAGAGCCTGTTTAAACCCTGAGATATATTTTGAGTTTATAAAAAGATTTTCAGATATCTTAAACTTAAAAGAAGAAATTTATAAAGATTTTACTAATCTAACTAGTGAGAAAGAAAAGGATATTTATATCTATTCTCGTGCAATTGTAAGCTTCATTTATAACAGAGATGATTACTTTTGTATAAATAAGGAAGGAAAAGTTCTGCGTTCCGCTAAGGCGGTTATTGAATTGAATGATATATTGGATAGGCATCATAACGGCAAATTGCTCGACGTTTTACAAAATTTCTTCAGCCAAAATAACCAATTAAAAGAATACGGAGATTTATTAGTTAAAATTAAAAATGAAAAGAAATCTCAGGCTCCGAGTGAAAATTCACAAATCTCACGACACAGTAAGTCCCTGCCTTCATATGTTCAGCAGCTTGCTCAAGAGGAAAGAGGATTTGAGCAATACCCTGCAAGAATGTAATAAGGTTAGTAGGCTTGAAATAACTGCCGCTTGATCAATCGTATGAAAAGTGCTAATTTTTCCTGCATAAAATATTGATTGAATTATAAAAAATATGGCAGCTCAAATTATAAAAGGTGTAACGGGTGATTGGGAACTGGTGATCGGTCTTGAAATTCATGCCCAGGTAAGCTCAAAATCCAAATTATTCTCGGGAAGCTCAACTGAATTCGGAGCTGAGCCGAATACCCAGGTTTCATTTGTAGATGCCGCTATGCCCGGGATGTTGCCCGTAATCAATGAAAAATGTATTGAGCAGGCAGTAAGAACCGGTTTGGGAATCGGTGCGCAAATCAATAAGTTTTCAGTATTTGATCGAAAGAATTATTTTTACCCTGATCTTCCGCAAGGTTATCAAATATCTCAATTCAAAGACCCGATCGTAGGTAAAGGTGTAGTGCATGTAGATATGCCGGACGGTATGGTGAAAGAAGTAGGTATTACAAGAATTCACCTTGAGCAGGATGCAGGTAAAAGTATTCATGATCAAAGCCCGACCGAGACTTATATCGATTTAAACCGTTCAGGTATTGCCTTAATGGAAATAGTCACCGAGCCTGATATCAGAAGCAGTGAAGAAGCAGGTGAATTTATGAAAAAACTCCGTTCAATACTTCGTTATCTTGAAACATGTGATGGTGATATGGAAAAGGGTTCTTTAAGGTGTGATGCTAACGTTTCCGTAAGAAGAGTCGGCGCTAAGGAATACGGTACACGAGCGGAAATAAAAAACGTTAACTCAATAAAAAATATTATAAGAGCAATTGAATTTGAAGCGGCAAGGCAAGTTGATTTAATTGAAGGCGGCGGAACGGTTGATCAGGAAACCAGATTATTTGATGCTTCGCTTAATGAGACAAGATCGATGAGAAGTAAAGAGGACGCGCAAGACTACCGGTATTTCCCTGATCCTGACCTTTTACCACTTACTTTAACTGATGAATATATAGAAAATATTAGAAAAAGTTTGCCTGAACTTCCCGATCAGAAAAAAGAAAGATATATCAAGCAGATGGGCTTATCCGTATATGATGCAGGGGTAATAGTAGCTGATCAGGTGGTAGCAAAATATTTTGAAGAAGCGGCACAAAATGTTGATGCTAAACTCGTAGCTAACTGGATTACCGCGGAGCTTTTCGGCAGATTGAATAGAGCCGGCCTTGAAATCGAACAATCACCGATTAAAGCTAAGCAGGTCGGGGATCTGGTTAAACTGATAAAAGACGGAACCATTTCAGGAAAAATTGCTAAACAAGTTTTTGACATTATGTTTGAAACAGGTGACGAGCCTAAAGCAATTGTTGAAAGGGAGGGCTTGGTACAAGTTTCCGACACTAAAGCCATTGAGCAATTAATCGAACAAGTGCTTACTGAAAATCAAGATAAGGTTAATGAGTACAGAAGCGGCAAAGATAAACTGTTCGGCTTCTTTGTCGGACAAGTAATGAAGCTGTCTCAAGGTAAATTCAATCCGTCGATCGTAAATGATTTACTAGTTCAAAAATTAAAAGGTTAAAGGGGCTTCCGTAGATATAAGCTTAAAGGGTAAGATAGCATTTCTTACCCTTTTTAGTTATATTTATGAATATTGAATTTCACTACTATATTAATTATTTAATTGCCGTGAAAGCAGGATTTAATTTAAATCAAGCTTATAAAATTGCTTATAGTGCACAATTTGTTGATGATAACACTGAAGGAATAGTGGTTTATGATAAAGATAACCTGCCTTTCAACTCTGTTTTAACCCAAAGTTATATTCCTTTTATCAACCAAAGCAAGTTAACGCAAACCTACTTATGTTTTCATTTTATTCCCGGAGAGTTTACCGAAGCTGCCGATTTAAGGAAAGATAATGCCAAACACCTGCTTGCAGTTACACCGGGCAGCTTCCTCGCTCGTACAATACTGAGAGCTTCTCTTGATTCTCAAGATCTTTACCGAATAGGCATTGCTTCCCATGCTTTCGCTGATACTTGGGCACATGCTAATTTTGTTGGTACTTATAGTGATTTTAACAGCGGAAATAATCTATTAAACTCATTAATTCCTAATCTGGGGCATGCTGATTATTTTAATAAACCCGATAGGATAGATCTAATTTGGCATGATGATAGGTTAAAAGTTTCTGAAGTTAATAATAAAAAAAAGTTTATTGCTGCTGCAAAAGAGCTGTTTTTAGAATACGGTAATCTTTTATCTTCAAGGAGGGCGATAGAGAGGGAGCTGAGAGAGCTTAGTTCGGATTTGGATCAAGCCATCGGAGAGACAGGGCAATATAGTTATAGAGAGCGAATTAGTAACTATCAGAATTTAGCGCTGAAATACTCTAACGTAAGAATAATATTATATAATAAAAAATTATGGAAGAATTCAGCATGCTTTAAAACTGCTAAGGGATACCGGTGGAAAGATGATTATTTGAGAAGTGATTGGTATTTATTTCAAAAAGCTGCAAAAAGTTATAAAAAATATGCCTGGAACTTAATTTCCAAACGAGTTAATAATTAGCTGAAAATAGCTTTATATTAAATAAGTGACGGGAAAATTAAAAGAATATCTTCAAAAAGAATTTGAAAACTATTTTGCTTGGATTCCGGTATTTTTAAGTTTCGGTATTTTAATTTATTTTGTGCTTCCTAAAGAGCCGCAGCTATATCTGAGTTTAGCACCTAGTGCTATCTTGTTTATAGTACTTGTTATATCTTTTTTTAAGAAATTTGACTTATTTAAAGTTTCACTGCTAATGTTTTGCATCACGCTCGGGTTCAGTTCAGCTTCACTCAGAACTTCTGTCGTGGGTACAAAAACTATAGAAAAAGAAACGGGAAAAGTTTGGGTAAAGGGTAAAGTTACTCAAATTCAGCATATGCAGGTAGGAAAGAGGATACTGTTAAGCGAGGTCAAAATATATGACAAAAGTATTAATAAGCTTAATAATATTAGGTTAAGCATAAGAACAAAATCCGAAGGGTTAAGTATAGGTGATACCGTCAAACTGGCGGCGGTATTGCTACCGCCCCCGAAGCCGATTACGCCGCACGGATATGACTTTTCCAGATATGCTTATTTTAAAAATTTAAGTACTATAGGCTACGCAGTAAATAAAATAAGAGTGGTAGAAAAATCCGAGAGCAGTTTAGGAAACTTTTTTGTTAATCTTAGAAATAAGGTTATTGAAAAAGTTAAAGCAAATCTTCCCGAGCCGATGGCAGGGATTGCAAACGGTATATTAGTCGGGGATTCCAGCTCTATATCAAAAACTGATTATGATATCGTCCGAATATCAGGAATTGCTCATTTATTAGCTATTTCCGGAATGCATATGGTAGTGGTAGTTGCTATACTTTTTATCAGTACAAGATTTTTGATACTTAGATCCGAGTATTTGGCACTTAGAATTGATGCGAAAAAAGTTGCGGCGATTGTTGCCTTAATTGGAAGTACTTTATATTTGTTATTAACCCTAGCGCCCGTCTCGGCACAGAGAGCTTATATAATGTCGAGCATAATATTGCTTGCAATAATTTCGGATCATAATTCCTCGGCGCTTAGAGCCGTGGCAATTGCAGCAATTATTATTTTAATAATAACTCCTGAAGAGGTGCTGAGCCCAAGTTTGCAAATGTCGTTTGTTGCTTCCCTCGCACTCATTTCAAGTTTTGGGTTTTTCAATAAGTTTCTAATTAAAAATAGTGATAAGAGGTATATAAAATTATTTAATTATTTTATATCAATTATATTTTCAACTCTTATTGCCGGTCTCGCTACCGCCCCTTTTATTATTTATCATTTTAACCAATTCTCGCCTTATAGTGTTTTAACTAATTTAATTGCTATACCGATTAATGATTTTTGGGTAATGCCTTTCGGATTATTATCTTTAATTCTCATGCCTTTGGGAGCGGAACAGATTCCTATCACCCTAATGGGATATGGGATTAGCTTAATCTTTAAGGTAGCAAGCATAATAAGTGCGCTTCCGTATTCCTCTTTTAGTATCCCGAGTTTTTCCAATATAGGTATATTTCTGATATATCTGGGTAGCATAGGTTTATTTGTTTCAGTAACTCACTTGAGGTTTATATTTGTTATCCCATTGCTTATCGGACTATTTACTAAAAACCCTTACCTTGATCCGGATATACTTATTGAAAGTAACGGGAAAATATTTGCAATCAGAGTAGGAGGAGAATTAATATTTTCCTCTAAACAGGGAGCAAAGTTTACCCGTGAAGCCTGGAAGCAAGCTTATATGCAAAAGGAGGTGAAGACTCTGAAGCAACTGCAAATCCCGGCATGTACTTTAGATTCATGTTTATATAATAAGCACGGCAAAAATATATTTATCTATTCTAAAGGCAGTATAAACTGTAGCTCCGTTAATCCGGACTTAATTATAAACCTCAGTGAAGAGCCTGTAAAATGTGATCCAAAAACTAAATCCATAGGTTTGCCGGAGCTTAAAAGGGGCGGTAGTCTTGCAATATGGTTAACTGAAAATAATATAAAAATAATCCACAGCGGTTCGGTGCATAAGTTAAGACCCTGGCACTAATAAGAAATATGCCGGCTTATTCAATAATTAAGCCGATAGCCCGCTTATATGTTTCAAGCAGTGCATCTTCTTCAGCCAGTTCTTCCTTTTTCATTTTACGTGCTCTGATTACTTGCTTCATGATTTTCGGTTCAAACCCGCCCGATTTTGCTTCAGCAAATAAGTCTTTAATATTTTCGGATATTTCTCTTTTTTCCTGCTCCAATCTTTCAATTCTTTCAATAAACTGTTTTAAAACATCTGAAGCTATTCCACCGACTGTCATAATACTCCTCTATATACTATTATAAAATTTACTTTGTTTATATTTTGTAATTGCAAATCTTATAACTACTCCGACGATTGCAGTCAAGGGTACAGCAACAAGAACTCCGATAAATCCGAATAATGCTCCCAGTGCAAGAAGCCCGAAAATAATCCAAACCGGGTGGAGCCCGACTTTATCACCTATTAATTTCGGAGTAATAAAACTACCCTCCATAATTTGCCCTGAGACGAATATTGCAATTACCCCGATCACATGGCTTAAACTTTGAAATTGTAAGGCCGCAGTAAGAACTGCAAGGGTTGTTCCGAATAGTATACCTACAAAAGGTATAAAACTGAACATGCCGGTTAAAATACCAAGAGACAGGCCTGATTCAAGCCCCATTATGCTTAAAGCGGTCGCATAGTAACTCCCCAAAATGAGGCATACGTAAGTTTGCCCCCTCAAGTACCCCGAAAGAGTTATATCAAGTTCTTTAAATAGCCGGTTAGCCGAAGTATAAAAACGTTTAGGAACAAAAGTTTTAACAGTACGCGGAATCTTCTCCCAATCTCTTAGCACATAAAAGGTTATAATCGGGGTAAGTAATGTTAAAGAAATTGTATTTACCGCCGCCGCACCCGAGTGAAAAATTTCTTTCAGCAAGTTAGTAGTAAAGGTGACTATATACCCTGACGCATCGCTTAACCCTTGTTCTATTCTACTCGTATATTCAGGAGGGATTCCTTTTATTTTATAAATTAACGTAGGTACTATTTGGTTATTTAATGAGCTTTTATACTTAAGTAAAAAATCTGTGAGTTTATAAATTTGGTTATACATCATAGGTACTATCATCATTAAAATGAAGCCGACTATGATAAAGAAAACCAAAGTCACAATTATAGTTCCCATAGTTCTTGAAATTTTAAAATACCTTAGCTTTCTTACTAACGGATCCAGCAGATAGGCAAAAATCAACGCTATAACAAAAGGCAGCATTATGCCTTTAATTAAATAAGATAGGTATATTAACACTAAAACACCTAAGCCGATAAGAAAAGTCTTGTCTTTTAGCATTTAAATATCCTTTTTATAATGCTTTAAAATTATGATAGCTTGAATGACAAATTGCAATTGCAATTGCATCGGCAGCATCGGCTTTTTGTAGTTTTGCAGTAGGAAGGAGTAAGTTAATCATTCTGATCATTTGTAATTTATCAGCTCCGCCGTATCCTACTACTGCTTTTTTCACTTGCTTTGCCTGATAAGCTATGGGAGGAAGTCCTTTGGTTTCCAAGCTTAGCATAGCAGCTGCTCTTGCATGAGCAAGTTTTAATGAAGATCCGAAATTCGAATTCACGTAAGTTTCTTCAATTGCCGCGGCATTAGGAGCAAACTCCTCCAATATATCATTTAAAGTCACAAATATTGAAGCCAGGCGGGAAGAAAGGTAATTGGTACTTTTAGTCTTAATTACCCCCGAAGCAATATAACCTAAATTACTCCCCCACATTTCAATTATTCCCCAACCCGTACAATTTAACCCCGGGTCAATCCCGATTATTTTAGTCTTCATTTTTAAACTTATTTAAAATTGTTTCAGGAAATTCAAAATTCCCCACCACGCTTTGTACATCATCATTATCTTCTAATGCATCAACCATTTTAATAATTTTTTCAGCACTTTCTTCATTTAACATTATAGTGTTATTCGGCTTCCAAGTAATTTCCGCTGAAAGGCAAGTACCGAATTTATGTTCAAATTTGTCTCTAATCTCGTTAAAATTTTCCGGGTCGCAAATAATTTCATGAATTTCTTCATCGGAAATAGAATCATTAGCCCCGGCCTCGATTGCCGTATCTAAAAATACTTCCGCAGAACCTTTATTTGCAGGATAAGTTATAACTCCTACTCTACTGAACATAAAACTTACGCTACCCGTCTCGCCTAAAGTTCCGCCGTGTTTGGTAAAAGCTGATCTCACATCGGAAGCGGTACGGTTTCGGTTATCGGTTAATGCTTCCACAATTATAGCTACCCCGCCTGAGCCGTAACCTTCATATCTAATTTCTTCAAAATTATCAGCCTCTCCCGGGTTAGTCGCTTTAGAGATAGCATTTTCTATTCTATCTTTGGGCATATTAGCAATCCTTGCAGCATTTATCGCAGCTCTTAACCTCGGGTTGGAGTCAGGTTCGGGAAGACCGGATTTTGCCGCAACGTAAATTTCTCTTACCAGCTTAGTAAACATCTTAGCTCTTTTATTATCTTGCGCTCCCTTACGGTGCATAATATTTTTAAATTTTGAATGACCTGCCATAATTTTATCATTAAATTGTTATTCAATACTACATCATAAGCTTTCATTCGTTTTTCTCAAGCACTAGCTTGCAGTTCTTAAATGATTTTGTTATGTTTATAAGTATAGTAAACAAGAGAACTTTATGCAAAAGCTGGAAGAACTAAAGGAATATTTGCTAAATTCTAAGCGTAAGGCTGATATTATACAAGCTTTAATCAAGAATGATGAATTAATCGTTGAGCTTGAAACAAAGGCTATAGAGCGATTTTTAAAGTTTCTGCGTGATGATAAGAAATGTTTATTTAGTATATTAGTTGATATTTGCGGGGTGGACTATCCGCAGAGAGAAAAGAGATTTGAAGTTGTTTATAATCTGCTTAGCTTAAAATATAATATGAGAATAAGATTAAAAGTTTTTGCGGATGAAGAAACTATTGTTCCCAGTGCTACTCCGGTATTTAGCTGTGCAGGTTGGTTTGAGAGAGAAGCTTGGGATTTATATGGAGTTTTCTTTTCCAATAACAATGATTTAAGAAGGATCCTGACTGATTATAATTTTGAAGGGCATCCGATGAGAAAAGATTTCCCGCTTACAGGACATGTCGAGGTCAGGTATGATATTGAAAAGAAAAGGGTGGTATATGAGCCGGTCAAGCTTACTCAAGAATTTAGAAGCTTTGATTTTTTAAGCCCGTGGGAAGGAACCGAATATATATTGCCTGGCGATGAAAAAGCAAAACAAGATAAGTAGTATTAATAGCGCTTTATCGGAAGGACTGATAAAGTTTGCAAATTTAGATTTTGAGTGCCTTAAAGCATTACAAAAATTTATCGGCGGCAATAAATATGCGAGGTTAATGCGCCTGGATAGGCCTGTAGGCTCTTTGCTCTTAATGTTGCCTTGCTTATGGTCAATCGGGTTCGCAACCAGTAGTTTTTTACAAAAAATAATATTTTCATTATTATTTGCTTTCGGTGCAATGGTGACTAGAAGTGCAGGTTGTATAATTAATGATATTGTGGATAAAAATTTTGATGCCAAGATTGAACGTACTAAAACTAGGCCGCTTGCAACTAATGAGGTTTCTTTAAAAGAAGCATATATACTCCTCTGTATGCTACTTACAATCGCTTTCTTTTTACTTATGTTTTTACCCAAAGCAGCAGTTTTTATCGGGATTGTAAGTATAATTCCTATAGTTATTTATCCCTTTTTAAAAAGGTATACTTATTACCCTCAAGTATTTCTAGGTTTTGTGTTTAATTTAGGGGTGATTATGGCATGGGCGGCTGTTTCGCCCGCCTTCTCTTTAATACCTATATTAGTTTATATTTCCGCCGTATCCTGGACGGTTGCTTATGATACTATTTATGCCCTTCAAGATAAAAAAGATGATCTTGAAGTCGGTGTGAAATCACTTGCAATTAAGCTTGGTGATGCTGCTGGCCAGGTAATTTGGGTTTTATATAGAATTGCTGCCATATGCTTATTTATAGTCGGATTAAACACTCACATGAACTGGGGATTTTATATACTTATGGGGCTTGCGACTTATCATCTCTATTGGCAGGCGGAAACTGTGGATATTCATGATGCGAATGATGCAGGCAAAAAATTCAGATCCAATCTGCAATACGGGCTCTTAGTATTACTTGCAATATGGATAGGAAAAGTAAAATTTTAATATTAGCTGAGTACTTTTAATTTTATACGTAAAACGTAAATATATAAAAAATATTAGCGATTGTTCTTGAAGCAAATTTATGTAATATTAACCACAAATTTACATAAATTATTATAAGTTACAATATATGCTTTCAGTAACAAATCTTACCTATCTAATTGCTGGAAGGATGATATTTCACAATGCCTCACTGCAAGTTTCCGTCGGCCAAAGAATCGGACTAGTCGGAGCCAACGGTACGGGAAAATCTACTTTACTTAAACTTATTTGCGAGGAACTGCTCCCCGATTCCGGAGAAATAGCGCTGGTAAGAAACATTTCCGTCGGTATGGTAAGGCAGGATTTGCCTCATGATGATACTAAACTTATAGATGTCGTGCTTGCGGCGGATACGGAGAGAGATAGCCTTTTAAAGGAGGCGGAGACTACGGAGGATCCCGATCGTATCGGATACATATACACCCGGTTAGAAGAAATAAGAGCTTATGAAGCTCCTGCAAGGGCGGCAAGTATACTTTCCGGGCTTGGCTTCGACGAAGAAGCGCAAAATAGCGCTATATCAAAGTTTTCCGGAGGATGGCGTATGCGGGTTGCGCTTGCTGCGGCATTATTTCGTAATCCTGATCTTTTAATGCTTGATGAACCGACTAACCATCTGGATTTTGAAGCTATGGTATGGCTTGAAAATTATCTTATGCGTTATGAAAAAACCTTAATCATAATTAGTCACGATAGAGATATTTTAAATAAAACCGTAACCCACATAGTTCATCTTAATAATCTGGGGCTAGAAAATTATACCGGAAATTACGATCAATTCGAGCGCAGACGTGCAGAGAAATTAATCAGCCAACAAGCTATACATGAAAAGCAACAGGCACAAAAAAATAAAATGATGAAATTTGTCGAGCGTTTTCGTGCTAAGGCAAGTAAAGCTAAACAGGCGCAAAGCCGATTGAAGGCGATTGAAAAAATGGATATTGTGGATGCGGTAATTGCCGAACGCACAAAACCCTTTATATTTCCTGAGCCTGAGCAGTTATACTCTCCCATGATAGTATTGGATAATGTTGATGTCGGTTATGATGGTGTGCCGATATTGCGTAATTTAAGTTTAAATATAGATATGGATGACCGTATTGCGTTACTTGGCGCGAACGGTAACGGTAAGTCCACCTTGGTGAAATTATTATCCGGTCGCCTTGCACCATTAAGCGGGGAGGTAAAGAAACCAAGTAAGTTAAAAATCGGCTATTTCTCGCAACACCAGGCAGAGGAGCTGGATATAACACAAACTCCATATGAACTGATGCGTAGAGAAATGCAAGATCAAGCTGAAGCTAAAATTCGGGCAGCCTTAGGAAAATTCGGTTTTGACAAGTTTAAATCGGATACTAAGGTGGAAGAGCTTTCAGGCGGTGAGAAAGCAAGACTTTTACTCTCGCTTATGAGCTTCGATGCTCCTCATATAATGTTGTTGGATGAGCCGACTAACCATCTTGATATAGAAGCCCGCGAAGCTTTAACCCAGGCACTGAATAACTATACGGGCGCAGTAATTCTGGTTAGCCATGATCCGCATTTGGTAGGCGCGGTTGCCGATAGGCTATGGTTGGTGGCAAACGGCACCTGCAAACCTTATGAGGAAGATATAGCCGCGTATCGTGATTTGGTTATCATGCAACGCAAAAAAGAACGTTCCGGTACTAAGCAAAAATCCCAAAATAAAAATAAATCAAATCATAATAAAACAGAACTTTCCAAGTTAGATAAAGAATCTAAACAATTAGAGAAAAAAATAGCGGAGCTCACCAACAAAAAAGAACTTATTGAAAGCGAGATTGCAGATTATTCAACTAAAGGTGAGTATAGCAAAATTGAAAATTTGAATAAGTCACTTTCTTTGGTTTTAAAAGATATGGAAGTTATAGAAGCTGATTGGATTAAGGTGCAGGGAAAAATTGAGGAAGCGAATACTTAAAAAATCCTCATTATAATATCAAGAATACACTACGAATTGAGGTTAGAATAAATATGTGCCGGGAGGCTTTAAGGGGCTCACTTGGCTAATTATGCTATAAGTTGAATCCCTATGCAATAGGGAGCATAGTTGAGCTATAAAAAAATAAACTAAGTTTACGATAAATGAATAGTCATTTATACGAGCATACGCCGTAAAGTATCTGATTTTCAGGTATAGGCTAGAGTATTTAAACTTAATTTATTATATTTGAATAAGCACATTGGATTTTCAAATTAATTCACTATAATCATTACCGCTTCTGCGCCGACGGCTTTCGTTGTTTACTTGATTGCTAAGCAATTTTCCATTGAGCAGGAAAAGGTTAAAATGATAGTAGCTATAAGTTCTATTACTTCGCTAATAACGCTTACATTTATAACTTTAAATATTTAAAGTCAGTAATTGCTTTATACAAAGGCATATTAGACCGGGTCATTAAAAAAACTCTTTTTGCAGGTAGTACAAAAAGAGTTTTTAATACTCGGTATCTTGTATTATGGGATTTATTTATTATCTTGCGGAGGAATATAAACACCTTCCTCATCGGGCAAAGATAAATCTCCCTTAATACCGCAAGAACATAGTGCTAAAGATAACATAATAGAAAGTATAGTTTTCTTAATCATTTTGCCCTCTCCTAATAATTATTATAAATATCTTCTTCTTGCAGATCTTATAGCTTTTCTCACCTGTACCGGGTTGGTTCCGGCAGTAGTTCTTCTGCTGATTACCGCTCTTGATGCAATTAATACACTATAGATATCATCATTAATTTTCGGCTCAATTGCTTGAAGCTCGTTTAATTCAAGTAAAGAAAGTTTAGATTCTTTTTGAATTGCTAAATTAACAATTTTTTGAGTTGTATTAATAGCTTTCTTCGGCTGCATGCCGGTATTAATAATTAACCAGTTAACTAAGTCCGGAGCGGTAGAATAACCATATTGTGCAGCTTCTTTCATTTCTTTTCTGTTTACAATAAAGTCGGCAGATAATGCAGCCATAACATTAATGTTATTTAATAAGGTATCATAGGTTTCAAATACTGGTTCCGCAGCTTCCTGTAAATCTTCCGAGAAGCCGACTGAAAGACCTTTTAGCGTAGTTAAAATATTTACTAATGCACCGTAAACTTTCCCGGTTCTACCTCTAACCAATTCAATAATTTTCGGATCCCTCTTGAAAGGAGTTATAGAACTTTGTACTACAAACGCGTTTGAGAAAGAGATGAAATTATTATTAGGGCTATGCCAGAATATCAGGTCTTCTGCAATTCTTGATAAATGCATGGAACAAATAGAAGCAAAAGATAAAAACTCAACTACGTAATCTCTATCAGTTACGGAATCAATAGAGTTCGGCGCAGCTTTATCAAAACCGAGTATTCTTCCTACCATCTCACGGTTAATATAGAAAGCGGATCCGGCCAATGAATTAGAACCGTAAGGCGAGGTATTCAACCTTGCTCTCGCATCTTTAATCCTACCCCTATCACGACCGAGCATTTCAACATATGCCATCAGGTGATGTCCTAAAGATATAGGTTGCTCAACTTGCATGTTGGTATAACCGGGCATCAATGTTTTAACGTTTTCTTCCGCCTTGTCAATTAATGCAGCTTGTAGGTTTAGTAGGCCGCTATCAAGACTATCATATGCATCTCTGACCCATAGTTTCAAATCGCCTGAAATCTGATCGTTTTTAGATCTGGCGATATATAAACTTTCAACGGCACCACCGCAAAGTTCAGCTAATCTTCTTTCAATATTATCATAAATATCATTTTGAGTATTATCAAAATTGAATTTACCTTCAGATATCTCTTTTTTAATGATATCTAAGCCTTCAATCAGCTTCTTACCATCCTGATCCGCAATAATTTCTCTTTTTACATGCATTCTAAGCTGAGCTTTAGTAGATTCGATCGCTACAGCATAAAGCCTTTTATCAATATTCAATGAGCTTAGCATTTTTCTGGTAAGTTCATTGGTACTATTGTTAAAGAAGCCACCCCAAAGAGGGTTTACAGCTCCTTCTACTTGTGAAATAGAGGATGTTAAATTATCATTGCTATTTGCAACATCCGGAGTTAATTCTTGTTTATTGAGTTTGCGTGCTGTCATAATACTAATTTTTATCGGGTTGAATAAGTTATCAAATGTTTAACAAAATTTTAAAAAAACTTCTTTTAAGATTTGTAACAAATTTTTTGTACATATCAACGTTTTTTTTTGTTTGCACCCTTATTTTTGCTATAGAAATTGGATTTAATTGTATAAGTGTTGCAAAAGCATCTCCAATAGACATACATAAAAGCAGGAAGGGTATAGAAGTAAATAAAATGTTTGAGGCGGGGAGATTAAAGCACAAAATAGAAGTACCCAGAGCTCAGATATTCAATAAAGACGGAAGCGCCCATCTCTTAAAAGAATTTAAAAATAAATTTGTTGTATTATATTTATGGGCAAGCTGGTGCACCGATTGTATTAATGAGTTAACTAAGCTTGATCAGCTCGCGAGAGAATTAAAGTATAAAGAGGTTGATGATATAGTAATCCTTCCGATCACAATTGACTTTAAATCTCCTCGGCAACTGCAAATATTTTTAAAACAAAGAAATATACACAATATAGATTTTTTTCTTGATCCTAAAAAAGAGATAATGGGTGAATTAGGTGTACACTCGTTGCCGAGTTCATTTCTAATTAATAAGAGCGGATATATTATTGCTTCATATAAGCGCCAATTAGATTGGTCAAATGAGATCATTTTAGAAAAGATATTAAATATGAAAGAAGAAAATGACCGCACGGTTAAAAGCAGGCCAAACAACAATGAAATCCTAAAAGAAGATGACAAGAATAAATCTGAGGATATAATCCCTCAAATAAATTCCAAAAAAACTGAAAAGCAACCTACTTTTATAGGGTAAAGTATTATGTCGATTGAAAATATCTTAATTAAAAAACTCTCAAATCTGAATGAATTACCGATTCCTTCTTATGCAACGATAAATAGTGCCGGGATGGATTTAACGGCAGCCATTGAAGAGGATATAACTCTAAAGCCTTTGGAAAGAAAAGCAATCCCGACCGGTATTGCTATCGCCTTATCCGAAGGTTATGAAGCACAAGTTAGGCCAAGATCAGGCCTTGCGTTAAAAAGCGGAATAACCGTTGCTAATGCTCCTGGCACTATTGATGCGGATTATAGAGGTGAAATTTGCGCTATACTTATTAACTTAAGTGATAAGGATTTTGTGATCACCAGGGGGATGAGAATAGCCCAAATGGTTATAGCTAAATATTCTAAAGTTAATTGGAATATAGTCGAAGAACTACCCGAGACCGAAAGAGGTGCGGGCGGCTTCGGTTCAACGGGAGTATAGTTCTCTTTACTGATAAACTATGAGAGGAAATAAAGTAAGCAGTTTAAGAAAAAAGATTGTAGCGTTTCTGGTTGCACCGCTTTCTATTATTCCTTTAGCACTGGTTCTAGGTATATTTTCTTGTTATCTCATCAATGACGGTTGCATGCGCTTATTGGTTTTTGATGAGAAATGACTAGATCGGGCGGCGCTTCTAACGTAAGCTCCCCGGCTTTATATTGTCTCCAACCAATCCCGTAAGCCTTAATTTTAGCTCGGTAGCCAAAGATCTCATCACTTTCACTGCCGTTTCCTCTTTAGAAACATAGTTAGAATAAGGGGAAGATTGAATATCAAAACTTTCTACCCCGATTAAAGTATTACGTTCCATGACTTTACCGCTGTTATTATCAGTGAGTGCATAATTTAAGGTAACTCTTAAATTGTTTCTGGTTGCAAGAGCATTGCTTTGGATTGCGACGCCTTCAATCGAAATTACATAGGAAAGATCAAGAGTATAATTTTTCGGAGAATCGGTATAAGACCAGTTGAATTCATGCTCAAGCGCCGAAGTTAGTGCAATGGATTCACGGGTAGGAATTTTACTCTCGTAACTGATACTCCCCACTTTTATTCCACTTAATTGTTTGCCAAAGTTATTATCACTGTATACAGGATGAAAGCCGCATGAAGTAATAAGTAAGAGCGAAAAGAAGGCAAAAAAGTATCTCAATAGCATTGTTTCAGTTGAAATCGGTTATAACTCAACTATACCTTATAACAAAAACAGCAAATTAAAAAGAGGATTCCATGAATAGTATACAAATAGAAGAAAATAACAAACTTGGATTTATGCCGAAATGGGATCTGAAAGACCTCTATCAAAGCCCGAAAGATAATACTTTAACCGATGACTTAAGCAGACTGGAATCTGATATTCAAAAGTTTGCTGAGGAATACCAAAACAAAATTGCCGAACTTTCGGGCGAGGAATTTTATGCAGCTATAATTAAATATGAGAATATTAGCGACCTGATGGGTAAGATAGGGAGCTTTGCTTTTCTTTACTATACAACTGATATGACCAATCCCGAGAAGACTGCTTTCTTTCAAAATATGCAGGAGCAACTTACTCAACTTTCTGCGGCTTTAATTTTCTTTACCTTGCAAATCAATCAGTTGGAAGATGTTCATTTGGATAATCTGCTGAAGAATGAAAAGTTAGCGGGATATAAACCTTGGTTTAGAGATTTGAGGGTGTTTAGAAAGCACCAGTTATCTGATAAAGAGGAAGAAATATTACATCATACTTCTGTCACCGGCGGGCAAGCTTGGAGCCGTTTGTTTGATGAGACTATGGTTGATTTAAGATTCCCTTTCAAAGAAAAACAACTTACTTGTAGTGAAATTTTACATAAACTTTCCGAACCGGATAGCGAAGCGAGAAAAATAGCTGCAAAATCTTTGGGAGAAGTACTGAGTAAAAATACCAAGTTATTTAGTTTAATTACTAATACTTTAGCTAAAGAAAAACAGACTATTGATACTTTAAGGAAATTCTCTAAGCCAATCTCTTCACGCAACCTTTCTAATTATATTGAAGATGAGACGGTTCAAGCACTCATTGATACGGTTAAATCCTATTATCCTAAGCTTTCCCATAGATATTATAAGCTAAAAGCCAAATGGTTCGGAGTGGAAAGCTTAGATTATTGGGACAGGAATGCCCCTCTTCCCGGCAAAACGGATAAAGTATATTCCTGGCAGGAAGCCGTGGAATTAGTTAAAGCTTCCTTAGCTAACTTTTCTCCGAAAATTTTGGAGGTAGCAAATAACTTTTTTGAAAACAATTGGATAGATGTGCCGACCGGTTCAGGGAAAAGAAACGGAGCCTTTGCCCACCCGACGGTTCCTTCCGCTCATCCTTACCTGATGTTGAATTATTTAGGAGGAACTAGAGATGTAATGACCTTAGCGCATGAACTCGGACATGGTATACATCAATTACTCTCTAATAAACAGGGAGCTTTAATGTGCGGTACTCCGCTTACATTAGCTGAAACTGCTTCGGTCTTCGGTGAGCAGCTTGCCTTCAGGTACTTACTTGAAAATGAAAAAGATGAGAAAAGTAAAAAGTTGCTGATCGCAAATAAAGTTGAAGATATGTTAAATACTGTAGTCAGGCAAATTGCCTTCTGTGAATTTGAAAACATGATACATAACGAGCGCAGAGAAAAGGGAGAATTAAGCTCGGAAAGAATTTGCGGGATTTGGCTTAAAACCCAGAAAGAAAGCTTAGGAGAAAGTATTAAGTTTCATGATGAATATAAATATTATTGGGCATATGTATCGCATTTTATTCATTCGCCGTTCTATGTCTATTCATATGCATTCGGGGATTGTTTGGTTAATTCGTTATATCAATCATATCTGGACGGAATAGAAAATTTTGAGGAAAAATATATAACCATGCTGCAAGCCGGCGGGACTTTATGGCACAAGGAGCTATTAAAGCCATTCGGTCTTGATGCTTCGCATTCCGAATTTTGGAAAAAAGGACTAAATATGATCGCAAGTTTTATTGATCAATTAGAATAATTTTTTTTAAAGTTGTAACCGATATGTTATTTGTGTAAGAATATGTTAATAAGTATTGTTACATAAGGGAAATAAATGGCAGCTGAAGAAAAAGAAAAGGAGCAACCTGAAAATGATAAGGAAGGGGTTGCTGAAGGTGAGCAAACCGAAGCAGAAGGTTCTTCGGCTCCACCTTCTAAAAGCCGTAAGAAAAAAATTATATTTATAGCTGTATTTCTTATCCTGCT
Organism: Holosporaceae bacterium 'Namur'; assembly: GCA_014116815.1. Taxonomy (GTDB): domain Bacteria; phylum Pseudomonadota; class Alphaproteobacteria; order Rickettsiales; family Midichloriaceae; genus Jidaibacter. Next base: position 152,771 of record JACGYV010000001.1, read on the forward strand.
GCTTAGTACCGGAGGGGGGATCCTATTTTATTTAAAACAACAAAAAACTGAAGAAGATAAGAAAAAATTAGAGCAAAAGGCTGCTGAAAAAGAGATAGCTTACTTCGATCTCGATGAAATACTAATGAATTTGAACACCGGCGGTAAAGGCCAAGGATTCTTAAAAATTAAAATAACTCTGCAAGTTACAGGAAGTAAAAATCTTGATGCGGTGAAAATGTATTCACCTAAAATTAGAGATACGTTTATAATATATTTAAGAGAGTTAAGACCTGAAGATATGCAAGGTTCTATAGCGCTATATAAGTTGAAAACCGAGATGTTATTAAGGGTTAACAAAATTGTATATCCTGCCCAGATTAATGATATCCTATTTAAAGATGTATTTGTTCAGTAAACTATGGCTCACGATCAAAGTATTACCCAAGAAACAGAAAAAAATAGTTCTAATAAAACTTGGGAACAGGCATTAAATGAGAAATCTCAAAGCTTAAACCGGGAAGGAGTTAACCAGCCTGCTTCTAATTCCCATAAAGCTAAAGGAGTGGAGCTATTATTAGATAAAATTTTACAAACTTCTATTAGACTTCCAATGTTGGAAATTACATTTGATAGATTTGTAAGAATTAACTCTACTTCCTTAAGAAATTATACAGCCGATAACGTTGATGTTGAAATAGAAAGCATGAAAACCGAGCGATTCGGAGACTGTTTGTCCAGAATCGGTGCACCTTCAATGTTTTCAGTATTTAAAGTAATAGAATGGGATAATTTTTGTATATTAGCTTTTGACTCCACAATGATTTATGCTTTTGTTGAGGTATTATTCGGGGGAAGAAAAACACCGCCCTCTTTAAAAGTTGAAGGACGTCCATTTACCTCTATAGAAAATAGTGTGGTTAAAAGTATAACTGAAATAGTTTTGCATGATTTAAGTTTAGCATTTAATCCGGTTACTTCTGCAAATTTCCAGCTTGATAGAGTTGAAACTAATCCTAAATTTGCAATGATTGTGCGGCCTGAAGACGTGGCTATAGTGCTGAATTTAAAAATTACTATGGATACTCGCTCAGGTAATATTCATATTATTTTACCTTATACTACAATTGAGCCGGTTAAGAAAATATTATCTAAACCTTATATAGGGGAGAGAGGAAGTAAAGATCCTAATTGGACAAGGCATTTTGAGAACGAGATCGGTAAAGCGACGGTTACAATAAAAGTAAGCCTGGACGGCATGCCTGCGGGACTAAAAAATGTTGCCGAACTGAAAGTAGGTAAAACTATAATGCTTGATAAGATGGTCGGGGCTGACTGGGACATAAAATTAAATGAGACTATCATCTCCGCCGGTCAACCCGGCAAAAGCGGAGATAAGCTTGCTATACAATTAAATGACAGCATTAATTTAGAGAGGTATAAAAAGTAAGGTAATGGATATTTTACTTAATATTACAGTAATTTCACTACTTATAATAACGATCGGTTTTTGCTGGAGACTAAATAAAAAAATTATTGAGTTAAAAGACAGTAAAAAAGATTTAGGAATTCTAGTACAGACTTTCGATGCAGCAATTATAAAAACTCATAAAAGTATTGCTGATTTAAAGGTAATGTCACAAACTTCCTCTGTAGAGTTGCAGCAGTATGTTGATAAAGCGGGTGAGTTGATTTCCGATCTTTCATTTATGACTAATACTGCAGCAAAACTAGCTGATAGATTAGAAAATGCGATAGGTGTAGCAAGAAATGAAGTGGCTCAGCAAGGACTATCAAAATCTCAGTTTCCCGCTGCAAATGCACCAGACCGTAAGATAACGAAGCCTCTTATACTTAATAATTTAAAAGTAAGCGGTAATACCGGATCTTCAAAAACTAAAGATGATTTGCGTAATGCAATTAAGCTAATTAAACAAACTTGAGAATTATATAATGCTTAGACTTTTACCATTTCTGATCGGATTCTTATTCATCTTAGTGTTTTCAAAGGTTATGAATGTGTCTGAACATATTCCGGAAATTTTCTCAGCCTCCGAATTAAATGCTCAAGATATGAGTAACAAAGAGCCTGTAGCTCCTAAGGATGTTTCTACATCCAGTCCGACTTCAAATGCGGAAAATACTAAACAGCAATCTGCGAATTCCGCAGAACCGAGTTCAGAGGGCGGTAGTGACAATAAAGCCGATTGGCAAAATGGGTTTTCCGCTACGGAAGTAGAAGTTCTTGGAAGCCTGGTTAAGCGAAGAGAAGAGCTTGATACAAGAGAAAAGGATATAAGTTTAAAAGAAAATGTACTCAAAGTTACTGAAAAGCGTATTCAACAAAAGATTGATGCTTTACAAAATTTAATTACTCAAGCTCAAAGCATTCTTGATAAATATAATGAGAAGCGAAATCAGGAAATACTTACCTTGGTTAAGATATATGAAAACATGAAGCCGAAAGATGCGGCAAGAATATTTGATGAGCTTGAAATGCCTATATTAGTCGAGGTTTCATCTCAGATGAAGGAAGCTAAACTTGCAGCAATACTTGGTTTAATGAGCTCGGATCGAGCAAAAGATTTGACTATTGAGCTTGCTAATCGTAGAAAGATAGATCTAAGTAATTTTAACTAATATTTTATGTTAGTTTCACTTTCAATTAAAAATTTTATTCTGATTGATTCCTTAAACCTGGATTTTAACCAAGGTCTATGCGTGTTAAGCGGTGAAACCGGTGCGGGTAAATCAATCATACTTGATGCATTAGGTTTAGCTTTAGGAAGAAGGGCGAATGCAAAACTGATAAAGAGTGAGGGAAGTAATGCAGTTATTTCAGCCGCATTTAATATAGAGCAATTTCCTCATATACAAGAATACTTAGTCTCACAAGGCTTTGAACCGGCCGAAACTTTAATATTGAGGCGTGTATTAGAACAAAGCGGGAAGACTAAATGCTATATCAATGATATTCTTTCCAGTGTGGCTGCATTGGAAGCAATCGGGGAGCTGTTAGTCGAGATCTCAAGCCAGCATGATCAAAAGGGTTTGTTTAATACTTCGCACCATCGTTTAATATTAGACGAATTCTCCGGTAATTATAGAGAATTGGAGGCAGTGGGCTCTGCTTACAAGCTATGGAAGGAGAACGAGCAGAAATTAAATGAGATTATCGGAAATAAGTCAAAAGCTGAAGATGAGAGAAATTACTTAACTCATATTATTCAAGAAATATCCGAGCTCAACCCGAAAGTCGGTGAAGAAGAATATCTAAGCAATTTAAGGAATTCTTTAAGGGAAAAAGCAAAAATTCAGGATATATCTAATTTAGTATTAAATGAGGCTAACTCAGGTAGCGGAATAGTTGCAAAGCTAAATAATTTAATTAAGGCGCTTACAAAAGTACCGAATTTATTTAAAGAAGCTGAAAAAAGCTTTGAAATCGGGTTGATTGAAATTAATGAAGGTATCGCCCAAGTTGAAAAAGTTTATGACGCAATAGCTTCTGAAAAATTCAACCTAAATTCAGTGGAAGAAAGGCTATTTAATCTTAAAAACATTGCCAGAAAATACGGGGTTGACCCGAATAGTTTAGAAGAATTTCTAATACTTACCAAAGAAAAATTAGATCGAGTAAGTAACTATGATAAATTTTATCAGGAATTTAAAGCTGATACTGAGAAAAGCAAATTAGCATATCTTAAGATTGCCGAGCAAGTTTCAATAATTAGAAAACAGAATGCTATAATTTTAGAGAAGGCGGTCAAAGTTGAATTAGAGCAACTAAAAATGGGCTATGCTGATTTTATGATAGAAAGTGTTACTGCAAATGAAAATGAGTGGGCAGTGCATGGTATTGATAAGGTAAGGTTTCTAGCCAGAACAAACCCGGGCAGTGAATTCGGTTATATAAATAAAATTGCATCGGGCGGGGAGCTTTCAAGGTTGTTTTTGAGTTTAAGAGTAGCACTTGCTAAGGTTAAGTCTTCTCCTTCAATAATATTCGATGAAATTGACGTTGGTGTCGGGGGAGCAGTTGCGGACAGTATAGGTAAGAAGCTAAAGTTTTTATCCGGTGAACACCAAGTGCTGGTAATCACCCATCAACCGCAAGTCGCGGCATACTCGGATAATCACTATTTGGTAAGTAAAAACATTATCAATAATAAAGCAAACGTAGATGTCAAAGAATTAACTTACGAAGAGAAGCTGCATGAAATCGCCCGTATGTTATCAGGAGAAGATGTAACTAGAGAATCGGTTATAGCTGCTGAAACACTGATTAAGAAGGCGAAATAATATATTGTTAGTATACTAGGAAAATTAACGTGTATATGTCATGAGTTCATTATCTTAATAGCTAATTTGTAAGCGAAGGAAACATAGAAATCATAAATTTAAATATATACAATTTATTATATTTCTATTCTTTTTAAATGATGCCCTGAGTTTGTAACTCCTCAGTAAAATATTTAATAAAAAAAGTTTTAGTTAGCTTCGGATGCTTCTTATTTATCCTTACAAATTCAGCTGTAAATCCGCATTTTAAATAGAAGCCCGGGGCTTGAAAATTACTTGTTACTAAATTTATATTATTAAAACCATTACAGTGAAAATGGTTTTCAAGCTCTTGCATAAGCTTCCTACCATATCCTTTCCCGCGATGTGAACTATCAACCCATAATTCGTCAATATACACTTCTGCAAAGGCGGTATATGCTTTTAAAACGCCTACTACTTCATTACTATTTTCAGTAAGAATAAGCGAGAATTGTTTATAATTTACATCAATATCATGATTATATTCATATTTTATCATGTCTTTATACATTTTTTCTTCAACTTCATTAGGAATTACATTAACAAATTCTATCATATATCTAATTTTACTATTTCAATTAACTTAATATATTTTTTATCAGTTGATCCTATCTATTCTTATAAGGGTTCTTATTTTTATGAAAAATCATTCTAAGCGGGATGCCTTGCAGATCAAACTCCTTTCGCAAAGAATTACGTAAATATTTATTATAGCTTTCAGGCAAATCCTCAGGGATATTACAGTAAAAATTAAATGTCGGAGGTTTAACTCTGGTTTGGGTCATATATTTAATACGGATCCTGCGCCCGTTGTTTGCAAGCGGCGGAATATAGTGCGTAGTAGCATTACAAAGCCAGCTGTTAAGCTTACCTGTGGAGATTTTCATCTTCCATTTTTGATCAACCTCTAAAGCTTTATCAAATATTTTATCAATACCTTGCTGTTTTAATGCTGAAATATAAACAATAGGTAGCCCGACTACTTCAGATAAATTATCGGCAACTAAATATTCTATTTCCTCTTCAAACTCCCTGAAGTTTTTGATTAAGTCGCATTTATTGATTACCAAAATTAAAGGCTTCCCTTCTTGGATAGCAATTCGTGCTATGGATAAATCCTGTTTTTCAAGGGGCTGGTCTGCTGCAACTACTAAGAAAGCTATATGAGATCTTCTAATCGCATTAATGCTTTCCGCAGTGGAAAGCTCTTCAATAATTTCATTAACATTAGCTTTTTTTCTGAGTCCTGCCGTATCAATGAGCTCAATATCAGTATCTTTATAAGTTAAATAATGGTTAATTGCATCTCTGGTTGTACCGGCGATATCTGAAGTTATGGCTCTTTCAAAACCGAGAATAGCATTAAATAGGGTAGACTTACCGACATTAGGCCTGCCCACTATAGTAAGCTTTAACTGCTCATCTTCCGGGTTTTCTTCTTCCTGCTCATGATAGAATTTCGTCTTATGAGATATTACCTTCTCAAATAAGTCAGCAATACCTCGGCCGTGTGCGGCTGAAATATAAATCGGTTCACCGAAGCCGAATTTATAAATTTCATTTTCAAGAATGTTAATTTTACTTTCGCTTTTATTAATTATTATAACACAAGGTTTGCCTGATTTCCTTACAATACCGCCGAATTGTATGTCATCGGGAGTAATCCCGTTCCTGGCATCCAGCATTAACAGCACCAGATCAGCTCTTGAGACTGCCTTTAAAGTTTGCTCAACCATTTTTTTACTTAGAATAGTATCCTTATCTTCCCATCCGGCAGTATCAATAAACTTAACTAAGTGACCGTCTATATCAGCAGTAAAGTCTTTGCTGTCGCGGGTTACACCGGGCATATCGTTGACGATTGCAAGCCTTCTGCCGTTTAGTTTATTAAATAGTGAGGATTTGCCGACATTCGGCTTCCCTGTAATCGCGACTGTAAATGTCATATGTTTATAATTAAATTTAAAAGTTAGGGCCTCGTGCTATGAATTCATAGCTTCTTATATTTTCAATTTCAAGGGCTGCTTTTGCTGCCCTAAGTACGGAAACGATTCTTGCTACATTATTAATAGCTACCTTTGATACCCCTTGGGAAATTAAAGATTTAATATGAAGGTCGGTACAGTATTTACACTTTAAAAATATAGAAACAGCTAAGCAATATAGCTCAAAATCAGTCTTTAAGATATTAGGATCCGAAAAGGCATTCAAGTGTAAATCTGCAGGTAGTGCTTTTATTTCTTCATCAGTAACACTTGAATTAAAATTATAATAAGTACTGGTCATGCTTGTAACAACTACGGCAAATTTAGCGGCAGTAGCATCTGCTTCCTCCAAATGGATTTTAGCTTCCGCACGGATACAATTTAACATCTGCTCATTTTTTAAGTAATACCCGGCTGCAAGAGCGATGCCGTACATCTGCCTTATTGCAAGGCCTTCGAGTTCTTTTGAAAAAAGTTCTTTTATATTTAGCTTAACATCGTCAGCATAAAATGGGAGGCGTTTAACAAGAGAAGTAAGGCCGATAAAATTCATAAATCAATAGAAAGAGGAAATTTTAAATAAATTATAACTCTCTTATAATCAAATTGCAACTTTAGTAATCAATTATTTAAACGGTTTTACAGCTCTATTAATTTTATTATATGTTGCTATGCAAAAAAACTAAGTTAAAATTTAAAAAGGGGTTTAGGTAGAATTAAATAAAACAGGTAATTGTTATGACCATGCAAGGGGAGTTTTCTCATATAGTAATAGTAGGCGGAGGATTCGCTGGGCTTACTGCCGCGCAAAATTTAAAAAAACAAAAGAATATAAAAATTACTATCATCGATGTTAACAACTACCATGTTTTTCAGCCCTTTTTATATCAGGTTGCCTGCGGGGATCTCGCACCTTCCGATATTGCAGTGCCGATAAGGGAGCAATTTAAGGATTATAAAAATATCTCGGTTATTATGGATGAAGTTACCGTGATAGATTCGGATAAAAAGATAGTTTTTACTAAAAATGCTACTGCTCTGAATTATGATTATTTAATTCTTGCAGTGGGCAGTGAAGATAACTATTTCGGTAATGAGCATTGGAGAGAGTATACTATCGGGCTTAAATCATTAAAAAATGCCCTAAAAATCAGGAAAGAATTATTAGAAACGTTTGAAAGAGCAGAAATTGCAAATCATAAAAAGCATGTGACTTTTACGATAATCGGAGGAGGGCCTACGGGCGTAGAACTGGCAGGAGCTATCGCCGAACTGACTAAACAGGCGATTAGATCGGATTTTACTCATATTAACCCTCTTGATACCGAAATTATATTAGTAGAGGCCGGCTCAAGAATTTTATCCTCTTTAGCTCCTTCATTATCAGCAGTCGCTCAAAAATCTTTGGAAGAAAAAGGGATAGTAATTAAGCTTAACTCCAAGGTAATGGATATTAGCTCTCATAAAATAAAATTGTCAGAGGGAGAAGAGATAGAAAGCGATTTAATAATCTGGGCAGCTGGAGTTAAAGCAAAATCAATTAAACATCTACTAAATAAAGATGAGATAAAGCTAGGCTCAAATCAAAGAGTTCAAGTAAACAATGATTTTTCACTCCCGCTTAGTGTTGATATATTTATTGTCGGGGATGCTGCGGAAATTAAGGGTAAAGATAATAAGGCTGTTCCGGCTTTGGCTGCTGCTGCGACTCAGCAGGGAAAATTTATTGCAAAGGTAATTAGAGCACGTGTTGCCGGTTCTAAAAAAGATTATAAGTTTAAATACTTAAATTTCGGGAATATGGCTATTATCGGTCGCTATTCGGCGGTGGCCGATTTTACCTGGATAAAATTTAAAGGAGTATTAGCCTGGATAATTTGGGATTTAGTGCATATATACTTTTTAATCGGTTTTCGTAATCGATTAACCGTCTTTGTTAAATGGTTGTGGAGTTACATAACACATGGCAAAGCAGAGCGAATAATTATTAAGTGATAAAAATAAAAAGTACTAAAATTATATTTTGACCACTGGAGCCTATTCTCCCGGCTTATCCGGTAAAAATCCGCCTACCTGAGCATCCCATAAAGTTTTATATAATCCGTTTAAAGACAAAAGCTCATTGTGAGTGCCGTCTTCAACTATTTTTCCTTGATCAAAAACGAGTATACGATCCATATGTAAAAGGGTTGAAAGCCTATGTGCCACAACAAGAGCGGTTTTTTTCTGCATTAATTTAAATAAGCTTTCCTGAATTAAAGCTTCGGTTACCGAATCAAGCTGGGAGGTAGCTTCATCAAGAATGAGTATAGGCGCATTTTTCAAAATAGCTCTTGCGATCGCAACCCTTTGTCTTTGGCCGCCGGATAATTTTACACCGCGTTCACCGACAAGCGAATTATAGCCCAGAGTAAGCTTAGCTATAAATTCATCCGCATGTGCTTTTTTAGCCGCTTGGATTACTTCATTATCGGTTGCCGAAGTTCCGTAACGAATGTTTTCCATTAGCGTTCTATGAAACAGGGAAGGGTCTTGCGGTATAATCGAAATATTTTCTCTTAAAGAGTTTTGAGTTACGTATTTAACATCCTGATCATCAATTAATATTCTACCGAAGTTTATATCATATAAGCGCATTATCAGATTTACAAAAGTGGATTTACCGCTGCCTGAATACCCGACCAACCCTACCTTCTGGTTAGGTTTTATGGTTACCGATAAATTCCCGAATAGGGGGGTAGCACCCTTGTAATGGAACCCTACCTGATCAAAGGTAATTTTACCTTTACTTACCGCCAATTCTTTAGCAGTTGCAGCGTCCGTAATTTCATAAGGTTCCTGTATAATTTGCAGTGCCTGCTCTAAAGTTCCGTAGTCCTCGCTGAAATCCCGCATGGAGTGGGATAGCTGCCAAATAATATCAATAATAGTATGATTTATGGTTAGTATCATAGCAAAATCACCGGCGGTTACTTGGCTTTTACTATATAAATAAATCAAAAGAGCCAAACACAAAGATTGATAAAACCCGAATAAGGTACCTTGTACGGAATATACTTTTAACATAAACCAATTTCTTGCTCGCATGGCATTAACAAAATCACCCTGAATGACTTTTAAACGGGAGCTTTCCGTATTATAACCGGTAAACGCTCTAACATTACTGATATTACCTAAGGTATCGACTATATTACCTACGACTTTTGATGCGGCTTCGGCGGTTTTTTTGGCAAGCTTGCTTGATTTTTTAGATACTTTTGTTGAAAAATAAACAGCGATTACAGCCCAGGCGGATACCAATAAAGAAAACCACACATGTACACTCCACATTGCACAAACCGCAACCGATAAACTGAGAACTGCTCCGGTAAAATTATTAATTAAAATTTGGCTGATGCCGGTTACAGCTTTAGCTGCATCAATAACCTTATTAGTTAAGCTTCCCGCAAACTGATTTTGAAAATAATTATGCGAGTGACCTGTTGTATACATCATCATTCTATGAGCAACTTTTGTCCTAAGCAACGGAACATATTTCAAATAGCAATAATCATATATGCGCCACATCGCAATCATTAATATTTGTAACAAAATATAAATTATACCAAGGTTAGTAACTGCTTGAACAGCCTGGTCGGGTTGAGTAACGGTTAGCTTGTCTATAATTAACTTGGTTAAATAGGGGCTTAAGCTATGATTAACCGCAGAGAAGAAAATTATTATTATTTGAATAGAGATATAGAGCTTATATGGAGCTAAAGATTCACGAATGAATTTTATGGTATTCATTATATACTCCTTCAATTCTAACAACGTTAACCTTACAAGCTATATAAACATAAGTTTATTTTCAAGAAAAAATATCTAAGCTGCCGATAATTGCTCCATAAACTTGTATGTTTATAACCAACAATTATTTTTTTAAGAAAATAGTTTTTAGCTTGGAAGCAAGAAAAGAATTAAGTTACCTATAACAAACTTCTTTAGCAGCCTGTACTATATCCTCAATCTGTACAATTGCCATCCGCTCAAGGTTAGCAGCATACGGAAGCGGGACATCCTTACCGGTAACTCTTTTCACGGGTGCGTCAAGGTAATCGAAAGCATGCTCCATGATTTGTGCGGCAATTTCAGCTCCCATCCCGGCGAACGGCCAGCTTTCTTCCACCGCTACAATTCTGTTAGTTTTTTTAACACTGTTTACTATAGTTTCAGTATCTAAAGGCCTTAAGGTTCTAAGATCGATTACTTCAGCGTCAATTCCTATTTCAGCCAGCTTTTCGGCTGCATCAAGTGCGGTTTTTACTTGGAGTGAAAAGGCGGTGATGGTTACATCGCTTCCTTCTCTTATAATTGCTGCTTTACCGATTGGAACTACGTAATCGGTATCAAAATCTTCACCGACCTCATGTGCATGGCCGTAAAGAATCTCATTTTCCAGGAAAACAACCGGATTCGGGTCTCGAATAGCTGCTTTCATCAGCCCTTTGTGATCATATGCCGTATATGGTGCAATTACTATTAAACCCGGAATATGTGCATACCAGCTGGCATAGCATTGCGAATGCTGGGCGCCGACTCTGGCAGCTGAGCCGTTAGGCCCTCTGAATACTATCGGGCATCTTACCTGACCGCCTGACATATAATTTGTTTTAGCTGCGGAATTGATGATATGATCAATTGCCTGCATGGCAAAATTAAAAGTCATGAATTCAATAATAGGTTTTAACCCGACGAATGCTGCGCCCACACCGAGCCCTGTAAAGCCGTGCTCAGTGATCGGGGTATCAACAACTCTTCTCCCGCCGAATTCATCAAATAATCCTTGAGTGATTTTATATGCGCCGTTATATTCCGCTACTTCTTCACCCATTATAAAGACGTTGTCATCAGCAAGCATTTCTTCTCTGATTCCGATTCTTATTGCTTCTCTAACTGTTACCGTTTTCATATCTCCATCTCTCTCTATTTTAACTTTTTAGCAACTTTAGCTATCCTTTTACCAAAATGTTTTGCGGCTTTTATATCTATTTCTTCCAGCTCTATTCTTTCTCCTTGCTCACCTCTTACCGCTAAACCGAATCCTACCCAGCTACCAAGCTTATTGTAAACTTTCAAATCTTCATTATACTCTTTCATTTTAGGCATTAAGTCCGACCCTACCCAAATCATACTATGCTGCGAAGCAAATATAAAAAGTTGCATTAATGTGCTCATCTGATCGCCGCTTGGAGAATTAGCACAGGTAAACGCTGCTGCAACTTTATCTTTCCATCCCTGTTTTAGCCAAAGCTGAGAAGTTGAATCCATAAAGGATTTAACCTCGGCAGAGACGGAGCCGAAATAGGTGGGGCTACCGAAGATAATAGCATCCGCTTCCTCAAGTGCGCTTAAGTCCTTTTCTATTTCCGAAGCTTGATATAACTCAACATTTGCTGTTTCCTTAGCGCCATGTGCTATATACTCAGCTATAGCTTTCGTATATCCGTAATCCCCATGATGAATTATTGCAACTTTTATCATAATATTTTAAGCGTAAATATCTTTAAATAATTCATCTTCCGGTGGCTCCGGGCTTTGTTGAGCAAACTCGACTGCTTCAGCAACCGCATCTTTAACTCTTTTCTCTACAAAATCAAAGTCTTCCTGTTTATAAATCTTATTATCTTCAAGGTATTTACCTAACAGTATAAGCGGGTCATGATTCTCTCTATAATCCGTAACCTCTTCTTTGGATCTGTATTTACCGGGATCGGACATCGAATGCCCGCGGTAACGGTAGGTTTTCATCTCTAGTAATACCGGACCTTTCCCGCTTCTTATATAATCTACTGCTTCAAGTACGGCTTCTCTGACGCTAAAAAAGTTCATTCCGTCAACTCTTTTACCCGAAATGCCGAATGATTCTCCGCGTTTATATAAATCAACTATACTCGATGATCTGGCAACCGAAGTACCCATCCCGTATTCGTTGTTTTCTATTACATAAAGCACCGGTAAATCCCATAGCTTAGCCATGTTGAAAGCTTCATAAACTTGGCCTTGGTTTGCTGCCCCGTCGCCATAGTAAACAACTGCAACATTATCTAATTTTTTATATTTGTATGCAAAGGCCATTCCCGTACCGATCGGAATTTGTGCTCCGACTATCCCGTGCCCCCCGTAAAATCCTTTCGGAAGATCAAACATATGCATTGAACCGCCTTTACCTTTTGAGCAACCTGTTGCTCTTCCGAGCAGTTCAGCCATCACATACTTCGGATCACTCTTTGTTGCAAGCATAACTCCGTGGTCACGGTAACTGGTTATTACCCCGTCACCTTCTTTAAGCACGCTTTGTACACCGACTGCTATTGCCTCTTGTCCGATATACAGATGGCAAAACCCTCCTATCAATCCCATTCCGTAAAGCTGACCGGCCTTTTCTTCAAACCGTCTGATTAAAAGCATATCATAATATGCTTCCTTTAGTTGTTCATCGGATAATTTACTATTTGTTTTCATTTCTTTTTTAGCTGCCATCTTAAGCATCTCTTAACATTATTTTAAAAATTCTTTTAAGCTCTAGAGATATAATATGTTTTTACTAACTCCAGCAGCTCTTCCTTTTTTAAACTAAAATTACTATTAATCCAAGCATTTGTTGCATATAAAATTATTTTCCCAATCTCTTTACCTTCAAATCCTATCTTTCTAACATCCTTACCGCTTAAAGGAAAAACGGGAGTTATAAAGTTTTCAGCGAGCTCAAACAGCTTGCTTAAATCTTTATTCGGCTCCTCAACAAATTTTAACTTCAGTTGCATTAGAAAGCTCTGTTTACCTAAAAAATAAAGTGCTTTCTTCGCGTTTATATCATTATTGCTATTTAACTCATAATCTTTTGAACAAAGCATTTCAAGAGTAGTCATTTCTTTATTTGATAGTCTCCACCTTAATCTGATGTTTCTACAGTTTAATATCGGATCAGAGGTAGATCGGATAATTGCTGCTAAATTTATTAAAGCTTCGCTACAAAATTTATAACCGCAAAGTTTAGCAAGATTCGGATGTTCACAGTTTAAATGCTCCCATATTCCGTTTCCAACCATAAACTTTATTGTATCATAAGCATATTTATTTTTAATTATTTTAAACATTTCCCGTCTAATGCGTTCACCTGAAAGAGTCGCCATTTGCGGCGCATACTTGGATACTGCGGTCAGGCTTTGCCTATCTATATTGTTGCCCCCGAAATAAGAGTAGAACCTAAAATACCTTAGGATTCTTAAATAATCTTCTTGAATTCTTTTTTCAGCAACTCCGACAAAACGGATTAAACTATTTTTTAGATCATCTATCCCGCCAAAGTAATCATAAATATTACCTTCCAAATCCATAGACATTGCATTTATTGTAAAATCTCTTCGGCTTGCATCTTCCTGCCAGTTATCGGTAAACTCTACAACCGCATGTCTTCCGAAACATTCAACATCCTTTCTAAGGGTGGTTATTTCTAAAATATGTTGATCAAAAATTCCGGTAATCGTCCCATGCTTAATACCTGTAGGGATAGCTTTTATATTATGTTCGGAGAAGATTTTCAGTACCTGTTCGGGAAGAGCTGTAGTTGCTATATCAACATCATCCGATATTCTCCCGCATATGATATCCCTAACGCATCCGCCGACTAATCTTGATTCGCCTGCTTCAGATAGCAGGTTAAAAAGCTTCTTTATCAATTCAAGAGGAATGTTAGGCGGAATATTTATTTTAGTCATTAAAATCAGCTAACCAACTAAGAATATAAGATTGTATATTATCCGGAAATAAAAAAATTTCCATCTTTAAAACCAAGCAATAATTTCCCTTCTTTTAAGTCCTGCATAGAATTGCCTATTGCTGTTCTTCTCCATCCCTGATTAACTCTTGATTCTTTATCATGAGCCAAAAGAAGAATATCGGTAGTGGTTGCAAGAAGCTGTTCATGAATTCCTAATTTCTTAGAAATAACTTCCACTAAAATTTTAAGCATAAAAAAAAGGTTGTTTTTGCTTAAAAAAGCAAATTTTTTATTATTTAAGATATTTTTTATTATTTCATTTTTGGCCATATCTAAAGCTTCATCCTGCATGATTTTCAGAATTTCATATAAGTTCTCTTCATCCAGGTTCGGATGTAATTTATATTTTAAAAGATCTTCTAAAGCCAGAGGCTTTTTATGGCAAAGCTGGATAATTACTTCCTCTTTTATTATGTAATTACGCGGCACATTCAATGTTTTTGCTTTCTCTTCACGCCAGGAAAGCAGATCATAGCATTTAAGTAAATCACTTTCTTTATTAATAGCACCGGCAAATTTGTTTAGCATAGTTTCAATAGGGGTGATAAATTTGCTGCCGCATTTAATCAGGTTAGATTCTTCTAAAGCCCATGCAAACCTATCTAATTTATTTAGTCTCTCTTCAATTTTAAAAAACAGCTCATAAAGCAGATTTGCATCCGTAATCGCATACTGCAATTGTTCATCAGATAACGGTCTGATAAGCCAATCGGAGAATTGCAGGGCTTTACTGACTTTTACATTTAAAAAGTCGGCAGCTAATAACTCGAAGCTCGGGGAGTCTTTATAGCCGAGAAATAATGCGGCGGTTTGTGTATCAAGCAGGTTTTGGGGAATAATGCCGAAGAAATTATACAGTAATTCCAAATCCTGCCTTGCGGAATGGATTACTTTTAATAAATGAGGAGATGAAAGCAATTTTCTTAATGGTAAATAATCCAGTCCGCATAACATATCAACGGCAAAAACACTGTCCTTAGTTGCTATTTGGACTAGTGATAATTTCGGATAATAAGTTTTATCGCGCATAAATTCCGTATCAAAAGCCATTACTTTTTCTATAAGAGCTTTTTCGCAATATTGCTGTAATGTTTTGTTATCTGTGATTAGCACTAGTCATTTACCAAAATTTCTCTTTTACCCGTATGATTGGGAGGGCTCAGGATCCCTTCCTTTTCCATTTTTTCAATTAAGCTTGCCGCTTTATTATATCCAACCTTTAAGCACCTTTGCAGATAGCTGGTGGTCGGCCTTCTATCCCTGAGTACTATTGCTACCGCTTGTGAGTAAAGGTCATCCGTATCACCTCCTGCCATGTTAATTATACTATCCTCTTCTTCATCTTCATTAAGAGTAATTTCTATCTTATATTTAGGGCTTCCCTGGGATTTTAAGTAATCAACTACCATTTCCACTTCCTTATCACCTACGAAGGGGCCGTGAACACGTTCAATCCTTCCGCCTCCCATCATGTAAAGCATATCTCCCATGCCGAGTAGCTGCTCCGCACCCTGTTCACCCAAAATAGTTCTACTGTCGATCTTGGAAGTTACCTGGAAACTGATACGGGTTGGGAAATTAGCTTTAATTACCCCCGTGATAACATCTACGGATGGTCTTTGTGTCGCCATAATAATATGAATCCCGGCTGCTCTTGCCATTTGAGCAAGCCGTTGAATATACCCTTCGATATCTTTACCTGCCACCAGCATGAGGTCAGCCATTTCATCAACAATAACTACAATATAAGGTAAAGGCTCGGCAGGCATTTCAATTGTTTCGAATGTCGGCTTGCCTGTTTCCTGATCAAATCCGGTTTGTATTTGTTTTTCCAAGCGCTGGCCTTTACTTACAGACTCTTCGATAGCCTTATTAAAACCTTGGATATTTCTTACCCCTAAAATTGACATTGAGCGATAACGGTTTTCCATTTCTTTAACTACCCATTTTAAGGCAGCTACGGCTTTTTTAGGTTCGGTTACGACAGGAGTTAAAAGATGAGGAATTCCTTCGTAAACTGATAATTCCAGCATTTTAGGATCAATCATGATAAACTGACATTCTTTCGGAGAAAGCTTATATAGCAATGAAAGCACCATAGTATTAATAGCGACCGACTTCCCTGATCCCGTAGTTCCTGCAACCAATAAGTGAGGCATCTTAGCTAAATCGGCAACAATAGGGTCGCCGCCGATATTTTTCCCTAAGACTAGAGGAAGCTTACCTTCGGTTGCAACATAGGTTTCACTTTCCATCAACTCTCTTAAGTATACTATTTCTCTGCTCGTGTTAGGAAGTTCAATACCGAGCGCATTTTTGCCCGGTATTACCGAAATTCTTGCCGAAATCGCACTCATTGACCTTGAAATATCATCAGCAAGCCCGATTACTCTGGAAGATTTCGTGCCGGCTGAAGGCTCAAGCTCATATAATGTTACCACCGGCCCCGGCCTTATGCTTAAGATATTCCCGTAGACGCCGAAATCCTGGAGAACCTGGGTGAGAAGTTTTGAGTTCTGGTTTAATGCAGCTTCGCTTAACTGATTCTTCTTGGAAATAATCTGCGGTTCTTTAAGAAGAGTTGTAGGCGGAAGTTGAAAATCACTTGAGCTACTTCGGGGGGGAGAGTGTAATACATCTTTTTTCGACTCAAACCTCGGCATCTTATTTTTAATTGTTAATACAGGTTTCGGTTTTTCAATTTCTATATTTTTATCTTGATTTTCTACCGTAGTTTCATTCGTTTCTTTAGCTATTTTTCCTCTAACCAAAATATATAATGAAACTATAGCCCAGGCGAAAAGTTTTGCGCCATAGGTGAACAGCCTGATTATAACAATAGTAAATTTTTTAAATTCTTTATAGTTAATATTTAGAGTAAGCAAACTTACAATTATAATAATAGGGAAAATACTATAAAAAATATGCTTAGGATTAAAATAAACACTAAGTTCTTCTTTGACGAATACCCCTATAAAGCCGCCATAACTGATGAAGTTTTGGCTAGGAATAGGCTTTATAAACGTAAAACAGGCGGCAAGAAACGGAAGTAATAATATTAGAAGCGCAATTCTTAGAGTAAGAAAGCTTATCTCCCTCCCAGTTAGTATTTTTAGTCCTAAGGTAGTTAAAAATATTACTATGAAATAAGAAGCAAAGCCTAGAGATTGTAAAATCGGGTCGGCAATAAAAGCACCGTAGTATCCGGCTAAATTTTTAACCTCATTATCATTAATTTGATTAAATGAAGGGTCGCCTGCATTAAAACTTATGAAGGATATAAATAAAAATATTGCAAGCACAATGATTAGTGCTCCTAAACATTTTAAAAAAAAGCTATTTAAATTAAATTTAGCTTTGCTCACAATCACTCCATTTTTGCCGTAGGTTAAATTATTATAGAAACTCTTTTGAATTTGCAATCCGGAACCCGTATAATAATACTTTTTATATTGATTAAAAAGCATTAAATACATGAGCCAGGTAAGTTTTTTAAAGCATATTTTGCGCCTTGTATATCAGATGTTACCTGGGTTTTAAGGTCATCAATACAGCGGAATTTTCTTTCAGGCCTAATAAAATGAAGAAATTTTATTTTTAATTGCTTCTCATAAACATTATTATTAAAATCAAAAATATGTACTTCTAAAACCGGTTCAATTTCTGAGAAAGTAGGCCTTAGGCCTATGTTAGCTATACCGTATAGCTCCTTGCCTTCAATTTCAACTTTAACCAAATAGACCCCGTATAACGGGTAAAACAATTCCTGATTCAGGGGGATATTTGCTGTCGGAAACCCGAGCATTCTTGCTCTTTTATTACCTTCTACCACATTTCCCGAGATGGAATATTCCCTTCCCAGTAATTTATTAACAATACCGAATGCACCGAGTTTCATGAGCATTTTAATATTTGAGGAAGAAATATCATGATAATTATAGCTTATTTTACAGATTTGCTGATAAGAAAAATTATAATGTTTAGCACTTTCGGATAGAAGATTAGCATTACCCCGGCGATTTTTACCGAACAGAAAATTATATCCGGTTATGACATGTTTTACCTGCAAAGTCTGAACCAATATTCTACTGATAAACTCATTAGCCGGCATAGTTGCAAAATCAGGAGTAAAATTAATTAAGTAAACTATATCTATCCCTAAGCGCTCAAACAACTCCAATTTTTGTTCAGACGTAATTAAACTTTCATGCTTGGCGGAAGGGTTCATAACCTCACGCGGATGGGGAGTGAAAGTTATTACCGCAGATTGGATATTATGATTTTTAGCGTAATTAATACAAGTTTTAATAATTTCCTGATGTGCTATGTGTACGCCGTCAAAATTTCCCAATGCTACAGCTAAATTTTTATAACTTTGGTTTTTTAAATCTTTGATAACTATCATATTCAGCTTAAAAACTCTTTTTTAATTTTAAGAATATCCATCCACATTTCTTTTTTCTTTAGAGCTTGTCTTAATAAATAAGCGGGGTGAAAAATTACAGCGGTTTTAATAGGTTTGCTTAAATACGGATTTGAGTAATCGAAATATTTTCCCCGCAGCGAAGCCATTGATACCTTCAAATCAAGTAAAGACTCAACTGCCGTATTGCCGACCAGTATAATAAGTTTCGGTGCAACCAAAGCCACATGTTTTTCAACAAAAGGGCGGCAGATTTTAATTTCTTCCGTTGTAGGGCGCCGATTTCCCGGAGGGCGCCAAAAAACCGTGTTACTAATATATACGTCTTCTCGCTTTAACCCGATTGCAAGTAGTATATTGTTTAATAATTTGCCGCTTAATCCGCAAAACGGTATTCCCTGTTCATCTTCATTAGCACCCGGTGCTTCTCCGATCAACATAATTTTAGATTTAGGATTGCCGTCTTTAAAAACAGTATTTGTAGCTCCTTTCTTTATAGCACACCCGTCAAAAGCTTTGACTGCCTGCTCCAACATGCCCAGGTTATTACATTTATCGGCAATTTCTCTTGAAGCATTATATTCAGGTGTTTTTACTTTTAATTCAAATTTCTCTTCATCTTTTTTGAGTCTATTAATAGGTTTTTCAGAAAGAAAACTATCCACACCCATTTCCACATACCATTTTAATAAATTTTTTGCATCGTTCATAGGCTTTAAAAGTTGTAACTATTGACTTTTTAAACGATAGGAGTTATAAGAACACCTACATTTTTAATCGTATTTAACCTCAAGGAAAAGAAAATGGCAACTAAAAGAACGTATCAGCCGAGTAATTTAGTGAAAAAACGCAGAGGCGGATTTAGAGCCAGAATGGCGACCGTAGGCGGCAGAAAAGTAATAAACGCCAGAAGAGCGAAGGGTAGACACGTTTTAAGCGCGTAATTAGCTTTGAACTTAGAAAGAATTGTAAAAACGAAAGATTATTCCAGAATCTCAAAAAACTCAAGGAAGCTTCACTCTCGAAGCTTTTTGATTTTATATAACTTGCTTATGGAAGATGATTTATTAAAAGTCGGTTTTACAGTAAGCAAAAGGGTTGGTAACGCAGTAAAACGCAACTACTGCAAAAGATTAATCAGGGTGATTACCAAAGAAATTATTAAAGAAAATAAATTTAAGCCGGCGGAAATTATTGTAATTGTCAGGCCTAGTTTTATTAAAGAAAAGTATATAAATCTTAAAAACGAATTTGTTAAAGGGTTAGAAAATTTAAGATGATTAAGTGCATTCTATCTTTCATATCTCAAATTTTAAAATTTTTCATATTTATATTTATTAAATTTTACCAATATACTATTTCTCCGATGCTTCCTCCTACCTGCAGATTCCGGCCCACTTGCTCCGAGTATGCGATGCTTGCAATAAATAAGCATGGTATGGTAAAAGGAGTAACTTATGGTTTAATTAGAATTTTAAAATGCAACCCGCTTTTTAGTGCAGGTTTTGACCCGGTACCACAAAACAAAGGAAAACAAAAATGTCAGATCAACAAAGATTAACTATAGCTGTTATACTTTCGGTTTTAATTGTATTTACTTGGCAATATTTTTTTGCTCCACCTCCACCACCCCCTTCCGCATTTGAACAAAAAAGCGGCACAGCTGAATTTACCCCTGATTTAGAAGAAGCTAATTTATCCCAAGAAGAAATAGTAAAAGAAGGATTTAAAAATAACACCAGGGTATTAATCAATAACCAAGCAGTAAAAGGTTCGATTAATTTGGTGGGTGCAAGGATTGATGATTTAACTCTTCTACAATATAAAGTCCATCCGGACGCAAATGATGCTAATGTTGTTTTATTTTCGCCGTCTAAAACTAGGGAAGTATATTTTGCAGAGTTTGGTTGGATTAGTAATGAAGAAAATCTGGAGCTTCCGAATAAAGAGACTTTATGGAAAGCAAATAAAGCCTCGCTAAAGCAAAATGACAACATTAGTTTATCTTGGGCTAATTCCCAAAATATTGAGTTTATAATTACCATTTCTTTAGATGAAAATTTTATGTTTAATATTAAACAGGAAATTAAAAATCAATCTGCTAAGCCTATAAAAATCCAGCCTTATTCTTTAATAAGCCGTAGTCATATTGAAAGCAAAGATAAAAATATGATTATCCATGAAGGAGCGATAGGAGTTTTCAATAATTCATTAAAAGAAGTTAGCTTTGAAGATTTAAGCAGTGAGAAAAAACTTAAATATGAAAATAACATAAACTGGTTAGGTTTTTCCGATAAATATTGGCTTGCGGCAATTATCCCCGGGCAGGATCAGGTTAGGAGAGGTAGTTTCATAGCGTTTAAAGATGGGGATTCGGAAAGATTTCAAGCTGACATAATTCAAAATACCCTTGAAGTAAAAAGTAATTCAAGTGCCGTACAAAACGTGAAACTTTTTGCAGGAGCTAAAAAGCTGGATTTATTGGATAAATACCAAGCGCAATATAATATCACCCTTTTTGACCGTGCAGTAGATTTCGGTATCTTATATTTTATTACTAAACCGATTTTTATTCTCCTTAGTTATTTTTATAAAATGATCGGTAACTTCGGGTTGGCTATTCTTCTTTTAACGGTAGTAATAAAGCTAATGCTATTCCCGCTTGCATATAAAGGTTTTAGAGGAATGAATAAGCTAAAAGACTTACAGCCCCAAATGCAAGCTTTAAAGCAAAAGCACCAGGATGATACTATTATGTTCCAAAAATCCATAATGGAGCTTTATAAAAAGGAAAAGGTTAACCCGCTTGCCGGGTGTTTGCCGATTGTGCTGCAAATGCCGATATTCTTTGCCTTATATAAAGTGCTTTATGTAACCATTGAAATGCGTCATGCCTACTTTTTCGGCTGGATAAAAGATTTATCGGGTGCTGATACTACTAATATATTTAACTTATTTGGGTTAATCCCATGGGATCCGCCCGCTTTCCTGCATATCGGGATTCTCCCTATTCTGATGGCGGCAACCATGTATATTCAGCAGCGTTTAAGCCCTGAGCCTTCAGATCCTATGCAAGCTAAAGTAATGAAGATGTTGCCTTGGATATTTATGTTTATGTTCTCTACCTTCCCGTCCGGGCTTATTATTTACTGGGCATGGAGTAACATACTTTCAATTATTCAACAGATAGCGATTAAAAAGCTGGATACTAAGAAAGTCTAAAGCATCCGAGTAAAGTTTGGCTTTTATAATAGATTATTTTATAGTTTTCGGCTATAATTGCATCAAATTTTAAAGTAATGCATTTAACTTTATGCTAAGCAAAAAACAAAAGATAGTTGTAGCTATGTCCGGCGGTGTTGATAGTTCTACGGTTGCAGCTCTGCTTGCAAGTGAAGGGCATGAAGTGATCGGTATTACCCTGCAACTGTATGATCATGGAGTCGCACTTGAAAAGAAAGGTGCCTGTTGCGCAGGCCAGGATATTTATGATGCTCAGATGGCAGCTGAGAAAATCGGTATTCCGCATTATGTGCTAAATTATGAAAGCATTTTTAAAGAAGCGGTTATGGAAGATTTTGCCGATAGTTATTTGAAAGGAGAAACTCCTATCCCATGTGTGAAATGTAATCAAAGTGTAAAATTCAGAGATTTATTTAAAGTTGCCGAAGATTTAGGCGCTGATGCGCTTGCTACCGGGCATTACGTGCAGAGGGAGGAAGTGAACGGCAAAGCAGAGCTTCATAAGGGCATGGATCCAGCTAAAGACCAAAGTTACTTTTTATTTGCGACCACTCAAAAACAACTGGATTTTTTAAGGTTTCCGCTCGGCGGTAGGCTTAAAAATGAAACCAGAGAGCTTGCCAGAAACTTCGGATTGGAAATTGCCGATAAGCCGGATAGCCAAGATATTTGCTTTGTGCCTAATGGTTCTTATGCTTCGATTATTGAAAAATTAAGGCCGGGAGCGCTTGATAACGGTAAAATTGTTTATAAAGACGGAACGGTTTTAGGTGAACATAACGGCATTATTAATTTCACCATCGGCCAACGGCGAGGTATAGGAATAGCACATAGTACTCCGCTCTATGTAGTCGCAATTGATCCGAAAACCAACCAAGTAGTAGTCGGCGAAAAAGAGGATCTGGCAAATTCAGTTGTCTATATTAAAGATTTAAACTGGCTAGGCGAAGAGGTTCCGAGTGAAGGTATGGAGTGTATAGTAAAATTACGTTCAATGCATAAAGGAGCAAAAGCCAGAGTTAAGATTCTAGGTAATAACCAAGCTATAGCGGAACTTGAAGAAGCTTATGAAGGCATTACCCCGGGGCAGGCATGTGTACTATATAATGGTACTCGCGTGCTCGGCGGTGGATGGATTACTAAAAGTTAATATAGCTTTTTAGTGTGATAATATTTACTTTCTATTATACTGTATTTTTAAGCTTACTAAGTAATTATAATTAAACATAAGCAATACTTACATGAACCTTACTGAATATAATTTTTTTCAAAATTTAATTCGCCTTCCCTATATTGAATATATATTGCTTTACGGCTCCAGGGCACGTGAAGATAATAATGAGAGATCGGATATGGATTTAGCCGTTTATTGTCCCGGCGCAAGTGAGGATGATTGGCTGGAGGTGGTCAATTTAATTGAGGATGCTGATACTCTGCTTAAAATCGATTGTATAAGATTAGATTCTATGAATGAAAACAATCCTTTGAGAAGGGCTATTTTAAAAGACGGAAAATATTTATATAAAAGGCAAGTAAGTATGGATTTAAAAATAGAAGAAAGTTCAAAAAAACTCAGTAAGGCATTAAACAGATTAGAAAGTGTTTTACAGAAATCTATTATCGGTTCGGATGATACTAATATAGATGCAACTATACAAAGATTTGAATTCAGTATTGAACTTTTTTGGAAATTTCTAAAGCGCATAATCGAAAATTTAGGTAAGGAAGTAAACTTTCCTAAAGAAGTTTTAAGAGAGGCATATGCGGCAAAAATGATTGAAGATGAAAAGTTGTGGCTTAAAATATTGGAGGATCGTAATAGAACTTCGCATACATATGATGAAGAGCTGGCTTATAAAATTTATTGTAATATAAAAGTATACCACCCTATTATGCAACAAACTTATAATAAGTTATGTGAAAAGTTCTGGAAGTAATGATTAAAAGTATATAAAACCTTTATTTTTTTAATCGGCACATAGGAATAATTTCAGGGCTTAAATATTCTTTAAGGTTATCCATGTATGCTAATAATATTATGTTTATTGAAAATAGCATGAAATTAAAGAAAGCTAAATTAATTTTGTAATTATAGTGTATTAAGTTTAATATTTTATATATGGAGCATAGTTAAACTATAAAAAATAAACTAAGTTTACGTATAAATGACCGCGAGGCGCGTGCTTCTTACTACTTTTATTATTTGATTTTTCAGTTATAGGCTATATAGTCATATTAAACTTAACTTACTATAACTAATTGTTAATTTTCAAATATTTTAAGCGTATTAAATTCTATATATTAGAATCCGAGCTTATAAAATCACCGGGGAGAGGGTAAGTTTAAGCTAAATATTTTTATATAACAGCCCATAATATTTAGCACTTAGCAAATCTAAATAATAGATAGCGTAGCATGCTAAGTACTTATTATATTCCAGTATAATTCTTTTTAAAAACCTAAGCTTAACGGCTAGCGAGCTGTTATTATCAAGGGGGGTGAATATCGGATAGTAATTTATTCTAATTTCAGGCATCATATCTTTAAAAATTTTTAAGCTACGAGGTAGATGATAATTAGAAGTTACTAAACATAAACTTTTATAGCCTTGCAACTTCATAAAAATCTCCGCTTCGACTGCATTGCTAAAAGTGTTCTCCGCAAGGTTACCAAGTATAATGTGTTCTTCTGAGACATTATACTTATCAGTTAATCCAAAAAAGTTATTTTTAATAACGCCTTTCCCTACTCCTGAAATCAAAATTTTTTTAGCACCGCTACTATTAAAGAGTTTGATTGCTTCTTCAATCCTATTTTTTCCTCCGGTAAGTACTACAATAGCATCTACTTGATTATCACTGCAATTTTCTTGAGGGGAATAAAACATAAAAAAGATAAAACCTATAAACCAAAGGTAAGTCAGTAGTAAAAAAACTAAAACTAATAATTTAAAGCGGGTTTGAAAGGTCATAAACTTAAACATTTAGTGGCGGGGATGACGAGACTCGAACTCGCGACCTCCGGCGTGACAGGCCGGCGCTCTAACCAACTGAGCTACATCCCCTCTTTATCAGATATAGGATAACCTGATAGCTTTAAAAAAGCAAAGTTTTTTAAACTTTGGTGGGCGGTGACAGGGTCGAACTGCCGACCTCCTCGGTGTAAACGAGATGCTCTACCAGCTGAGCTAACCGCCCTTTTAAACAGGTCTTGTGAGCTCAAATAAATAATAGGTTTTAATTAAAAAGGCAAGAAAAATATTATAAAAAAGTATAGATTCTACGATTGCCCACTTACAGGGGTAATCAATTTCTTATTTAGTTGGTACTTTAGCTTCTGTATAGCCAGATCGGTTATAAATTCTTTTGAGGTTGAAGCAGAACCGAAAACACAAACCTCGGTTTTAGTATGAGGATCAATGGCGCTGACTTTAAGCAGATTTTTTACCCTGAAATATTCTATAATAAACGGTTCTTGTTGCACTGTGATTTTATGCCGCGCAAAATTGTTCTCTTCCTTCTATGAAAACATAAGCATCTTTATTTGCAAACAATTTTCTCAGTAATTTATTATTTAAAGCATGGCCGGCTTTAAAAGCTTTTACATGCCCCTTAATGCGTGCGCCGGCAAGGTATAAATCTCCGATGCAATCGAGAACTTTATGCCGGACAAATTCATCACCGTAACGAAGTCCTTCTTTATTAAGAATACCGTCATCGGTTATACCTATTGAATTACTTAAATTCACCCCTTTACCCAATCCGATCTTATTTAAGGCGGTTAAATCTTTCATAAATCCGAAAGTTCTGGCTTTGCTTATATCTTCTCTAAAAGAAGTTTGATTTTCTTTAAATATAAAAGATTGTACTCCGATCGCTTTACTTGCGAACTGAATTGTATAGTCGATTATGAAATCTTCACTCGGAAGAATTTCAATTTTTTTATCATCCACCATAAGCTCTATAGGCTTAAGTATTTTAAGTATCTTTCTAAAGGCATTCTGTTTTTTGATGCCGGATTCCATAATCAGGTTGGTAAAAGCTAAAGAGCTGCCGTCCATTACGGGAACTTCCGCACTATCTACCTCTACTATTACATTATCAATACCGCAACCCCATAATGCGGACATTAAATGTTCCACCGTAGAAACCGAGGCGCCGTAAGGGTTGCCGATTACGGTACATAGGGTCGTATCGATAACATTATTAAAATTTGCTGCAATTATATTATTTTCCGTAAGGTCGATTCTTTTAAAAACTATACCGTGATTTTCTTTGGCGGGAAGCAATTTTAAGTATGATTCTTTACCGCTATGCACGCCTATACCTTGTATTTCGATAGGTTTTGAAATGGTATGTTGAAAATCCGACATAATTTTTTAGTAAGATTACTTATAACAATAAGTATATTAAAAGCAACTTAGATTGACAAATTACATATTGTTGCAAAATTTTACAATTGGAAAGAGTTGCCAAATAAACCATTAGTCTATAAAATTCCATAAATGTTTAACTTACAAAAATTAATAATTATAATGGATACAATAACTCAAGCTAAACCTTATAACCTGGTGCTGGTGCCTGATGTAAGGTTAAATCAAAAATCCGCCGATGTTTTAGAAATAAACGATGAGGTAAGGGAGTGTATGGATAGGTTGCTCGCAACAATTCATGCTAACCAAGGAATAGGTATTTCCGCAGTACAAGTCGGAATTATGAAAAGAATTGTTGTAATCGATATTGACGGAGTACATAAAAAGCTTGAACAGAATCATGTGCCTGAAATGCACGGAGGTAAACCTCTATATATGGTTAACCCTGAGATAATGGAAAAATCCGCCGAATTGGAAACTATGGATGAAGGATGTATGTCGGTACCTAATGTATATGTAAACATTACGCGTTCGGCAGAAATTAAGGTCAGGTACTTAGATTATGACGGTAAAGAGCAGACATTAAAAGTTGAAAAAGGTTTACTGTCTGCATGTATTCAACATGAAATTGACCATACTAACGGTGTTATAATTCTTGATTATCTCTCTCCGCTTAAGCGACAAATGCAGATGAAGAAAGTAGAAAAATATAAGAAATTCTTACAAAGAACGGAATAGAAGGAAAGTTTATCTTAAATCAATTCCCCATATATTAGTGCATGCCAGGTTATATTCATTATTGCAGTCGTATACCAATAAGTTTCTGGCCTTGAACCTTACTATGTCATCAAATTGGTTTAACGTGTATGTTGAAGCGGATTTTTGATATCCTGAGAGTACAAATCCGTAATTTCCATCAAAATTTTCTATTTCATTAGGAGAAGCGGAATCCGGATTTTTGATAGCCAAGCTAGACGCACTATTTCTATATGCACCAAACCCGTTAGCTCCTGCGCTGACTAAGGTATACGCCGCATCGGTAATTGTCGCTACGGATGGAGTTGAAATATATCTGAATGTATAAATTATATTACTTTTTTTCCCTCTAAAGCATATGTAAAAGGGACTGGAGTCACTATTTTGTGCATTATTAGCAGTTACGCAGGAAGAGTTAGTAATTTGGTTATTAACAAAAGATCTAATGGTGGTGTAAAGTATTTTATTATTCCACCCGTCCAGCATAAAATCGTTAGATAAACCAAGAGTCTTAAACGGCACGGCTCCGCCGTACGCCACCTCATAAGTTCCTGAAGTCTTCGTTAGAAGATTAGTTGCCGAGCATGTTTGCGGTACGCCTGAAGTAGAGGTAATTTGCTCAAAACCGTAAAGTGAATGTGATGAAGGGATAGCATTATCGGCAGGGCAGGGAAGCCTGCCGTTTAAGGATAAAAATTGAGTTAATGCTTTTTCTATAATATCTAACCTTGCTAAAGTCGTATCGTATCTGTATTTCTCTATCTGGCTTAGGCTTAATGCTGCACCGCCGCCGATCAGAATACTTATTATAATTAATACGATTGAAAGTTCTATTAAAGTAAATCCTTTTTGTTTCATATTAAATATCAACCTATGATTATTCCTTCATTTAACGTACAGGCATTGTTGCCGTATTTATTGCAATCCAGAAGAAGGTTATTTCTATTTTTAAACAACAGTATGTCATCAAAAATCGGAGTAGATATTTCTTTTTGTACATAATTTTGTGTTAAGCATGCTCCTGAGGAACTGCAATTAAGATTGAGTAATTCTTGAGAGTTAGAGCTTGGAGGATTCGGGTTCCTATCAGCATTTGAGCCATTCACTCCGCCGTTGTCCAAATCAACGTCCGCATTTTTCAAAAATGCACCATACCCGTTCTCACCATGGCTGATTAAAATATATACGGGAGTATAATTTGCGTAATAACCTTCACCGAGAACTTGTATGCCGGTGCTGCCGGTTCCGCTCGCTTGCCCTCTATAACAAAAATAAATATTATTTGAAACATTCGCCGCGCTTCCTCCGCCAGGGCATGAGTTATTAATAGTAGTAGTACACGGCATTATACATGATGTATTAGTTTTAGAGCTATTAACAAATGGTTTCGTTACTATATAGCCGATTCGGTTCCCCCAGCCGTCAAACATTACCTCATCAGGCAAACCTAGGGTTGTTACGGGAGCGGCGCCGTAATATTGAGTATTGCCGCCTATGCTGCCGGTAAAAATATTAGTAGTGGTTGAATTACAGGATTGTGCAGTGCCTACTGCCCCGGCAGTCACCTGTTCTCTGCCGAAAGTAGAATTTAAAATTTTTTGAGCAGGACTAGCCGGGCATGGAAGTCTCCCGTTTAAAGCCACAAATACAGTTAAGGCATTTTCTATCAATTTTATGTTTTTAAGAGTAGCATCATATTTCTCTTTGTATGCTTGGATAGAAGATAAAGAAGTGCCCCCGGCAATTAATGCAGCTAAAATCAAGAGAACCAGAGAAAGCTCAATTAGAGAAAAACCTTTTATTTTATCAACTTTAACTTTTAAGCTCATTTTTTAAAAATAATTATTTTATATATATACCATGCTTATTAGTACAAGCATTGTTAAAGTAAGCATTGCATTCATTGACCATTTGGTTGCGGTCTTTATAAACCACTATATCATCAAAATTACTTGAGGGTGGGCGACTGACAAATTGCGGGCTGTAGAATGTTTTACTGCATGAATCAGTGGTTGGGTTACACCCTAAGTTAACTTGCTCATCATCATTTGCAGCCGGTGGCATGGAGTTACGATTAATGTTCGATCCATCGGTACCGCTTCCTGAGTTGCGATCGGAATTTCTTAAGTAAGCCCCATAGCCGTTAGCGCCGTAACTTATTATAACATAAACTGCATCATTGCTTATAACGCTGCCGCCGGCTCCGGTAAGTATTTGTATATCGGGAGTAGAGAGATTTGCTGATCCTGAAGCTTGCCCTTTAAAACAAAAGTAAGCAAAATTGCTATGGTTATCTTGTGCGGAATCCCCTGCCGTATTTGTGCATGCAGAGCTACTGGTTTGGTTATTAATAAATGTTCTTTGTACCGCATAACCGAACCTATTGCCCCAACCGTCAATCATGTACTCACTAGGGATTCCTATGCTATTAGTCGGTATTGTTCCATAGTATAATGTATCTCCGCCTAAGTTCATGCTACCTAAATCATTCCCGGAATTCGGGTTACATATCAAAGGATCCGTAAAATTCATATTTACAACTCCATATAGAGTTGAGCCAATGACTTCCGATGGATTAGCGGGGCATGGGAGATTGCCGTTTTGTGCTAAATTTAAAAGTAAAGCATCTTCAATAATTTTTATTCTTCTTAGGGTCTCGGTTCGTGCGGTATTGTCTAAATTAAATTGCTTGTAAGAAAGGTAGCCGATCGCTATAATACCTGTGATTACCATAGTAATTGATAGTTCAAGTAAAGTAAAACCTCGAATGTTGAATTTCTTTTTTATTGGCATAATTTGTTTTTTTATTTAAGCTTAAGTATGATCAGTATTATATTTATATAATGATATATATATTAACATTATGTAAATAAAAATAATTTTGGGGTTGAGTTATAAATGTTATTTTTGATAGCCGCATTAGGGTTAATCTTTGGTAGCTTTGCAGGTGCTGCAAGCTATAGGTTGGTAACACAAGAGAGCTTGCTTACAGGGTCAAAATGCCCGAAATGTGATCATGCGTTAAAAGCTTTTGACCTTATCCCGGTATTTTCTTATGTATTTCAAAAAGGTAAGTGCAGGTACTGCGCTCAGTCTATCGCATTGAGATATCCACTAATAGAATTATTAACCGCTTTTTCTTTTTGTATAGTCGGATACAATATTGAAGGGCATATTAATCAAGTTTTGTTATGCCTTACGGCAGCAGCTTTAATAATAATGATCGTTACCGATTTTGAATATTATATAATACCTGATATAATTCAATTTATACTTGCAATTTTAGGTATTTTTTATGCCTTTTTTAACAATTACCCTCTCATGGAGCTTTTATTTACTCCTTTATTCTGCTATATTATCGGGATTGTACTACAAAAAGGCTTTAAGCTTTTTATGAAAAAAGATGGGTTAGGCACGGGTGATGTAAAATTTTTTGCTGTTGCAGGAATTTTTTTGAAAATTGAGATGCTTGCTGGATTTTTTTTTATAAGTGGTATAATAGGTATATTTACTGCGCTGATTTGGAGGTTGTTAAGCAAAGGTGAAGAGTTCCCGTTTGGGCCCGCGTTGGCTGTTTCTCTTTATTTATGCTTGGTTTTTCCGAAGATAGTTGATATTGCAAACTTTATGATTTGAAAAAAACGTGAGCCATTTTATAAAGAAAATTACCACCGGGGGAAATAAATTTAGCGGCATATTCCTTGCGGCACTAAAGGTAGCATTAGCCATTGCGCTTTTCCCGATCGCCCTAATAACATTTCATTATGTTACTTCAGAAGAAAGTTGGGTTTATTATATTGTTATTTGTTTAATTATAATTTGCTCTGCAATGTATATTATTCTCCCCTTCATGTCTGATTATTCCAAGCTTGCAGGTTATGTAAAGCATTTAAGTTTCGACCGAATTGTTAAACCTCCGAAACTGGAGTCTTCCATTGCGGTTATAGAGTTATCCGAGTCTCTTGATTTATTAAAGAAATCTTGGGAGAAGAAGCAAAGAGAAGTACTGGAAAAAATTGCTGAGATAAAGTTATTATTTAGCTCTATCCCTGAGGTCATGTTTATTATAAATGAAAGCTTAATTATTTCTAAAGTAAACAATGCAGCTGAGCAGGTGTTCGGAAGTAATTTAATCGGAATGAGTTTAAGAGAGATAACTGATAATAAAATTCTGCTCGGTGCGGTAAGATGGGTGCTGCATGATCAAGTAAGCAAGAGAGTGGAGCTTTATTTAGGGGCACCGATCGAAAGAGATTACCAGGTATTAATCGAGGTATATGATTCTAAAGAAAACGGCGAGAAAAACTTGATCATTATGATGCATGACGTATCGGAGCTAAAGCGCACTGAAAAAATGCTTGCGGATTTTATTGCCAATGCAAGCCATGAAGTTAGAACTCCGCTTACCGGAATAATAGGCATCATTGAAACCTTGGATATTGACGGATGGGATGATAAAGAAGCGAGGAAGCTTTTTATCCCTATGATAAGAGAACAGGCTTATTGCATGAAGAATCTGATCGATGATCTTCTCTCTCTTTCAAGTATTGAAAGGAGGCTTAACACACCGCCTACGGAGATAGTAGATATTGCTCAGGTAGTGGATTTGGTAGTTAAGCAACTGGAATGGGAAGCTATGCAATCCAAAATAGCGGTGATAAGAAATATAGATGAACATCTTCCTAGCATTTTAGGAGATTTTAATGAATTATCCCAAGTAGTATTTAATCTTTTAGCTAATGCTCTTAAATACAGCGGTCATGATAAAGAAATTAAAATTGATATCGGAGTAACTGACGTAGTTCCAAGAAACGGAGTTTTTACTCAGGAAAATAGTAAAGCTATATTCATCTCAATAGCGGATCAGGGTAACGGTATAGCCGGCGAGCACCTGCCAAGGCTGACTGAAAGGTTTTATAGAATAGAGCCGTCAAGATCTAAGAAGTTAGGCGGTACCGGCCTCGGCCTTGCTATAGTTAAGCAAATTCTTTTGCGGCATAGAGGGTTTTTAAACATTGAAAGCACTGTTGGTAAGGGCAGCATATTTACCGTATATTTACCTATTTTAAGTGATAGATATGAATAGAGGATTTTCTGGTTTTTTACTAAGAGATGATCTTCTGATTGCCTTACTTTTTTTTATTACTTATATGCTGTTTGCTCCCTCCCTGTTTACTGACCCGGATGTCGCGTGGCATATAAAGGCAGGCGATTTAATTATGAGAAATTCCTCTGTTCCCGGGTATGACAATTGGAGTTTTGCTTCCTTTTCCCAAAAATGGTATAATGTTTCATGGGCATGGGATTCCTGCATTAGCCTGATTCATGCAAGATTAGGTTTAAATAAGCTCTATACCCTAAATTGCTTAATTCATGCTTTGCTATTAGTTTTTATTTACCATTCGTTGAAATTATGGGTTAAAGAAGCTAAAGAAACCCGATTGGTTGTTGCCAGTTTGTCGGGTATTATACTATGGGACTTCGTATTCCTAAGGCCTCAGATCATCGCATGTTACCTTCTTCTCGCGCTTAATACTTTACTTAAATTGTATAAAGATAGATTAAAGCAGAAATTCCTTGCGTATATTCCGTTACTTTTAGCGTTGTGGGCTAATATTCACGGAAGTTTTCTAGTGGGATTGGGTATAATTTTTGTTCATCTGCTTGATGCCTTATATTTTAAACAATATAGCAGAGGAAAGCATCTTGCTGTAACCTTAATTGCTTCAATTATTGCGGTTGCCTTAAACCCTTACGGTATTAACATTTATTATGCGGTTTTAAGAACTTTAAACAGTGAAGTTTCCAAACACATTGCTGAATGGGGGCAGTTTAATTTCGGGGCAATGTATGGTACGAGTTTAGTCGTATCTTTATATATACTTATGGATTTATTACCCCGGCCTAAGTCGGAAGTTAGAGCTGTTGATAAAGTAGTTGCTTTCGGTTCCGTTTTCGCTTCACTGCTTTCTATCAGATATTTTGCTATATTAGCAGTTTTAGCTGCTCCTTATATGGCATGCAGAATCAAAGATTACATTGAACAGGAAAAAATAAAGAAAATTACTGTTTTGGAAAAACTCCGCAAGGTTGTCATAAGCTTAGCAATTTTATTTGCGGTTTATATTACAATATTTCAAGATAAAGCAGTAATTAGAAACCAAGCATCCATTCCTATGGAAGAGATAGAATATATAAAACGAAATTATCTGAATTATAAAATATTCAATAATTATAATATAGGGGGTTATATTGTTTATTACGGAGAAGGGAAGTTCAAACATTTTATTGACGGCAGAGCAGGCACTGTATTTAGTGAAGAAGTGATAACGGATTATCTGAAATTTAAAAGTTTAACTCCTGGTTGGCAGGAAATTTTTAATAAATACTCCATAGATGGGGCGATTATCTCGCATAGCGAGCTTAAATATTTAGAGATTTATAACTTTTTTGGAAATTGGAAAGCAGCGTATAGCGGTAAATATGGTAAAGTATTTATTAAAATCAGATAACTTAGATGCTTGCTTAGCTATAGTTCTTGTCAGAGTTCATACCTTTGATATTATATAAAAAACGGGTAATAAATTGATTCTATGAAATTAGTCGCGGGAAATAGCAATTTAGCACTGGCAGAATCTATTGCTGAAATTTTAAATACCGGCTTAATCCCGGCAAGTGTCCGATATTTTGAAGATCATGAAATATTCGTCGAGCTTGAAGAGAGTATAAGAGGTGAAGATGTTTATATTATACAATCTACCTCGTACCCGGCAAATGATCATATCATGGAGCTTATGATAATCATTGATGCGTTGAGGCGATCTTCAGCTAGGCGGATAACTGCGGTTATTCCGTATTACGGTTATTCAAGGCAAGATAGAATGACTTCAGGAAGAACGGCGATATCCGCAAAAGTTGTAGCTGAGATGATCTCGAAAATAGGTGCCGATCGGGTGCTTACTTTGGATCTTCACTCCGTTCAAATTCAGGGGTTTTTTGATATTCCGCTTGATAATATGTTTACAGCTCCTGTGTTTATTAAAGATATTAGGGAGCGATATGATGTAAAGCAATTGGCAATTGTATCTCCGGATGTGGGTGGTGTAGTTAGGGCAAGAGTTATAGCTAAAAGGTTAGAGGTGCCGTTGGCAATAATCGACAAAAGACGAGAAAGCGCAGGAGTTTCCGAAGTTATGAACATAATAGGAGATGTTGATAAAAAAGATTGCATTATAATTGATGATATAGTAGATTCTGCGGGTACTTTATGTAATGCTGCAAAGGCACTGGTTAAAAGTGGCGCAAATAGCGTTGCAGCGTATGTAACCCACGGGGTATTATCTTCGTCAGCTGTTGAGAGAATAGATGGATCAGTGTTATCAACTTTGGTTATCACCGACAGTATATATGACAAAGAAAAATTAAGTAGATGCAAAAAAATAAAAGTTGTATCTATTGCTCCGTTGATGGCAGAGGCAATAAAAAGAATTGCTAATGAAAAATCTGTCTCGGGTTTGTTTATTTAATTTTTGAAAAGAGGACTGAGGTATATGGCCGAATCAATTAAAATGAAAGCTGAACTGAAAGAGAAGAACGGAAAAGGTACAGCAAGGGCTTTAAGAAGAGAAGGAAGAATCCCGGCTATTATTTACGGCGGTAGCCATAAGGAAGTGATGATATCGCTTGCTCAAAATGAATTCATTAAAGAATATAATAAGGGGAATATCCAAGCAAAGTTATTCGAAATTGAATTAGCGAATGAAACGATTACTGCTATTCCTAAAATAGTTCAGGTTCACCCTGTAACTGATTTTCCTCTTCATGCTGACTTTCAGGAAGTAAGCAAAGATACAACTGTTAAAGTTTCCGTGCATGTTAAAGTAATTAACGAAGAGAAATCTCCCGGCGTTAAAAGGGGTGGTGTTCTTAACGTTGCAACCAGATCTTTCCTTGTGTATTGTCACCCGACCAATATTCCGGAGCACATTGTAGTTGATGTTATTAATTTGGAAATCGGTAAGAATATTCATATAAACGATTTAGAATTACCGCAGGGAGTTGTTCCGCTTGATCAGAGTAATTTTGTTGTTGTTTCCGTTTCCGGACGTACCGAGGCCACAGAAGAAACGGCTGCTACCGAAGCACCGACTGCATAAATATACTTATAGAGTGATTTTATGAAACCTGTGCATATAATAGGTGCAGGACTAGCGGGTAGTGAAGCGGCTTGGCAATTATCCAAATTCGGTATTCCGGTTGTTTTGCATGAGATGCGAGGGGTAAAATCCACCCCTGCTCACTCGTCTGATAAGTTCGCAGAGCTTGTTTGCTCAAATTCTTTTAGATCTGATGATATTAATAATGCGGTCGGCTTATTGCATGATGAAATGCGTAAACTGGATTCACTGATTATGAAGTGTGCGGATCAGTGTAAGGTTCCTGCCGGGTCAGCGCTTGCCGTAGATAGGGAAGCATTCGCTGAAATGGTACAAACGACGCTTTTAAGTAGAAATAATATTGAAGTTAGAAGAGAAGAAGTTACTGAAATCCCGAATGACCAGGTTGCTATAATCGCAAGCGGCCCGCTTACCAGTGATAGATTATCCGAACAAATTAAAAATATTACTGGAGGTGAAGGATACCTATATTTTTTTGATGCCATAGCACCGATTGTTTATAAGGAGAGCATTGATTTTTCTAAAGCCTGGTTTCAATCGAGATATGATAAAGGTGACGGGAAAGATTATATAAATTGCCCTCTTTCAAGAGAGCAATATTATAGTTTTATAGAAGATTTGATTGAAGGAGAAAAAACGGAATTTAAAGAATGGGAGAAAGATACTCCTTACTTTAACGGGTGTTTGCCGATTGAAGTAATGGCGGAGCGCGGCAAGGAGACGCTTAGGTTCGGGCCTATGAAGCCGGTAGGCTTAACTAATCCTAACTCGGAAGAGAAGCCTTACGCGGTAGTACAATTAAGACAAGATAATAAGCTTGGTACGCTCTATAATATTGTCGGCTTCCAAACTAAGTTAAAGTGGGGCGCGCAAAAGGAAGTATTCAAAAAGATACCGGGATTGGAAAATGCGGAATTTGCCAGGCTCGGCGGATTGCATCGCAATACGTTTATCAATAGCCCGAAATTATTGGATAAGAAGCTTAGGCTTAAAACTAACCGTAAAATCAGATTCGCCGGCCAAATTACCGGAGTGGAAGGCTACCTTGAAAGCGCGGCAATCGGTCTTGCAGTCGGGTTATTTACCTATTTTGAATTAAACAATCTTGATGTCCCCGAAATTCCTAGAGATACTGCTTTAGGTGCATTAATAGGTCATATAACGCAAAATGCCGAAAGTGATACATTTCAGCCCATGAACGTAAATTTCGGTCTTTTTCCGCCGCTTAACAAAAGGGTGGCTGATCGTAAAGCGGAATATTCTAAAAGAGCCGTAAACAGCTTAACTGAATGGATTAAAATTTTATCATAAAAAATTTTGCATTTCCCTTGAGAGGAAGTATTATCGCTTTTATGGTAAATTAAGGTCGCTATGAAACTAATCTCCTCTAATATCCAAAGCATGTTCGGTAACAAGGTCTTGCCTCAGCTAATATTGATTTATGGCCCTGAGGAGGCGGAAGTTAATGTTTCCAAGCAGAAAATAATTCGATTTTTACAAAAATCCGAAGCTGAGGAAATTGAAGTTATAAATGTACCATATGCTGCGGTAAGAGAAAACCCGATAACTTTAAGAGATGAAATGGCTTCACTGTCATTGCTTAATAATAAGCGGGTAATAGTTGTAACCGATGCGGCAGCAACCATAAGCAAAGATTTAATTGAAGTAATAAAGCGCAGTAAAGGTAGCTCAACGGTCATTTTTATTGCCGGTGACCTAAGCAAAAGCTCATCTATGCGTAAATTTTTTGAAGAAGAAATAAATATACTTGCGATTGCTTGCTATAAGCCTGATCAAATGAGGCTGAAAAAACTGGTTAGAGAATACCTCGATAGAGGGGAGTTCAAATATCAAAATGAAATAGTTGATACTATAGTTGAAATCCTTCCGGCTAATGAGCATATAATAAGGAATGAACTTAATAAGCTTAGTATTTATTTAGGGCAGCAGAAGCAAATAGCATATGAGGATATTATTAATGCAATCGGGGTAAATGCCGAAATTTCTTTGGATGATCTATGTGCGGCTTTAGTTGCGGGGAATGTGAATCAAGTACAAAAATATCTTAACAGCTTACAAAGCGCAGATGTGAATTTTATGTTGATCATTAGAGTGCTTGCTAATTTTTTAGTTAAAGTAATAAAGCTGAAGAGTTTGATAGAGGAAGGAAAAAATTTAGAGCAAGCTATCTTTTCTTTAAAACCGCCGGTCTTTTTTAAGCAAAAAGATAACTTAGTAACGGCAGCTAAAAAATTAAGTTTAGATCAAGCTCTTTTGCTGTTTAAAATAATGGTTGATATAGAGTTGAAATGCAAGAAGGGTTTAGCTCAACCCGAGGTGATTTTAAACCAGGAATTAAGCTTGAATATTGGCATGAATAACCACCAAACAAGCCTTAGACAATAAAACCACGTTTAGTTTATTTGTCCGGGAGCTATGTATAAAAAACTTGCGGTTAACCATATCTGTGTTACTAGTTTTAAGGCAAAAATGACAAAAGGTGATCATAATGTATAAAAAAATTACTTTATCGGCGATTCTATCGGTAATAGCTACGGCTGCAAATGCAGCAGAACCGCCGACCGTTAAACTGGGCGGTAGGTTCGATACTATGGTTGGGCATGTAAGGCAAACAGGTGAATATAGAGATGTGATAGATAATAATACTTTTCAAAATAAAGGCAAAGGGAACAGATCGGCAATAGTAAATGATACCAAGATAGATGTTAATATTGACGGAGTTACGGATTCCGGGCTTATTAAATACGGAGGTTTAATCAGGTTGAATGCCGATACAAGTAAATCAACCGCTAATCAAAGCGGAATTGCCGAAAAAACCATGGCTTATATTCAACATGACAGTATAGGCAGACTTGAGGGCGGAAATTATTACGGAGCCGGCGGAATATTTGAAATGGATACCACTGCGGCACTTGCTAAGGCTGCATACGGTGTTGACGGGTTTTGGTCTAAATGGGCTAGTGAAACTGCGTATATTGATATGTCATGGATAAATCCTCATGCTCCTAAAATTAAAATGGATAATTTAAGCGGATATAAATTTATCGTAAGCCCTAACCTTCCGTCAAATTATTCTGCACAATACTATGCTTCCGCTCCTAAGCTTACCGCTTATACCATGCCGCACCCGACTTTAACGATAGGGGTTAGTTTTATCCCCGATATGGATAGCACCGGAAGTGTGGCAACCAGAGCTTCTAGAGACGATGGCCCGGTTGATTCCGACAGAAAACCTATAGGATTGGCAGGTAACAGGCCGACTTTTAAAAATATAATAAGCGGTGGTGTTCAGTTTAAGCACAACTTCAACCAGGAATGGAACATTAAAGCAGGCTTAGTCGGAGAGATAGGTAAAGCTAAAAAATTCGTAGGCACGGATCTGCTCAGAGACCTTAAAGCTTATGAAGCAGGCCTTGCAATCGGGTACCGGGATTTTGTAATCGGCGGAACCTACGGTAGCTGGATGAAAACCGGAGCTTATAAAACTAAACTCGAAGGTACAAAGCAAGGGAGCCAATACTGGACTTTAGGCGCGGCTTACCAACAAGGGAATCTAGGTTATAGTTTGAACTTCATGAAGAGTAAGAAAGCAGGTGGTTTGGAATCAATCGGAACTGATGTCCAAAGAAGATTAGGTGCACCAATTTCGCCGAACAAAGCTTTTTCAGATGCTACATACAATAAATTCACTAATATTTCTTTAGGTGTGGAATATAAAGCAGCTCCTGGGTTCATGCCGTATGCTGAAGCTTCGCGCTTCCATTTTAAAGATGCTAATGCACCGAAAAGTAACCAAGGTGTGGTTTATTTAATAGGTACCAGACTTACTTTCTAAATTATAAAAAAAATTAAAATTGGGGGTTACATGGTTTAAAGCATCATGTAACCCTTATTTTTTTATATACAGGACTCATATATTGTTATTATTCAAGCTCATATGTGAATTTTATATTGTACATTTTTATACAAGCGTATTATCTTTAGATTAATATATAGTTCATAAGTTTAGGAGGGGAAAAATATGGCAGGAGGTTTAAACGCTGATCCTCTATTTGTCGGGCTTACCAGGCCGCCGATGCTTTTCGGTGTAAGCTACGGATTCGCTGTCCTCAACGGTATAGGTTCGATGATAGCTTATATTTCCACCAGTGATTTTAAATATTTTGCTATGATGTTCCCGATTCATGCAATCGGATACTATATATGTTCTAAAGAACCATTGTTTATCGAGTTGTTTAGAGTAAAAGCGGAGAAATGCTCTCGCTGCAAAAACAAGCTTTATCATGGTGCTAACTCTTATGATCAATATTAAGATATGATGAAGCTATTTAGAACCAAAGCTGAAAGAGAAAAAGTAGCAAGCGGAGAGTATCCGAGTAGCGGTTTCATACCTTATTTAACTCACTGGAATAGTAATACCGTAATTACTAAGAGCAATGATTTAGTTCAAGTAGTAAAAATTAGCGGTTATTCTTTCGAGACTGCCGATGATGAAGATCTGGATATAAAAAAAATAATCCGTAATCAATTATTTAAAGGTATGGCCTCAGGTAACTTAGGCCTTTATTTCCATGTAATCAGAAAGCGCCAGCAGGTATATCCCGATGATTATGCAAGTATTGATATGCCTGATGGTTTTGCTCTCTATTTAGACCAGAAATGGTTTCAAAAAAATAAAGATAAGCAAGCTTTTACCAATGAATTATATATTTCGGTAGTTAGAAAAATTGAAGCCGGGCTTAGCATAGGTGGAGTTGAATCCATGATTAAAAAACTGCTGCAAGGCGGTGATAAAGGTGCAAGAGATATAGCAATGCGGGAAGCCTATGAGCAGCTTGAAGAAGCAACTACCCGAGTAGTTAATACACTTAGAGAATATAACCCGAAATTACTCGGCTTAGATAGAAAGCAAGACAGAGTTTATTCAGAGCTGTGTGAGTTTTTCGGTAGGATCGTTAACTGCGGTGCACAATCCCGTATGCTTTATCCGCTGGGAAATATAGATAAATATATTAATAACCATAGGT
Source organism: Holosporaceae bacterium 'Namur' (assembly GCA_014116815.1). Lineage (GTDB taxonomy): Bacteria > Pseudomonadota > Alphaproteobacteria > Rickettsiales > Midichloriaceae > Jidaibacter. The sequence goes on from JACGYV010000001.1 coordinate 192,899, forward strand.
TGTATTTTGGTAAAAAATCTATTGAAGCAAAATCTTTAAATGGTGCTGAAAGGTTTGCAGGAATAGTAAGCATTAAAGAATATGGACCTAAAACCTGGGCGGGTATCTTAGATTCATTCCTGAGAATGCCTTTTGAGTTTATTCTCACTCAATCATTTGAATTCACCAATAAGCAAGCTGCAATGCACAGAATGCAATTACAGCAAAACAGGATGATTCAAGCAGGAGATAAAGCCGTCTCCCAAATTATAGAAATTTCCGATGCTCTGGATAAAGCAATGAGCGGAGAAATCCACTTCGGTTCCCATCATTTATCCGTAATGTGTATTTCAAGAAATCCTAAAGAGCTGGAAAACATATTATCAATGGCGGCAGTAGAGATTACTAATTCGGGTGGAATAGGAGTTAGAGAAAGAACTAACTTGGAGCCGGCTTTCTGGGGACAATTACCGGGTAATTATGATTTTATTGTTAGAAAATCAACCATAAATACTATGAACCTTGCCGCATTTAATTCAATGCACAATTATCCTTTGGGTAAGCAGAAAGGAAATCATTGGGGAGAGGCGGTAACCGTTTTAGATACTACTTCGGGAACTCCCTACTATTTCAATTTTCACTTAAGAGATGTCGGGCACACTACTATTATAGGACCTACCGGAGCGGGTAAAACCGTAATGATGAACTTCCTGTGCGCGCAAGCTCAGAAATACAAATGTAGGCTTTTCTTCTTTGATAAGGATAGGGGGGCGGAAATATTCTTAAGAGCACTGAACGGAAAATATACTATTATTGATCCGAGCAGAAAATGCGGGTTTAATCCGCTTCAACTTCCTGAAACCGGTGAAAATAAAACTTTTATCCTTGAGTGGCTTAAACAGCTTGTTTCAACTAACGGGGAGCAAGTTACCGCTGAGGATATAGCATATCTGACCGCGGCAATGAACGGTAACTTTAAATTAGAAAAAAAGGATAGAAAACTAAGAAATATTGCACCGTTTTTAGGCATGGCCGGCCCCGGAACTTTGGCGGGTAGGCTTGCTATGTGGCACAGCAACGGCTCGCATGCTAACCTTTTTGATAATGATGAGGACGTGATAGATTTCAGTAAAGCTAATGTTTTCGGCTTTGAAATGGGAGAATTACTGAAAAATAAAGCAAGTTTGGGGCCGGCGCTTCTATACATATTCCATCGTATTAATTTATCACTGGACGGAACTCCATGCATGATTGTACTTGATGAGGCGTGGGCTCTAATTGATAATCCGGTGTTCGCACCTAAAATTAAGGATTGGTTAAAAGTTTTAAGAAAACTCAATACCTTCGTTGTATTTGCTACTCAAAGCGTTGAAGATGCCAGTAAAAGTGCAATTAGTGATACTCTAATTCAGCAAACCGCAACTCAAATATTCTTACCGAACTTAAAGGCAACCGCTGCTTATCGGCAAACTTTTATGCTAAGTGAGAGAGAATTTCAATTAATTAAAACTACTGATCCCGGTAGCCGCTTCTTCTTGATAAAGCAAGGTAATGATGCAGTTATAGCTAAAATTGATCTAAGCGGCCTGGAAGATGTAGTAAATATCCTATCAGGAAGAGCGGATACAGTACTGATACTTGATGAAATAAGAAAAAAACACGGCGATGATCCGAATATTTGGATCCCGATATTTAACAACCGTTTAAGGGAAAGGGAAGAATGAAGTTTTGGGGGAATCTTGCAAAATTGAGCATATTTATTTTTATGCTGCTCATATGTCCGATAAATAAAGCTAATGCTTTTGATAGTATTATGGAATTTGAGTCAAGGTCGGATACAGGCTCTATGTTCGATTATATCGGTAACCTAAGTTTTTGCTTTGAAGACGGGTATGTAATGGGTCCAGGCGATGTAGCGGATTTCAGTAATACTTATATTCCTCCAGTATTAGGTAAGGATAGCAGGCCTAATACCCAAACCGATTCCGGAGTATCAATGGTTAGTTCGGCGTTATCCTCTATCGGTAGGTCGATGGTTTATTTTATGATGATGTATTACGGCGGTTTTGCCGGAGGGCTTGCTATTCTTGCAATAGGTACTGAGCTAATGATAATGCTCGAAGTATGCACAAATTCATATATAGTGCAGCCATGGGAATATATTAATAGGGAGAAAGGAGGGGATTATTGGAAGTGCCAGAAAGGAAATAACGGTAAATATTATAACGCCGGTTCTAAAGCTTTAACGGCGACCGATGTACCGTTTTATTATTCATGTGACCCTAAATATGATCCCACAACAGGTAAGCAGATTGCGGAAGGTAGTGCGGATGCCGCATATATCGGTAGGGTTTGGGGATATATGGGTGCCGCCTCACCATATTGTGTAGGCGAAGCTAAGAATTATGAGAAAAAAGAAAGAGTAGGGCAAGTATTGGTCGAAGTTACCCGTGGTTGGGTGGGTAGGTTTTGGAGTGGATATGATCGGTGTGTAACCTCTGGAAGGGCTCAAATTTGGCTAAAAGCAGGTGAGCTTGATTTAGATGAAGGGTCTGTGCAGTATTATGGCTATTACCATTATGACAGTTCCAATGCTAAAATTAAGATTTGTGCTGCAACCCCTTATACTTTACTTCCCTTGGAAGTCGGGTGTAGTCAGGTTGCACCGCCTGCGGAGCAATCAGGGCTTGATCCGTTCCTTGAACTTTATACGAAAGGAACCAGATGTTACTATCTGCTTACCGGAAGAACCGATTTATACGGATTAGGTAAAGCGTTGAAGCAAACTGATGAAAACGGGCATGATGCGACTGCTATGAAGGGGTTCCTGCAAAGTGATTTCCATATCACAAGTACGGTCGTCGGTTGTGTTAAAGACCTGATAATAAAAGTATTTTTAAGCCCTGATAACAATCCCGGATATGTGAACACAGGGTTTTTTATTGTTATACAAGACAGGCTAAGAGGTATAGTTTATGCGGCGCTTGTTTTATATGTGGCATTACTTGGTATTAAAATAATCAGTTCACCTCAGGTTCCAAGCCAAGGAGAATTCTTAATGTTTATAATTAAATTCGGGCTGGTAGTATATTTTACTACTCCAAGTGCATGGTACTATGTTGTGAATGGGGAAGCGCAAGGGCTCTTTCCGACGCTGGTATGGGCATCCGATGAAATAGGGGCATTTTTTATGAATGCGGAAAATGCCAATGACCCGGTAGGGATGTGTAGATATATACTGGGCGGGCAGGAATTGTTAGCTCAAAGAGATATACCGCCTTCATCAATCGGTAGCGGAGTACAACCGACTATAGGTTTTAACAGCCTTAAAATGACAATGTGGGATTTAGTGGATTGTAAATTGATAAACTATATGAATCTCGGGTCTTGTAGTTATTCACTGGGCGGGATTATAGGTATGTGGATGGTAAGTGCGGCGTTCTTAGTAGGAGCAGTCGGGTTCTTATTGGCAATAGTTTCATTTATATATGTGCTTATATTATTACTGGTAGTTTTCAAATTCGCTCATATGTTTATCCTCGCGGTATTCATTATAGCAATATTAGTATTACTTTCCCCGATCTTTTTATGCTTTTCACTATTTCAAGCAACTAAATCCATATTTGATAACTGGATAAAAATGATTCTGGGGTATATTTTATATCCTGCTCTTTTATTTGCTTTCGTTGCTTTAATGTTGGTTACTTTCGATTCAATATATTATGGAGATTTAGTGCTTGCAGGAGGGACTAAAATATCGGGAGGTAACCTAGATAATGTATTAGCGGAATGCCAAGGAATAGACTCACTTTATTGTAATACGGTAAAACACCTTCAAGCTGATCCTTGCTTAGTCAGTGTGGGTAAAATGAGCGATTTACTTACGGAAAAATTTGATCTTGGTCCTTTAGGAAGCTTTACAAGATTAAAATCAGGAGCGGCATCCGATTATTTAGATGTTGTAGTGAAAATGATGTTATTTGCAGTAATATATTACTTCTTTTTAGGTTCCGTTACCAGCTTCCTTGCTGTCTTAACCGGTGTGCAGGACTTAGGAGGCATGGCCAAAGGCTCAATAGATTTATTTGCTATGACTCAAAAAATCGGTGGAAAAGCAATGGGAGGGATTACATCCAAGCTTGGCGGTATGACCGGTAGCCTCACCGGCGGTGGTGGCGGAGGCGGCGGAGGAGGTGGAATGGGTGGTATGATGCCGGGTGGTGGCGGTGGTGGCGGTGGTGGCGGTGGTGGCGGTGGAATGCCTGGTATGGGTGGATAGAGAATTTAGGTAAAAAATGAAAAATTTATTAAGTTTAAAATATTTTAAAGATATAAGTTTTGCTTTTATTCTCGCATTTATTTGGGGGTTGCTGATATTTGCCCCTAAAAGTTCCTATGCATTATATGATGATTGTATATTCAGTTGGGAGTTCGGTGATATCCAAAGAAAAGTTATTGAGGTGAAACCGATAGGTCGTGTCTGTGCGGAAAGGTGTAAAATAGAATGTAATGCTTTTTCCCGAACCAGTTATGACGGGGAATTAAACCAGGATATAATTGATGATTGTATAATGGAATGCCAAGCAGGGAAAAGTTTTAAAAAAGCATTTAGGCAAGCCAATACGGATAATACCGCCTGGCTGCCATTCGTGTGGCAAGATGCAGTTGAAATCGGAACAAAGTGTAGTACAAATAAAACTGCGATTGATTCGGCAGCTAATAATTACTATGAGACAGGCGTCACTATAAACCCCGGTGCAAAGGCATATTTTAAGGTATTTGCCCCGGGAGGAACCGAAGGCAATGCAGTATATATGTGCGGCATGAAAACAGTTAAGTTAGTTCCTACCATTTATTCCTTTAAGTATAATATCTGGGAGCAGAATACCGGTAAATGGTCGGGCAGAAATACCTCTCCAAGTACATGGAATGCACGTAACCCTCATTGGACTGATACAGGGATTGATGTTAAAAACGGTGATTACCTTTCTATAACTATGGGTTGGGGTTTTGCTTCTCTATGTTCAGGTGGCTGTGAAGGTGTGCCGATGCAGTATTCATTAGGAGTTAGAGCTCCTTACTATAATGATTGGGATGACGGGGAATTACTTTATCTCGCAGGGAGCGAACTACAGGTTCCGAACAGCAATGCTAAAGGAAGTTATACAATTTCACCTGCACAAGCAAATAAGAATAATGAAAAATATACTTTTTACGGTTTAAAAAATAAAATATTAGAAAACATAAGAACCAATGTAATAATCGATAACCAAAAGCAAGAAAATTATTTTTATAAAATGATTTTTTATTCGGGGTATCTTTCAGGATTTTCAAAATATTGGACAAGACTGGGGTTAAAGCACTATGATAGCGGAGATGCTGATAATTGGGATGATAATCTCGGGGGGCAGTATGTAGAAGTTTCTTGGAAAGGGTGCCCTCATTATGATGGGGATAGGCTGCAATATGCTATAGTACCCTTAGATACTAAGGATGATATAAATAGTTACAAACCGTGGGATTCAAGCGTTGAGTGGTATGATGTGCCTAAAGAAGCGCTTATGAGCCGCGGTGAAGTGGTGTTACAAGGAAAGAATAGAGGTGGGGTATTCCTTAGGATAAAACCGTTGGAATTTGAAAAAGATAAGGCTCCTCAATGCCCGAATGACGAATCCCAATGTAAATCCAGTAATGAATCCGCTAAAAATAATTATGCTCCTTGGAAAACAAGCGGAGGATATTTCGTAGAGGTAGAAATTGAGGGCGATCCGCCAAGCATAACCGGTTTTATTTCCGATTTAATCAGAACGGTAAGAGAATATTTGTTTGGAGATACAAATAGTGAAGGAAAGGTTCAGAAGATATTCAACCGAATGGTTTTAGATACTCAACTAGTTAATGCAATAAGGGCTTTGCTTATTTTATATATTGCTTATACAGGCTTAAGTTTTATAGCAGGATTTGCTGAAATAACGCAAAAAGAAGCTATAATAAGATTTATAAAGATAGGAATAGTAATAACTTTAATTTCACCGAACAGTTGGAAGTTTTTTAATACATACTTATTTAACTTATTTACTGACGGAGGATTAGAACTTATAGCAAGAATAGTAGTTGAAACCTCAGCTTCAACAGAAGAAGTTAGGCGAATACAGCAAGACCCGTCGTTAGCTTTCTCTGTTTTCGACAAGCCGTTTACTCAGCTATTCAGTAGAGAAGTATGGATTAAAGTATGTGCTGTGCTTATGTCTTCTTTTCTAGGGTTTATAATAGCTATATTAATTGTAATTGCCGCAGTAACTTATATATTTTGTATTGGTAAAGCTATTATAATTTACTTAATGTCAATGATTGGAATAGCTTTGCTCCTTTTAATTGCTCCTCTATTTATATCTTTTATCTTATTTGAATTTACCCGGCAGTTCTTTGATGCTTGGCTGAAACAACTATTATCATTTACTTTACAGCCGGTTTTTGTATTCGCTATGATTACAATGATAAATAATCTATTAATGGTAGGTTTATATACAAGTTTAGCAATTACTGCATGTAAGATATGCTTCTTAGGGTTCCAACTTAATGCCGGCGTTATAGATATTGATTTATGCTTAATCCCGGGATGGACCACTTTGCTAAATATGCATTACCCGTCTGATGATTTTCTTGGCCTGCCGCTTACTCAGATAGCAGCTATACTCTTTTTATTTTTAATGTCACAATCTACTTATGCTTTAATGGGTCATTGCTCTTCAATGGCAATGCAACTTGCCAGTGGGGGCTTTATAGGTAGTGTTCTTAGTAATCTGGCTGATAAAAATGATCCTTTAGCTAAAGGCTTAGAGGGGTTCGGCGCAATCACCGGAACTGATAAAGAGTCAGTTCATGCCAGAGATACTTTAACACAACCATTCCTACAGGGGAAACAAAAGGGAGAGCAAAGAGAGCAGGGAAAAACTAAAAAAGACGGTGCACCGATACCTAAGCCGCCAATACCTATGCCTCCGGTTGATGGTTAAATAATATGAAAAGAATAATTATGCCAGGTAAATTATATTTTTACTTAGAAGAAAAAAGAAAGAATATTATTATTAATTTTAACTATGTAGCAAAAGTAGAAAAGATCTTAGAGGGGATATGCGGAAAAAACTATTAAGTTCTATAAAAGTTCTACTGATTTTACTAATAGGCATTTCCGGCAGCCCACAGAAGTCGTATGCCGAGAGCTGCGTTCTTGCTTCTGATTTTGGCCTTGGAGGATCATTATATGTGCCTGCTAACCCTAATCAAAACGGAGGTGGTACTACATATAAAACTAAAGATCCTAAAACCGGAAAAACAGTTAATACAAAACTGTTAAGAGCTTTTCCTAAAGGGCAGCAAATTGCACCATGGGTGGATACGGGGCTATATACTACCGGTATTGCCAATAATTCTGAAAATTCTTCTTATGCTAAGCTTAAAGGGTATATTCAAGGAGAGTGGTATCCTTGGGGTGCGGAGACTAAAACCGAATGTATAATGCTTGATTGTGCAAAAAATATTTCAAATCATGCAATTTGCTTAGATAACGGGAAGATAGTAGACAGTAATCCTGATCATGCATATCCTTGCGTGCTTAAAGAAGGGCAAGGATTATATGGCTTAATCGCAATAGATAATAACGGCAAAACATTAGACCCTAATGAGCTTGGGAATGCTTTAACTTTGCCTACTGCTTTCTTTAGAACTTTTCATGCGACAGTTAAAAATAATGAAGACTCAAGTGAAGATCAAAAATATTTTGAAGTAAACTATAGCCAGTTTTGTAAAAATAATGATGAGCAAAAAACAGTTTGTACTAAAGACCAGCAGTCACAAGGTTTAGAATATGTTGTAAGAGGAAGATTGTATTTCAAAATATTAGATAGGTATTATGACGATAACGGGGGGAAATATCTGGTTAGCCTAATTAGCGGGGTGTTTTCCAATAAAGGGTTTATTGAGGAAGTTGTAGAGCTTATTACCGATACTATAAAGGAAGTTACCGCTTCTATTTATACTACCATTACTCGAGATTTAAAGTTTATTACTATCTGTAGAGCTATGCTTGTGTTGTATGTAGCTTTTACAGGTGTGAGTTTCATGATAGGGTTAATTAAAATTGAGAAAAAGGAGTTAATAATCAGATTAATAAAAGTTGGTTTAATTGCCACCCTGCTTTCGGAATATAGTTGGGACTTTTTTAATAATAACCTATTTAATTTATTTACCGAGGGAGCTGCAAGTATTGCTCAAATTATTGTTACCTCTACCCTATATTATGATAATAATATAAATGATCCTATTTTCTTAATGCCGGAAGATGCAACGCCGCTTTCAATATTTGATTTATTTTTTAAAATGTTAATTTCTGCTCCTATACATAAAAAAATAGTAGCAATTTTATTCTATGATTGGAAACTTTACTTCATTCCCGCAATATATATATGTTGGTATTTTGTATTACTTGGTATTTTCAGAGCCGTATTTTTATATTTACTTTCAGTTATGCAATTGGCTTTGCTTATGGTTTCTGCTCCGATATTTATTATAATGTTATTATTTCAGTGGACTAAGAATTTATTTGATGAATGGATCAAATTAATGGCTAATAGTGTATTCCTTATGATTCTTGTCATTTCTACTTTTGCACTTATGATGAGTATAATTACAGAGCAACTGCAAAAATTATTATATTATCAGGTTTGTTGGGTGAGTGTATGGGATGTTAGTATTGCAGGTCTTGATATTTTTGATTTAATGTTTTGGTATCCGACTTTCTCCAGCCAGGCTAATTCAGCATTAACGATCGGTCATTTGTTTGCTTTTTTGATTGTTTCACTAATATTTAACGGCTTTTTGGAAGAAGTACCGACTATCGCAGATTCATTAATGGGTAGTGGTAGACCGGCTTCGGCAGCTTCGGCCGGGGCAATGCAAAGTGCAATTCAAGGATCATTTATCGGGCAAGGTATGAATATGGTTAAAGGATTAAACCCTGTAGGTATGGTATTAAAGAAGGCTCAGGGTATCCCGCTTGTGGGAGATGTAGCAAAAATGGGAGAGAAAATTGTACAAAACCCTAATATGCTTAAAAAGGGCATGGATAAGATTATGATGCCTGAAAATGGGGGGCAAATAGGAGGTAATGAAGGAACAAACTTTATGCCTGAAAATGTGGGAGCTAAATTAAACGAGGGGTTTGAAAGAGGCAGTAAAAAAGAGTAAAATAAACAATATAATTTAGTATGAATAAAAAGAGTAAGGCCTTTAAATATTTCAGTTTAAAACTAGCAGAGCAAGCTAACCTGGTACATGGTTTTTTTACCAGGGAAGGAGGTGTGAGTAAAGATTTACATTTTCAATCTTTAAATTGTAACTTAGCCTCATCTGATAGTAAAAAAAACGTTATTACCAATCGTGAGATCATAAGTAATAATTTAGGTTTTCCGCATAACAAATTGATTACGGTTACACAAATTCACTCTAATCGCACAATTACTATAAAGGAAGGCAACGAGCATATTAAGCATCCGGAAGCAGATGCTTTGGTTACTAATTTACCGGGAATTTTACTAGGAATAAAAACCGCCGATTGTGTTCCTATTTTATTTTTTGATTCTAAAAAACAGATTGTTGCTGCGGCTCATGCAGGATGGAAAGGGGCTATATCAGGTATTGCGGATAATACTGTAGCGGCTATGCAAAATTTAGGAGCGGATATATCAGATATAATCTGTGTAATCGGACCATGTATTCAGCAAGCCTCATATGAAGTGGATGAAAGCTTTTATAATAATTTTATAATTGATAACCCGTCTAATCGTAAATTTTTTATTGATTCAAAGCAAGCTGACCATTATATGTTCGATCTACCCGCTTATTGTGTGGAAAGGCTTAAAATTATGGGAATTCAGCATATTGATAATTTAGGGAGGGATACTTATTCTAATCCTGAATTTTTTAGCTATAGACGTGCAACTCATGAAAAGAGCTTTAATAAAGAGGGAAAAGTGGAATACGGAACACAGCTTTCAGTAGTGGGTATACAACCTTGATTTAAGCCATTCTGTGCGCATTATTTTTTATTTAGCATTAAAATATTTGATAATTAGTTTTGTTAGATCAATATCAAAATTTCTTTTAATAAATTAAGTATTAGGGTACTTGTTTTCTACCTCACCATAATTTATTAACCTTCTGTTAACCTGATATATTTAAGGTATGTTTTAAGGGGAATATTTAGAGTTAAAAGAGATGGAGAAAACCTTGGGGGAGGTTAGTGAACTTGCCGGTGCTTTTGAAAAAAATGCCGGTTATATAACTAATGAGGAAGAAGAAAAGAGAATAACATTTGAGCAGCAGATTAAAAATGCTTATTTGGAAGTTAAAGAAATTATTCATAAGTTGTTGGATTCGGAATCCGATATAACCTATTTAAAAAATTTGGCTTCAATGCTGATAGATTTTTATAATCTGCCGCACCTAAGAATTGAGCTTGAAAATGCTACTGCAAAATGGAATATTAATAAATATAAAGATTTACATAAATATAATGAAAAGAGCCCGTGTCCTCAAAATACATGGGTAAAAGTTATAGAAAAAGAACAAGGTAAATTTAAATCATTATAAAGAATACTAGTTAATAATGTGACATAATAAGTAGGATGGAATGAAAATATTCTTAGCACAGGTAAAGCCTAGAATAGGAGATATTGAGTATAACTTTGATGTAATTCGAAATTGCTATTTGAAAGCATGCGAGAATAATGTTGATATATGTTTATTTCCGGAAATGATCAGTGTCGGGTATACGCCTGAAGATCTATTGCACAAACCTTCATTCTTAACGGAATTAGAAAAGCACACAGCCTCATTGATAAAAAACTCTAAAGCACCGGCAATTTTATTATCCACTGTAATTAAAGAAAAAGATAAGCTTTATAACGCAATTTTAGCTATTCAAAACGGCAAAGTTATAGGAAAAAGCTATAAACAATGTATACCTAATTACGGGGTATTCGATGAAGAAAGATATTTTAGTAGCGGGGAGCCCAGGGTTATAGATATCAACGGGTATAAAATCGGCGTACCGATTTGTGAAGATATGTGGTTCCCAGAGGTAGCTTTAAAACTAAAAGATAACGGTGCTGAAATCTTATTGGTACCTAATGCTTCTCCTTATGACGGTGAAAAATTTAATACTCGCTTTGAAATAATAAAAAAAAGATATCAAGAGGTAGGGCTTCCGATTATATATTGTAATCAGGTACTCGGGCAAGACGGGATAATTTTTGAAGGAAAAAGCTTCGGTTACGACGGAAGTTTAAAATTTTGTTTATCGGCATTTAGAGAAGATAGCATAGTAGTAGATGTTCAGGGAAATAAAATTTTAACTACAAATAATATAGAAAACTTTTCTAAGGAAGATGAGCTCTATGGAGCTATGGTGCTGGGTCTTAGAGATTATATGAATAATAATCGATTTGAGTCAGTGTTGCTCGGATTATCAGGCGGAATAGATTCTGCATTAGTTGCGGCAATCGCAGTCGATGCTTTGGGAAAAGAAAATGTGCAGGCTATAATGATGCCGTCAAAATTTACCGGCAGAGAAAGTTTGGAGGATGCTGAGAGGGTAGCTGAAATGCTCGGCATATCTTACCGGGTTATTGCGATCACTGATATAGTTGAGACCATTGATAGCGGGATAGGAGGTGCTTCCGGAATTGCCTATGAGAATTTGCAATCAAGGGCTAGAGGAATAATACTGATGAGTATTTCAAATATGACGCAAAGTTTAGTGCTTACCACTGGCAATAAAAGCGAGAATGCGGTCGGGTATGCAACTCTTTACGGAGATATGTGCGGAGGATTCAACCCGATCAAAGATTTATATAAAACTGGTGTGTTTAATATAGCTAAATTCCGTAATTCTAAGCTTCCGACCTCAATTCAAGTAATGAATTTAAACTTCCCCGTGATGCCTGAGCGGGTAATTACCAAGCCACCTTCGGCAGAGCTTAGAGAAGATCAAAAAGACAGTGATTCATTGCCGGAATATAATATATTAGACCGGATACTGGAAGCTTATATAGAGCAGGATTTAGGAAAAGAAGAGATTATAGATAAAGGGTTTGATAAAGAAACGGTTGAAAAAGTGATAAAGCTGATAAAGATTTCGGAATATAAGAGAAGACAATCCGCTCCCGGCGTTAAACTAACCACCCGAACTTTGGATAAGGAGCGGAGATATCCGATTACTAATCTGTATAAAGGATGAGTACTTAATATTCGGCAATTAAAGGAGTAGGAATCTTACCGTAAATCTCGCGCCATTTTGAAGCGGACTGATAGTAAGCTATTGTATCATCTACCAGGGCTTCTTCCATATTCTCAACATGCTCCCCATTCGGCCAGGTATATTGACTAATACTGCTTTTTGGAGCAAGTACGGTAATTTTATTATCTTTCATCATAGCCACCTTTTGGTAGTTGCTGATAAACGCATAAGGTGAGTTTACTTTAGAATTCAGCAAATCCTTCCCGAAGAATTTTGTATAGTAACTAAAATTCATTAAACCTAAAAGAGTAGGAGCTAAATCTATTTGGCTTGCTATATCATTATGTTTTTGCGGCTTTATAGAGTTCGGAGCATAAATTATCATCGGTATATGATATTTATTTAAATTTAATTCAACTTTGCCGCCGGCTCCTGCGGTGTGGTCAGAAATAAATACGAAAATAGTATCATTAAACCAGGGTTTTTCTTTAGCCCATTCTATAAGTTTTCCTACGCTGTAATCCGAATATTTTACTCCCCCGCTTCTCCCCGAGTGGGAAGGAATATCAATTTTCCCTTCCGGATAGGTAAAGGGGCGATGATTTGAGGTAGTCATAATCAGTTGCATGAATTTATTGCCGGTAGTATGGGATTTATCCGCTTCTACTATCGCACGCTTAAATAGATCCTCATCACATACTCCCCAAATATTAGCAAATTGTACTTCTTTATCATCTAAATTGGTGCGGTCAACTACGTCAAAACCATTAACACTAAAGAAAGCATTCATGTTATCAAAATAGCCGAATCCACCATAGATAAATTTGGTATCATATCCGTGATCTTTTAATACAAAGCCTAAAGAGAATAAATTTTCATTTCCGCCACGCCTAACGATCGATTGTCCGGGAGTCGGGGGGATTGAAAGAGTAATTGCCTCTAACCCTCTAACTGTTCTGGTACCGGTGGCATAAAGCTTGGTAAAAAATAAGCCCTCGTTTGCTAAACGATCTAAATTCGGGGTTAAATTTTCGTTGTTGCCGAATGCTTGCATATATTCTGCACTCATGCTTTCCATTACTACCAGCATTATATTTTTATGCTCTATCGGGTTGTCGGCTTTAATAATTCGAGTAATATTCCGATCAATGAAAGAAGCATTTTCAGAGGCAAGTAGCTTTCTTATATTTTGATTAACTTTATTATCATCCTGTTTGGCATAAAACCTATTATAATCAATTTCATTATTCCAAAATGCATGGAATAAATTATGTATTCCGTTAGATGCTATCTCAGTTGCTTCAGCATTATTTTTGAAATTAGCTTGTTCTACCGAACTTAAAAAATAAGTGGACAAAAGAATAGAAAAAGTCATTAGAGAGCTTTTTAAGCGCTTGGAAAAATTTGGTGCGGTAAGAGCCTTAGGTTTGAAAATTGAAGTAGAGAGCCATGTAAGAAAGAAAGCAATTACTATGAGAGCAGCAATTAATCGATAAATCGGGAATGATTCTATAATATTTCCTATGACTTCCGAGGTATATACTAAGTAATCTATTGCAATGAAATTAAAGCGTGTATTAAATTCGCTCCAAAATATGTGTTCAGCCGTAGCATCAAAGAGCAATATAAAGGTGAAAATAAGGCATAGAACCTTGGTCACAGCTTGATCAAGACGACTGCCGTGTTTGTTCGCGGGTAGAGATATGTGATATAAAATTATCGGAATTAAAAAGAATATGAGGGTAGCTAAGTCGAACCAATAGCCGATTATTAACACTTTCACCGCATCCAAGAAGCTATAATCAATGTCGCTTAAAGAACGGATAAGTAGAGAGATCCGAAGTAGAGTTTCAATTAAAAAATACAGCGAAATGTAAGGCAGAAGTCTTTTAAGCAGCATAGAAATAGTTTTTTTATTATATAAAATCAATTGCCGAGAACATTAACATATGAAGCAGGATAAATAAATTACTTTTATATAAATGAAAATTAAGTAGCTCACATTGTCTTCTTTATATATAGAGCTTTAGATTAGATGATATAAAGCTTTGTTTTTTTAATATATTTGCTACATTATCGATAAAGTAGTATTTATGGAGATGCGGGTTGGCAAAGCTTATTTTTTCTTCATTAAATATAGCATGCACTATATACGTGCTTAGTATTTTAAAGGGTACTAAAGATACTATAATAATCACTGAGCTCGGAGCGGAATTAATCAGTGCCGTTAAGCTATATGGTGTGTTGCCGGCCGCTGTAATATTCACTTTATTTTATACTAAACTTAGCAATCTCCTAACACAGATACAAATTTACCATTTATTAAACGGATGTTTTATTTCTTATTTTCTTTGTTTCGGCTTTTTTCTATATCCTAACACTTCCCTCATACACTTTGATTTTAGTGAAGTTATATTGCGTTACCCTTATTTCAAATATCAGGTATTGATGTTTGCAAACTGGTCTTACTCTCTATTTTATATTTTATCGGAAATGTGGGGTAGTGTAATGCTTCCTTTAATGTTTTGGCAGATAGCTAACCGAATTTATTCGGTTGCAGAAGCTAAAAAATATTATCCCCTGCTTGCGTTAATCGGGGAAGTAGGGTCGGTATTATCCGGAGTTACATTATCTATTCTAACTCGGGATAAAACCTCTGTTAGTTGGGAAATATCATTAAAATATATTTGCATCACCATATTTATTGCAGGGCTTATAATTAGCCTAAGTGTTCATTTTCTTAAAAAATATATTAGCTCAGAGCAAACTATGAGACCGACGCATTCAGCTAAGCCGGGATTGATTGAGAGTTTTCGAGCGATCCTGTCTTCAAAGTATGTCATGCTGATAACCACGATTGTCATGTGCTATGGAGTTTCGATTAATTTAGTGGAAGGAGTATGGAAGAAGCACTTAGGTCTTTTGTATCCACATTCGTCGGATTATTGCAATTTTATAGCTAAAGTTCAAGTGGCCATGAGTTGTAGCAGTATATTTTTTATATTATGCAGTTCTATTGTTTTAAGGAAATTGAGGTGGCGGGTCGGGGCATCGGTTACACCTATTACTATGCTAATTACCGGGAGTTTGTTTTTTACGTTAATTGTATTTAAAGGCTCTATTTCTCAAGGGTGGGGAGATCATAATATACTTTTTCTTTGTGTAATAATAGGAGCCATACAAAATATAGTAGTTAAAGCAAGTAAATATTCTTTCTTTGAGCCGACAAAAGAAATGCTCTATATCCCGCTTGATGATGAATTAAAAAGTAAAGGTAAGAGTGTTGCTGATGTGCTGGGTGAGAAGGGAGGAAAAGCTTTAGGAGCTTTTATTCAGTGGAGTATGTTATCTTTTATAACGGGCGCAACTTTAGTGAGCATCTCCCCTTATATCTTTTTTATATTTTTAATAGTGGTCATAGCTTGGATATCGGCAGTGCTTTTGCTTAGCAGGATAGTTTAAAATAAGTAATTGGTTAGCTAATAATAAAGATCTCTTTATGGTTATATGCTTTGCTTAAATAGTAATTAATTAGGTGGCATATGTATAACTATTATTTACCTTTAACTTTGATATAATATGTAATCTAAGTACCCGATATTAATGTTGTTAGTCTACATGATTGAAAGCAGATTATTAATTAAGAGTTTTAAGCTTAGCTTTCCTTAAAGTTAAATAACCGCCGCTTAAAAGCAATATTATAGGAAGAAGCCATAATATAATATTTTTACTATTAAATTTCGGTTTCATATTTATTTCTTCGCCGTATCTTGCCTCAAGAAAATCCAGTATTTCTTGATCAGTTTTCCCATCTTCTATCTGTTTACGTACATTTTGCCTGATTATAAGTGCAATCTCCGCATTAGAATCCTTAATTGATTGCCCTTTGCATTGAGTGCAGCGGATTAGAGTAAACAAACTTTTTGCTCTTATTTCCTGCTGGGGGTCGACTAAAACTGCTTCAAATGCTGAGGCAAAGTTGCTGCAAAATATAGCTAATATAATAAATAAAGTTTTATGCATTAGGTTTAAAATCAATTGCTCCGGCCAGTTTCAGATAAGATGATTCTAAATCATCATGCTCATTATAAGCTTGATTTAAGAAATTTTCCAGTCCTTCACTATATTTAATTGCTTCATCCACCAAAGGATCGGAACCTTTTTTATAAGCGCCGATCCTAATCATATCCGCCATTTCCTCAAATGTTGAAATAAGCCCCCTCGATTTACTGATTAATTTGTTTTCATATTCATTATTGCATTTTGGGATCATCCTCGAAACGCTTTTTAGAATATCAATCGCCGGATACCTCCTTGCAGCAATGTTTCTGTCAAGTACGATATGCCCGTCTATAATCCCCCTTACCGCATCGGCAACCGGCTCATTGTGGTCATCTCCTTCAACTAACACACTAAACAGTGCAGTTATTGCTCCCCTGCCTTTAAGCATAGGCCCGGCTCTTTCAAGTAATCTCGGAAGCTCGGCAAACACTCCCGGTGTATAACCTTTAGCAGTCGGGGGCTCACCGACGGAAAGGCCTATCTCCCTTAATGCCATGGCATAACGGGTGACACTGTCCATCATGCATAACACTTCTTTACCTTGGTCACTAAAATATTCACATAAGGAAAGTGTAAGATTTGCAGCTTGCCTTCTAAGGAGTGCAGATTCATCAGAGGTTGCAACTACTACGATCGAGCGTTTAAGTCCTTCCTCGCCAAGGTAATCTTCAATAAATTCCTGAACTTCTCTACCTCTTTCCCCGATTAGCCCGATAACCTTAACATCAGTTTCAGCATACTTGGCAAGCATTGCGATCATCATGGATTTACCTACCCCAGAACCTGCAAATATCCCCATTCTCTGCCCTCTGCACAAGCTTAAAAAGGTATTTATTGCCCTGATTCCTACATTCATTTTCTCACCCACCCTTGTTCTTGATTGTGAGGGAGGAGGGGATCTTTTTAAAAAGTATGGAGTAGTTCCTTTCTTTAATGCTCCTTTGTCATCAATCGGTTCACCGAAAGCATTAACTACTCTTCCCAGCCATTCCGGGCTCGGATAAACCGATTGTTCGGCAGCTTTTAAGACAACATCGTCATTAGCACTGATTCCGGTTACATCATCAAAAGGCATTAACAGTATTTCCTGGGCATTGATCGCTACCACTTCGGCGGAAGTTGTCTTATCGCCGCTTGAGAAAATTTCACACCTTGAACCGATACTTGCAAATTTCCTTAAGCCCCGAACGGAAATAATTAGCCCTTTTATACCGGAAACTTTGCCTTTTATAATAACGTCTGGTATATTGTTCACTTCTTCAGCAATCTTTTTTAGTACATTATTCATTTTATAAATAACAGGTATTTAGTTCTAATTTAAAAGGTAACACAACAAATGGCAATAAAGATAAATCATATTAAGATAAAACCGGAAGATGACGGAATAAGAGTTGATAGGTGGTTTACAAGAAACTTTCCTAATATAAGTTTTACAACTATTGCTAAACTGGCCAGGAAAGGTCAAATAAGACTGGATAGTAAAAGAGTCCAAACCTCGACGCGAGTACTTGCAGAGCAGGAAATCAGATTTCCTGACCTTACCGAATTAGAAAGTAAGCCGCAAAATAAATTACGAGCCGAGATGACTCTGCATCCTAAGCATCATAAATTGCTGGAGATGATTGAGCAAAATATTTTATATAAAGATGAGGATATGCTTGCAATCAATAAAGTTGCAGGCCTTGCCGTGCAAGGCGGCACTAAAGTAGGTGTTTCGTTGGATGACTTATTGCCGTTTCTTAAGTTTGAAAGCGCCGACAGGCCGAAGCTCATCCATAGGCTGGATAAGGAAACCAGCGGTGTTCTGCTTGTCGCAAGGAATAATAGAGCAGCTGCGGAGCTATCGGAACTTATCAGAACTAAGCAGATGAACAAAACCTATCTTGCTATACTCTGCGGGGTGCCGGAAGTACATACGGGAGAGATTGACCTTCCGTTAGCTAAAGAAACCGATAAAAATTTTGAAAGCGTAAAGGTGACCGATAGAGGGAAAAGAGCATTAACGCGGTATAAGGTGCTTGATTATGCGTTAAATACGGCATCTTTAGTGGAATTTAAGCTGATTACCGGGAAGACCCACCAGCTTAGGGTACACAGTGCTTCAATGAATTGCCCGATTTTAGGTGATGAAAAATACAATAATAAAGAGCAAACTTTTGAGTTTGAGCAAAAACTATATCTCCATTCTTATATAACCCGGCTGAACTATAAAGGAAAAGATATAATTATTAAAGCGCCGCTTCCGGATTATTTTAAAGATATGTTAGATCGTTTCGGTTTAAGGATATAAACCATATAACTATTGTTTTTAATATTTGCTTGAGTAAAAATTTAAAGTAGAAGTACTGAGGTTGGCTGGCATTAATTTTTTTTATATACGAGGGAAGATAGTAGGCTGAGGAGAGGGCTGCTTATGCTACTCACGGATATTGCTAAAGGTAACCTGAGTTCGGTATAAGGGGACGATGTAAAAGGATTGAGATAAGCGAAGGCGAAGGGCATGCAGGATCACATTATCGGAAATAAAGATGATTATGATATTATTTCACGTAAGCAACTACAGGACATTTAAAGAATATTATAAAGATTGTATACTCAATCACCTTAAGAGTTATTTTTCCCACTTGGTAAGTTATAACCGTTTTGTAGAACTGATACTTGTAAGCAAATGCCGCTTACTGTTTTTCTGCACGGCATGAGAGGCAAAGAGGCGGATATATATTTTGCAGATTCCACTGTAATAAAGATGTGTCATATAGCGAGGGAGAAGCGGCATAAAGTATTTGCAGGCTATGCAATGAAGTGCAAAAACTACTCTATGGGATAGTTTTTTGGACTAAAGTTATATTTAACATCAGTTCGGCATAAAAGGAAGATAAAAGAGATGTGCGGTAACAGAAGTAACATTATGACTCCTATTTTCTAATGCGCAAATAAATTACTTGCCTTTTACATCATCATTTTTTTTATAACAAAGATTTAAGTTTTGCTCAATAACCTTTGATTCAACGTTTGAACAACCGAGCAGAGAATGAAATAAATAATCATGGGATACTTTATCTTGAGACTTTATAGCTTTAAAAGCTTTGCTGTTCTTTTTTATATATTTATTTGAGCCCCAAGCAAACATTGCTATATCATATTGTTCTTTAAGATGACCTTTTCCTTCATAAGCATTACCGAAATAATGTTTTTCAAAGAGCGAAAATCCATGGTCTGAAGCATATATTAAGAAAGCATCTTTATTTTCAAACCTTTCTATAATTTTGCTTAATACCCAGTCCGAATAAAGAATTGTATTATGGTAAGAATTTAAAAGCTGCTCGTGAGTACAACTCGCTGGGGATGATGATTCGCAAGTCGGAGTAAAATTTTTAAATTTTTCCGGATACCTTTCGTCAAAACTCCAATGGCTCCCAATCATATGAAGAACAATAAATAAATTATCAGCTTGGTTCTTTTGTAAAAATTTATCCAGGTATAATAGCAAATATTCATCATATAAATTGCTCTGTCCCAAGTCTTTTCTAATTTCTGTTTTTGTAATAATTTCATCTGCCTCCATAATTATAGGCCCATAGGTATAATCAAGATTAGTAAAAGCACCTTGAGCACCGATCCAGGCTGTTTTAAACCCTAATGACTTAAACACGGATATAATACTTTTTTCAGATATTGCCTGTTCCCAATCACCGGACTTAGCACGAGTTAACATATAAGGAAGCGCTACTCTCGTGGATGAAGCGCTGGAGGTAGCATCTTTAAAACTTTTCAAATTTTTTATTTTAGAAAGTTGCGGGGCATTGAGATAATTAGTTTTTCCATTTAAGTAAAACATATCTCCACGCATTGATTCTCCGATTATTAACACTACAATTTTCGGTTCGCTGACGTCATTTTGAAATTGAAATGTAAAATTTTTAGTAATGTCAACTTTCTCTGCTTTCTGCTTATTAAATACACCGTATTTTCTTATATAAAGATCTATATTATAAAATACATTAAACGGCATATAGCTTTGAGGAACTATTCGATTAATATATAATTTATGCTTCTTATAATCAAAATAAGTAGCAACTAAATATGAAGTAATAATAGTTGCTATTAAAGCCATATGATAGGGAGCTTTAAGCCTAAATTTTTTAGAAAAAATAATAAATAAGCTTAAGGCTAAGCTTACAAAGATAAACAATACTAGTTCAAAACTTAAATACTCCAGGGTTAAATCCAGCTCTACGGAAATGATATCCTATAATACGCCGATATCAAAAACTTTGCCGAAATTATATATATAGTAATTTGAAGCCCCGCCGAAGCAAAAGAATAATGGTATCAGAACCATATATAAATAACGTAACAGGCTAATTAATGAAAACAATATGTAAGTGAAAAATAGTGCTATACTGAATTCTGTAAGCGCAATACCAATCACTTCATGTCTATCATGAAACCCGGCACTTAAAGCCATCCTATTAAATACAATCGGCAGATGAAATAATATACTATAAATAACAGAAATAACTAATGAATTGCTATTCTTAAAAGCAAAAAATTTTTTAGAAAACATTTAATTTTTAATAATTAATTTTATAACCATCTATATAGCAGCAAGGAGCAATGTTAGCAACAGAGGTGGAGGTTTTAATCGTTTACCTATGTGGAAGCAAAACAAGAGCGGTGCAACAGCTATTTAATATTAAATTAGAAATTAAAAAAAATTATTACAATAGAACATCTAAATACATATGGTATTTTGTTCGCGGTTACATCTTATATTATTTAATTTTTCTAAAGTTAAACTGTATTTAAACCTTTCCGCTCCAAATTTTTCAACAATTTCATTTAATTCAAAGCCGCAAAATTGCAGAACTTTGTTTGAAGCAAGATTGTCAACTCTTGCATAAGCAACAATTTCATTAATTGTTTCAATATTACTAACTGAAATAATATAAGAGATGAATACATTTGTAAGAGCAAAACCCGCCTCTTTAGCAAAACCCTTGTTCCAAAATTTTTGATGAAAAAGAAAACCAAGTAAGCCGGTATTGTCACTTCTTTCAAACGTTGAAATAAAAATATTACCTATAAATTCCTTAGTTTTTTTATCAAAAATTGACATACTGCTATAAGGATTTTTTTCTTCCCACCTTTTTGCATTAATATCAATCATTGTTTGTATTCTTTCCGGATTACGGATATTTCCATCAGTATATTTTTCCATAATTTTTTCATCTCCATATAGGGATATAAAATCATTTAAATCACTTATAAAAGTTTGCCGAATATATAATCTTACCATTTCTATGGAATAGATTGGATCAATTGTTATTTTACATATTTCTTTTTCATTAAATTTGTCCAACATAATATTAATATTTTTTAAGTTTATTTTTAAATCATATTTATAATCTTATATTAATAATATATAGTAAAATTAGTTAAGTTGTGGCACGAGGAAGAAGGTAGAGATAGCATCGTATAAATGCTGATGATCTTTAATTTGCTGTTTTATCCATCGCTTCATATTAGCCCAAAATTTTTCTATCGGGTTAAGATCGGGAGAGTAAGGAGGCAGGAATATAATCCTACACCCTACTGATTCAATTAGTGCTTGAGTCTTTTTCGACTTATGGAATGATGCATTATCCATAATTACAACTTGCCCCGGCTTCCAGGTATTTTATTACTTTCTCTCTTAAATCTAAACTATACGGGCTCATCTTCATCTCTTTTTGTTTTATTCTACCTTACCTTCGTACCATAGCTAAACTTATTTTACTATAATATCAGCTCCCCTATAAAAATAGCTTTTCTATCTTTAAGCAGTAATGGTTTGTAAAAGTTTGATAAGCTATCATTGGTAATATGAATTTTAAACCATCTGGGCTCAAATATCTCTTCTCCCGTGGTAGGATTGTATCCTATAGCTTTATTTACGGTTAGGGTTGCAATGCCATATGCTTTTCTGTTTAAATCATGATGAATTTCCAGGTCTCTTGCCATTATGCCATAGATTTGTGCTTGTGCTGAATCTTTCTCATAAACGCTCCATTAATTATTTAATAACTATTAGGTATAGTTATTGGTTAATTTACTTGAATTTTAATGGAGGTTTGATAGACTGAATTTTGCTGATTGGGGTCTATCAGACCTCACATATAAAAAGAGTAGTTAGTGTTAAGCTAGCTGCTCTTTTTTGTTATTATATAGCTTAATAATATTAATGCAATTATAAATACGGCTTTCTGTACAAGAAGCTGTAAAAGGTATATGTGATAATGCTTATGTTCTCAGAAGTATAGACAACATATAATGATGCTGGTAGTTTATGAACTACATTAACAACAAAGTATTAGTTAAAACATTATAATGAATGATATAGGTGATATTATACGTAGAGTTTTATTTTTCAAAGGTCAAAGTACTGTTGATTTTGCCAAAAAAATTGATTTACCGCTAAGCTCCATTGAAAATGTAATATATAAGAATGTGAGAAAGAAGGAAGTACTAGAAAAGATATCAATAGGATTAGGAGTAAATCTATTCGAGTACTTTGATTTGAAAAATTCATCCCCTACTTCAAATAACTCAGAGTTAGATTTAAAATTACGTAACCAAGCATCAGATATAGTAAATGCGACTATAAAAAGCAAAAATATAGAATGCCCTAAGCATGAATTAAAAATATTAACTAAAGTACTATACAAATTTCTACTAGAACATAAGCAAGCATCAGAAGGAAATGCTAAAATCTTTTGTGAAGGTATGATAGAATATGGTTTAAGCAATTTTATGTTAACCTATAAAAGCAGTCAATCCTAGCTTTTAGCTTAGAATAAAATATACTTGAAAAATATCTAAGAATATCTCTATTATTATTCAACTTGGTTAATGTTTATATAATATTTACCTTCATACAACATAGGTAACCTGAGTTAGATAAGGAACTAGCTGTAACACATACTATAAAAGAGTTGCAAGTAAAGAATTAAGAGGAAATAATTAGTTGTTTTATATAAGATACGTTTGAAACTGTAGAATTTTCTTTGCCTTGGTCGGCTCGTTTTATATGGTGTTGCAAGTTTTTATATTACAGGAGTTTATTAAAATAATTGTGAGCCCAAAGTTGTTCCTTACGTAGGATTCAGGTTAAGGAATAAGCATATGTAAAAAAGACTATTCTTATCAATCTAAAAACAGTCTTTATCTTTTTAATAATACTTTTAGTCACAAAAGATGAATCTAAGCCTAGCATTTATTAAACCTAAGCACCTACCGGGATTTATAGCAACGCCCTTAAAACCCTCTTACCACCGGTTTCTGTTCTTCTTTATTATCAGCTGAATTTCTCAAGTCTTTACCGAGCCTAGGTCTTTTAACCTTAGGATCAGCCCAACATTTTTTCTCTTTGCTTTCTGAAAGTTTTTCAGGTGAAGATTCATCCGCGGGTTTTACAAGTCCAGTATTTCTAGGATCCTCTATAGCTCCTGTAAAACTATGTTCACGTTTTCTAGAACCCCCTACAGCTCCTACTCCTCCTTTGGAGCTATATCCATTTCTTTTTGCTTCAACTTCTCTTTCAGCAGCCTCAAATTCTTTTATTTTTTCAGGGCATGAAGTTCGGTATAGTTTCTTCGCCGTATATCCTTCTATAGTATCTATAGTAATATTAGGATTAGCACCCTGCTCAAGTAATAGCTTATAACCCTCTACATGCCCGCCATTTGCTGCCAAGTGTAAAGCAGTAAATCCGTCTTTATTGCATGCATTAATATCAGCTCCTCTCTCCACAAGTAAAGGAATTAGATTTATTTTACTCCCTATTAAACATAAATGTATAACCGAGTTCCCCTTTATATCGGCTGTTTTAACATCAGGATTATGTTCTAATATTAATTGAGCAATTTCATCGTAACCATTATATAAGGCATTTTGTAAAGGGCTCTGCCTATCATAATCTTTAGTATTAATATTTATAGAAGGCTGAGCTAATAAAAGCTTAACCATTTTTACGTCTCTATACATTATAGCTAGATGTAAAGCTGTATCTCCTAACATTTCCGTTGCATTTACATCAGCACCTTGTAATAATAATTCTCTAGCTTTATCTATCTTACCTTGCTCAACAGCAATTAGAAACTCAGTAGTATAACCTATATCTTTGCTTTGCATTTTATTACCTTTTTTATATAAAATGTACTTATTTAATTTTAAATAATATTATGTTTATTTTCTTATTCAATATAAGATTTATTAAATTTTTATATAATAAATTATGGGCTAGGGCTACGACTTGAATCTTGTCTCTCCGACTCTTCAGCTCTGGCTCTTTTCCTCCAATATTCTTTATCTTTTTTATCATCGCTTTCAAATTCTTGTCTACCTCTTTTTATACCGCTTCCTTCTTCTTCATCCATAGCTTTTTGCTTGCCTTTATTATTTTGTTTATCATCACTAATTGCTTCGTTTAAATTAAATAATTTTGGTACCCCATAAGTTCTTGGAGGAGGAGAATTGGATTTTCTATGTAGCTGAGCAGCTCCGGTAACCTCCCTAGTACCAGGGTTTCTCTCGAAGGCTTCTTGTAATGTTCTTACGCGGCTACTTTCCCTATAAATTTTATAGAGAAATCTTTCTTCAATCTGCTTTCTTATTTCCTCGTCAATTAATTCGTTTTCTCTTAACATAAAGTCAGGTACTCCTGCTCTAAAAGGAAAGCCATGGGTTCCTCTTACTTCAACTAATATATACTCGTGTTTCTCAGAGATTATCTCATTAACAGCTTCTATTAAGTTAGAACAATTATCACAGCATCGCTTTGACACCCCAATATAAAAAGGATTTATTCTTTCGTTAAGATTATGAGTAGTTAAAATATATTCTATAATTTTTAACTCAGCATGCACTTTATCTTTCCCACCGATAAAACGATAATTTTTTCTCTCCAGTATATGTAATATTTCTTGAGGAAAAGCACCTTCTTCATCTTTACGTAAGTCTTCCACTAAAGGTAAGTAATTTTTAATAACTGAATCTGTTACTTTTCTTATATACCTTCCTAAATCTCTATAATAGCCTTGATTCTTACTCCGAGCAAAACCTTCATATTTTTTTAAAAATAATTTTGTTTCATGCATAATTTGTATTGAATTTTGTGATAAAAATTCATCAATATTTTCAGCTTCATGAATGCCTTCGTAATAATCCTTAGCTCGCTGTGCTACTGTTGAGAGATAATTAAGCATATCCTTTATAAACTCGGATTCTTCAGTATTATTTGTTGATATCAATAGATTACCTTGATAGAAACAAGCGGCGCCACAAATATCAGTTCCCCTCATTAACCCTGCTAAGGAATCAAGCCTTCTTTTATTTATTGGGTCATCTTCTAAAGGAGCACTTGAACTTGAACTTGAACTTACAATTCCTCTCCATCCTCTATTTCTTGCATAGCTCCTATTTCCTTCACGGGTTCTATCTCCTTCACGAGCTCTGTCTCCTTCACGAGCTCTATCTCTTTCGCGAGCTCTGTCTCTTCCACGATCTCTTTCCCTTTCACGATCTCTGTCTCTTTCACGGGTTCTATCTCCTTCACGATCTCTGTCTCTTTCGTGATCTCTGTCTCTTTCACGATCTCTGTCCCTTTCACGATCTCTGCCTCTTTCACGATCTCTGTCTCCTTCACGATCTCTGTCTCCTTCACGATCTCTGTCTCCTTCACGGGCTCTTTCCCTTCCACGTGCTCTATTCCTCGCATGATCTCCATCTCTATTTCTATCTCCATGCATTTTAAACTCCTACAAATTCAATACTTTTAACTTTTACTAGAATCTTGAAAGCAAATTTAATTATTTGCATATGAGAAACACTATAAATATACACCCATGCAGATAACCATAGCGATATTATAAGACAAAACGAAGAAAAGATCAAATAATTACTAAATAACCCAAAACTTGATAATAAATACTATTTTATATCTAATATATTATTAAAGTATTTCATAACCTATCTATCAGCAAGATATATAATGAGAAAAAAGCATGATAAAGATAAGGATAAAACGAAATATTCAAGAAGAAATATAGCTTGTTTTATTGAAAGCCTTCAGGGCAACCTTTTCAAATCTCTATAGAGAAGCAGATTATTGATCTCTATCAGCTGAATTTCTAGCGTCTTCACTTTATTTAGGGTTTTCAACTTCATGATCAACTTTGCATTTTTTCCTTTATTGTTGTTTTCAGGTGAAGAGTCATCCGTTACTTTTTCAATTCTAGATTTTCTATAATCTTGCACAATTTGTCTAAAACTACGTTTTCTAAAGCTTTCTACAGCTTCCTCTTTTTCTTCAAGTTTATGACTTTGTTCTTCTACTTCCTTAGATAATAATAGTGATCTAGCCATTTGCCTTGCAAACTGACCTGGAAATGGTTTATTGGTAAGCTCACTAAGAGGGATTGCATATCATCATAGTGTAATTGATAAAGTTTTTTGGTTATATATTTTATATTAGTGCCATATTTACTTATGCCAAGGGTAGCACTAGAGTAGCACGAAGAAGGGTTATTAAGTATGATGGAAAGTTTGAAATGCGCATATTACCTGGTGCCGAAGAGAGGATTTGAACCTCCGACCTACTGATTACGAATCAGTTGCACTACCCCTGTGCTACTTCGGCTTGTAAGCTTATAATATTTATATACCTATCAGTTATAAATAATCAAGATAGATTACTTAATTTTTAGTCACAGATATATTTTATATTCTCTACAAAAAATAAAAGGCATGCTTTCCTACTTTATAGTAAACCTGAATAGCTTAATTACTCTTCCTCGGAGAAATTACCTTTAAAAAGGTAGATTCCCAGCTCTTTTCCAAGCACAAAGGCTTCAGTATCACAATTAGTTAATATAAGATGCGTAGAATTTAATGATTCAATTTTTTTATATAATAGATTAAGCACCTTTTCTTGTTCCGGATCAATTAATATCTTATCAAACTTTAATTTAATCAGATCAAACCCGAAAACCTCCGCTTCAATAAGTAAAAATATTTTATAATCAATATCATTTAAACATATTTTATAACCATGGTTTTGCAGAGTATTCTTAATATCCATAAATTCATCAATATTTTCAAGTACTTCGCTTATGTTAAAGGCAATTATAATATTTTTCTTAAATATTTCAGCGATTGCGGAGTCGAAGAGCTCGAATTCTTCAGACTTGAGTGTTGAAAGAGAAATGTTTATAAGGCAGCCTACTCCTTCCTCTCCTTTAGCCGCATTGATTAATTGGATTAAAAGTTTAATATCCACAATATCGCATAAATAATTAAATAAATGAGGATTATTGAGGAAGTCTAAGGTGCGGATTAAATCTTTTCTTAACCGGTTTTTATTAATTTCAATTTCTCTAATAACCATTTTAAAAGAACCCTCATCCGAGTGCATCCATACAGGTGAGTTATCAGTATAACTTTCCATATCTATTTTTGCCAAAGAATTTTCAAGACAATCGGTTAAAAGATTTGTTATATCAGATTCTATTCCACCGGATAAATTAAATTCAAAATTATCATTTTGAGCCTGTATTATTTTATCTTCACATCTGGCAAAAAAATCACTCCAGTCGCTTTGAAGATCGTACATTTGGCAAAAGCTGTTGTTTGCAATTCCAGGGCTTAGGTAAGCTAATTGATCTTCGACAAATAAATAACGCATTTGAAAAATTGCCTCTTCTATTTGTTGTAAATTTGTATTGTTGCAAATTACGAAAATATCTCCATCCCCGAATGATACTATATCCCCAACACAAGTGCTTAGCTTATCCCTTAAAACATTAAGCGCTATATTAAAATGCTCCTCATTTTTATGTTGTTCTTCAAGGCTGGCAAGGTTAAAAATTAAACCGATACGGGCATTTTGTTTGGTATACTGATTATTAATTATATTTATTAATTTTTGCTCTGCTTGGCTTTTATGAATATGCATATTTTCTATATTTAAGAGATATATAACCAGTATATGAAAAGTTTTTTTGATTACAACTCTAACAATTGATAGTGATACCAAAACTTAGGATAAGTTTTATTTAAATTATATAGCGCCTGCTTAGCTTTTTCCTCATCTGAAAAAATACCGAAACAAGTGCTGCCGCTTCCGGACATCCTGGATACTATACATCCCGTTTGTTTAGCTATTATATCCAGTGTTTCCGAAACCGGGGGGGCAATGATTAACGCAGGTGCAGTAAGATCGTTTTTGCCGTAATATATTTGCCCAATCACGGATTTAGCGCTAATTTCCTCCAAATTAGGCGTAAAAGATTTAACGCTTAGTCTATAAACTTCTTTTGTACTGACGTTGACGGGAGGCTTAACTAATAATACGGGTAAAGAAATATTAAGTTTTAGGGGTAGGAGCTTTTCTCCTTTGCCTGTAGCAAAAGCACTATTATTGTATATAAAGAACGGAACATCCGCTCCTACATTATAAGCAATATCCGCCATTTCCTTCATGCTTAAATTAAGGTTATATAAAGTATTTACCAGCCTTATGGTGCTTGCCGCATTACTTGAGCCTCCGCCCATGCCTGCGGCAATCGGGATTTTTTTCTTAATCAGTATTTCTACCGGTTTTAAGGCACCTACATATGCCTCTATTGCTTTAAAAGCTTTTAAAGCAATGTTTTCTTCCCTTATTTCAGCATTTTCAGTAATACAGTTTAAGGTTAAAGATTCTTTAATTGCAACTGTATCGCCGTAATTCAGCAGAGCAAAGTAACTTTCCAGAAGATGGTAGCCCTGCTCATCTCGACCGGTAACATTTAAAAATAAATTTATCTTAGCAAAAGCAATTTCTACCGGTTGTGTCATTTTAACTTTCTATGCAAAAATCATTAATGAGATGAACCGCTACCGTTATAAGTATTCATTTGCTCAAAAAATATTTCATTTGATTTAGTTGATTTTAACTTTCCGATTAGAAATTCAATAGCATCGGTAGAACCCATCGGATTTAATATTTTTCTTAATACCCACATCTTAGAGAGAGTGGATTTATCAACTAATAAGTCTTCTTTTCTGGTGCCTGACTTAGATATATCAATTGCCGGGAAAGTACGTTTATCAGCAATTTTACGATCAAGAACAATCTCAGAGTTGCCGGTGCCTTTAAATTCTTCAAAAATAACTTCATCCATTCTTGATCCGGTTTCAATAAGAGCAGTTGCAATAATAGTAAGTGAACCGCCTTCTTCAATGTTTCTTGCAGCTCCGAAAAATCTTTTAGGTCTTTGTAAAGCATTAGAATCTACACCGCCGCTTAAAACCTTCCCTGATGAAGGAGCAACGTTGTTATAAGCGCGTGCAAGTCTTGTAATCGAGTCTAAGAGAATTACTACGTCTTTCTTATGCTCAACTAATCTTTTTGCTTTTTCAATTACCATTTCCGCTAATTGTACGTGTCGATTAGACGGTTCATCAAAAGTTGAGCTCACGACTTCCCCTTTTACCGATCTTGCCATATCGGTTACTTCTTCCGGTCTTTCATCAATCAAAAGAACGATTAATACGACTTCCGGATGGTTTTCGCTGATTGCATGCGCAATGTTTTGCAGTAAAACAGTTTTACCGGTTCTGGGCGGAGCTACTATTAAAGCCCTTTGACCTTTCCCGAGCGGAGCTACCATCTCAATTACTCTCGAGCTTAAATCTTTTATCGGCTTATGAGTTTCCAGCCTTATCTTTTCATCCGGATAGAGGGGAGTAAGGTCTTCAAAGTGGACTCTATGGTGAATGCTTGTGGTTTCATAGGCATTTACAGTATTTACTTTAATTAATGCGAAATATCTTTCACCTTTTTTCGGCGCCCTTACCGGACCCACTACCGTATCTCCAGTTCGCATACCTAATCTTCTGATTTGGTTCGGTGATACGTAAATATCATCAGGACCGGGAACATAATTATTTTCGGATGAGCGTAAAAATCCGTATCCGTCTTGTAAAATTTCCAGCACTCCTTCCCCTATCATTACACCGCCTCTATCAGCAAGACGTTTTAAGATAACAAAGATAAGGTCATTTTTTGCTAAGCTACTCGGATTTTCAACTTCTAAAGATTCTGCAAGATCCAGAAGCTCGTCAGGAGCTTTTTTCTTTAGATCTTTAAGGTGGAATGTCATTTCAGGCTCGGGTTCCTGCTTATCAAATGCCTCTTCTTCACCGTGCCGTTGATTAGGGGCTTTATCTTTTTTATCTAATTCTAACGTATCACTTTTAGGTTCATTTAAAGTATTATCTAAGGTCTCTTTATCTTCATGCTTCTTTATTACTTCTTCTTGAGCATTTAAAGTTTCTGGTTGCGGTTCAGGATTAACAGCTTTTAAAATTCGCCTGCGTCTTGGAGATGATCCTTTTTTTTCTGCTTCTCGGGTAATTTTATTATCGTCAGAAATTAGCTCTTCATTTAATGCTACTTCTTTGTCATGTTTCATAGATTATTATAATCCTCATTAAGTCTATTAAAATTTATACTTAAGCATGCTTAAGCCGAGTCATAAGTCTAATGGGAGCTTTTATAAGGCGTACCCCTAAAGAGATTGATAGGCTTAAGTCTTTTTATTGATTAAGAAAAAGATATGTTACGCCATTATAATATCTTTTTAATCTTGAATATGTCAAATCTTTTTTCTGTAAATACTGCTTTTTATTTAATAAAGTCTTCTTGCCTAGTTCATGAAATATATGAAATTAATGATTAGAAATGTTTCTATCTTCATTCAAAACATCAGCGATTTCTTGTAAAATTTGGTCATTATCTTTTATTATTCGTTCAGCGTATAGTTTAAGAGCGTTCAGATTTTTTTCGGATATATTGTCTAAATCCCCGTGTTCAGTCTCAATAATCGGTTGAAACCTGAAGTAGTCCGTATGCGGGTTGTTATAATTAAAGGTATAACGCATTTCATAATCAGTTACCGCATTAACAGCATACATCATTGTAGGAATAATTTTTTTTGCCCATCCTAAAAAGCCTGAATCTGCAACTTTTTCACGAGCGATATATTTGCCTTTAGCACCATAATTGGTACCTGTACCTAACGAGACTATAAAAAACGGAGTTTTTATCCCGTAAATTTCCGAAGTATATACGGCTGCAGAAAGGGTAGGGTTATTCACTGATATTCCGCCGTCAATAAATACATGGTTAGAGGTTTTTAATATATTATTAATTTGAGCGGGTTTAAAATATCCGGGTGCCGCAGAAGTAGCGCGTGCTATATCTTTAAGTAAATAATTCCCTTCCTCTGTTTTACGTGCTTTATGGGTATGGAAGAAAAAAGTTTGATCTCTTTCGATCTCATAGGCCGGTATACTTACATTACTTAAAGTATTCTTTAACTGAGTATTACCAAAATATTTACTTAATAATTGTTCTAAATTCTTTTCCGAGTACTTAGCTCCCCACCAGCCGACACCGCTTTTAACATTTTGCCAAATTGAGTTTTTAAATACTTTGTTACCTAATTCTAAATAGAGTTTAAGTATGTGATCGGCTTGATATTTCGGTTTTCCCCTTTCATCGGGGGTATTTAACAATAAAACTATAATTCCCCCCGTCGAAGTGCCGGTCATTATATCAAAACAATCCGTAAGATGGCGTCCTTTTTTTAATCTGGATTCCAAATTTTTTAGTACTAATGCCGGAATAATACCTCTAATCCCGCCTCCGTCAATGGAGAGTATTCTAATATGCTTATTTTTCGTGGGAGTATTTCCTTCTAAAGTTCCGGCAAATGAGTTTGGAATAAGTGCAACAATGCTTAAATAAGCAGCGAGTACAGTGATGCATAAATTACGCAGATAAACTATCAACCGATATCTCCTAATCACCCGGGCCGTTACCTTACACTATTAACATGCAAAACTTATTATTTCCAGGTTTAATTGGAAAATGAATTTATAAACTAAGATTATAAAAATATCTTACAACAAACGCTATTACCTTTATTTGAATAAACCAGGCTATCAAAACTAATCTGCTTTGAAAGAGCAATCCCTCTTCCGTTGGGGTCGGTAATCCTACTCGGGTCGATTTCTATATATTTTTGCGGGGAAAAGCCTGAACCTTGATCAATGATAGTAATCGTAATTTCGGTATCGGTTCTTTCAAATTCAAGTCTGCAAATTTTGTGTTTATATTCTTCTCTTTGTAACCTGGTGTTAATTTCTTCAAGCCATCCCCCTTCAATTAAATACCTTTTTTTTTCTTCGTAAGTTAGGCCAAGGTTTCCATGTTCAACAGCATTTAACATTAATTCGGTAATTCCCCATAAAACATTTCGTTCTTTCGGGCAGCTATTGGAAATTAGCGCGGAAAGCGATTTAACTTCTTCCAAACTTCTGAATTCAAAACTTGCTTTTTTTATAAGTTTTAAGGCGTTTAAGTTCAAGCTTACGGTATCAACCAGTGCAGAATATTTCTTTGCACTTTCAAGGGCGGATCTTACTATAGATAACAACAACTCTTTTTGATAAGGCTTACTTAAATAATAAAATGCACCCGCTTCTACCCCTTCGCGTACCTCTTCTACGGAAGTCGCCGCTGTTTGCATAATAACCGGAGTAGCTTTGAATTTTTCGGCAGCTTTAATCTTTTTCAATAGTGAAATTCCGTCCATATTAGGCATCATGCGATCGAGCACAACTAGGTTTACTTCTTCCTCCTGAAGGATTTCCCAAGCTTTAACCCCATCCTGTGCAGTAAGTATTTCATACCCTTCTTCTTCAAAGTATTCCAATAAAATATCCAAGTTTAACTCTTCATCATCTAC
This sequence comes from Holosporaceae bacterium 'Namur', assembly GCA_014116815.1. Lineage (GTDB taxonomy): Bacteria > Pseudomonadota > Alphaproteobacteria > Rickettsiales > Midichloriaceae > Jidaibacter. The sequence goes on from JACGYV010000001.1 coordinate 226,073, forward strand.
TGCTAAAATTTTTATTCTTTTCTCGTCTCCGCCCATTTTGTTCTTACCTATGTTTTAACTATAAAATTATCATCAATTATTGTTGCGCTTAAATCTCTCGGAAGAATGATTTTAAATAAAGCCCCGCCCTGAAGAGTGTTTTCCGCCCAAATCCTACCCTTATGTATTTTTGTTATATCCAGGCATATTGCAAGCCCGAGCCCGGTACCCCCGCTGCTTTGCTTGGTTTTACTGCTTTGGTTGAATTTTTGAAAAATTAATTCCAGCTCGCCTTCAGGAATTCCGGTGCCGTAGTCTTTGATGCTAATAATTATTGCCGGGTAAACGTTGTTTTCCCGTTCATACAATGTATCTTCAATATTAATTTCTATGATAGAATTAGGAGGAGAAAATTTAATTGCATTTGAAAGTAAGTTTATAATAAGTCGCATTATAAGTTCAGTATCCAATGTTATTTCAGAATTTGATAATTTATTAGAAAAGGAAACATGTAATTGTTTATTTTCTAACAAAGCGGAGAGCTCATTTAATGACTTATTAATAATATCAATAATATTAGTTGCTTCAAATTTGGTTTTCATTTGGCCGGCTTCCAATTTGGAAAGATCCAGCAGATTGTTAAGAAGTTTAAGTAATCTATTGCCGCTTGAATATATATTATCAAGATACTTTAGTAGCTTTGATAGGTCTTTCCCTGCATGGTAACGATCCAATATAATTTTTGTATAACTTAAAATTGCATGCATGGGAGTACGCAACTCATGTGACATATTAGCCAGAAATTCGCTTTTTGCACGGTTGGCACTTTCAGCTTTTTGCTTAGCTTGAATTAATTCCTGGGTATTAGCCTTAAATACTTCGGTAGCTCTGGCGATTTTTCCTATTTCATCAAATCTATGTATGGAAGGTATTTCAAGATTGGTAACTATCCTACCTTGGGAAATACTGGTTAAGATTTTAGTAAGGTATGAGAGTGGACGTACTAAATTGTTTGCCGTATAGAAAGAGAGAAATATTGCTATGCTCAAGCAGATAAGGAATATTACGATAGTAATTTTTATAATTTTTAATGCTTCCAGGTTAATCTTTTTAGTCGGAATTTCTAATGAAAAAAGCCAATTACCTTGGTAGTCATCAATAGTAATCGGAATAGTTACTTTATATATTTCATCATCTTCTTTGCCCGATTTATGATAAAATTCTTCTTTATCGATATTTATTCCTGTAATAAAAATTCCTTGGTCAGTGGAAAGTGAAAGCACTTCATCATTTGAAATTTTTGTTTGTTTAACAATATCTTGTATGCTTGATATATAAATATCTATTCCGACGAGAGCTATGAATTCTTCATTCATATCATACAGAGGTTTTAAAAAAGTAACCAAATTACGGTTATCTTCCTTTCTTACTACAATATAAAGATGATTATTTTTTTTATTAGCTAATTGATATTGCTTTTTATATTCTTGCGTATAGTCCTGTAACTTGTTTTTTATGAATTTATTATCTTTAGCTTTGAGGAGAATACGTCCTGTATTTTTACTGTCAGCAGAATTGTTAAGCTGCTGATTATCCTTATCCCATACTATCCAAGCCATATAAACATTCTCTAAATTACCGACCGTATAATCGAGAAAAAAGTTAAGCGCATGATCGTTAAGCATACCGGCATTAGACAAACCGCCGATTACTCCGCTTAAATGCTTGATAACATAGCTGACGTTATTAAGGTGGTTTTGTATTTGATGGGCATGGTAATAAGTATATTTATATGTTTCGCTCTTTGCTTTATCTTTTGAAAATTCCCCGAGCTTTTCGGTAACAAAAATAAACACAAATAATGCCGCAATAATAAACGGCAAAATTGTTACAATTAAAATCTTTGTTCTTAAACTCCAATACTTATAAAAAAACATATATGAGTTATTAGTATTATATAATTATAAAGGTACAATAAGTATTTAATTTACGCAAAGTTTATAGTTGATATACTTTAATATATATGAATAACTTATGTAGAAAATAAAAATATGGGAAATTTAAGAATTGTTGCTTTTGCGGGAAGCTTAAGAAAAGAATCTTATAATAAAAAGATTTTAGAAATAATAGCCGAAAAGGTTGCCGGGCATGATGTAGAGATTAAAGTATTGAATTTAAATGATTATGAGATTCCGCTATTTAACCAGGACATCGAAGATGAAGGGATGCCTTTAAAAACAAAGGAATTTAAAAAAGAAATTCATAATGCTAATGCAATACTAATTGCTTCTCCGGAATATAATGGGTCTTTTTCGGGAGTATTAAAAAATGCCGTTGATTGGGTATCTCGCAAGTTAAACCCGAATGAAAGCATGTATGAAGCTTTCGCTAAAAAGCCGGTAGGGTTAGTTGCTGCAAGCCCCGGGGGCTTAGGAGGAATCAGAGGTATTATACAGTTGAGGGGAGTAATGTTCGATCTGAAAGCAGCGGTAATGCCTGAATATGCATCAATCTCGGAAGCATACAATATAGATGAGACTAAAACTGCTAAGCTGGAAGCTTTTGCGAGAAATTATATAGAATTTTGTAAGAAGATAATTTGATGTTAATTCTATATGGACAATTACTATATTTCTTGATATAAAATAGGTTTTAAATTTCCAGGGGACCTTAGTTCAGTTGGTTAGAACACACCGCTCATAACGGTGTTGTCGTAGGTTCAAGTCCTACAGGTCCCACCATTCCTCTTATAGCTGCAAATTAATGCTACTCTTTAAGTCTTAGATATAGAACCAGCATGTTAATTATATAAAGTGCGATTAAGCCGAAATAAATTACGCTTTTAAAGTAAATAGGGAGACCTAATACTATAAATAAAATAAAGTAAAATAAAGAAATACAAACTACTAATTTGAAAAATAACGGACGAACCATTTCAATACTTTTATATATTGATTCTTTTACTCCCTTACCTTCAATTAATATTATAAATTCCACCATAGAAAATGCTACTACTGCGATAATCCCGGGAAAAAAATATAATGTCAGGCCGATATTAATTAAAATTGCTTTTAGAGTACATGCCAAATAAAGGGTAATAAATTTGTTTTTAACAAAAGCTCTTATTCTTTCAAAGCATTGAAAAATATTTTTCGGTTTAGATAAAACAACTAAAGTTATAGCGATTACAAACATCGTTTGGTTAAGTAGTATAGTTAGGGCGGTAAATATTATAGGTAGGAGCTTAGCTTCCTTTAATACTTCAGGGTTCTTGGTAAATGCGGTCAGATATTCGGTAACAGGGTAAATAGCTAAATGAGAGACCATTGAGACAATAATTACCATTATTCCGATTTGCAAAAAATTTGAGCGAAAAATATTAAGTGATTTTAGTAGCACTTGAATGAGTGTATCTAATGTATTTTTTTCTTGTATGTTCATTTAAATTTAGAGCCTTTAAACTGCTTATTTTCATAGTTATGATAATACTAAAAATCTTAATTATGAAGCCTTTTAGTGGGATAAGACCTAATTAATATTATTAAGCAATCTCCCTGCTAAGCAATATTTGATAAACTATTAATTTACTTTGTTTTATGAGCAGCTTTGTTTCCGATATAGTTACCTTTAATTCCTATATATGCGCTTAAGCTCCTATAATTATTATTCTACAGTTACGGATTTTGCTAAATTCCTAGGCTGATCTACATCATTACCTTTAAGCACTGCAAAATGGTAGGCAAGCATTTGTAACGGAATAGTATAAAGTAGGGGGGCGGTAAAATCATCCGCTTCCGGCAATTCAACCGTTTTAAAGCAAAAGTTTTTAAGTTGTTCTATACCGTTCTTATCACTGAATAAAATGATTTTACCTCCTCTTGCGTATGCTTCCTGTAAGTTGGAGGCTGTTTTAGCAAATAGCTTATCATTAGGAGCGATTACACAAACAGGTGTGTTGTTCTCAATTAAGGCTATCGGTCCATGCTTTAATTCCCCTGCCGGCATACCGAGCGCAGGAAGATATGATAATTCTTTTATTTTTAATGCTCCTTCCAATGCTATAGGGTAGGCAATACCTCTGCCGATATAAATAATATTATTAAGATGAAGAATGCTCTCAGCCAGGGTTTTAACATTTTTATCCAAGTTTAACGTTTCCTTAACTTTACCAGGAGTTTCATGCAGCTTTAACAGCTTCTTTTCAAATTCTATATTGCTTAGTAGACCTTTCGCATAACTGATATAGAGAGAAAGTAGAGATAATACTATAAGTTGGCATGTAAATGCTTTAGTAGAAGCAACCCCTATTTCACTCCCTGCGCAAATAGGTAAAACAAAATCAGCAAGGTTACCCATAGAGCTTTCCTCCACGTTTACTACCGCAAATGTTTTAATTCCTTTTTCTTTAACCATTTTAAGTGCAGCGAGAGTATCGGCAGTCTCGCCTGATTGGGAGATAAAAATAAATACGTCTTTAGTATCTAAAACCGGTTCACGGTAACGAAATTCCGAAGCTATATCAATTTCAACGTTAATTTTAGTTTTTTGCTCGAGCCAATATTTTGCCACTGCTCCGGCATAGTACGAAGTGCCGCAGGCAATTATATATACCTTTTTTACTTCGTTCCAGTTAAAGTCCATTGCCTTAAATAACAGCTCCTTCTTGTTAGAATCATAATAGTGATCAAAGCAGCGGGCAATCGCACTCGGTTGCTCATAAATCTCTTTAAGCATATAATGCTCGAATTCTTCTTTACCGGAAACTTCCTGGATTGAGACTTTTTTAATTTCTTTATTCAGCTCATTTCCCTTTATGTCGCAAACTTTGTATTCGCGGGAGGTAATGATAGCGATTTCATCATCATTTAAATAAATAAGCTTATTGGTAAGCGGAAATAAGGCATATGCATCCGAGCCGAAATACATCTCATTTTCACCTATTCCGACTGCAAGCGGCAAACCTTTCTTCACCCCTATTATCCTGTTCGGGTCATGACTACTGATTACAATAAAAGCATACAAGCCACGGCAACGATCGGCTGCATTTCTTATTGCCCGGTCGAGCGGTTGTTTCTGGTCAATATAAGATTGGATCAAAGTTGCTAATACTTCGGTATCGGTATCGCCGCTAAACTCATAATTTTGTTCCCTTAGCTCTTCCTTGATTTCCATATAATTTTCGATAATGCCATTATGAACCAGGGCAATATCTTTAGTTACCATAGGATGTGCATTTTCGTATGACGGAGCCCCGTGAGTAGCCCACCTTGTGTGGCCTATACCTATCCGACCGCGAGTCGGATTCTTTTTGAAAACGGCTTTAAGGTCTTTTACCTTGCCGGCTAATTTCAGCAGGTTAAAGCTGTTGGAAAATATTGTGGCAATACCGGCTGAATCATAACCTCTGTATTCTAATCTTGCGATTGAATGTAATACTCTTTCACTTACATCCTGATAATTACTTACTATGCCTATAATTCCACACATTAAAAATGCTCTTAATTATTTTTTATGTAGAATAATTAGCACTGAAATAAAAAATCCGCAACCTTTAGGTGGGAAATTGAAAAGGGATATTTATTGCAGGCAATGTCCTTCCCGGCGTAAATTATCTAATTGTTTTAAACATCTATTCGGAAATTCGGATGCAAATAACTGCGTTTTATATCTTTCCGTGATCGTGCTTATATTATGCCTGTGAGGTGGAAATTTTATTTCGCAGGTAAAAATTACCTGAACGGGGTGAGGAATAATATTCAGGTAATGAGAAGCACTCAATAAATGTTTCTTCCCCGCATAGGGGGGTATATCTAAGAATAATAGGTTATCATCAGTGGGTGGTAAATTTTTATTATATAGAGCTTGGTATACTTTCTGTTCCAGTATCTTGATATAATCTGTTTCCGGCGAATAAATTAAATTATAATCCGGATAAGATTCCTGCAATATTTCCCTAGCGCAACGTTGTTTTAAAAGTTCAAGATATTTAGGTTTTAATTGGTATTCTATTGCAATATTAGGATAAATATCCGCAATTTGAGGGCAAGAAAAAAAGTATACAATATGCTCTATAATCTCAGGAGGCAACAAATCACTTAATACTTTTTCAATAATTTTTAATTGAAGAAGTACTAATTTTCTACCCATATCATTAACCCATTGTTGAAGATTACAAAATTCTTCCTTTGAGGATAAGCTTAATAAGGTTAGCCATTTGTTAACATTACAAGTATCATTTACTTTCAGCGTTTTAATATTATAGCTGAGTAGTAATAGCGCAGTATTGATATTTTCTCTTACCATAAAAGCGTTTTCATTCTGAGTGCTAACTGAATTAATAAGTCCGGGATTAATAGCTAATAGCTCGGTCATTACTTCCTCATTATTTTTATAAGCAGCAATTAAAAATGCATTGTAACCTTCGTTATCGGATAGGTTAATAAGATTGGAATAAGTTTTTAGTAAATATCCGATTACTTCGGGATTTCCGCCTACTATTGCAGCCATCAACCCGTTTTCTCCGTAAATATTAACTGACTCTACATAGTTAGGATTTAGCTTTAGTATTGTTTTGACTAAATGTAGGTCGCCTATGAAAGCTGCATATATAAAACAGTTATTTTTATCTTTATCTTCGGAGTTTAAAAAAATTTTATTATTATAGGGTGCTTCTTGAAGCAGGTGGTTTAAAACGTTAAACTGTCGGCGTAAGACTGCCCATAACACTATATTAGCTCCGTATATATCATCTTTGATCAAAATATATTCATGAAGAGATACCATTTTCAGGCTATTGATTATTTCTTCTTCACTACCGTAAAGCATATGTTTTAATAGGAATTTTATTTTTTTATGCTTTTTGATATAAGCAGTTCTTAAGGGTTGGTAATTAAGTGCTTCCTGCTGCATGCTCCTTCTATTTCGGTTTTTCTCCGTATAAGTGATCTTTAAGGAGCGTCGGTTAAGCATCTTGAAAATAAGAATGTGTTATCATAAATATAATTATTATTTCATTAATTATAAGTTTATCAACTATGCTTTTGAAAATATTAAAATTGGATAATTAATACTCTTTTGATGGTTTTAAAAATTATTACTTGCTTTTAGAAAGCAAACAGTATAGGAATATACAAGCAAATGCAGCGACCCCTTCGTCTAGCGGTTAGGACTCCACCCTTTCACGGTGGCAACGCGGGTTCGAGTCCCGCAGGGGTCGCCATTTTCTTTGCGGCTATTTCATAAGCCCAGATAGCTCAGTCGGTAGAGCAAAGGATTGAAAATCCTTGTGTCGTTGGTTCGATTCCAATTCTGGGCACCACTTTAAATTACCTATCTGCCTTTTAAATCATTATTTGTTGACATAAATTTTTCTTTTATTGTTTCGACAAAATTTTTTATATTTTTCACTAGTTTAGATCTAATATCTTTCAAGCCTTCTATCTTTGCCGGTTGGTTGTTTTCAAATGCTTTCGGAGTAGATGTTAGATCAGTAGTAGTTAAATGACCTTTAATTACAACCGGTGATGTTGAAAGAGCTCCCTGTAAATTTTCCTTAGCATTATGCTCGGTGTTATTGAGCAAGCAAGAAGACCTTGAGGATTTACTTATAATATTTGCTAGAGCCTCAAGCCTCGGATCTTTTAAGACGGGGTAAAAATTTACTAATTGGATAGGGGGTTGTATGTCATTAATTTTAGCACCCTTAAAGCTTGTAGCAGGTTTTGATTCATATAAAGGGTTGCTTTTATAGCTTTCTTTATAAAAAGGGTTATCCAAAGAATTTTCATTTAATTTTTCTTCGGCTAGTGTCTTCTCTATCGTGCTTAATACAGTCTCTTTTAAAGCTTTATAATTTTTGGAATTGTCATTATCTCTGAATTTTAATTTTTCATTACCTTCCGATATAGCCTTGAAATATCCTTTATGCTCTTTAATAACCTGCTCTAAAGTAATAACTTTTCCTTCTGTGTCTTTATATGAAAGCTCACCGGTTTCTTTATAATTTTTTAAGCATAAATCTGTTTTTATTTGGGCTGAGAATTTACTTAAGTCTTCTTGCCTGGCTTTTATAATAACTTTGTAATGCTCTTTAATAATTCCTACTAATTTCTCTTTATTTACCTCATTATCCGGAATACGTAGTTGTTTTGTCGGCACACCTAAGAGCTTGCCGAAAGCTTTAATTGCTTTAAAATTATTATATTCTACAATTTTTTCAAAAGCATCATCAATAGTTCCAGTGTAGTCATGCTTAGCTACTTTATCGCATTCTGCGGCAAAAGCGGGAGTAATTTTATATTTCCTGCCGTATTCTCTAAAATGGTTAGTAGGTCCTAGGCCGGGCATGTGTCTGGTATGGGAATGAGGATGAATTTTTTCTTCAAGTGAAGCGTTAGCACCTCCGAAATCAATGCTGACAATTTCTTCTTGTCCATTTTTAATTGCTACTCCTAAGTTTCCCGAGTGCATATCCATATCATTGGTCAGCAACCTCGGTACTACCGATTCGGCAAACCCAGTCGAACTACTTAAAACTTCGTTAATAAGAGTGGCCGTATTTTCTATCCCTAATGCAGCGGTAACCAGATTTCCGGTTCCCATAAATTTCGGTCTATCTTCCGGCGGGATTAAGCCCTTGCTTGTATAAGCGTATTTAAAGAGATCTCCTTGGTAATTATTAAAAAATATGGAAGCAATATAAGGATAAGTCGGTTTTCCCGCTTTATCCGTAACTTTAGCAAAAAACACTTCCGCCTGATGCTCGGGATGGGTGGATCTGTGCATTTGAGAAGCTAAAAATTCAGCTATATTTTTAGCGGGATTCGGGTCTTGTTTGAATAGAGCAGTTCGAGCAGGGCTTTTATATACACCGCCCAATTCCCCGGCTTCATTAGCACCGCCTCCTTTACCTTCCTTGTACTGCCAAACCTCCGTTTCAGTAGCTGATATCCGAGTGATGAATTCCTTGTTTTTAGTTTCGGGATTATATCTATATGATGTGTCCGTATGCTTTTGATCTTTTGCCATTATTTAACCTTTACCTAACTTCTTTTATTAAACTTTAAATAAAAAAAGTTAATAAAAAGTTAATTTAAAGAAAAAACGGATTTAGTCAGCGGTTACTGATTTTTTGATGACGAGGGTTAAAGTCAAGTGACAGCATACCGTTTATCTCTTCCCACTTGTCTAAAACGGGATGAACGCCGAGTATAGGAGATATTCTTTTCACAATCTCACCTGCAACGGGGGCGGCAACCGCTCCGCCTGAGAGTATGCCGTTATTATAAGTATTGCGTTTTGCTTCATCAACCATCACTAAAACCAAGTATTCAGGCTTATGGATCGGGTATGCGGCAACAAATAAAGATAAATTTGAATTCTTGCAATAACCGCGACCGCAAATTTTTTCGGCCGTGCCACTTTTTCCGCCTACAAAATATCCGGGTACTTCAGCCCTTCTTCCTGAACCCCCGGTAACTACCAACCTTAGCATCTTACGCATAAGTAGCGAGGTTTCTTCTCCGATTACTCTGGGGTATTCGTCTCCGGGAGCATGATGTTTAAGTAGAGTAGGTTGTACTAACACCCCGCCGTTTATGGTAGCTGCAACAGCTCTTGCCAGATGAAGCGGAGTGATTGCTATGCCGTGCCCGTAGCTGATCGTGACCATACTTACTTCATTCCATTTCTTTTTTGGCGGATAGCGAGGGGAGGATACTTCAGGAATTTCAATGCTTAGCTTGTCCAAAACTCCGAACCTCCGCATGTATTCCTGCTGGTCTTTAACCCCGATATGAGAAGCTATTTGAGCAGTGCCGATATTTGAGGAGTACATTAGTATTTCAGGTATTGAAAGCTCGCCTCCCTTGCCTTTATAATCATTAATTTTAAAGTTTGCAACCTTATAGGGGGCTGAAACGTTAAAAGCATCATTAACTTTTACTCTCCCTAAATCAAAGGCCGAAGCAGTGGTCAGTATTTTAAATACCGACCCCATTTCGTATGAACCGAGGGTAACCTGATTAAACCTTTGTCTGTCATTAGTGCCTTCGGTTCGATTAGGATTAAAGTCCGGCAGGCTTACCATTGAAATAATTTCACCGTTATTAATATTCATAACCAAGCCTGAAGCACCTATGGCTTGGTTTAAATCAATGGCACGCAATAATTCTTCGCGGACTATATTTTGTATTCTTAGATCAAGTGAAAGCTCAAGCGGTAATTGAGTTGACTCGGTCAAATCATGGTTGAAAGTTTTTTCAATACCCGATAACCCGTTGCCGTCAACATCGGTGAACCCGACGCTGTGAGCAAATAAGTGAGTTTGCGGGTAAACCCTCCTCTCATCTTTAGTAAAATATAAACCTGGGATACCGAGATCATGAATGATTTGCTGCTCTTTAGGTGTGAGGTGTCTCTTTACCCATGCAAAATTTTTATTTAATTTAAATTTAGTTATTAAGTCCTGATATTTTAAGCTTGGTAGAGCTTCGGACAGTTTTCTTGCCGCCTCATCCGGGTTAATCAGATAACGGGGATTGGCATACAACGAAGCAGTAGTAATGTTGGTTGCAAGCAGCTCTCCGTGACTATCGGTAATTGAAGCTCTTTTTAACAAAAATTCCTTAGAGGGTTTCCTACTTGAAGTAATTTTTATATCTTCAATTGATGAAAAACCAGTTAAATAAAAAAGTCGAAAAATTAAGGCTAAAAAAGATAAGGTTAAACATATGATAACAAAAGTTAGCCTACCGTGGCATATATCCATAGCTTTTTCATAATTGGCAGATTTAGCTCTTTCAGTAATCTGCTGGTTATGCTGCTTTGTTCGAAGCTGCATTTTATTCCGTCCCCTCTTCCAAAAAAAACTTGTTTATTTCCCCTAAATGCACACTTTTAATCCTTGTCGGATCTATTGATACTAAGTTTAAACTTTTCCTGGAAAGTTTAGCTAAACTTTCCGGCTTAGTAATATATGATAATTCAGCTTTTAAAATATGTATATCTTCTTTCGCCTTTATTATTTCATTGTCAACCGAATTTAGTTCTTTGCGTATTTTTTGTACGCTGTATTTAATTTCAAATAACAATATAGAGCTTAAAATCAGTGCTAGAATCCCGATCAAACTTGAAGGCTTAAATAAGGCGTTAATCATTTTATCCTCCTTATTGCTCTAAGCTTAGCCGATCGGGCTCGGGGGTTGCCTGATACTTCTTCGTTCGAGGGGGTTAAAGCTCCTTTAAATACAAATTCGAAGTTCGGTTCGTTATAAAATTCGATCTGAGGTAGATGGCGGTTGGAATTAATACGTTTTCCGCATAACTCATTAAAATATTCTTTAACTATTTTATCTTCCAATGAATGGAAAGTGATAACTAATATTTTTCCACCCGAAGCTATATGCTTAGCAGCAGCAATTAATGCATTTTCCAATTGAGTAAGCTCGTCATTAACAACAATTCTTAATGCCTGAAAAGCTTTAGTTGCAGGGTGAATGGAATGATTATATCTGCCGTTTCCGCGAGCAATTATCTCTGCCAGCTCACAAGTTGTTTCGATAGGTTTTATACTGCGGGCTTTATTAATCAGATAAGCTATTTTTCTTGATTTTCTCTCGCCGCCGAATTTAAAAATTATATCAGCCAGCTCTCCTTCCGAAGTGTTGTTCACTATGTCGTAAGCAGTAATGCCGCCGCTATTTTGATCCATCCTCATATCAAGCGGTGCATTTTTAGCAAAAGAGAAGCCTCGTTCGCCTTGATCCAGTTGCATGGAAGAAACCCCGATATCAAACACTATACCGTCAATTCTATCTAAATTATTGGCGAGTATAATATTTTCTAAACTACCGAATTCCCCGTTTATAAAATTAAAACGTCCTTCAAACTGCTTGGATAAATCATCTGCAAATTTTGTAACACTGCTATCTCTATCAATACCATGTACCTTGCAGCCGGCATTAGTTAAAATTTCTTTACTATACCCGCCGGCACCGAATGTTGCATCGATATATATACCTCCGTCCTGAGGAGAAAGGACTTCCAATACTTCTTTTATTAATACGGGTTTATGAGGTTTTGAAGTTTCTGAGGAGCTTATAATCTGCATTTATTCCACCCCTCTTTTTTGCTTTAAAGTTATTTTTTTGGAGATAGCATAATCTCTTGACTTCTTAGAATGCTCCTGAAATTTCTCAATCGGCCATATTTCAAATGTTTTTCCCTTACCTACAAAAACTGCTTCATTTTTTATATTGCCGAAGTTAATTAAACGCTCAGGTAGAACAATACGCCCTTTACTATCAATGTTAAGCAGCTCCGCACCACCTAAAATCGCAGTTTCCAACGCATCGCGCTCTAGTGAAAAGATATCTAAATCTTCTATGTATCCCTGTAACTCCCGCATTCTTTTTTCCGTACAAACTTCAATAGCATTATTAACAAATGAGCAATACCCGTAAACAATCATACTTCCCTCAGTCTCAATTATGCTCCTGAAAGGAGCCGGAACTGAAAGGCGGTTCTTATCATCTAACTTATTTACATAAGTAGAAATAAAAATTCCCATATTATGCATGACTAGTGTTTATTAATAGTATTACACAATTTTGTATTGAATAATAGTGTTTTTTGGGAGTAAATGGGGTATAATGGGAAAGAAATGAGTATATACGGGTAAGCGATGGAGCAGATAATCAGCAATGATAAGAAGAATTTACGATTGGCAAGTTACGCCGTTGATGCCGCGCATAGCAGAGGAAGACGGCATAAAGAAAACTATGAAGGATATCTTTTACCCTATCAAAATGACCGAAACCGTATAATAAATTCCATTTCTTTCAGAAGGCTTGAGTACAAGACTCAAGTATTTATAAATTATGCGGGAGACCACTATAGAACTCGGTTAACCCATAGCCTGGAAGTCGCTCAAATTGCAAAAGCTATTGCATATGAGCTGAACTTAAATGAAGATTTAACCGAGTGCATAGCTTTAGCTCATGATTTAGGCCACCCACCCTTCGGGCATGCAGGTGAAGATGCCTTGCAGGAAGTAGCAAAAGAATTCGGCGGATTTGATCATAACGCTCAAACCTTAAAAATTCTAACCTATCTTGAACAAAGATACGCAGAATTTGACGGGCTAAATTTAACCTGGGAAACTTTAGAAGGAATTGCTAAGCATAATGGCCCATTAACCGGGAAATACAGTAAGCCTAAAAAACTGAGTAACATATATACCGATATAACTAAAGTATTTGATTTAAAACTTGAAACCTTTGCCTCTCTTGAAGCGCAAGTTGCTTCGCTTGCCGATGATATCGCTTATATAAATCATGATATTGATGACGGATATAGAGCAGGATTTATTACCATTTCGGATCTTAAATCTTTAGATCTGTTGGGTGAAATATTTACTATGCTTGAATCTACTTATCCGAATCTCTCTGTTTCAAAGATGATAAGTGAGGCGCTAAGAAGATTCAAAAAACAAATGGTTACCGATTTAGTTGCCGAGATTAAAAGAAGAATATCTTTTTACAATATTTATTCTGCTGAAGATATTAGAAACATGCATGAACCAATCGCGGCTTTTTCAAAAGATATGGAAGTGATAAAGGATAAAATAAAAGCATTTCTGTTCGAAAGGATCTACCGTCATTATAAAGTTAATCGTACTAAAGTAAAAGCTTTTCATGTGGTGAAAAATTTATTTGAAACCCTAATGAAAAATCCGAATTGTATGCCGACCGATTGGTATGAGAAGCTGGTTGATTGCGATGAACAAAAGAAAGCTGAGATTATAATAGATTATATAGCAGGAATGACTGATAGATATGCTATTGAGCAATATAAAAAGCTCTTTGACCCTTTAGAATATTGATGTAAATTACAAACGAAAAAGATAGTTAAGGACATATGAATATAAAGCTCAGCAGCAATACGGAATGCTTTCAAAGAGGAGAAGAATTTTTAAAAGTATTACATTATATAAAAGATAATAGAGCTTCCGATTATAAGTTGTTTAGCTTTAATTCAAGCTATTACTATAATTTAACTAATTTGCTAGAGCCTATTGCAAGGCAAATCAAGGAAGATTGCCGTACAGTAGTAATGGTCGGGATGGGGGGGGCTATATTAAACCCTAAAACTTTTGCTTTATTTAACAGAAATGTGAGTTTAAATATAGAATACCTGGATACTTTAGACCCAGTTTATTTCCAGCTATTAATTGAAAAAATTGATTTTAAGCAAACGAAATTTTTAATAATCAGTAAATCCGGTGAAACACTTGAGACAATCTCTCTATGCCTTACATTAATCAAAATTTTTGAACAGCAGGGGATAAAAAATATCAATAAACATTTTATATTTATTAACGGTTTCAAGGATAGCACCTTAAAAGAAATTGCTATAAATTTAGGTAGTACTATTCTTCCTCATGAAGAGATCGGCGGGAGGTTTGCATCGTTTACCAATATCAACCTGCTACCTTTAATGCTTATGAATCAAGATGCTCATGCATTTTGTGAGGGGGGAGAAGAGGTGCTTAGAGATTTTCTTTATAACCGAGAGGAAAGCTTAATAGCTAAGGGGATGGCTTTTTTAACTAACATGGTTGAAAAAAAATATAGCATACATATTAATATGTCATATGCACGGTCTTTACATAACTTTTTGGAATGGAACAAGCAGATAATTGCTGAAAGCTTGGGTAAAGAGGGTTTCGGAATTACTCCGATGTGCGCGCATGGTCCCGAAGATCAGCATAGCCAGCTGCAACTATACCTTGATGGTTCTAAAGATAAATTTTTCTCTCTTTATAACTTCGCGACATATAAAGCGCCTAGCTTGCCGGCCGTAGAGTTTCAGGGGATATTTAATAAAACTATAGAAGATTTGATTTTAGCTCAGTATAAAGCATTTATGGATATTTTATCAGAACATAAGATACCTGCTCGTCAAATCACCATGTTAGATGATTCTCCCAAAAGTTTAGGAGCCTTGATGATGTTCTCAATGATTGAAACTATAATTTTAGGGCTGATGAATAATATAAATCCTTTCGGGCAACCGGCTGTGGAAGGGATGAAGCAATTAGTTTATAAGTTATTAAAGTAATTAACTAAAATCTCAAGCGAACAATGACATATTGAAATAACTTATGGAAGGAATGTGATTAAAGAATTCCCGGTCATCTCTTTAGGTTTCCTTATGTCAAGCAACTCCAAAAGCGTAGGCGCTATATCAGATAATGCTCCGTCTTTTAGCTTTATATTCTTTTTCCCGATATAAATTAAAGGTACTTTAAATAAAGTATGGGAAGTAAACGGTTCAAGGGTATCCGGGTTCTTCATTAATTCCGCATTACCGTGGTCAGCTGTAATTAACATTTCCGAATCGGTTTCTTTAATAACGGTTAGGATTTTACCTAGGCAATCATCAATAGCTTCAATAGCTTTCTCTGTAGCTTCAATATTACCGGAATGACCTACCATATCAGCATTAGCAAAATTAGCGCAAATTAAGTTGTAAGATCTGCTTTTGATTGCCTCAATTAATTTATCGGTTACGTCATATACTGACATTTGAGGCGCTAAATCATAAGTTTTAACTTTCGGAGAGGGAACTAAAATCCTCTCTTCTCCTTCAAACGGCTCTTCTCTTCCGCCGCTTAAGAAAAACGTAACATGGGCATATTTCTCGGTTTCCGCTATCCTTAGTTGCCGCATTCCATGCTTTGAGATAACTTCTCCTAATGTATAAGCAATATTTTCAGCAGGGAAAAGAGTGCTTAAATATCGGTTTAGCTCCTCCGAATATTCAGTCATTCCTACAACCGATGCTAGTATTACTTTATTTCCCCGAGGAAAATCTTTAAAATCTTCTTCTACTAATGCGGTTAAAATTTGTCTAACTCTATCAGCACGGAAGTTTGCCATCAGTATAGCATCATTTTCTTTTATCCCTTGGTAGTTGTTTTCTACGTGAGGAATGATGAATTCATCGGATATATACTGAGTATAGCTTTGCTCGATAACTTCCTGCGGAGTATTAAACTTCGGTGCTTGTGCCTTAATTATAGCATTATAACTAAGTTCAATCCTATCCCATCTTTTATCTCTATCCATTGCATAAAACCTTCCGCTTATACTTGCGATCTCCAGCTCTGCTTGCGTGATGAAATTTATATAATCCTGAGCACATTTCGGTGAGGTATCCCTACCGTCGGTAATTGCATGGATTAAAACTTTAATATTATGTTTCCGGAGTATTTTGCTGAGAGCAACTATATGATCAATATGCGAATGTACTCCGCCGTCGGATATAAGCCCGATTATGTGGCAGGTTCCACCGGTTTCTTTTAATGTTGCAATCAACTCCTTTAATGCTTCATTATCTTCTAACCGGGTTGATTCAATCGCATGATTTATTTTAGGTAAGTCTTGGAACATTACTCTTCCGCTGCCTATAGTCATGTGACCTACCTCGGAATTACCCATCTGCCCTTCAGGTAAGCCGACATCCAAGCCACTTGTTTCAATTAAAGAGTGGGGATAATTTTGTAATATATATGAGTAATTAGGAGTATCAGCGCCTAAAATTGCATTATATTTCGGCGAAGGGTTATAACCCCAACCGTCAAGAACTAATAAAATACGAGTAGTCATATAATTACTAAATAGGGAATATTAATATAATTCTTAAACCATTATAAGGACTTTGAGCAAGTTTAATTTTTCCCCCATGCGCTTGAACGATACTTTTTACAATTGCAAGCCCAAGTCCATAACCCTCTTTGCTGTCAGCTGTTTTTTGGAATGGTTTGAAAACCATTTTTCTATCCTGCTCTTCTATACCTTTGCCGTCATCGTCAACCGTGATATAGAGGTTATCATCCAGCTTATAAACTATTACTTCTATTTTACTCTTTGCATATTTGATAGCGTTTTCAATTATATTATTAACCGCACGTTGGAATGCATTAGGGCGGAGAGGCATATGCTGCATATTAACGGAAGTATTGATAACCAATCGGTCATCATTAAATTTTGCTAATATTTTATTTAATAGAGCTATTATTTCTGTTTCAACCACCTCTTCATTACCCTCACCTTTGGCAAAATCCAAATAACTTATGACCATTTGCTCCATTTCGTTTAGATCTTGGCTTATTTCTTCAGCTACTCCCTTATCATCAAGCATAGCGGTTTGTAATTTTAACCGAGTAAGCGGGGTTCTCAAGTCATGGGAAATATGGGCTAGAAGTTCAGTTCGATATTTTATCTGTCTCTCAATTCTCTGTTTCATTTTTATAAATGCATTACCGGCAGTTCTGATTTCTTTAGCACCTGAGGGCTTGAAGAACTCTATATCATGTCCTTTGCCGAATTGGTCGGCGACTTCTGCAAGTTTAGTAATCGATCTTATTTGGTTACGCATAAAGATGAGGGATATTATAATTAACAGCGAAGCAACTCCTATCATCCATAGCATAAATATATAAGTGGTAGGGCTTTTTATCCGCTTGCTTGAAAAGCTTATTTCCATGTATTTCTCTTTTATTTTATAACCGATGACAATTGAGGATTTGTTGCTAATATAACTTATGTAATTCGGTTGGGTTTTAAGCTTTTCCAGTTTCGTTTTAAATTCTGAAAGATCTTGGTCAAATTGCTCGGGAGAAAACTTATTTTTATTTTGTAGAAATGTTTCCTTAGTTAAAAATTTTACCTCCAAACCTAGGGGGTTTAGTATATTTAAAGCCTTCTTATTATTTGATTTTGTGCTGTTTATGGTGTTTAAAACTGTTTCCACTTCTCCAACCAGTGCATCTTGCATATGAGAGGTGACATTCTCCCAATGCCTTTCATAAAATATTATAGTGATCACTACTTGCAGCAACACCATAGGGAGCATGATAATTAATAAAAACCTTCCGAATAATGAACTAGGGGTGAACTTCATTTTTTATCTGCCGAATTTGTTTACGTAATTAATTAAATCAAATTAAACAACTGGACAACGTAAACCTAACTGATATAGAAACAAATTTAGATAAAATATAACCCCGAAAGCCATGAAAGCATATAATTTTTTAGAAACACATTTTAAAGAAATTTCAATTATTGATCAAATTTCAAGCATACTCGGCTGGGATAAAGAAGTGATAATGCCGACCGGGTCACTGAGCTCAAGAATCGAGCAGTCATCATATCTTATAAAACTGGCGCATGAGAAAATTTGTAACCCATTAATAAAGGAAAAAATTGACGAAGCTTTAGAAGATGCGTCTTTATTAAATGATTGGCAAAAAGCTAACTTACATGAAATGAAAAAAATTTTTGATGATTATGCCTCCGTCGATAACAGCTTGGTGAGAGAATATTCCTCACTAAGGCAAGAATGTGAGATGATTTGGCGTTCGGCAAGAAAAAATAAATCCTTTGATGAAGTTAAGCCTTATTTTGCAAAGCTGTTATCGGTAGTGCGTAAAATTGCAACCGCGAAGGCGGATTATTTTAAAGTTTCTTCTTATCAGGCATTAGTAAATGAATATGACCCTAAGCGGAAAGTTGAAGAAATAGATAGTATATTTTCCGAACTTAAAAAATTCTTACCCCAATTTATTGAAAAGGTGAGAAGTACTCAAGGTGAAAAGCCGGAGCTGGGCGGGCACTTCCCGATCGAACTTCAGCAGCAGTTAGGTATAGAGATCATGAAAGATTTCGGATTCGATTTTAATAAAGGAAGGCTCGATACCAGCACTCATCCTTTTTGCGGAGGGATACCACAGGATATAAGACTTACTACGAGATACGACGAAAATGATCTATTTATTGCTTTGCAAGGTATAATCCATGAAACCGGACATGCTTCATATGAATATAATTTACCCCTCGAATATGCATATCAACCCGTCGGACGCAACCTCGGGATGGCTATTCATGAAAGCCAGTCACTGCTTACTGAGATGCAAATCGGAAGAAGCGATGAATTTGTCGAGTACCTTACCCCTAAGCTGATTAAGTATTTTTCGGTCGATAGAACTAAATTTAATCAGGAAAATATTATAAAATACGTCAAGCATGTGGAGCCTTCTTTTATTCGTGTAGATGCTGATGAAGTTACCTATCCGCTGCATGTAATAATGCGCTATGAACTTGAGAAGCAGCTTATAGCCGGTGATCTGGAGGTTAGCGATTTACCTTCCGCCTGGAACGATTACTTCAGGCAAACTATCGGGTTAACCCCTGATCATGATGCTTTAGGTGTTTTACAGGATATGCATTGGTATAGCGGGATTTTCGGGTATTTCCCAAGCTATACGCTGGGTGCGGTTACTGCTGCTCAATTAATGAACTCGATTAGAAAAGCGATTCCTGAAACAAATGAACTGGTTAAAAGAGGTAAATTAAAGCCGATTTATGATTGGCTTAAGGAGAATATCCATTCAAAAGGAAAGCTATTTTCAGCGGATCAATTGCTGCTTAATTCTACCGGTGAAAGTTTAAATCCCAGGTACTTTATAGCATATTTAGAATCCAAATACGCACATAATTAAATCTTTTATAACTAGGGGTATAATTCAAATTCTACGGACTCTAAAGTAGATACGGCATAACCCTTCTCGTTCGGGGGAACTTCATCTTTCTCATATGAGAAGTAGTAATCTTTTACTAATCCGGCTGTCGTTAAAATTACTCTGCCTTTAATTGAGGAAATCTCATGAATGTGAGAATAGGCGGTATCCAATATATTACCGCTTAAAAAGCCCATGGCCATACCCGGTAATTTTGGAAAAATTATATCAATAACTCCGCCTTTTATAGCTTTTTCAATTCCCCAAGTAACGCTCTTGACTGCTGTATTCAATAGTATTTCAAGCTTGCCGCTATTACTTGAAAGTGTGTCGTATATTCCGTTTAATACTCCGCATGAGGTGCTTGTTATAGCCGCTAAAGCGAAACAGTAAGAATTATTGGAAAGTGCCCATAAAATGGCGGCATCGGAAGCTATACGCACTTCGGAATCTTTGAATCTTAACATGGGATAAAAGACTAATATGAAATTTAAGCATAGTTTAAAGATATTTAAACTATTAACAATCAACTGGCAATAGAATAAGTAAATTTTTTTACAACTGTCGGTTTTGTTCTTTTTCTTGAAATGATTGCGCCATTAAAATTAAAACTCCGATTACGATAAAAGAATCAGCCAGGTTAAATGCAGGGTAATGATATTGTTTAAAGTAAAAATCTATGAAATCCACAACTGCACCGTACAGGATTCTATCGACAATATTACCTACGGCTCCCCCGATAATCAGGGCAATAGGAAATAAAACCTTATTATCATTAGACTTCCAAAACCATATCATTAAGCACGCCACGATAACAAGAGAAACTGAAATTAAGATAATTTGACCTTGCTCCAAATTATTAAACATTCCGAAACTGATCCCGTAATTCCAAACTAAAGCTATATTTAAAAATAACCCTACCTCTATAGCCTGTGTCCCGTTATGATGTATAAAGTAATCGAGTACCAGGTGCTTGGTAACTTGGTCTGATATGATTGCGGTAATAACAATTAAAAGTAACTTTAGCAATTTTCCGTTTAGCATTTATTTAACTCAATGTTGAAAGGATGAAATGTTGTTTATCAAGATGGAATGTTTCCACCTCAATCAGTTTTTTTTGTAATTCAAAAAAATAATTTAGTCTGTCTTCTAAATTACTGTTATTTAAAGATGATTTAATCTTATTTATTATTGATTTAAGTAACATGAATTTTACTAGAGACCAGTTTTCCTGCCCTGTTTTAATACTCTCGACAAACTTTAAGATATCAATAATAGAATTACTATTTAAAGAGTGTTCCAATTCTTTTAAAAATTTGATTCCATATTCGCTATGTATTTCAACTGCAAGTTTTAGATTGCCGCTTGTGATATTATATAGTTCTTCAGCTTCTTGCAGGCTAATATTTTCTAGGTTTTGCTCCAGTGCTGTTTTAAAATCATCAAATAAT
Source organism: Holosporaceae bacterium 'Namur' (assembly GCA_014116815.1). Lineage (GTDB taxonomy): Bacteria > Pseudomonadota > Alphaproteobacteria > Rickettsiales > Midichloriaceae > Jidaibacter. The sequence continues at coordinate 247,085 of JACGYV010000001.1, forward strand.
AAAGGTTTAAGTTTCAGGTTAAGGCAGCGAGAGCGAATGGTAGGGAGTATTTTAAATGCTGAACTCGCAATTAAAAAAATAATTGTATTTTTTGGAGGTTCTTCTAAAATTTTAAGCATAGCATTTGAGGCGCTGATGTTCATATAATCCGCGCCGTCAATAACTACAACTTTATATTTTGATTCACTTGCGGTTAGCCTTAAAAATTGTATTACCCCTCTGACTTCTTCAATGGTAATAGTCGGCTGTTTACGAGGTTCTCCGTCTTTTATTTCAGCATCAATTATGATTAAGTCAGGGTGAGTTAATCCTTCTATCTTTTTAATAACCGGATTTCGGGTAGAAATCTCCAGATTGTTCGGTTGATACAGCGGGTGTTGAAGTAGAAATTTTGCGAAATGATAAGTAAGAGTTGCTTTACCTATTCCTTTTTCTCCGGTAATCAGCCATGAGTGATGTAATCTTTTATTTTGAAATGAATCCAGGAAAAGCTGTTTAGCTTCTTGATGACCATAGATTTTATTATTTCTAAGCGGGCTTATAACCATTAAATTACCCCTAAGGCTTTAAGCTCGTTATCAATTTTAATACAATTAGGATGAGTGAGTGTAAGAAGCGGTAGTCTCAATTCCGGTGTCGAAATCAATCCCATCCTGAAAGCGGCATATTTAACCGGTATAGGGTTAGTCTCACAATACATTAAATCTATAATTTTTTGGTATTTTTCCAGCTCTTTTACCGCTTCGGTAAACTGGCCGCTTAAGGTTAAGTTTTGGATATTAGACATTGCCTCAGGAAAAATATTGCCGATAATTGAAATGCAGCCTTTCCCGCCGTTTAAATTAAATGTTGCTGAAGTTGCATCCTCTCCCGAAAGTTGTAAAAAATCATTATTGCTTAGCATAGCTTTTAAACTAAGCGGCCTGGAGAGATCCCCGGTGGCATCTTTAATGCCTACGATGTTCTTCAGTTCAGCTAATTTTGCTATGGTTTCATTATTGATATTGACTATAGTACGACCCGGAACATTATAAACAAAAATCGGTAAATTCGTATTATTGTTTATATATTTAAAATGTTCATACATGCCTTGTTGAGAAGGTTTGTTATAATACGGGCACACTATCAATACAGCATCTGCACCTAAGTCTTTTGCTTCTTCCGTATATTGCAGGGTTTTTAAAGTGGAATTGCTGCCGGTTGCGACGATTAAAGGTATTTTTATACCGCTCTTATCTATTTCCTGGCGGCACACCTTAATCAGTTCGGTTCTTTCATTATCATTAATCGTTGCGCCTTCACCGGTGCTTCCTAGGACAACTAACCCATGTACTTTAGATTTAATCTGCCATCTTACGAATCTTGCAAAACTTTCATAATCAACTTCGCCCTTTATGAAAGGGGTTATAAGTGCGGTTAATAATCCTTTAAACATAGTATATTCCCTTACTTAATATTTTTGTAATCTAATATTCGGAATTAATATTTTTATTTTTGTGCCCTGGTTAACTTTGCTTTCAATCTCCATCTTTATATCATGTAAATCTAGGATACTTTGCGCTATAGTCAACCCTAGTCCTAATCCGCTTTTAACTTTAGTTAATACATCGCCGGTGGTAGAAAACATTTCAGTAATTTTATGTAAATTATCTTCATGTATACCTTGTCCTGTATCGGAAATTTCGATAATAATACCTGCAACGGATTGTAACGCAGAAATCAGAATATCCCCATCCGGTTTATTAAACACGATACTATTATTAATAAAATTTAATAATACAATTTTTATCTTTTCAGGGTCCAGATAAATATATGGTAAATTATGCTGAATATCGAGCTTTAAATTTAGCTTATGTTGTTTGATTTTAGGTATTAATGCATTAAGTGCATTATCTATAATTTCCTTAATACTACATTTGCTCTCATTTAGTTTGACATTGCCTGATTCGAAATCCGCTACTGCTATAATATTATTAATTTTGCCCAGTAAATCCCGCCCGGATTGATGGATGATTTGAATATATTCAAAATATTCAGGAAGCATAGGGCCTGCAAACTCCGAGCCGAGTACATCGCATCCGCCTATGATATGATTTAGGGGAGTCCTGAGTTCGTGCTGAATATTTCTGATAAAATCTAATTTAGTTTTATTCATTGCCTCAAGTTTTTTAAGTAAAAACTCAAGTTTCTCATTAGCTTCAACTAATTCCGCTTTTTGTAAAATCACCTTTTTTAAACTACTTGCCAAAAGAGAGATTTCTTTAGTTGTATATTCATTAATTTCAACTAAACGATCATTAGAGGAAATTTTTTCAGCTACATCCGACAATTCAATTACAGGTTGAACTACAAATTTATTAACAAAAATAAGAATTATTATGCATAGGCAGAAAATTAAGGAAAGATTATAAAAGGTCTTTTTAAAGCCGGTAAGCAGCAACTCATCCCAGATTATCTCATTGAAAACTACAACTATATAAAAATTTTTTAAATTGCGAAGTTTTTTTATAAATATGCTTTCAGCACCTTTAAACCAAGGCATTGCTGTAATATCAAGATGATTATAATTTTTTGAATTAATAAATTTTTTAATAAAATTATTTAAATTCTCCGATATGATACCGCCTTTTGACTTGATGATAACCTTGCCTTCTTTATCAATAATAAAAAAGCTGATATTTTTATTATACATTTCGATATTCGAAAGGTGCTGTTCAAGTTTAAACAGCTCGAATCCTGAAGTTATGGTTCCCAGGTATTGCCCTGCTTCATTGGTTATACCCATCCCGAACGGGATAACTTTAGTTCCCGTGACAATATCCGTTTTATAAGATCCTATACGTAGCTTCCAAGGTTGGGTAACCGTATCGGGAAGAAAATGTCGGGTAGAAATATTCTTGTAGGGCGATTTCATAATGCCGAGTCCGGAATCCACCCTTATATTAAAAGCATTATCACTCCAAGTTATTGCGCTCCAGGTGACTAATTCTTTAACACCGGATTGATCATGGAATGTATCTAGCAGATTTAAAATTTTTTGGTTATCATAAGCATTGAATTTTACGATCAGTTCTCCGATGTAAGAAATAATGTTTTTTGCATTGTCAAAAGGATCGGTAAAACTTACCTCAATACTTTCAGCTGCATTAGTTAATTTATCTTTTATTATAGAATAATTAATGGATTGTAAATTGCTGATATACCAGGTGATTAAGATTAAAAAAAGTACTACTTCTAATATTATAAATTTGGTAATAAATTTAGCAGGCTTCTCTTTGTGTTTAATATACCGGTCTTGCAAGGCTATTTCCTACAGTAATATTCATGGTCGGGGCAGAGAGATTCGAACTCCCGACCCTCTGGTCCCAAACCAGATGCGCTACCAGGCTGCGCTATGCCCCGAACAGATCTAAGTGATATAGCAAGTTTTTTATTATTTTGCAAGGTGATAATTACAAGATTTTGACAGGGAATACAATTTTTTACTATTATATATTTTTAATTTTAATTCCCTTAATAAAGTTATAAAAGATAAAAAGAGGGTATTAATCATTTGGAAGCTTAAGGTATTTATAATTACTAATTTAACTACTTAAATAAATATGATATTTTTCCTTCTAAATTATAAATTAATTGCTTACTTTTAAAATGAGTATCATCTCCATTCAATCACATGTGGCATACGGCTATGTAGGTAATAAAGCGGCAGTATATCCTCTGCAATCGATGGGGCATGAAGTGCTGCCGATAAACACGGTGCAATTCTCCAACCACACGGGTTATAAAAAATGGCAAGGGGAGATATTTACCAGAGATCATATTAGAAACATTATCGGAGGAATAGAAGACATAGGTGCCGACAAAGATTGCCAAGCAATACTATCGGGCTATATGGGTAGCCGTGAAATATGCTTAGAGGTATTAGAAACGGTAAAAAAGTTTAAATCTAAGAATGAAAATATTCTATATCTTTGTGATCCCGTAATCGGTAACACAAGCTGTTATGTAAAATCTGAAGTTTTAGAGTTTTTTAAGGCAAATTTACAAGCTGATATTATAATCCCGAATGAATTTGAAGCTGAAATTCTTTCAGGGATTAAAATAAAAACTATAAAAGATCTAAAAGATATAGCTGAATATTTTCATAATAGAGGGGTAAAGATAGTAGTGATTACAGGCTTAAATCTGAAAGAGTTATCTGAGAGCGGTTTATATATCTTTATGTCGGATCAAGTGCATACTTATGTAACAAGAACGGTAGAGTATAATTTTGATATCCCTCCCAGCGGCACCGGTGATTTATTCTCCGCCTTGTTCTTAGGTAATTATCTTACAACAAAAAATGCCGTGCAAGCTTTAAAGCGTAGCGTATATTTTATTGATCAGGTGATAAAAAATACTTTTATCGCTAAAAGCAGAGAGCTGAAGATTATAAATACTAACTATGCTTGCATTGATGAAACTTCTCTTCCTGATGCTATAGAAGTTTAATTATAAATAATTTTATTTCTTATTAGGTTAGCGGTTAATAATGCTGTAATCATACTTAAAACTAAGATTATTAATCCGAGCTTTACCGGGCTTCCGTTATAAATATAATTTGCTAGCCAAGCAACCGCGGAACATAGTAAATATCTTATACTCATGATTAGTGAGGAAGCCACACCTTTCTTATTCGGAAATATTTCCATTGAGCGGGCAAAGATGAGCGGGTAAAGAATAGCAAAGCCTATGCAAAAAAGAGCCATAATTAAAGTAAGATAATTTTCCGAAGGTGCGGCAGGCATTATGGTTGAGCTAATTGAAATTAAGAATAATCCCGAATAAATTGAGTTTTTAACTCCCAACATATTCGTAATGTTACCTGATATTAAACTGGTTAAGGCAAACGCAGCAGCAATTATGCTTTGATGGATAGTATAGGTAAGAATACCAAGTTTAAAAGTTTGCATATAAAGAAACGGTGCGATTGCGACAAATGCTATATAGCAGCCGTAAAGCAGGCTTGGAATTACAGCAGCGCTGATAAAGACAGTGCTTGATAATACTGCTTTAAAATCATTAAGAGTTGCGTTTAAGTTAAATGATTCCTTTTGTTTTTTAGTTTCCGGTAAAAAAAGTAATAATAATATACATGATATAATACATATCAATGCAACCGTTGCATAATTTCCGCGCCAACCAACCGCCTGATTAATAAAGCCTCCTAGAACCGGGGCAAGTGCCATGAGAGTAGTGAATACCGCATTCATAATACCATATAGCTTTGCCGCCTTATTTGTATTATATACATCAGCTATAATAGCTGAAACAACAACTGCGGAAGTTGCAGCTCCCGTTCCTTGAATAAAGCGAAACAAAAGTAGCCAATTTAATGATGGCGCAAAAACACAAGCAACGGCACCAATTGCAAGGATGGCATTGCCGATCAGCATAATGCGTCTACGCCCGAAGTTATCGGATAAAGCCCCATACACCAATGAAGCTAAGCAAAAAGCAAATAAGTTATAAGTAATAGTTAACCCTACTCTATATTCGGAAACAATAAAATATTTCGCTATATCAGGAAAACTCGGAGCAGATATCTCAAGTTCGATACAACTGTTGATGAGTGCAATTATAAGTAAAGATTGTAAACTTAGTCGGTTCATAAGGGTTGCCTCTTATTAAAGGTTAAAAAATTATTTTTTATTGGTGCTTCCATGGATAAAGCTTATTAAATATAATTCAGATAAAACAATTTAAATTATATTTATGGATAATAAATTTTCTATTTTTTTAAAACTCTCACAAAACCAATCCCAAAAAGAAATTATTATTAATGAAAATTTCGTACTACTGGATAAGCTGTTTAATAAATATATAAAAAGTATTAAGCTTTCATCACCTCCGCCGGAAGAGGTACAACTTTATTTATATATTGTCGGGCAAGATGCAAAAAATGAATGGAGCGGGAAGGAAAATAAAATAGCATACTACCGAGATGGTTGGCAATTTATAAAGCCTGAAGCAGGGATATTCTTCTATATTTATGAGGAAAAAGCCTTTTACGGATTTAACGGTAATAACTGGGAGAAGTTCACTTAGGAGTGCTTTGCTTAAATTTTCTGATCAGCTCATCAAGGTTTATATCTTTAAAGTTACCTTGTAAATTAGCGACCAATGCATTTATTTGAGCTAATATAGCATTTTGATCTAGTTTCATTATCGCACCGTAAGCAATTGCCGCAAGCAGCATCATGGTAACTATTAAACTTTTTAAAGCACCGAACATTATATATTCCCCCTTCTTTATTCAACTATATAATTAATTATAAAAAATTAAACAGTTTTCTTCCATATATTTTAATGCTTCAGCCATGCCTTTCAGAGAATAAAAATCTAAAGCGGTATCATCCGAAACATTATAGCTTCTAACACTTAAGCTACGCCCGTCTTTAATCATATCTTCAATTATTGTTTTATCCTGCGTGCTTGAATAAGTCCAAGCATAATTAGGCAGGGCGGAATTAAGCAGGTATGAACGGTTGTTAGTTTTTAAAATTATTTCATTGTTTTTATCAATTAAAAACCCTGGGTTTAAAGATAGGGAATATTGCTTTTTCCCTTTAAATGAAATAATCAGATATGGAGCTTCTCTCACACCTTCAAATGCTTTCGTTCGATAAGGCGATGCAAATGCATAGCATCTTGTAGTGCTGTTAGAAACTTGGTGATAAACTTCCCAATCCTGAAAAGTTTTAACTAATTTCAGTTCCGTCTGAGGTACATACACGTACTTTCGGTTCAGATCCTGCTCATCGGCATTTGCACTTGCTTGAGTTAGTAGTAGAAGTAGTATAAAAATAAAACATCTTTTCATTGCATGAGCCTTTTAAAATGCTAATATATCTCTTTAATTATAGATAGTAATCTTTAAAGGTTAAGAAATGATTAATCTTAAAACATATATTAGATGTTTTGTCATTATTTTTTCGACAATTTTAGCTGATAACTCTACTTATGCGTTTGAAACCGGTGCTAAACAGGCTTATTTAATGGACTTTAATACAGGGACATGTTTGTTTGATAAAAACGGTGAAAAAAAAATGGTTCCGTCTTCTATGACTAAGGTTATGACTGCTTATGTAGTTTTTAGTAACTTAAAAGAAAATAATATCGACCTTCATGATGAATTTTTAGTAAGTGAGAATGCTTGGAGAACGGGCGGAACAAAAATGTTCGTGAATTTGAATTCTAAAGTTAGGGTTGAAGATTTATTAAGAGGAGTGATTGTCCAATCCGGCAATGATGCATCGAAGGTATTGGCGGAAGGGATACACGGTGAGGAAAGCACATTTGCTGAAAGTATGAATGAACATGCCAAGCAGATCGGAATGCATGGAAGCAACTTTAAAAATGCTTCAGGCTTGCCTCATGAAGAGCATTACTCAACAGCAAAAGATATTGCCGTTCTCGCGGCAGCTACCGTTAAAAATTTCCCTGAGTATTATAATTATTTTTCTGAAACCGAATTTAAATATAATAATATTCATCAATATAATAAAAATACCTTATTAGGTAAGAAAGGGGTAGACGGGTTGAAAACCGGTCATACCGATGCAGGTGGGTTTGGTGTGGTGGTATCGGCAAAGCGGGACGGCAGAAGATTAATTGCAGTTGTAAACGGCTTAAACAGTGAAAAGGAAAGAATAAGAGAAGCTGATAAACTATTAAGCTATGGCTTCAGTAATTTCATTAATAAAAAACTATTTAATGCTGATGAAGAAGTAACAGTAGTAGATGTTTGGTACGGCAAGCAAAATAATGTAGCAGTAGTTGCCGTAAAAGATATAGAAGTTGTATTACCGAAAAGCATCGGTAAAAAGAATAAACAAGCTACTAAGGTGGTTTATAATTCACCTATAAAGGCTCCGATTAAGAAAGGAGATATAATCGCTCAACTTAAAATTGAAGAGAATAACCAAGTGCTCTTTTCTACGGATTTAGTCGCAAAAGAAGATGTGGCGCAAGCAAATATACTCGGCAAAGCGATGCAGAATATAAATTATTATTGGGATAAATATATTAAGTCTAAATAAAATATATATGAAAAAATAGAGTATAATTATATATGATATCATTTTCTTAATTAACTGAAAATTAACTTTTATACACTATTATATAATAATTATTGTTATATTGAGAAGGTAGATATGTTTTTTTCTCGACTGAACCAAGTCAAAATAGCCGCAGTAATACAAAATTTTTAGAAAAAGAAAAAGTTAAAAAAGCTACGGACAAATTTAAAGAAGGTTTAGAAAATCAAATTAAGGGTATCATTGAACAGTTGAAAAAAGATAGATCAAATATAAAAGCAAACATTCCTGAAGATATAAAGAATAATGTAAAAAACAAATTAAAAGAGGAGATTGCCGTAAAGGTTAGTGAATACTTTTCAAATTTAGATGTACCGTTAAAAGTTATATTTGATACTTCTAAAGATAATCCCTTTTCCATAGTTTCTACCGGAGTAAGCTTAAAAACCCTGCAACAAGATTCGAAAGGAGATAATAACCTACCTGCTTCTCAAGATATCCCGCAAGAATTACAAGAAAAAATTAAGGCTGCTAATGTTTTAGAAGAAAAGTTAAATGAAAATTCTAAAGAGCTTGAGAATATTATTGATACTTGTGTAGATAAACTGGCAACAAGTATAGAACAAGGTAAAGGTATTGATTCGGCTAAAAAGGACCTGCAATCTAAAATAGCAATCGCCGTAGGAACCATAGTAACCGTCATTGCTACCGCAGCTGCAATTGCTGCCGGAGTTGCACTCGCAGCTCTTGTACCGGGCGCAGGCCTTGTCGCAGGGCTTATCCTTGCTATAGAAGGACCTATGATAGCCGGGGTTGTGGGCGGAATAGCTACTTGGGCAGTTAATGAGGGCATAAAATATAGTAAAGGAGAAGTAACAAGAGATGGAGTTAGCCAACTTGAATCTATGTGTAAAGTAATGAAGGAAGCCGGAGAATTAGTACAAAAACAAGCTGAAAAAGGAATAGCATAATAAAAAATCAATTCTTAAAATTATCTTTTGAAGAAGGGTTAGGTTTAGTTAATTGCGGTAAAATTCCTTATCCCACCGTTTATGAACCCAAAACCATTGGGTCGGGTCTTTTCTAATCCATTGTTCCATTTTTAAGTTAATTTCACTCATAATGGAATAAGCGTTTTCTTCTTTACTTGCAACTATAGCCGGGAAAATTTCAATTTTATATTGCGCTCCCCTAATACGTGTAACGCAAGCAAGGTAAATCGGGATATTAAACTTTAAAGCCAGGTTCGCCGGAGCCGAAGTAGTTCGGGCGGGAAGATTAAAAAAAGGTACTTCAATGCCGTCATTAGTCTTCTGATCAACCAGCATGCCGATTAAGCGCCCTAACTTTAAGCTCTCCATAATTTTGCGTATACCGCTGATCCCTTTTTTTATTAAAAGTATTCCATGCTTGTGGCGTGCTCTGCTAATCATATAATTTACAAAAGGATTATTAGCCGGCCGATAAACCAGCGAAAGATTTAAATTATTTTCCTTCAAGAAACGCGGAAAAATTTCCCAATTACCATAATGAGCGGAAAGAAAAAGTGCACTTTTGACCTTTTGAAAATCACCGTTTGAATAATCACATATCGTTATCTGCTCGGTAAACTTTTTTGAAGACATGGTTTGCCAATGAGGAATCTCACCAACCACTCTTCCTAAATTATTCCACATCTTTTTTATTATTTTATGTTTCTCTTGCTCGCTAAGGTTCGGAAAACATAAGGTAAGGTTTTTGTAAGCTACCTTGTTCGCTTCAAATAAACATCCTATTATTTCAAGTAATTTACCACTTAAGGAAGATGCAACTTCCAGAGGCAATAAGTAGCAAACCAGAAAGTATATGCAAGCAAGTAAAGCTTCCGATAAATATTTTATTTGCTTCAGCATTTATGAATCTTTATGATATTGATCATCGGCAACTAACGCACCAAGCTTAGTTTTGCCCAATATATGCAGATGAAAATGAGGTATGGTTTGCATTCCATCGCTACCATGATTGGTAATTAATCTGTATCCGCTTTCAGTAAGGTTAAAATTATGTGTAAGGGTTCTAACCGTTTTAAAAAAATGTGCAATTTCCTGCTCGGAGGCTTTTAGAATGAAATCATCATAGGAAGTATATTCTCCCTTCGGAATTACTAAAATATGAAGAGGAGCAGCCGGATTAAGGTCATGGAAAGCAATTATAGTATCATCTTCATAGATCTTATTACATGCAATCTCATTTCTTATAATTCTAGCAAAGATGTTATTGCTGTCGTATTTTTTCACTTTTATCCTACTAATAGTTAAAAGAAGGGGCTTTCTGTTGCCCGGTAGCCCCCAAACCGCTAATGATTAATTCACACTTAAGCTGCTAGAGCCATAGGAGCGAATCTTACATTGTCGTTTGCAATATTGTTTGCATTTACTATTTTGACCCATAATCGGTGGTATCATACCGGGTAAAATCCACTTTTTTTAACGCCTGTCGAAGCTAGTTCGCCCCCATAATTTTTTAATGGTGGAGGCGTCGGGTACCGCCCCCGAGTCCAAAACGCCTATTATAAGCGACATTTATTACCATAGTCATTGCTGACAACCATAAATATAATACATTTTTATGACTTCTTCAATCTTTATCAAATGAAGATAACCATTTTATTTAGTGTTGCTAACCGGCGGTTATGAATATAGATTTCTCTTCTTCTTTCAGCTCTTCATTTTTGAGCTTCGGAAACTCTAAAGTAAATCGAGTATATTTATTTAGTTCCGATTTACAGGAGATATCTCCCTCCATATCTTCCATAACCATTCTACAAAAGGCTAATCCGATTCCTGTACCATCTTTACTTTTAGTATAAAATCTATCAAATATATATGGTAAATCTTGTCTAGGTATACCTCTTCCATTATCCTCAAAAATTAATTTGTTATCTTCAGTCCAAATTTTAATATTAACAGCCTCCCCACCATATTTATACGCATTATTAAAGAGGTTTTGGAAAACCTGCTCCATATAATGCATAGATCCGTAAAACTTGAAGTTGCAGGGAATATTAACATCTATATTTTCAAGCTTGGCAAATTCTCTCCCGAACTCTACCAACACATGGTCTATGCAATCTATTAAATAATACTCATTTTTATCTTCAGCAATTACCGAGCTTTTTAAAGACATTAGTAGATTGCCTACCGTATTTATTCCTTGCGAGCTAATTTTTCTTAAGGTTAAGGTTAAATCTTTAAGTTCGGAACATTCCTTTAAAACAGAATTACCGGATGAGCCGGATTCCAGAGTTGTAATCATTCTTGATAAAGTCATATCTATATGCTGAGCGCACATATCAATAGCAGCAAGAGGGGTTTTTACTTCATGTGCCATTGCACCGCCGAAAAAGCGCATGACCTCTAATTTTTCCTCAGTATCAATTTCTTTACGTCTTGCAAATAATAAACCTATTAAGGTAGCAAAAACACAAACATAAATTGATAAATAAACAGTATCAAAATCAACCTGAGGAATAGGTGCTCCTATCACCGTTCCATAAAATAGATAGCCCAGTAATACACCACTGAGAAATATTATAATAAAACTTGTCCAATCGACAAGCATTGCAAGCAACATAATAGCTAAAGTTAAGTTAATCAACCATTCGACATCCGCACTCATAACAATAAACATAACGGTAGTTACAAACGGCAAACAATACATAAGAGTAAGGTGCCAATACAAGGGGAAATATTTCTTAAATCGTTTAGGCCAATATTCTTTAAATAATAATCCGACGCACAGTAGCCCGGCAATTAACCTTAAGCTAAGCATTACAAAGTAATTAAGCGGTTTTTGATGAGTCCACATAAAGTAAGGCACGATGTAGTTAACACAACAAAATATTCCGAACATTAAATGGTTGGCGCCGAAATTTTCTACTTTAGTTTTAGAATATCTGTATATATTCTTAGGCGTCGGTAAATGCTTAGCTATCATCATAATCATTCTTTCGGAAGCTATTGTGCTCTCTTGCTTGGGAGTAGCTGTATTCGAGGGAACTTTTGTCAAGCCTTGTTTTAATATAAAAAGCGGGATGATGTAGCCTAAAAAACCTAGGGCGGCAGTAAATATCGGAACTGCCGACCCCATGTTAAGGCTATTTGCTACTATAGATGCAATTATAGAGTAAATGCTGCATAACCAAAAAGAAGATTTTAAAACCCGATAGCCTAAAATGCCGAAAAACAAAGGTATGCCGAATATACTGAGGATAAGAGAACAGCTTAATGTTAATATGCTAATAATATTGTAATTCCTCATGGCAATCATCATTGCCAACAAACCTGCCGTAAAGGTACATAATTTCATGAAATTGAGTTTGCCGAGCTCAGTCTTAAGGGCTTTCTGCGACATTACATTATGAGCAATTAGTATACCTGCGGAGTTAAGAAATGAATCGGCAGTGGACATTAATACTGCTATCATCCCGGAAATTGCTAATCCTTTTATCAAAGGAGGAAGGTAGTCATTTATTAATGTGGGTATCAGCACTCGGGGCTCAGCATCCGGGTATAATTTTAATGTAGAAAGACCTATACAAGTTACCATAAATACCATAGCAATTTGCAAAACAGCATATGCATAGGTAATATGGGCGACTTGCTTATTATTTTGTGCCATTAAATAGCGCTGAATGATTGAAGGAAAGAAAAGACTGAAAGGTAAGGAGAAAAATAGTCCCAGTAGTAAATATTCATAGAATTTAGGGTGATTTATAATTTGCATATGAGGTTCGGTTCCAATACCGCTAAAAACTTTACCTAATCCTCCTACTTGGTTAGTTGCAACATTAGCGATGATCGGTATCATGATAATCAACATTGCAAATTGAAGAATAGCAGTCACCGTTATCGATTTAATTCCGCCGAAAGTTGAGTAAGCGATAATTAGTCCGCTGGTAATTAATACTCCGTAAGTATAGTTAATGTTTAAAATATTTGCAGCCAAATGCCCAAGCGCGATTAATTGCATTGCAAGTAATGCCGTGCAGGCAATGAACCCGGCAATCCCTGAGAACTTTTCAGCCTTAACCCCGTAAAAGTATTTTATCAGGTCGCTTGCTGATATCATGCCGTCAAATCTGCCGTCGAATTTCGGTGCGATATAATAAGCCATTATCAGCGCGCTTATTATCGGTCCTATCATAGCTAAAAGATAAACTATCCCATCCTCGAATATTTGAGCAACATCTCCGGTAGTAGAGCCTCCCCCGATCATCGTTGCAAGCAAAGTAATAAGTAATACCGGTGTACCGAATGATTTGTTGGCAATTGCATATTCTCTTATATTTTTGAGGTCTTTGCCGGCAATTATTCCAATTACTAAAGTAGCCGTCAAAAATATAAGAACTATGGTTTTATCTATATCAAAATATTGCATTATGTAACCCTGTTCTGTCATTAATTATAAATATATCGCTCCAGCTACCTAAAAATCATTTTACGGATAATAAAGTTTTTAACTAAGCTTATAAAGCTTAAGCGTCCATATAACTTACGGTCATTAGGCAAATTAGTAATAAATTTTTAATATTATTGCAATCTTTTTATAAATAAAACATATGAAGCATGCTTCATATGTTTATGAAGAGCTTATGCCCAACAATCTGAAAGCCATAATATATATAAAATACAATACAACTTAAGAGTGGATAAATAGTTTGAAAATTAAACTAAAAATCATTATCTTAATATATATTAAGAAAAAAATTATTTTTCAATTAAGTATTTATTATGCTTTATAAATATAAGAAGCTGGTTTTATTATTGCTATATATTTTAGGTATTTTGTTTCCTTATCTTGCTTTTAGTAGCCAGGATATAAAAAAAGTAGCCGATGATAAAGCTTCTAAAGTTATAACCAAGCCGAATAATATGCCTCAAAATACTAATAAAAATTTAACCGAACAAGATCTGATTCATTCTATTGCGGAAGCTATTAAACCGCCTATACTTACTAAAGAAGGAGTGGAAATTAATTATGGATTTACTCCTGCCAGTCCGGTTAATCTTGGAGGAAGCGGTTCTAAAAATACTAATTTAAATATCAAAATTGAAAATCAATCAACTACTGAATTACCCCTGGTTGAAATTATTAATAAAGGCTACCGAGCTGCTTTAGCCGGGCACTATGAATCAGCAGTTTTTTTATATAAAAAAGCTCTTGTACATGATTCGGATAATATAAACATTCTTTATAGTTTAGGTATTATGTACCATAAATTAAGGCAATTAAAAGAGGCTAAATATTATTATAAAGAAGTACTGAAGCTCAAGCCGGATCAGCAGAAAGCGCTGCATAATTTTTTAGCGGTAATTGCTGAGGAATCACCGGAGGAAGGCTTGCAGGAATTAATGCTGCTTAATAAAGCTAACCCGAATTATTCGCCGGTGCTCGCACAAATCGGTATGATATATGCAAGGCAGGGAGAATATGATAAAGCTGAAAGCTATCTTAGGAAAGCAATGATTATTTCACCACAGGAAATTCTTTATAAATATAATATTGCCGTAATGTATGACAAGATCGGTAAATACAAACCGGCATTGAAATTATATAAAGAAATTATTGAAGCGGGAGATTCAGGTGAAGCTTTACCGCAGAGCTTGAATATAATTAAACAAAGAGCAAGATTTTTAACAACAAAAGAGAACGGATAGATAATATCCGAGTGAGGGAGTTAATTTTATGGACTTAAACAGCTTACTTACCTACGCAAGGGAGCATAATGCTTCGGATCTGCATCTGGCTTGCGGTTATCCTCCGATAGTTAGAATCGGAGGTGTAATGCAAAAGCTGAATGTAAGCCAATTAACTACCGAAGATATAGAAAAAATCTTTTTCTCAATAGCTAATGAGCAGCAAGCTGAAATATTCAAACAGGATTTAGAATTGGATTTTGCAATTGAATCCAACAAATTTAGATATAGGTCAAATATCTATAGCACGATTAATGGTCCGAGTATTGCGATTAGAATAATCTCCGACAAGATAAAGAACTTGCAGGAATTAATGGTACCGGCCGTAGTTGAGAGGTTTACTAAAATTAAGAAAGGGTTAGTAGTTGTGACGGGGGCTACCGGAAGCGGAAAAAGTACTACGCTTGCAGCTATGATTGAGCATATCAATACGCAATACAGCAAACATATCATAACTATTGAAGACCCGATAGAGTATAAATTCACTTCTAATAAAAGTTTAATAAACCAAAGAGAAGTAGGTGCTAATACTCACTCATTTGCTAAAGCACTCAAAAGTGCATTGAGGGAAAACCCGGATATAATAATGATCGGGGAGCTAAGAGACTTGGAGACCATCCAGCTTGCACTTACGGCCGCGGAAACGGGACATTTGGTTTTTGGAACATTGCATACCAGCTCGGCTGCTAAAACTATTGATAGGATAGTGGATGTTTTCCCAACCAATGATAAACCGATGATCAGGACAATGCTTGCAAGTTCTCTGGAAGGAATTATTTCACAGGCACTACTGCCTAAACCTAACGGCAATGAGCGGGTAGCGGCTTATGAAGTTTTGATTGCAAATTCGGCAATTAGAAATTTAATAAGAGAAAATAAGCTTTACCAAGTTTCTTCTTTAATGCAAATTGGCAGTAAACAAGGAATGGTACTAATGGATCAATCTATTAATGCTCTTTATTCTAAAGGAATGATTAGCGAGGAAGTTGCTAAGGATTATGCCGCGCAGCTTAATCATAAAGAAGAACAGCCGAAAACTTCGGAAAACTTAGCTTCTCCCTTTACTTATCAGGATAACGAATTTTAATTATTATGCTGAAATCCTATGAATACGGCTTAAAAGGAGAAGAGTTGGTATGCGAGTATTTAAAATCTAAGAGCTATAAAATCTTATCAATACGGTTTAAAACTGCTTACGGAGAAATTGATATAATTGCTTGTCATGAGGACACTATTATATTTACTGAAGTTAAAGCGAGAACCAAACTAAAACACTATGAAGTTTTATCAAATAAGCAAATCAAAAGGATATCTCAAGCGGCAAATTACTATCTGGCTGAGAACTGTATCAATGATAAAAATGTAAGGTTCGATTTTATATTGTTAGAAGGCAATAAAGTAGTTTCACATATCGAAAATGCATGGGAATATATGGAATAGTTTTTAAACTTCTTTAAATACTTAGTAGATAATAAGTATATTATACATAGCTATATATGAATTTGGTTTTTCTCCATTCTTTACTTAAGAAAGGTATACTTGTAATCTTAAGCCCTAGCTATTTATACTTGCTTTATATGGGTTTTGACCCTAAATTCGGTAGGAAAGTAATTTGTTTGAGGGCTTGAGTATGAATAGTTCTTTAGCTGATAAAGCTCATGAAAATTTTCTGGGAGAGGAAAAAATAATTTGGAATAAAACTTTGCTGGAGCAAGCTTTAGGTTGTGAAGTAAAAGCTTCATTTTCAGCTTGCGGGGTTTCTATAAATTCAAGAACCATTCGGAGGGGGGAAATATTTATTGCAATTAAGGGTGAAAATTTTGACGGCAATGATTTCGTCCTCGAGGCTTTGGAAAAAGGAGCGGCACTTGTAATTATAAGTAGTATTAATAATAATTCATTGCGTAATAATAAGCGGGTGATTTTGGTTAACAATACCATGGTTGCTTTAAACAAAATGGCTAAATTTGCCCGCAGTAGACTAAAAGGAAAAGTAATTGGAATCACCGGCAGTGTCGGAAAAACCAGCACTAAAGAAATGCTGAAAATAGCTCTTGATAATCAAGGAAACGTATTTGCGACCGAAGGCTCTTATAATAATCATATAGGGTTACCGCTTTCACTATCTAAGCTGCCTGAGGACAGTGATTATGCAATTATAGAGATGGGAATGAATCATGCCGGCGAGTTAGCCGATTTAACTGCAATTGCTATTCCCGATATTGCAATTATCACCAATGTTGAAGCCGTACATTTAGAATTTTTTAAATCAGTATCAGCCATAGCTGACGCTAAATCGGAAATATTTAATAGTATGCAGGCAGGCGGGTTTGCAATTATAAATTTTGATAATCCTTATCACCGGATATTAGTTAGTAAGGCGCATAATAAACAGCTTAATGTAGTCGGGTTCAGCGAAACGCAAAAAACCCCGGCACGTTTAATAAGCTATAAGTTGGAAAACGGTATTTCGCATATAAAGGCTGAGCTGTTCGGCAGAGAATACGAATATACTATAAATGCACCCGGAAAGCACTTAGCTTATAATAGTATCGCAGTATTAGCCGCAACTAAGATCGCGGGAGCTGAAGTGGAATGTGCGGCATATAATCTTTCAAAATTTCAAAGTGTAAAAGGAAGAGGAGAAATCCGTCACTTAAAAAAAATTACCGTGCTTGATGAATCTTATAACGCAAGCCCGGTAGCAGTTAAAGCTGCACTTAGCAATTTAGGTAATTATCAAGCTAAGGGTATAAGGCTTATTGCCATTCTTGGTGATATGGCTGAACTTGGTGTAAATTCGGCAAATTTTCATAAAGAATTAGTTCAGGATATCACTAAAAATAAAATCGATAAGGTATTTACAGTCGGTGCGTACATGAATTACTTACATGAAGAATTACCGAAAGAGCTGAAAGAAGTCCATACCGATACTTCGGAACAAATGGCTGAAATTATTAAAAAATATATTAATGAAGGCGATGTTATATTGGTAAAAGGCCGTCGAACGATGAAAATGGAAAATATAATTGAAGTTCTAGTTAAGTAAATGAAAAGAACTTTATCGGAAGAAATAGCTAATCTACAAAAAGAAATCAGGCATCACGACTACCTGTATTATAATCTGAATAGTCCTGAAATTTCCGATGCAAAATATGATGAGTTAAGAAAGAGGCTGGAAGCTTTAGAAAAAGAGCTGAAGCGGCAAGGGGGGCAAAGCACGCTTGATCTGGTCGGCTTTGAGCCGGATAGGAGATTTAAAAAAGTTAAGCATACATATCCTATGCTCTCACTTGCTAATGCTTTCGAGATGACGGATATAGAGGAATTTATTACAAAAGTTAATCGGTTTTTAGGGCTACCTGAAGATAATTCGCTTGATTTATGTTGTGAGCCTAAAATTGACGGCTTATCTTTTGCCGCCGTATTTGAAAAAGGGAAGTTAGTGAGGGGTGCAACCAGGGGGGACGGAGAATTCGGTGAGGATATTACCCAAAACTTAAAGCAGGTAATAAGCTTTCCTGAGCAGGTGGAATTAAAGGAAGATTTTGAAGTTAGAGGTGAGGTATATATGCTTAAGAGTGATTTCCTTAAGCTTAACGAGATTCAGGAAAAAGCGAATAAACAAATATTTGCAAATCCTCGTAATGCCGCTGCGGGTTCATTAAGGCAGCTCGATAGCAGCATTACTAAATCAAGGAACTTGCGATATTTTATTTGGAGTGGAGATATAGGGGGAGTAAGTACGCAGCATCAACTTTTAAACAAGCTTAAAGATTTAAGGTTTTGTATTAATAGTAATATTAAAGTAGCCGAGTCACTAGAGGAGATTGCAGAATACTATAAAGATATGCAATTTAAGCGCAGTTCACTTGATTATGATATAGATGGAGTAGTTTATAAAGTTAATAATTTTGTTTTGCAGAATAGGCTGGGAATAGTAAGTAGAGCGCCAAGGTGGGCAATAGCTCATAAATTCTCAGCTGAAAAAGCGATAACAAAAATAAAAAATATAATTATACAAGTCGGCAGGATGGGGACGCTCACTCCCGTGGCCGAGCTGGAACCGGTGAATGTCGGCGGGGTTTTGGTATCCAGAGCTACGCTTCATAATGAAGAAGAGATTATTCGTAAGGATTTTAGAATCGGTGATACTGTAGTAGTTCAAAGAGCCGGGGATGTTATCCCCCAGGTAATTGAAGTAATTTTAGATCATAGGCCTTCTGATACGAAGGCATTCAGGCTGCCTGATTACTGCCCGATATGCGGAAGTGAGGTTGTAAAAAACCCGGATGAAGTTGCGAAAAGGTGCTCAGGCGGGTTAAGATGCAAAGCGCAAGTGATTGAGAAATTAAAGCATTTTGTCTCTCGTAATGCTTTTAATATCGAGGGCTTAGGAGAAAAGCAAATAGAAGAGTTCTACCATGATAGCTTAGTTGCTGATCCGGTTGATTTATTTACTCTTGAAGAGCGGGATATTAAAGCTGATCATAAAATAATGCGAAGAGAAGGGTGGGGGAAAAAATCTTCCGAAAATTTATTCAATGCTATAAACAAATCACGTGTCATTACCTTAGATAGATTTATTTACGCATTAGGGATTAGGCATGTGGGGGAAGTTACCGCTAAGCTTCTAGCCGCACATTTCAGTAATATAGAATTATTATTAAATGCTTTTTATGTAGAAAATATTGAAGATGAACTTACCAATATCGAAGGTATTGGTGAGGTGATGGCTAAAGAAATTATTCATTTCTTTAAAGATGATTTTAATAGTAATTTGATTGCTAGGCTTTTGGATTATATTACTGTTTTGGGCTATAGCTCTCCTAAAACAGGTGAGAACGAATACAGCGGTAAAACCTTCGTATTTACCGGTAGCCTTAAAAATATGACACGCAGTGAAGCAAAAGCAATTGCCGAAAGAATGGGGGCTAAGGTTGCTTCAGCAGTATCGAAGAGCACAAACTTCGTGGTTGCGGGAGAAGATGCGGGATCTAAGCTTGAAAATGCTAAAAAGCTCGGGGTGAACATTTTATCCGAAGAGGAATGGATAAATATAGCTAAGCAAATAGGCTAAAAATTATTTAGCAAATTTAGGTGTAAATAATCTTATTAAAGTGTTATAAAGGCACACAATTACTAATTAATTTTAAAGGTATGCCTGTGGGTAGAGAAATGCTTGAAAAATCCATTGAAAGCACTGCGGAACAACTTCACGCAATAATGGATGAATTGCTCCCTGAGCCCAGCGGGTTAATTGAAGATCAATTATTCAAAGCATTAAGATATGTTGCTCTTTCTCCGGGGAAAAGAATTAGGCCTTATCTGGTGGTGGCAACTTCAAGTGCTTTCGGGGTTTCTCTCGATTGTGCATTAAAGACGGCAGTTGCAATTGAGTTTATCCATGCTTACTCGCTAGTGCATGATGACCTGCCGGCAATGGATAATGATGATTTTAGAAGAGGGCAGCCGAGCTGTCACAAAAAATTTGATGAAGCTACTGCTATTTTAACCGGCGATGCGCTTCTTACTCTTGCTTTTGAAATGCTTGCACATGAATCAACCCATCCTGATCCGGGGGTTAGAACTGAATTGATATCTAAAATAGCTGTTGCATCAGGCTATAGGGGTATGGTCGGCGGACAAATGATGGATTTATTAGCCCAGCATAATACCCTGGAATTTTCCGAGGTTGTACGCTTGCAGCGCATGAAAACCGGAGCATTATTTGCTATTTCCTGTGAAGCGGGTGCAATTTTAGGTAAAGCTTCAAAAAACTTAAGAAATGCTTTGAGAGCTTATGCAAATAATATTGGTATAGCCTTCCAAATTACCGATGATCTATTAGATGCCGAAGGCACAAGAGAAAAAACCGGAAAAAGTGTCGGAAAAGATAAGTCCCAAGGGAAAGCAACTTTAGTTTCATGCATAGGAATAGAGAAAGCAAGGGAACATGCGCTGGTTTTAGCTAAACAGGCGATTGAGCATTTGAACATATTTGATGGCAAAGCTAATTTGTTAAAGGAGCTTGCATACTTTATTGTTGAACGTAATAAATAGATGTAAATGCATATGGAACTAAAGAAACGCTGTTACCTATTTACCAGTGAGTCGGTAGCTGAAGGGCATCCGGATAAAGTTTGCGACCAGATATCTGATTCCATCCTCGATACTTTTATTGTATCTGACCCGAATGCCAGAGTGGCATGTGAAACTATGGTGGTGCCGAACCATGTTATACTGGGTGGAGAAATCAGTTCGACGCACTTACTTTCGAGTGAAGAGATTGAACGGGTAGTGAGAAATAAGATAAAAGAAATAGGTTATGAGCAAGATAATTTTCATTGGAAAACGGTAAAAGTTTTAAATTTTATCGGAAGACAATCACCTGATATAGCTTTAGGGGTTGATAGTTCAAAAGAAAAGGAAGAAGGCGCAGGAGATCAAGGGCTGATGTTTGGGTATGCTTGCAGTGAGACGGAGGATTTAATGCCTGCACCGATTATTTATGCGCATAGGGTTTTAGAGAATATTTCAGTTGCACGGAAGTTAGGGAAAATACAAGGCTTATATTCAGATGCAAAAAGCCAAGTTACTTTACTATATGACGAAGAAGGATTGCCGCTTAAAGCAACCGATGTTGTGGTTTCAATCCAACATCATGCAAGCCTTACCCAAGCGAAAGTTAAAGAAATAATTTACCCTTATGTTGAAGATACACTGCCTAAAGGGTGGATGTGTGAGTATGATAGGTTACTCGTAAACCCGACGGGCAAATTTGTAATAGGGGGGCCTGAAAGCGATGCAGGGCTTACGGGAAGAAAGATTATAGTAGATACTTACGGTGGAGCTGCGCCGCACGGCGGAGGTGCCTTTTCAGGCAAGGATCCGACTAAGGTTGATAGGTCGGCTGCATATGCGGCACGCTACCTTGCAAAAAATATTGTTGCCTCGGGTGTAGCTAAGAAATGTTTAATTCAAATTTCTTATGCAATCGGAGTTTCACGTCCTGTTTCAATTTATGTTAATACTTATGGTACCGGTGAAGTAGAGGACGGGGAAATAGCACTTGCTATACCTAAACTAATTGATTTAACCCCTAAAGGTATAAGAATTCACCTTGATTTAAATAAACCTATATATTCTAAAACTGCAACCTATGGGCATTTCGGTAGGAAGCCGGATGAGACTGGGCATTTTACTTGGGAGAAAATAGATTTAATTGAAAAAATAAAATCATACTTAGCATGAATAAAGAAAGAAAATACCTGTCATCATTTGCGCGAAGAATAAGTAGAAAACTATCTCCTTACCAAAAAGATTTGTTGGATCAATTTTTACCTTTAGTATTATTTAATCAGGAAAATTTTGAAACTGCACTAAAGGATTATACACAAGTTAAGCTGGAAATCGGGTTCGGTAACGGAGATCATATATTAGCACAAGCAATAAAAAATCCTGAAACTTTGTTTATCGGTTGTGAGCCTTATTTAAACGGGGTAACCAGAGTGCTGGATGATATTAAAAACCTGAATTTAAAAAATATTCTGCTTTATCCTGATGATGCAAGGAACGCGCTGGAAATGATAGAGGGTAGCGGATTAAAAACAATTTATATATTATTTCCCGACCCGTGGCCGAAAAATAAGCAGAAGAAGCGCAGAGTGATTAATCAAGAAACATTAAGTATGATACATGGTCGATTAGCTGATGAGGGCGAATTAATTATCGCAACCGACCATAAAGATTATGTCAGATCTATTTTAAAAGATTTAGATGAAATAAAGCTATTTAAATTTAAAGATAATGATACAGACTTATATAAACAACCTGAAGGTTGGATAAAAACTAAATATGAAACTAAGGCCTTGGCAGGCAGAAGCCATTATTTTTTATTAATTAAGCAGTAGAGCTCAATATCATAAAGCCTTAAGGAAAGCCTTTTACACAATGTTTTAATGAACATAAAAAGATTATAAATAATGAAATTGGCTGGGATGGCAGGATTCGAACCTACGAATGGCGGTATCAAAAACCGCTGCCTTACCACTTGGCGACATCCCAAAGTTTTAAAAACAGAAACTAATATATTACCTTACTTGCTTTTTGCAAGTCTTTTTTATATGAAAATTATTTTACAGTTATGCTTGTAAGTAGAATAAATGTATGATAATCCTACCCAGTGTTAATATTTAAGTATATTATGGAAGCAGCAAGAAATGTTACCGCTAAGCGTTACTCAGAAGCACTTTTTAGTGCCGCCCAAGGTGTGCATGCTTTAAAAGAGGTGGCTGCGGATTTAGATAAGTTAAAAGTAATATTTAAGGAAAATCAGCAGTATTTGAAGTTCATACTGCCCAAGGTAGTTCCTTCAAAAATTAAAAATATATTTTTAAATACAGCAATTTCAAAGCTCGAGCTAAATGAGATCACACGTAACTTTTTAAGAGTACTTGTTAGGCAAAATAAAGTTTATGCGATCGATGATATCCAAAAAGCTTTTTTTGAAAGTCTTGAAGTTCATAATAATGAGCTTAGGGTTTTTGTTACCAGTGCAGTTGCTTTGCCTGAAGCTGAGAGTAAAAAACTTTCCAATGAGCTTGGGGCGATATTTAATAAAAAAATAATTCTAAATGTAGTTGTGGATAAGAATGTTTTGGGTGGTCTTTCAGTTAGAGTTGGATCGCAATTGCTGGATGCAACGTTAAAAAACAAGCTGCAAAGGATTAGAAAGTTAGCTTTACAAAATTAAAATAAATTAGGAGATACTGATGAACGCATCAGAAATATCGGAAGTTTTGAAAAAACAAATTGCAAATTTTGAAAGTGATGCCGAGCTGAGTGAAGTAGGGCAGGTTGTTAAGGTTTCCGATGGGGTAGCGATTGCCTATGGCTTGGATAATGTGCAAGCCTCCGAGATGGTGGAATTTAGCAGCGGTGTTAAAGGGATGGTGCTGAATTTGGGTGAAGACGGTGTAGGGATAGTAATATTCGGGGAAGATAGACAAGTTAACGAAGGTGATATTGTAAAAAGAACCAATAAAATTGTTGAAGTGCCGGTCGGTAAAGGCCTGCTCGGAAGAGTTGTCGATGCCTTGGGGAATCCTCTGGACGGCAAAGGTGCTTTGACTGATGTGGAATATAAAAGAGTTGAAGTTAAGGCTCCGGGAATTATTGATAGGCAATCGGTAAGCGAGCCGGTGCAAACAGGTATTAAAGCGATTGATAGTTTAATTCCGATCGGAAGAGGGCAACGTGAGTTAATTATCGGTGATAGGCAGACAGGTAAAACTGCACTCGTTTTAGATACGATTTTAAATCAAAAAACCGCTCATACTGAAAAAGATACGGCAAAGCAGATTTACTGTATATATGTTGCAATTGGGCAGAAGCGTTCCTCGGTTGCTAAAATAGTGAAAAAGTTAGAAGAAGAAGGTGCGCTGGATTATTCGATTATAGTTGTAGCAAGTGCGTCGGAAGCTGCCCCGATGGCATTTTTAGCTCCCTATACGGGCTGTGCAATGGGCGAATATTTTAGAGATAACGCTATGCATGCGTTAATTGCATATGATGATTTATCTAAACATGCGGTGGCATATCGTCAGATGTCGTTACTTTTAAGACGTCCGCCGGGGCGTGAAGCTTATCCGGGGGATGTATTCTACTTACATTCGCGTTTACTTGAACGTGCTGCTAAAATGTCTGATGAGAAAGGTGCAGGTTCTTTGACTGCGCTTCCGGTCATTGAAACACAAGCTGGAGATGTTTCGGCATATATACCGACTAACGTAATTTCTATTACCGACGGTCAGATTTTCCTTGAAACAGAATTGTTTTATAAAGGGGTTAGACCTGCCGTAAACGTCGGGCTATCAGTAAGTAGAGTAGGATCAGCTGCACAAATTAAGGCGATGAAACAAGTTGCCGGAAGCGTTAAACTTGAGCTTGCTCAATATCGTGAAATGGAGGCGTTCGCCCAATTCGGTTCGGATCTTGATGCCTCAACTCAGAAGCTATTGGCGCGTGGTTCAAGGCTAACGGAATTATTAAAACAAGCCCAATTCAAACCGTATTCCGTGGAAACTCAAGTTGCAATAATCTTTGCCGGAGTTAAAGGGTATTTTGATATTATTCCGGTAAAAGATGTAAAAAGATTTGAGGAAGAATTAGTCCGAGAGCTTAATAATAATCCGAAAATCTTAAATAAAATTAAAAAAGAACAGAAGATTAGCGAAGAGACGGAAGCCGAGCTTAGAGCTTTCCTTGAGCAAAGTGCTAAAATGTTTGCATAAAAGGGTTGAAAACAGATGCCGTCATTACAGTCACTAAAAAACAGAATAAAAAGCATTAAGTCTACCCAAAAGATTACTAAGGCGATGAAAGTGGTATCTACTTCTAAGCTTAAAAAAGCTAGAGAGAAATCCGAAGCCGCAGTCCATTATGCAGACAAAATGCAAAACCTATTAATTGCAGCATCTGCATTAATAGGTGATGAGTTTGAAGAAACATCTTTACTTAAAAATAATAGTGAAGAAAAAGTGCAGTTAATGATCGTAGTAACGGCTGATAGAGGGCTTTGCGGGGCTTTCAATATTTCGATAATTAAGACTGTTAGAAAGGCTATAGATAATCTTGTTGCCCAAGGAAAAAGTATTAAGATAATTTGTATCGGCAAAAAAGGATATGAACTCTTAAAGAAAAATTACGGTAAGTATATTATTGCTCATAAAGACGGAATAGGAAGTAAGGGAGTGAAATACTCCGAAGCCTGTGATATAGCTGAAAGAGCGTTATCTTTAATTCATGATAATCAGGTTGATTCCTGTCATATTTATTATAATAAATTTAAGTCGGTAATAGCTCAAGTTCCGACTCAGCAGCAATTAATCCCGCTCCTGAAGGAAGAATTGAAGGAAAAGGAAGAAATGATTATTAATGAATTTGAATTTGAGCCAGATAAAGAAAAAATATTGTTGGATTTACTACCGAAAAATTTGAAGGTACAAATTTATAAAGCATTGCTTGAGAGTTTTGCCGGTGAGCATGCATCACGTATGACGGCGATGGATAATGCCACAAGAAACTCCGGGGAAATGATTAAAAAGTTACAGCTTGTTTATAATAGAACAAGGCAAGCATATATTACTAAAGAATTAATTGAAATTATATCAGGCGCGGAAGCAATTTAAAGGAGAAGATTATGAGAAGAGCAGCGTTACTTAAATTACCTATAAATGCCCCTTCAACAGTACTAAGTACATATACCCATTCACTTACGAACCTTACCCTCATGAGCGGTTATAGCACGACTTCAGGAGCTTCCGATGAAGGTTACCTAACAGTAACTAAACTTAACAAACTTGTCGGCAAAGAAGGGGTTTTATTAGGGGTAGAAGCTTATTTGAAAGAAAGAGAAAAAATTTGCCAAATTGAAGGAATAATGGATAAGCTTAAAAATGAGTTAGACTATAGGAACGCTCTTTATTATGGTTCTGTATTCTACCTTCCTGATGAACCTTCTTCGATTGAAAAGGTGGATGCTGTAAAAGATCTTGAAAAAGCAAATAAATTTTTAAATCCTGAAGGTCGAGAAAAAATAAGAGAAGCTATTAAAATTTGCAAAGAAAAAAATTGGGCTGAGAAAATCCAATCAGAACCAGAAAAAGATAACCAAAAATACTAAAACTTTAAAAATGATGTGAGTTATGGCAAATAAAGGAATTGTAAAACAAGTAATCGGTGCGGTAGTAGATGTTAAATTCGAGCAGGGTTTGCCTAGAATTTTAAATGCACTAAAATGTGAAAACCAAGGTAAAGAGCTTATATTGGAAGTAGCTCAGCATATCGGTGAAAATACCGTGCGCACAATTGCTATGGATTCTACCGATGGTTTAAGCAGAGGACAGGAAGTTATTGATACCGAAAGCCCAATCACCATTCCGGTCGGAAGAGAAGTTTTAGGCCGTATTATGAATGTTATCGGTGAGCCGATCGATAACCGAGGTGAGATAAAATCGACTCAATCAGCTTCCATTTATGCACCAGCTCCCGAGTTAATCGAGCAATCTACCGCAAATGAAATTTTAACTACCGGTATTAAAGTTATCGATCTTTTAGCGCCTTATGCCAAGGGGGGTAAAATCGGTTTATTCGGGGGAGCAGGGGTCGGTAAAACCGTAATTATCATGGAGCTGATTAATAATATTGCTAAAGCACACGGCGGATTTTCAGTGTTTGCCGGAGTGGGGGAGAGGTCAAGAGAAGGTAATGACCTATACCATGAGATGATTGACTCAAAAGTTATTGATCTGGAAACTCCGCAAAATTCTAAAGTCGCACTCGTATACGGTCAAATGAACGAGCCGCCGGGAGCCAGGGCGAGAGTAGCATTAACCGGCCTTACTCAAGCTGAATATTTTAGAGACCAGGAAGGGCAGGATGTATTATTCTTTATTGATAATATTTTCCGATTTACTCAAGCAGGTTCCGAAGTTTCCGCACTCCTCGGTAGGATTCCTTCCGCTGTAGGTTATCAGCCGACTCTTGCAACCGAAATGGGTACATTACAGGAAAGAATTACCTCTACTAAGAAAGGTTCGATTACTTCCGTTCAGGCGGTATACGTTCCGGCCGATGACTTAACTGACCCGGCGCCTGCCACCTCATTCGCCCACCTTGATGCAACAACGGTACTTAGCAGACAAATTGCCGAGCTAGGGATTTATCCGGCGGTAGATCCGTTAGATAGTACCTCGCAAATGCTAAGCCCTGATATTATCGGAGAAGAGCATTACAAGATTGCAAGGGAAGTGCAGAGAATTCTTCAAACTTATAAGTCGTTACAGGATATTATTGCGATTTTAGGTATGGATGAGCTTAGTGAAGAAGATAAACTTATTGTAGCCCGAGCCAGGAAAATTCAGAGATTCTTATCACAACCGTTCCATGTAGCGGAAGTATTTACCGGTATTTCAGGGAAATTTGTTGCGCTCAAAGATACCATTCAAGGTTTTAAAGGTTTAGTGGAGGGAGAGTATGACAATCTTCCTGAAGCTGCTTTTTATATGGTCGGGAACATCGATGAGGCAATTGAGAAAGCTAAAAAACTTGCTTTAGAGGCTGCATAGTAAATGACTAAAATCAGACTTGAAATTATTTCTCCTGAAAAGACCTTAGCTAACTTGGAAGTTACTATGGCAGTGCTTCCGGGTGAAGATGGAGAGTTCGGTGTATTATACGGCCATGAAAACTATATTACTACTATTATGCCCGGTGTAATTAATATTTATCAGGATGAAACTATAACTGAAAATTATGTAGTTTCGGCAGGTACGGTTAAAGTAACTGCCGAACTTTGTACGGTTATAGTTGACGAAGCTCTGCGGGCAGATAAAATTAATTTTGAGCAGTTTGAGAGCAGGCTTACCGCAACCATTCAAGAAATGGAGAAAGAATCCTCCGAAGTTGTGAGAGAAGAGCTAAGGGATGAAATAAAATACCTGGAAGAAGTGCTTAAGTTTAGGGTGTAGTGAATTTTTTAAATTTTATCATTATCGGCTTCAAGTTTTATCATAGGAATTATTACCCCTGTTTTATCTCCTTTTAAAAAAACAACTCTTTTTTTATCAGTTTCATAAATAACTTCACCCTTTTCAAAAGATTTTAAAAGAGTATATTCTTTACCGTCAGAGTTTTCCACTGTCGTCAAATAAAGTTCGCGATCGAAATTTACTGAATCCATATTAAAAATGCATAAAGCTTTGAAAACTGCAAAGACTAAAAAAGCAAATGAGGCACTTAAGCCTAATCTAATTTTTGGATTAAAAGCATTAATAAAAGTTAAAGCATAATCAATCACCAAATAAGAGGCAAGAGCAATTATTATCGGATAAAATATATAGGCGCTAAAATCGAAATTTTTATTAAGCGTATATATTTTATAACTAAAGTATGCAGCTAATATAATAAGCAATAATTTAGAAAATAAAGAGACATATTTAGCGAATTTGATTTTTCTACTATTAACATGAGGAAAGGTGCTGGTTACCGTTTCCTTATAAAGAAAAAAGGGTTGAATAAATAAGCAGAAATAAACTATTAAAAGCTCAAATAATACACTTAATGAAGTATTAATGTGATCCGATAAAATAAATGGTATTAAATATGGGTTAAATCCGAGAAAGAATACATATATATAATTAATTATTAATCCTGAGGTTACTAAAGCAGCTATAGCAACTTTTGTAAGAATTTCAAAATTGGAACTTAAATTATTTTTAAATTTGGGCAGTATTGAGGTTTTACTCATCTTATGATCATAGAAGTAAATATATTATTAATAAAGCTTTTGCTTGCTTGGTAGTCAAGTATTCTAGTATTAAAAATGATATAGATAATTTAAAAATAATATTAAATTTTTGTGTAAACTTGTTTTTGTTTAGCGAATTTGAATGAATAATGTTATAATCCAGCGAATTATTAAATAATTGCGTGGTTATTAGATTATGTTTTTAATGCGATATGTAGTTCTGTTTATACTGACATTTTCATTGGTAGGTTGCTCAGGCGTTAAAGCGGGTAATAAAGATTTAAAAGATGAGAAACATTTTAACTTAGATAATGAGATGTTAAAGAGCCTTCCTGATAAAGAGCTTATTATATTTCATAAAGCTGTTATGTCATATTCCCTGATTAAAAATTCTAAATCTGCTACAAATGAGGAGAAACTGGTTGCTAAGGAAAAGTTTAATTCTCTTGTAGTTAAAATGGCAAATTTTGTGGTTGAGCATGATTTAAAGCCGATTTACTTTAGTGAAGAAGAAAAAAGAGCAGCATTACTCGATTTTAGATTTGTGTTAATGCAAACTGAAAATGAACTGAAAAGAAAGCCGCCCTTAGAAGAAGTGGTAAAAAGAGTTTATGCTCTTCAGCCTGAAAGAGCGATAAGAATTTTGAGGTTGGCTGCCCAAAGGTATCCCAAAAAAAGTTAGATTGATTACAAGGTATTTTAAATTAAGTTTGACATATTGCATATTTTTTTAAATAAGACTTTAAGTATTTTATAATTTGTATAGAAAAAACACTTAACAAAAGCAGCGTACCCTTCCATCATCCCTCCTCTATAGGGGTAGAGATCATAAAAGTCATTAAAAAAAAGAATATAATTATATGGTTCATTCCAATTGTATAAAAACAGGTTTAGTTAAATGTTTCATAGTTTCTTTTAAAAGAAGTTGTTTATCAAATAAAGTTGCATACTTAACTTTATCCCAAGTGACAAACCCTTTTGTATTGGTAGTTTTATCATACCAAATTACCCCCAACTCACCGGTAAAAATTATGGTCTTTTTATTAGGTAAATCTTTATCTTCCTGATTATCAGCACTCTTCTGATCGCCAGCACTCTTCTGATCGCCAGCACTCTTCTGATCGCCAGCACTCTTCTGATCGCCAGCACTCTTCTGATCGCCAGCACTCTTCTGATCGCCAGCACTCTTCTGATCGCCAGCACTCTTCTGATCACCAGCACTCTTCTGATCACCAGCACTCTTCTGATCACCAGCATTCTTCTGATCACCAGCATTCTTCTGATCACCAGCATTCTTATTACTCACGTTCATTTCATCAGTTGTACTTATAACTATAGCTGATTTAATTTCTCCGTTTTTAATATCATATAGATCATGAGTTCCTTGACTGTATCCATAAAAATAAACAATAAATAATAATCCGAAAAAATTTCTAATACCTACCCTTTGAGCCACACTAAACAATTCTCTATAATTTTTATTTTTATCCAGAGCATAAAAACTGCTAGACCATAAAGGAATTATAAAACACATGGTAGTTATAGGAGAAGGAATTATTTTTTTATAAAAAAAGGCATAAGATATTAATACTAATACTGAGAAGCATAAAACATTAATAATCGATTTATATAAAAAGTTAAAAACTTCGCTTTTTAAGTAGAAAATTTTTAATTTTTTAATAATTTTATTACTTGAAATATAAAGCTTTATTTTATTAAAAAAGTTTTTTATAAAAATTATTATTTTATTATTTCGAAAGATAGTATTAAAAATAATAATAAGAAGACTTAACAAATAACTAAGTAAAAAGAATAATACTATCTCCGGCATCCAAATAAGGGCATGCGTAAAGTGATCAAAAAAGGTAACAGGTAATTGGTTTATTTTAAGACCTAAAGCAACAAAATATACGTATTCATAAAAGAATACTATAGGCACTATAAGTATAGGTAAATATAGGAATGATTGCTTTGGTAATAGTTTTATAATATCTATAGCTTCTATTTCTCTGTTATCCATAAATGCCTTGTTAATTATTGTTATTTATAAAATCATGTGCTTGGTTGTAAATTAAGTATCAAAATATTCAATATCTAAGAAAAATTTTAGTAAATTTTTATTCCTCATCACAGCCACCTTGCGATTTCGATTGCCGCATAAGTAAATATTCCGCTTGCACCCGCACGCTTGAAACAAAGCATGGTTTCTAAAAATGCTTTTTTCTCGTCAATAAACCCGGCGGCACTTGCTGCTTTAATCATTGAATATTCTCCGCTTACCTGATAAGTAAAAATCGGGATATTATAATTATCCTTAACTCTTCTGATTATATCCAAATAAGGTAATCCCGGTTTTATCATCACCATGTCCGCTCCTTCTGAAATATCCAGCTCTACTTCTCTTAAGGCTTCATCGGAATTAGCAAAATCCATTTGATAAGTTTTTTTGTCCTTGCCGCCCAGTAAAGATTGCGAGCCGATGGCGCCTCTAAAGGGCCCGTAAAAGCAAGAAGCATATTTTGCCGCATAAGCAAGAATTTGAGTATCGGTTAAGCCTTCTTCCTCTAAAGTTTCCCTGATAGCGCCAATTCTGCCGTCCATCATATCGGAAGGAGCAACAATATCGCATCCGCATTGAGCAAGGATCAGCGCTTGCTCACATAAAGCATCCACACTTTCGTCGTTAAGTATATCGCCCCTCTCGCTAATAATCCCGTCATGGCCGTGAATAGTATAAGGGTCAAGTGCAACATCGGTAATTACGCCAAGCTCGGGAACTTTATTCTTCAGTTCCTTAATGGCTCTACATAATAAATTATCCTTATTTAATGCTTCACTACCTTTATCATCTTTTAACGTCGGATCTATATAAGGAAAAAGAGCAATCGCCGGAATCCCTAGCGCCTTTGCATCCTTAGCCGTTTTAACCAAATTATCGATTGAAAGCCTATTTACACCCGGCATAGAGGTAATCGGCTCCGGCTCTTCCTTACCTTCCTTAACAAATACGGGAAGTATTAAGTCAGAAGGCCGGATATGATTCTCGGCAACCATATCTCTCGACCATTGTTCTTTTCGGTTTCTTCTAAGTCTGGTATAAGGGAATGCTTTCATATTATTTAACCATATTTTTAAGTTCATACAAGATATCAAGTGCTTCTCTGGGAGCGAGGGCATCTATGTCAATTTCTTTTAATTTCAGTTCGAGTTTATCAGCTTTAGGCTTTAGCGAAGGAGAAGCAATAGGTATGGAAGAAGGAACCGAAGAGCCGGAATTTTTAAGTTCCAGTTGAGTTAAAATCAAGTTCGCTCTTTCAATAACGGATAAGGGCACCCCTGCAATTTCAGCTACATGAATACCGTATGATCTGTCAGCTTTCCCTTTTATAACTTCATGCATAAATATTATTTTTTCTTCCCACTCGGTAACCTTCATCGTATAGCACCTTAAGTGCTTTAAGTGCTGTTCAAGTTCGGTGAGTTCATGATAATGGGTAGCAAACAATGTTCGGCATTTAATTTCATTATGGATGTTTTCAATCACCGACCAAGCGATCGATAAGCCGTCATAGGTAGAAGTCCCTCTGCCGAGTTCATCCAGGATAACAAATGAGTTGGCGGTAGCATTGTTTAAAATGGAAGCGGTTTCCACCATTTCAACCAAGAATGTGGATTGTCCCCTCGAAATATCATCACCTGAGCCGATTCTACTAAACAGTTTATCAACGATTCCGATATGGGCACTTTTGGCAGGTACGAAACTACCGATCTGAGCGAGTATGCATATCAATGCATTTTGTCTTAAAAATGTACTCTTCCCCGCCATATTAGGTCCGGTAATCAACCATAAATTCTGTTCTTCATTTTGAATACAGTCATTAGGAATAAATTTAGATTTTAAATATTTTTCAACAACAGGGTGTCTACCTTCTATGATTTCAAAGTTTTTTGAGCTATCAACTAAGGGGCGTACATAATCCATCTCAACCGCAAGGGTCGCAAGCGAGGAAGAAACATCTATTAATGAAATTGCCTGGGAAAGAAGCGCTATATTATCCGAATAAGAAGTAATCTCATTAATAAGTTCGGCAAATATTTCCTGCTCTAAACCGTAAAAACGTTCTTCACAAAGCTTGATATCACTTTCAAGTTGTTTTAATTCCTCAGTGGTATACCTGATTGAATTACCCAGAGTTTGCCTGTGAATAAATAAATCTTCAGGCATTTTTTTAAGGTTGGAAGGGGTTATTTCTATAAAATATCCTAAAATATTATTATGTGAAATTTTTAGCGTAGGTATGCCGCTTAGTAATTGGTATTTTTCCTTAAGTTTTATTAAACTTGAATTTGCATTTATTTTTATATCCCTTAGCTCATCCAGTTTTAAATGGTATCCTTGTCTGATAAAATTACCTTCTTTAATATTAAAAGGTAATTCAATTTTTAATGCGCTTTTAAGCTTTTCTAAAAGGTTGCCGAAATTACCCGTATAGTTTAAGTTTTGCTTTATTTCTTCAGATAAATATTCAGATGAAAAGGTTAAAGTTTCAGCTATAAGCAAGGCAATATCCAGTCCATCACGAATTATCCCTAAATCGCGAGGACTTGTGCGTTTTGCAAATATTCTTGATAAGGCGCGCTCTATATCCGGGAATGCTTTTAGAAGCTCTCTTGCTTTAGTTCTTAAGCTGCTTTGCTTTATAAAACATTCCACGTTATCAAGCCTTCGGTTAATCGAGCTTTGATCACACATGGGTGCAGAGAGTTGAGTGCTGAGTAACCTCCCCCCTAAAGAAGTTAATGTTTTATCAATCACGCTAAGTAAGGAGTTTTTCTTTTGACCTTTAATATCCTTCTCAATTTCCAGATTCCTTCTGGTCGCCGGGTCAATCAGCATAAAATGTTTAGAGTCAATTTTCTTCGGGCGGTTAATTTTGGGAAGAGCGCTTTTTTGCGTATGTTCTATATATTCAATTAATGCTCCTGCACTTGTTATTTCAGCTTTATTATAATTATCTAAGCCTTCTAATGAGGTGAGGTTAAAAAATTGTTTTAGACGATTCTCGCTTCTCGTGTAATCAAATATGTTATTAGCGCGTACTGAAATATTTTTGTTATATTCCTGTAATACTTGCTTCATCCTTTCCCCTTGAAACAGCTTTTCGGGTAATATTATCTCACTTGGCGAAAGCCTGGCGAGGTCACTTGCAAGAGAAAAGCCGTTAGTAGTAGAGATATAGAATTCCCCGGTAGTTATATCTATCCAGGCAAGGGCAATTATTTTATCAATTACAGCAATCGAGCAAAGGTAATTGGTTTGTTTGGATTCAAGTAATGACTCCTCTGTTATAGTCCCCGGAGTAATTATCCTTACCACTTCCCTCTTTACTACTTCTTTATATCCCCGCTTTTTTGCCTCTTCCGGAGTCTCTAATTGTTCACAGATAGCAACCTTGAAACCGGCTTTAATCAGCTTTTCAAGATAATAGTCATAAGCATGGGAAGGAACCCCGCACATAGGAATATCTTCACCCTTATGCCTACCGCGTTTAGTAAGTGTAATGTTTAGAATGTCAGCAGCAACCACTGCATCATTAAAAAAGAGCTCATAAAAATCACCCATCCTATAAAACAACAGGTAATCTTCATGCATTGCTTTCACATTAAGATACTGTTGCATCATCGGAGTTATCGCGGTTTTTATTGAATTTGATAGTAAATCCGATTGCGGGGTAGAGGAAGCTATCATATATTTATGTAAAATCTTTCTATATTTTACCGAAGTATATAAAAATCTTTCCTAAAATAAAATATAAAGATAACTTAATTAGAAATTAAAAAGTATTTTGATTGACATTTAATATACATAAACTGTAAATTGATGACTAGTATAACTAGTTATTTAATATTATGCGCATTTGGCAACTTCAAGAAGCAAAAGCTAAATTTAGCGAGTTAGTAAAGCTGACTCAATATGAACCTCAAATTGTTTCTATTAGAGGGAAAGAAGAGGTAATCGTACTTTCCGTAAAAGAATATAATTATTTAAAAGGCGCTAAGCCTTCTTTAACGGAATTAATGCAACAATCTCCTTTGAAAAATTATGATATTGATTTTTCCAGGGATTCTTCCCCTGCAAGAAATATAGAGTTATGAACTATCTGATTGATACTAATATTATCTCGGAAGCTGCTAAGAAAAAGCCGAATAAAGGTGTAATGCAGTGGTTGGCTTTAACTCCCTCAAATTGCCTTTCTATTAGTGTTCTTACCTTAAGTGAAATTAAAAAAGGTATTGAGATGATTTCGGATCATAGTAGGAAAATTGAATTGCTCACGTGGCTGGATGTTGAGCTTAGGCCATGGTTTGAAGGTAATATAATTCCAATTGATCAGGAAGTTGCGGAGAAATGGGGATATATCAGCGCGAGTCATAAGGTTCCTGCTGTAGATGCTTTAATTGCAGCGACTGCTCTAGTAAATAATCTGATTTTAGTAACGAGAAATGCTAAGGATTTCAATATAGCCGGTTTAGAAGTAATTAACCCTTTTACGGATATCTAGTGTTCATAAGAGTATTAAATAGTTTAGCTTTTTATACTCATAATTTTATAACTGCTTATTTTTGTACTTTATTTTTGCACTTTTATTTAGGCTGCTATATATTGAACTGCAAATTACTAAACGGCTGAAAGTATATGAGTGAATACAATCCTAAAAATATAGAGAAAAAATGGCAGGAATATTGGAATCAAAACAATTCATTTAAAGTATCTGAGGATTTTTCAAAACCTAAGTATTTTGTGCTTGAGATGTTCCCTTATCCTTCCGGGAGAGTGCATATGGGGCATTTGAGGAATTATACTATAGGTGATGTGGTCGCAAGATTTAAGAAATCCGCCGGGTTTAACGTATTGCATCCGATGGGTTGGGATGCATTCGGTTTACCGGCTGAGAATGCTGCAATTCAAAATAACCGCCGGCCTGCGGAATGGACATACTCGAATATAGAAGCGATGAAAAAACAACTTCTCCCGATCGGCTTTTCATATGATTGGGGAAGAGAGCTTGCAACTTGTGATGCCGATTACTACAAACATGAGCAGGCAATGTTCATAGATTTTTATACCGCAGGCCTGGCTTACCAAAAAGAATCGATAGTTAATTGGGATCCGGTTGATCAGACCGTGCTTGCGAATGAACAAGTTGAAAACGGTAGAGGATGGCGTTCAGGCGCGCTTGTTGAGCGTAAAAAATTAAAGCAATGGTTTTTAAAAATTACCGAGTATGCCGATGAATTATTGGAAGATTTAAATAAGCTTAAAAACTGGCCTGAAAAAGTACTGACCATGCAAAAGAATTGGATCGGTAAATCCGAAGGTGCCGTAGTTAAGTTTAAAGTAGTGAATAGTGAACAATTTATAGATATTTATACTACTCGCCCTGATACTTTATTCGGTGCTTCATATATAGGGGTTGCCTATGATCATCCGATTCTGGCTCATGTAGAAAACGAAGAAGTTAAGGCTTTTATCGCAGAGTGTGCACATAATGCGGTAAGCGAACAAGTTTTAGAAACCGTTGAGAAGAAGGGGATATTTACCGGGCTTTATGTTTTACACCCTCTTGACAATTCAATTGAACTTCCGGTTTATATCGCAAACTTTGTACTCATGGATTATGGCACGGGGGCAATTTTTGCCTGCCCTGCCCATGACCTGCGAGATCATGAATTTGCTTTAAAATATAATTTACCTATTATTCCGGTGATAAAGCCTCTATCCGGTCAAGAAATAGATTATAACAAGGAGCCTTATACGGAAGAGAACGGGGTAATATTTAACTCGGCGTTTTTAGACGGTATGGATAGTAGTAATGCTAAAAGAAGAGCTATAGAAGAACTGGAGCGCTTAAAGCAAGGCGAAGAAAAAGTTCAGTATAGGCTTAGAGATTGGGGGGTTTCCCGTCAACGTTATTGGGGTTGTCCGATCCCGATGATATACTGCAATGATTGCGGAGTAGTTCCGGTACCTAAAGAACAACTCCCTGTTAAGCTGCCTGAAGACGTAAGTTTTACCGGTAAGGGGAACCCTCTTTCCAATCATCCGACATGGAAACATGTTGATTGCCCGAAATGCGGCAAAGAAGCTACCCGCGAAACCGATACTTTTGATACTTTCTTTGAATCTTCCTGGTATTTTGCAAGGTTTTGCTCCCCGCAAAGCGAAGAAGCTTTCGATAGAAAACAAATAGATTATTGGTTACCCGTTGATCAATATATCGGAGGCATTGAGCATGCCGTTATGCACCTTTTATATTCACGGTTTTTTACTAAAGCGCTTAAACAGTGCGGTTATTTAAACCTTTCCGAGCCGTTTGATAGGTTGCTTACCCAAGGGATGATCTGTCATGAAACTTATAAGGACGAAAAAGGCAACTGGTTATATCCCGAAGAAGTTAAAAAAGAAGGTAATAAGATTTATCATTCTTCGACCAAAGAAGAAGTAGTTCTCGGCCGTTCGGAAAAAATGAGTAAATCCAAGAAGAACGTTGTGGATCCGGATTCCATTGTAGAGAAGTACGGAGCTGATACCGCACGATTTTTCTTACTATCGGATTCTCCGCCTGATCGCGACTTGGAATGGACTGATACCGGGATTGAAGGCTCGTATAAATACCTTTCCAAGTTATATAAAATGGTGCTTGAAATTAATCCTGCTTTATCTTCGAATCCGACTCACGATGAAAAGGCTTTAAAAGTAATTCATAAAACTATCAGAGATGTGACGGATTTCTTAGAGCACTTCCATTTTAATAAGGCGATAGCTAAAATTAGAGAACTTACTAACTATTTGAGTAGTAACTCTTTATTGGAAGCAACTTATAAGCTGGGGATGGAAATGGCGATAAGGTTATTAAACCCGATTGCGCCTCACATTACGGAAGAATTATGGCATATGCTAGGAAATGAAAATGTATTAATAAATATAGCTTGGCCTGAAGCTAATCCGAAATTTTTAGTTGATGATAATGTCACTATTGCTGTACAGTTAAATGGTAAAATGAGGGGCGTTATGGAAATAAAGTTGAATGCAACTAAAGAAGAAACGCTAGCGCAGGCTAAACATCTGGGTAACATCGGTTCGGTTTTAGAGAATTCAGAAATTAAGAAAGTGATCCATGTGCCTAATAAAATAATTAACATAATTTTATAATATATATATATGAAAAAGATATTATTTCTGTTCGCCTGTTGTTTAAGTTTAAATGCTAATGCGGTTGCCCAACTATCCGATGAGTCGAGTGCGCTAAGGAAGCCAAAACTTTCCGAGACTGATTTATTTGCAAGAGTAGAAGGTATCGAACAAAATATGGTGGCTTTACAGAAACAAATTTATTCCGAGCCGAAAACTTCAGGCGGCTCGAGTAATGTAGCGGTTTCTGCGCAATTCGATGAGCTTTATCAATTGTTAAAAACGATTAGAGGTGATATAGAGCAACTCCAATTTGAATATTCACAGCTTAATGATAAATTTATAAAATTTTCTTCCGATATTGAATACAGGTTTAATGAACTTAATCAACGTAAGGATCAAACTAAAATTAATGCCGGTGAAGCTGATAAAAAACTTGATTCCATCGATGAGCAATTGACTGAACAAAATGTATTTAAAGGAAGCGACCAGAAGGCTTTGGAAAAAAAAGCTAAGCAGGAACAAAGCTTAAATAAGATCAAAAATAGTACTAAAGATGATCAAGGAGAAATCCTTTACAAGAAAGCTTATGCTGCAATCAAAGAAAAAGATGCGGATAAAGCACTTAAATCATTTCAAGAGTTTATCGATAATAACCCCAATCATGTGAGAGTGAGCGAAGCTCAATTTTGGATCGGAGAAATTAATTTTCAAGCTGAAAAATATAATCAAGCTGCAATAAGATATTTAAAAAGCTATCAGCAAAACCCGAACAGCGATAAAGCGCCGGATAGTTTAGTGAAGCTGGGTGAGTCTCTAGGCAGATTGCATAAAGTTAAGCAGGCTTGCTTTACATTCGCCAAATTTAAAAAAGAATTTCCTAATGCTTCAACTTTTCTTAAAAAGAGAGCTAATGAACAAATAACAAGTTTGGGTTGTAAATAACATTTTTTATACCATCTTGCTTTTTTCTCTTCTCCAATGGCTGGATTAACGGGATGTCAACATGTTTTTTAAAAAATCAACATATAGTTAAAAATAAAAATTATTGCAAATTCTAATACTATATATAGTATAGGATCAAAGGTTTTTTAAGAGGGAATTATTATGTGCTCAGTTGCCGCATTCAAGGTGGAGCCGCAAAAGTTAATAAATAAAAAAGAGTTTAAAATAACTTTAAATTCTGAGCGAGATAAAAATTTAACTGACTTCGGAAAAGCAGTATTGGTAGATCGTTACCTGTTAGAAGGGGAGACTTTTCAAGATTTGTTTGCAAGAGTTGCTAAGTATTATGCAGATGATGAAGAGCATGCAAACAGGCTTTATGATTATATGAGTAAAATGTGGTTTATGCCGGCTACTCCGATTTTGAGTAACGGAGGAACTGATAGAGGTTTGCCGATCTCGTGTTTTTTAAATGAGACCGGAGATAGCCTGGATGGGATTGTTGATGTTTGGAATGAAAATGTGTGGCTGGCTTCAAGGGGTGGTGGAATCGGTACCTATTGGGGTGGTGTACGCTCTATCGGGGAAAAAGTAAGAGGCAACGGCAAAACCTCGGGAATTATTCCGTTTATAGGAGTGCAGGATAGGCTGACTCTTGCAATTTCTCAAGGCAGTTTAAGAAGAGGAAGTTCGGCTGTATATCTACCTGTATGGCATCCTGAAATTGAAGAGTTTATAGAGCTTAGAAGACCGACGGGAGGTGACCCGAATCGTAAAGCGCTCAACTTACATCATGGCATAGTTATTACCGATGACTTCATGGAAGCGGTTGAAAAGGACGATCCTTGGGAGTTAAAAAGCCCATATGATAAGTCGACGATTGCAGTCGTAAAAGCTAGAGATTTATGGATTAGAATTCTAACCGCCAGAGTAGAAACCGGAGAACCTTATTTACTGTTTATCGATCATGTGAATGATGCGAAACCTGAAGTATATGAAAAACTAGGCCTTGAAGTAAAAACTTCCAATTTATGCAGCGAGATTACTCTTGCAACCGGTAAGGATCATCTGGGCAATGAAAGAACGGCGGTATGCTGCCTTTCTTCATTAAACCTGGAAACCTATGAAGAATGGAATAACAACGAAGATTTTATTCCTGACATTATGAGGTTTTTAGATAATGTGCTGGAAGATTTTATTGATAAAGCTCCGACTAGCATGAGTAAAGCAAAATATTCCGCTTATCGGGAAAGAAGTGTAGGCTTAGGAGTGATGGGATTGCATTCGTTCCTGCAATCTAAGATGCTGCCTATGGAATCAGCTATGGCTAAAGCATGGAATTTGAGAATATTTAAGCATATCAAGCAAGAAGTGGATAAAGCTTCAAAAATACTTGCTGAAGAAAAGGGAGCATGTCCTGATGCTTTGGAAGCGGGGTTAATGGAAAGGTTCAGTCATAAAACTTCAATAGCTCCTACTGCTTCAATTTCTATTATTGCAGGTAATTCTTCTCCCGGAATTGAGCCTTATAATGCAAACACTTATACCCAAAAGACTTTGACCGGCTCATTTAATGTTAGAAATAAGCATCTAAAGAAGTTATTGCAGGAAAAGGAGCAGGATAGTGATGATGTTTGGTCTTCAATTATGAATCACGAAGGTTCGGTTCAACATTTAGATTTTTTGAGTCAAGAAGAAAAAGATGTATTTAAAACTGCGTTTGAAATTGATCAAAGATGGGTAATTGACTTAGCTGCTGATAGAACTCCGTTTATTTGCCAGGCTCAATCGTTAAACATCTTTATCCCGGCGGATATCCATAAACGTGATTTGCATTTGCTGCATTTTACGGCTTGGAAGAGAGGGGTGAAGAGTATGTATTACTGTCGTTCCAAGTCGCTTCAAAGGGCGGATAAAGTATCAATTAAGTCCGAGCATTCTCCGATACAGCTTGAAATGAAATTGATACCGGCAGGCATCCAGGTTGATAGCGCAGTGTCGAGGGGCGGTGGAAGTAGTGATACTAATTATGACGAATGCTTAGCATGCCAGTAATTTTATAAAGTTAATAAGTTAAACTAAGTAAAAAGAAGAGAATATTGAAAGTAATATAAAACTTTTTCTATGATCTTCCAAAAGCTTATGTTAGATTATCTCCATAAAATTTCCAATGAGTTGAAATCATGAAGATTGATGCTAATAGCATTCGTGTGGGTGATGTGCTTGAATATAACGGCAAACTTTGGGTAGTGCAAAAAACTATGCACACTCAGCCCGGTAAAGGTGGAGCTTATATGCAAGTTGAAATGAAAGATATGATCAACGGCACAAAGTTAAATAATAGGTTTAGAAGTAGTGAGAATATTGAAAAAGTGCGTCTGGATCAAAAGAAATTTCAGTTCCTTTATATGGAAGGGGATAACCTGGCTTTAATGGATAATGAAAGCTATGAGCAAATTTATATTGATAAAGAGATTGTCGGTGAGCAAGTAGTATTCTTACAAGACGGTATGGAAGTAAATGTTGAGTTTTATGAAGATAAACCGCTTACGATTTCCCTTCCCGAAACTTTAGTAGTAACCGTTAAAGAATGCGAACCGGTGGTTAAAGGTCAGACCGCGGCTTCATCATATAAACCGGCAATTTTGGAAAACGGAGTTAGGATAATGGTTCCACCGTTTATCAGTATGGGTGAAAAAATAGTGATTAAAACTGCTGAGATAGAATACCTGGAAAGAGCTAAGGATTAAGATTATGCCATTAAAACCCGATATTTTAAAAGAAATGATTTTACAGGCATTCCCGGATGCGGAAATTGAAATAATAGATACGGTCGGTGATAATAATCACTATGAAGCAAAAATTATTTCTTCAAAATTTAAAGGAATGAATATGATTGCTCAACATAGGCTGGTATACGATGCCTTAAATTCCCATTTAAAAAGTGGAGAATTGCATGCGATTTCATTAAAAACAAAGGCTAAGGAGTAAGCGAATATGGATGAAGTACTTTCTCAAATAAAGAATGAAATAGAAAACAATGATATAGTTTTGTTTCTAAAAGGAACTGCAAATATGCCGCAGTGCGGTTTTTCCGGAGTAGTAGTTCAAATTCTTAACCGCCTGGAATTACCTTTTAAGGATATTAACATTCTTGAAAGTGAGGAGTTAAGGCAGGGTATTAAAGAATACTCTAACTGGCCGACTATTCCTCAATTGTATATTAAGCGGGAATTTATCGGCGGGTGTGATATTGTAAGAGAAATGTACCTTTCCGGTCAGTTGCAAAACTTGCTTCAAGAAAAAGGGCTTAAATAAAAAGTGAGAATAAGTTTTGTACGATATTATTAATATATACCTTCCGATTGCTGAGGTGAACTTAAATATTTTCCTTATTATTTCAATAGGTATAGGTGTGGGGATACTTGCCGGTATTTTCGGCATAGGAGGCGGGTTAATCTTAGTGCCTATTCTGGTTGCAATCGGGGTTCCTTCGCAGGTTGCGGTTGCAACTTCAACCAATCAGATGACGGCAGCTTCCTTTTCCGGGTTTTTAGCTTATGCACGCAGAAAAAGAGTGGATTATAAGTTAGGAGTATTAATGCTTATCGGCGGTTTAGCCGGAGCAACTTTAGGAGTTATAGTTTTTGATATTCTAACCGAGCTCGGAATGATTGATATTTTTATATCCTTAAGCTTTCTGGTGTTGCTCGGTATAGTAGGCTTTACCACTTCGAAAGATGCTATCACATTACTGTATTATAAATTCAAAAAGTTAGAGAGGCCAAAGCACCAACCTAAAAAATTGTTCAAAAATTTATCTTTACCGTTCAAAATCAACTTTATCAGTACCAGGCAGGAAATGAGTATATTTTCGCCTGTATTGGTCGGGCTTATCGGCGGATTTTTAGTCGCAATTATGGGGATTGGAGGAAGTTTAATTATGCTTCCTGCAATGATTTACCTGCTTAGAGTTTCCGAGGCTTTTACTGCCGGTACTACCCATTTTCAAATTATATTTACTACTATACTCGCCACTATTTTGCATTCCGTAACTTCATATAATTTAGATATTGTTCTTTCAACTATCCTGATTATCGGTACGGCTTTCGGAGTACAAATCGGAGCAAGGCTGGGGTCTAAATGTAATCCTGATAATTATAGATTACTATTTGCTTTAATTATCTTTATACTTTGTGTAAAAGTAGCTTGTGGTCTGGTTGTAACTCCTCAGTCTTTATATACAGTTGAGCACCTAATTAAATGAGACGATTATTATTCAGTTTAGGTATAATTATTTTGAGCTTAAGCATAGGCGTTAAAGCCAATGCCGGCTACCTTATCGCTGACCTTTCTACAAAAAATATTATCTTAAATTATGATTTTAAAGGGCAGTATATAACTATTTCCGGAATCAGCACCGGCGTTGAGGAAATTATAATTTCCGTAGACGGGCCGGTTAGGGCATATAGGGTTTGGAAAAAAGAAAAAATAAACGGTGTATGGATAAATGCAAAAAGTTTTACCATACCTTCCGAGCACTCGTATTTCTTCCTGGCCTCAACTAAAGACCTCTATAGCATTGCAGACTTGGATACATTAAGGGATCTTGCCCTGGACTACCAATTTGAAAATTATCAAGTCCAGGAAAGATATCCTCAACTGCAATTTGACCAATTTAAAGAAGAATTTAAGCTTTATAGACAAGCTTTAAAATTGTATCCTACTAAAGTTGAAAGCATTGAGCGCATAGGGGAGAATATCTTCAGAGCAAAGTTTTATATCCCAAATTATGCTTATAGCGGCAAATATGATGTAAGTATTTATGCTTTTACAAAGGGTAAAGAAGTAAACAATATCCATTTAAGCTTTGAGGTTGGAAAGCAAGGATTATATGCGGCAATCGATGAAATATCAAAAAGGGAGCCGTTAAAATATGCTGTTTATGCAATTTTAATTGCTTTGTCGGCAGGGCTGATAGCGGGCTTTTTATTTAGAAAAGATCGTTAGTTTTTGTGATATAAAAGAGAGCCGGACTTTGTATTATGAAAATAATCTTGTCATTTGCATATAAAGTTAATAGAATTTGTATTTGCATTTTGGCAAATGTTTATGAATTAAAAGCTCATTTTTTAAAGAGGGAACATGAAAATAAAGCTGTGGCAAAAAGTGATGGCCGGAATGGTGCTGGGTA
The DNA here is from genome assembly GCA_014116815.1 of Holosporaceae bacterium 'Namur'. Taxonomy (GTDB): domain Bacteria; phylum Pseudomonadota; class Alphaproteobacteria; order Rickettsiales; family Midichloriaceae; genus Jidaibacter. The sequence continues at coordinate 291,543 of JACGYV010000001.1, forward strand.
TTATATCCGGATACATTCTTAAAGAACAAGCTTTGATTTTAAAGCCGATAGGTACTCTATTTATTAATATGATTAAGATGGTAGTAATACCGCTCATCTTTTTCTCAATACTAAACGGGGTCACTAATATGAATGACGCGAGTACCTTCGGCAGGGTAGGCTCAAAAGCATTTTTTGCATATTGTTTTACCACTATATTTGCCGTAATGATAGGGCTTGGTTTTGCAATAATATTTAAACCAGGCGTAGGACTGAATATTCAGCTTGGTAATGAAAGCGTTACGCATGTTCAAAAGAGTGCGTTAGAAATTTTGATGGATATAGTTCCGACTAATCCGATTCAAGCAATGGCCGCTTCTAACACGATGCAGGTCGTGGTATTCGCATTTTTTACGGGGTTTGCACTTATCTTAATCGGGGACAAAGGGAGAGAAGTTAAAAACTTGGTAGTATCAGCTTCACACTTAGTATTTAAAATGATTGAGCTTGTTATAAAGCTTACTCCGTATGGTGTCTTTGCAATTATGTCTTGGGTGGTGGGAGTGTATGGCTTAGATGTTATGTTTTCATTAGGAAAGTTCGTATTGGTCGTAATGGGTGCACTTAGTGTACAATATATATTATTCGGGGTTATGCTCTTTGTATTCGCCGGGTTAAACCCCTTACCTTTCTATAAAAAGATGATTAATACTCAAATGCTTGCTTTTGCAACTGTAAGCAGTAAGGCGACACTTGCGACGGCAATTAAGGAGTTGCAAAATAAAGTCGGGGTTTCTAAGCAATCCGCTTCATTTTTACTTCCGCTCGGGGCATCGATTAATATGGATGCAACCGCTATTTATTTAGGAATTTGCAGTGTATTTTTTGCGCAAGTTGTCGGTATGGAGTTAGGTATGACTCAATACTTAATGATAATTTTAACTTGTACGCTTGGTTCTATCGGTGCAGCAGGTTTCCCGGGCGGTGCAATGGTGATGATGGGTATGGTGCTGACTTCAGTCGGGCTACCGCTTGAAGGGATGTCGATTATTCTCGGAGTTGACAGATTCCTTGAAATGTTAAGAACAACGGTTAATATAACAGGGGACTGTACAATTACAGTACTTATTGATAAATCTGAAGGAACGTTTAACAAAAAAATATATTATTCGGAGGAAAAAGATGATGAAGAAGACGATGATTAAAAAGATGGTTCTTCCGGCAATGGCATTGCTGCTTGCCGGTTGTAATACAATTTGGGAGAATAATATTCAAACTCCGGCAATCAACCGGGAAACGGCATATAAACCTGGTTTTATAGTTTTAAATGTTAAAGATATAGTAATCATAGATAGAACAGATCATACAAATTCAATTACAAGCAATTACAAACCTCCGATTAATCCGAAACAGGCAATTATTAATTGGGCGAAAAAGTGCTTAAGAGCTAAGGGAAGTGTAGGAAAGATGGAAGTTATTATCAAGGAAGCAAGCTTTAAAGAAGAGAAACCCAAAAATGAAACCGGGCAAATTTTAGAATCTTTAAGAAGAGGAGAGCATAATAAGTATGATGCACGCTATCTTATATCTATGAAATTATATTCTGATGAAGCTGCACGTAATAAGGTTTCGGAAATTGAGATCGAAGCTTTCAGCACAAGGAATGTAGAAGGGGTTATTTCTTCGGAAGATAAAGATCTGATCATTACCAAGATGCTGCAGGAGTTGCTTGATAATGCCGAGCAGCAGTTGGAGTACAACATTGCAACCTACTTTATAGGTGCCGAATAGGCGAATTAGAACTTGCAATTTTATATTTTGAGTATAGACTCAGAGCCCGTTTATGTTATATAGGCCTTAAAGGCATGCCTATAAGCGAAACTAAAAAATTTATAAAGGAGACAAAATGCCAAAGATGAAAACTAAAAGCAGTGCTAAGAAGAGATTTAAGCTCACCGGCACCGGCAAAGTAAAATCTAGCCAAGCTAATAAACAACACAACATGCGTAAGCGAAGCAAAAGACAGTTGCGTAACCAAAGAGGTACTACAATTCTTAATGCCGTTGAAGCAAGAAGAGCAATTGCATATATGCCGTATGGTGATTAATTAGTTAACAGGAGAAATAAAAATGGCTAGAGTTAAACGCGGAGTTACCGCAAAAGCAAGACATAAAAAAATATTAAAGCTTGCTAAAGGATACAAGGGCCGCTCAAAAAATTGTTTTAGAGTAGCAGTTGAAAAAGTTGAGAAGGGTTTGCAATATGCTTACCGTGATCGTAGAAATAAAAAACGTAATTTTAGAGCGCTTTGGATTCAAAGGATTAATGCTGCGGTTAGAGAACACGGTATGATTTACTCTCAATTCATCAAGGGCTTAAAGCTTAGCGGAGTTGATTTGAATAGAAAGATGCTTTCCGAGATTGCAATCCATGATCAGCCGGCATTCGAAAAAGTAGTTGCACTTTCATTAGAAGCAATAAAAAAAGCTGCATAGCTATGAAAAATACTGAGGAAATTAAGCAATACTTTATTGATAAAGTTGCTTCCGCTTCCAACCTTGCTCAGCTTGAGCAGATAAGAATAGAATTCTTAGGGAAAAAGGGACAGGTAACTGAAGCTCTCAGCTTAATTTCCAAAGTTAACCCGGAAGAGCGTAAGGCTTACGGGGAGAGGATAAATACTCTGAAAAATTATATCATAGAAGAGCTTGAGCATATCAAAACCAAGCTTGAAGCAGAATTTCTGGAAGCAAAATTACTTGCTGAAAAAATAGATATAACTTTGCCCCCTAGAAATTATTCAGTGGGTAAAGAGCACCCGATAACTAAAGTAATTACCGAGCTGAAATCTATATTTTCCAAACTGGGTTTTGACTATGCGGAAGGGCCTGATATAGAAAATGATTGGAATAACTTCACGGCTCTTAATATTCCTGAGCATCATCCGGCTAGGCAGATGCATGATACATTCTATTTAAAAGAAGATAAGTTATTACTTCGTACACATACTTCGCCTGTGCAAATCAGACATATGACAAAACATAAACCTCCGATAAAGATTATTTCCATCGGTAAAGTTTATCGTTCGGATTATGATGCAACCCATACCCCTATGTTTCACCAAATCGAAGCATTATATATTGATAAAAACATAACCATGGTGCATTTAAAAAGTTATCTGAAAATGTTTTTAAAACTATTTTTTGAAGTCGAAAATGCTCCCATAAGGTTAAGGCCTAATCATTTTCCGTTTACCGAGCCTTCTGCGGAAGTGGATGTTAAATGCGACAGAAGCAGTAAACAGGAAATCAAAATTGGTATGGGTAATGATTGGTTAGAGATTTTAGGTTGCGGAATGGTAAACCCGAAAGTTTTAGAAAATATCGGTTTGGATCCTAATGAATATCAGGGCTTTGCCTTCGGTGCCGGAGTTGAAAGACTTGCTATGCTTAAATACAATATTCCTGATTTAAGGACCTTTTTTGAAGGAGACCTCCGTTGGCTCAAGCACTACGGATTTTGAGTAGGTTATTCTAAGAAGTTTTAAAAAGTGCTTACTTTACCGATACAAATAATAAGTTTAATATGACTGTATAGCTTGTAACTAAAAAATCAGATAATAAAAGTAGTAAGAAGTACGCACCTCATGGCCATTTATGGTGCGTGCGCTTTATAAATGACCTAGTCATTTATACGTAAACTAAGTTTATTTTTTATAGTTTAACTATGCTTCACATAGTAGGATATTCAACTTAATATACTATAAATAATTTTTACCGGTTTGATCGTTATGGATATGAGGTAGCAGCTAAGGTTAACGAGGATAGTATCCTAACGACAAGTTATAGTAAATTAAGTTGTAAATCATACAATAGCATTTATTTAACCGGGGTGCTTTATAACAAGGTAAAGATACATAAAAATTATTAAATAATTTTTATGAGCGCTGCCCCTCTTTCAGGGGGGCGGAGGGGCGCGCTATTATTATTTAAGTAATTTTATAGAAATAAAGCCGTTAAGGTAATTAACGTCTTATCAAAATAAATGTGTAAGATATTTAACTTAATTGACTATATAAAACTAATTAAGTTAAAAATATTTGTAAATAATAAAAGAAGACTCTCATTTACAAACCTTTATAGCCAACCAATTTCCCTTAGAATTACTAGATGGATTGATACTAACAATTTAAATAATAAAGGTTCTAGAGAATCATACCGCCAAAACCTATTTTTAAAAATGGTTACGACTGAAATTTAGGCAATAATCTTTAAGTCCATTCTGCTTTTTAGTTTTATACTAATAATGTTTTTAGCGGTAGCTTACTCAAGCTCTTCATTAATTAAGTTATTAACAAAGTCAGTCACGCCCAGTCTTCTGGCTTTTTTCAACCTTTCGGCACGCAGAATGGCAAGTAGCTTCTTAAGGCTTTCATCAATATCGCGATTAATGATCGAGTAATCATATTCATGCCAGTGGCTTAATTCCTCGTTCGCCTTATCCATGCGGGCTTTCACAACATCCGCGCTGTCTTGGTCGCGTGATTTAAGTCTATCAAGCAGTTCTTTTTTGGAAGGAGGGAAGATAAAAACACTCACTGTATCTTCTCTGGCTATTTGTGTAAGTGAACGGTTACCTTGCCAATCAATATCAAATAATACATCTTCCCCGTTTTGCAAGTGTTGATCGACAAACTTTTTAGGTGTGCCGTACATTTCCCCGAACACTTCCGCATATTCAAGAAAAGCATTTTGCTCAATCATCTTTTTAAATGTTGCATGATCGGTAAAGTAATAATGTATGCCCTCAATTTCATTCGTGCGTTTTTTTCTGGTAGTAAAAGAAACCGAAGGTCTGATATGCTGATCGGATTTTAACAATAGTTGCGCTAAAGTAGTTTTGCCTGCTCCGGATGGGGAGGACAGAATTAGCATAAGCCCGCGGCGTTTAATTTGTATCATACGTTATACGGCAATTAATTAATTATTAATCGCACCCTTATAACATGCAATTTAACTTGCTTTCAATCTGATTTGCGATTTCGACTTCCACATTTTTGTTATAGAGTCTATTTATTGCAACAAGCCCTGTCGGTGATGTCACGTTTATTTCAATCAAATACTTATCAATTATATCTATACCGACAAAAAATAGCCCTCTTTTCTTTAACTCCGGTTTAAGCGCTGAACAAATTTCATGATCTCTTTCTGAAAGTTCGGTGGTTTGTGCGCTCCCCCCTACTACAAGATTAGCTCTAAAATCCTGCTCATCCGGAACTCGCTTTATTGCTCCCAGAATCTCTCCGTCTAATAATATTATGCGTTTATCGCCCTCGCTTATTGAGGGTAAATATTGCTGCAATATAAAATTGCCGTATTTTCTGATATATTTATTCAATATACCTTTTATATTATACGTAGTGCTTTCGATTTTTTCTATATCAAGCCCGCCGAATGCATATATAGGTTTTATAACAACCTGTTTATGTGTTTCAATAAAATGCATTACTTCGGGTGCATTGCTTGAGGCTATAAGTGTTGCCGGCGTAAGGCCGGGAAAATTTAAAACACAAAGTTTTTCAGCATAATTTCTGATTTCCGTAGGGTTATTAATTATAAGAGTTTTATCCTTTATTAACTCAAGCAGATAAGTAGTGGTGATATACTCCATATTAAAGGGAGGGTTTTGCCTGATAATAACGGCTTTAGTTTTTGCAAGGTTTATTACCGTAGTTTTGCTTATATTATATTTAGCAGGAAAATACACATCAATTTCAATAAAGTTTCCGCGTGCGCACACCTCACCATCCCGGTAAAAAAGATTTTTAGGCGTATATATAAATAACGCGAATCCTCGTTTAAAAAACTCATAAGCGATAAGCCATGAGCTATCGGTGGCAAAAGAGATTTTATTTAAGGGATCCATTTGGATCGCAATTATATTATTTGTCATATTAAATTGAACTAAGTTTAAGTTATTCATTCATAATAGATTTAAACCTTGAAGTATAAAAAATCAAAAAAAATTAAAAATAGATGTTGACTAGGCAAATGAATTCGCATATAAATTCAACTCACGAAGCGACACGAAAAAACAAATGTCGTCAGTGAAAATGTAGATTTAGTCTGCATTGTTCTTTTGAAATTGTGAGAAATTTTCCAAATTAATACACCGCGAAAATAAAATTTAATTTTGTTGTAAGTTTAATTCTGTATGCGATGTTAGTATTTTTTAAGAATCAGCTAAAGTATAAAAAGAGCATTTGGTGAATGCCTTGGCGACAGGAGGCGATGAAAGACGTGATAGGCTGCGATAAGCTACGGGGAAGTGCCAATAACTTTTGATCCGTAGATGTCTGAATGGGGAAACCCACTGAATTTATTCAGTATCTTTAAGTGAATAAATAGCTTAAAGAAGCGAACCTAGGGAACTGAAATATCTAAGTACCTAGAGGAAAGGAAATCAACCGAGACTCCGCTAGTAGTGACGAGCGAACGCGGACTAGGCCAGTATCTTTATCATAAAAACTAGAATATTCTGGAAAGGATAGCTATAAAGGGTGATAGCCCCGTATAGGTAAAAAGTGATAAAGATCTCGAGTAGGGCGGGGCACGTGAAACCTTGTCTGAATATGGGGAGACCACTCTCCAAGCCTAAGTACTACCTGACGACCGATAGTGAACAAGTACTGTGAAGGAAAGGTAAAAAGAACCCCGATAAGGGGAGTGAAATAGAACCTGAAACCAAATGCTTACAAGCAGTCGGAGCAGCCGCTCTCGCAAGAGAATGTGTTGTGACGGCGTACCTCTTGTATAATGGGTCAGCGACTTAGTGTATCTAGCAAGGTTAAGCCGATAGGTGTAGCCGTAGTGAAAGCGAGCCTTAATAGGGCGTTAAGTTAGGTGCATTAGACCCGAAACCGGGTGATCTAGTTATGAGCAGGCTGAAGTTAGGGTGAAACCTAACGGAGGGCCGAACCCATCACTGTTGCAAAAGTGAGGGATGACTTGTGACTAGGGGTGAAAGGCCAATCAAACTCGGAAATAGCTGGTTCTCCGCGAAATCTATTTAGGTAGAGCGTTGTCTATTACCATCGGGGGTAGAGCACTGGATCGGCTAGGGGGGCCCAAAGCCCTACCAAACCTAACCAAACTCCGAATACCGATGAGTAGAGGACAGCAGGCAGGCTGTGGGTGATAAGATCCATGGCCGAGAGGGAAACAGCCCAGACCGCCGTCTAAGGTCCCCAAATTATGGTTAAGTGTTAAAGGATGTGGGAATGCCAAAACAACTAGGAGGTTAGCTTAGAAGCAGCTATCCTTTAAAGAAAGCGTAACAGCTCACTAGTCTAATAGCGATCCTGCGCCGAAAATGTAACGGGGCTAAAACCATATACCGAAGACGCGGGTTTATATTCTTTAGAATATAAGCGGTAGCGGAGCGTTGTGTAAGCCTGTGAAGGTGTGCCGTAAGGCATGCTGGAGGTATCACAAGTGAGAATGCTGACATGAGTAGCGTAAAAAAATGTAAGAAACATTTTCGCCGAAAGTCCAAGGGTTCCTACGTAAAGTTAATCTGCGTAGGGTTAGCCGGCCCCTAAGGCGAGGCCGAAAGGCGTAGTCGATGGGAACCACGTTAATATTCGTGGGCCTGCTGGAAGTGACGAAGGCTGAAAGTTGTACCGGGTGATTGGATTCCATGGTGCAACCTAAGACTTCCAGGAAATAACTCCAGCGTATAGACCGTACCCCAAACCGACACTGGTGGACTGGTAGAGTATACCAAGGCGTAGAGAGAATGATGTTGAAGGAACTAGACAAATTGCATCCGTAACTTCGGGATAAGGATGGCCTTACTTAGGCAACTAAGATAAGGTGGCACATAGCAGGGGGTAGCGACTGTTTATCAAAAACACAAGACTATGCAAACTCGTAAGAGGAAGTATATGGTCTGACGCCTGCCCGGTGCTGGAAGGTTAAGGTGAGGTGTGCAAGCACTGAGCTGAAGCCCCAGTAAACGGCGGCCGTAACTATGACGGTCCTAAGGTAGCGAAATTCCTTGTCGGGTAAGTTCCGACCTGCATGAATGGCGTAACGACTTCCCCATTGTCTCCAACATTAACTCAGCGAAATTGAAATCTCCGTGAAGATGCGGAGTGCCCGCGGTTAGACGGAAAGACCCCGTGAACCTTTACTATAACTTTGCAGTGGTGTTAGGGGTTTGATGTGTAGGATAGGTGGGAGACTATGAAGCGATGGCGCTAGCTGTCGTGGAGTCGCCCTTGAAATACCACCCTTCAAACTTTTGACATCTAACCAAACCTCTTGAATCAGGGGTTGGGACCCTGCATGGTGGGTAGTTTGACTGGGGCGGTCGCCTCCCAAAGCGTAACGGAGGCGTGCGAAGGTAAGCTCAGGTTGGTCGGAAATCAACTGTTAGAGTGCAATGGCATAAGCTTGCCTGACTGCGAGACTGACAAGTCGAGCAGAGACGAAAGTCGGTCATAGTGATCTGGTGGTTCTGTGTGGAAGGGCCATCACTCAACGGATAAAAGGTACTCCGGGGATAACAGGCTGATGAGCTCCAAGCGTCCATAGCGACGAGCTCGTTTGGCACCTCGATGTCGACTCATCACATCCTGGGGCTGGAGAAGGTCCCAAGGGTTCGGCTGTTCGCCGATTAAAGTGGTACGTGAGTTGGGTTCAGAACGTCGTGAGACAGTTTGGTCCCTATCTGCCGTGGGTGTAAGGAAAATTGAGAGAATCTGACTTTAGTACGAGAGGACCGAGTTGGACGTACCACTGGTGTACCAGTTGTTCTGCCAAGAGCAACGCTGGGTAGCTATGTACGGAAGGGATAACCGCTGAAAGCATCTAAGTGGGAAACCCATCTCAAAACTAATTTTCCCAACTAGTGCCGTCAAAGACCATGACGTTGATAGGTCGGGTGTGTAAGTGGAGCAATCCATTGAGCTAACCGATACTAATAGCACGATTGACTTTAGCTGGAAACTAATATCGCTTACAGTGTTAAGCTTATAAATTATTTTCCCGGCGAATTTGAAAATTTCTCACAATACCTCTTATAAAATAGAGGTCTTACTTTTTGGCTTGGTGATTATAGAGTTGGTGAAACACCTGATCCCATTTCGAACTCAGAAGTGAAACCCTTCATCGCCGATGGTACTTTGTCTTAAGGCACGGGAGAGTAGGTTGTTGCCAAGCCTAAAAGTAAGACTTCATAGCATAAAATATTTCATTTAAAATTTATTAATCTTATATACTAATATAGATAACTTTAGTTAAAATAATAGTTTAAATTATTTTAAGTTAATAGTATTTTTTTAGATTGATTAGTTACTATTTTATAAAGCTTATTTATCAGCTTAGCTAGACAAGAGTCTTCTTTTAATAGCTAATTAAAAAATATTTTTTAATTGTTAAAAATATAATAATTACTTTATAAGGTATCTATAAAGTATAATTTTTACAACATTAAGCAATGCAAATTACTACCGCCCAATTAAAAGCTGCAAGAACATTATTAGGCTGGACTACACAAGATCTTGCTGATTTCTCTGATTTATCCGTAAGTACGATTAACAATTTAGAAAATGATCGGCATTCTACTCATAAAAAGACTATGGAAAAAGTAATGCTTACTTTTGAAAAGTTTGGGGTATGTTTTGTTGAAAATAGTGGAGTATTAGTTAACTCTTCAATGAAAATATATGAAGGGTTAAGCGGTATTCAAAAATATTTTGATTATAACTATGAGGTTCTAAAAGCTACTTCCGGTGAACATAGGATCTTTACTATCGATGGTTTAGTGCTTAAGCAGAAACTAGGCCCTATGGCGCAAGCGCATTATGAAAAGTTATCAAGATTAGAAAGTGTAAAAGTAAGAATGTTTACACCAAGCGGTAACTTTTTAAATTTTGAAAAATATAATAATTTTAAAATTAAGCAAATTCCATTATATCAAACTTCTTTAGTTGCACATTCATATTTTTCAGGGAATGTGGCAATATTCTTTTTGGAAAAAATGAGAGTTATTGTAATTCAGGATCAGGCATTATTTGATGTAGGAGTTAAAAATTTCGATTATATATGGAATTCGTTTAAGTAGATTATTTTGTGAAATAAGATAGTAATTTCTTATGTAAACTAAATTAGTTAAATTATTTTATAAGGAAAAAGGTGGAGATTGTATCATGAATGCTGGTGCATTTAAATCCATTGCTCCATATTAGCCCATTTTCTCTATTGAGTTGAGATCTGATGAGTAAGGAGGGGTAGCTTACAGCCGACTGATTTAATTAATTTCCTGCTCTCTGATATTTATAAAAAGAAATATTATTCCTACTAACTTCCGGCTCTTTCCCAAGTATCTTATTGCTTTCTGTCTTAAATCTAAACTATAAGGATTCGGTGACATCTTTTTTTATTTTATTCTACCTTACCCCATACTATATTATAGCAATTTAAATAACTACTTTATGCTAAATGTTTTTGAAGCATAATTATATGAGAAAATTTCCGCATATCTTGCATAGCTGATTACTATATTTAATAGTTTATTTGCCTGCT
>JACGYV010000044.1 GCA_014116815.1 Holosporaceae bacterium 'Namur'
TATATGCTGCTGTATGGGGCTTCTTCTTTATATTTGATTTAGTCATAAATTACCTTCTATATTTAAGTTTAATTTACACCCTAAATCCTCCTCTCTCAACTGTTCCACTTTTTGGGGGGCACCTCTGTCTCTTATTCCGTTATTAAATCTTTGCTTCCTTAAAACTTATGTGTCAACACTTTGCTAGTTTTTTATTTTATAATATGGTAATGTCTTCTGCCTATCGACCTGATATTTACAGAAAATCACCCTAAGTCATTATACGAACCATACGTGTTGAAAAGTCCGGTAGTGTTGCGAAAACATAAAAGTGTATAATAATAAGCAGGTTTTAAGCCTATTTAGAGCATAAAAAAATAAGTATTTTCTATTTTTGCAACACTTCCCTCCTTTGCATATATTAGTAGAGTGTAAAGAAATATCTTATCCTGACTAAAAAAAAGTAGCAGAATTTTTAATTATAGACTGTAATGCTGAGGTAGATATATTCAATAAGCTAGGGTATACTTCTTATGGTATGTGTGTTACTTCTCCAATAAGTGATGATATTATTGAAGCTTCTCTAATAGTTCTTGAACGTGAATTAGAAGAAGAGAATTTAAAAGAAGCACAAGATAATAATGTAAAAGCTAAGAACATTGAAAAGCCAGATATTGATACAGGAAAAGAAAATCTAGCAAAGGAGGTAGAAGAACCGAGTTGCAAAACTACCTTTTTAAGTAGGATAAAAGCAAAGTCTTTTGAGCAATATTCACCAAAAGATTATAACGTTCAGCCTTTAAAGCCAATTCATATTCCACTTAAAAACGGTATGTCTTTTGCAGAAAAGGAGCTACACAAGCAGGATTCAATTCCTGCTACGGAAATATCCAGAAGAAGTTGAGAATAAGAAAGGCGACTCTGATAGAAATAATCGGAGGATAACAAAGTAAAGGGTTATACAATCAACCTCTCTAATTAGGGAGTGTTCAACGAACCATATCATTTTTAAATTATCTCCCGAAGTTTATTCTGTCAGGGAAATAAATATCTAACTGTGAAGTGATCAAGGCCCAATTTTGTATTGGCTGATTCCATTTAGCGGTAATATTTTTAATAGCACGAGAAGCGAGCTTAAACAATGCATTTTCACTTGTGAAAGCCCCCTTGATTTTGGTGTATTTTCGCACTCCCCTATGAAAGCCTTCAATAGGATTGGTAGTGTAAATCAGCTTCCTTATTTCAGCGGAATACTTAAAATATGCGGATAAATTATCCCAATTATTGGGTATTTTCCAACATTGGTACAAAAACAGGCACATCGATTTTATATGTTAAGCTTAACAAGCCTGTTATAAAAGATTTAGGTAGTCGATTCCAAAAGTTTTCAGCTAAATTTATAAAAGTGCATACCTTTATTCTTAGTAAAAAAGTATTTTACGAAAAAACATATTATAGTATAGGTTACAATGAACCCCTTTGTGCTACCTAAGGAAATAAAGGTATAAATAATAAAAAGTTATGTATTCAATGTATATTTCTAAGTGGAAAACTTTTTTAATTTTAAGCTTTTGTTGTTTCCTTATAATACTTATTCTAAGTATCACACAACCAAGTAATAATAATGTTATGTATACACAACCTAATCAACCCTTACCTGAAGACATTCTTGGTTTCTGGTTTTCTCAGGAAAGCCAGCCTTTATGGTTTGCTAAGAATAATGAATTTGATACTTTGATAACTAATAAGTTTTATAATATCTACAAGCAAGCTTCACTAGAAAGGCTAGCTCATTGGAAAAATACTCCTGAAGGATTACTAGCTCTTATCATCATATTAGATCAATTCCCTAGGAACATGTTTAGAGACACGCCTCAAGCATTCTCAACGGATGAGAAAGCTTTAAACCTTGTAAAATATGCTCTTCATCATATTTTTGATAAACAATTATCTAAGAATGAATATAAACATTTCTTATATCTTCCTTTAATGCATAGTGAAAACTTAGAAGACCAAAAGCTATGTTTAGATTTATTTAAAGAGCAGAAAGAGCAATTAAAATATGCTAAGCAACATTATGAAATAATCAAAAAGTTTGGTAGGTTTCCTCATCGTAATAAAATACTTGGAAGAATATCAAGCCCTAAAGAAATACAATTTCTTAAACAGCCTAACTCATCTTTTTAATAAGAGATTTTATGTAGAAAAGTACTGGTTTTCTCGCTTGGATTGTTTGGCCTTTTATTAAGAATAAGAAGTATACACTTTATAAACTTAGCTGAAAACCATTCAAAATGGACTACCTAAATTTTTTAAAACACGCTTGTGGCTTAACATATAAAATTGATGTGCCTGTTTTTGTACTAATGTTGGAAAATACCCAAATCCCTTAAATCATTTAGCTAAAGGCATATTTTTTCTCAGTTCTAATTTAAACAGAACGCCACTTTACCCATACATTAATTAAAACAATGGTAATAAGAATAAATAAGTTAGTCACTTAGTTATTAAAATATTTTAATATATTTCATATATATAATATGTATTCTATTTATTCTACCTTAAAATATGTTGCAAGATAAAGCATAAGCAGTATTTAAATTTATATTAATTAGCAATAGTTTTAAAAGAAATTAATATAGAATATGTAATAAAAATTTGAAATGATACGCAAAGAATGAATAGGGAGCATTTTAAGTAATAGAAAAGATATAAATCTCCAGTAATAAATTGTTTTATGGTCAATCAATAAAATATAAGGAAAGAGGGTAGCATGAGAATAGAAAGGCCAAATATAGCAAAAAATAAACAGCATGAAGTAATCACCTCTTTAAAGGAATATTATTTAAACTATAAAACTCTTAATAATCTAGTATTAAAGAATGTTCTGATCACAAGCAGTTTTATTAACTTAGCCATTTTAAAAAAAGAAGTATTTGAAGAAAAGGAAAACCAGCTAAAAGAAGGAGCAGAAGAAGAAAGGGGTAAAGCAGCTAAAGTGCGGGATGAGCGATTAGAGACTTATGAATCAATACACGAAGAGAAAGAAACAATAGAGGTTAAGCAGCTATTTAATAATAGAGAAGGCAGAGAAATAAAGAAAATAGCTATCTATGGTATACCAGGAGTAGGTAAGAGTACATTATGCCAATATGCTTCAGTAATGTGGGGTGAGAACCAGCTATGGAATGATAAATTTTCAGCAGTAATATGGCTGCCGCTTAGGAAAATAGCTATAAATATAAATAGACAATATTCTAATACCCCAAGCGTTAGTGAGATTATAAGGGATTACTGCATGGGTGGTGACAATGATAGTAAGCCTGATTTAATTAGTATTAAGCAGTTTGTAATTAATAATTCTAAGAATACATTATTTATTTTAGATGGATATGATGAAATAATTTCATTAATGGCTACAGCTGAAGGAAGTAGAATAACACAATTACTGACCCAAATATTAACCGATACCAACAATAAAGTAATCATTACTTCTCGACCTACTTGCAGAATCAGGCAGATTGAGGGTACTCCAGTTAATATAGATGAGGAGCTACAAAACATAGGGTTTACCAGCGAAAACATAAAAAATTATATTAACAAATTTATGTCCCCATACAAAAGTAAGGAGATAATAAATTTTTTAGAAAGTAATAAAGGTATATGGGGAATAACTCATATCCCAATTAACTTAGAATTAATATGTTATGCATGGGAAGATTTAAGCAGAGATAAAAGTTATACTTCAAGTAAGCTATATAAAGAAATAAGTGGGAAACTGTTAAAAAGGTATCTAGTTAAAGAAAAGAATAAGCAGTTTTTTAGGGAAGAAGCAGAAGAGATAGGATTAAATGAATGGGATGAATGTAAGGAGCTAGTATTAAAATTAGAAGAGCTAGCCATAGAAGGAATGAGAAAGAATGAAATAGTAATAAGTAAAGAAGTAGTATCGCAAGTATTAGGAAGACATATAAGAGAGATACTTAAGATCGGGATAATAAAAAGTATAGGAGAAGAAGTACACTTTATACATTTAACATTCCAAGAATATTTTGCAGCAAGATATATTGCTAGAAGCATAGAAGAGGTGGGAAGTGAGAGATATGCTGAGGCAGAAAGGTTAATAAGAGAGCATAAATACACGCCTTACTATGAGGTAATGTGGTGGTATGTAGCTGGGGTCTTATTTGAGAGAGGCAAAACATTAAATGATTATAGTGCCCTAATAAGATTCTGGTATTTTATAGAAACTGAACCTAGAGAAATTATTGGGTTTAAGCATGCAAGCTTATTAATTAGATGTTTAGAGGAATGCGAAGTAGATGAAAGTATCGAGGTACACAGAGAAATAATTGGGAATATTACAAAACAATTTAGTAATATTGATATTCTGAAACACAGCGTAAATATACTTAGTTCTACTTATAAAGTTAATAATAAACTTATAAATACTTTTTTAGCTATAATTTTAAGAGAATATTTAAACGGGAAATGTAGTGATAATGAAATATATCAAGCTTTTGAAAAGTTCCCCCTTATTAATAAGCATGAGAAATTAGAAGAAATAGTTAATTTATTACTAATTAGTAAGGAAGATGAATTATATGACATGAGGGCTTTAAATGTTATTGGCATAATTTTACCCAAGCTTGAAGAGCCAGAATTAATAGAAAAGATAAAAAGGTATTTGTTGGCATTTACAGAGGATATGAATCTAAGCGACTATTCAAAAGAATACCGAGTATTAATACTATCTTCACTGAGTAAATTAGTAATTAAGCTCCAGAACGGCAATTTGGCAGAAACAATAATTAACTTGATATTTAACCAGTTAAAGGTGAATAGCGAGGATGAGGATCAAGTAACTCACAAGATTATAAGATTACTAGGGATTATAGTAAAGAGCACAAAGAATACTGAATTAGCTAAAAAAGTAATCGGAGAGCTATCAAAATTTCTTTTAACAAGAGCAGCTTTCAGCGCTAGTAGCATTATTTGTATATTATGTGAGTTATTGGATAAGGAGCAAAATCTAAGCTTAATGAAGCAAATAACTGATCAGTTAAGACAAGAGTTAGATAATTATAACACAAGAGATTATAGTATAAAAATTAGATATGTATCAGCTTTAAAGGGAATTGCATATTTTACTCACGAGCCTAAAATATTAACCATTATAGCAACAGAGATAACCCTAACACTTAATGATAGAAATATGGGAATGAGAGATGAGTGGGTAAAAGAGGCGGCAGTAGATGCTTTAGAAAAAATGCTAGTCAGGGGAAACAAACCTGAATTGATAAGTGCAGTAGCAAATGGAATATTATCAGCAAGCAAACAAATTGAAGGTGGGATTGGAGAAGTATTAGCTAATATAATAATCGGTCAGCAAAATTATAAGTTACCTGAAGCAATAAAAATAATCATTGAATCCTTAACATCACCCGATATGGAAGCAAATGATAATGTTATAAAAGAATTAGTTAAAATATCTGGTATCCAAAAACAAAATCTATTGGAAACAATAGTTAAAAAGTTATTAAAGCGCTTAAGTTACACACACCTTAGTATTGAACATTCTCTACTTAAGATACTAATAAGTATACAAGAATCTAAGCTAATAGAAGCCGCTGTTATAAAGTTGCTAAATAAGCTTACCTATAGATGGCAATGGGAATATAATGCAGCTGCACTTCTACTTAGTGACCTAATAAATAAAAAGCCTTCTCCTGCTTTGATAGATAGGGTGGTTAGCTTCTTATTAGAGAATTTAAAAGAGGGTGTAGAAGAGTATATTAGATCTAGTGCAATAGAGGCTCTAGGTTCTTTAGGAAATACAATAGGAGACCATAATTTAGTACTTTTCAATAAAATTATTTCTGAATTGGTAGCAAAACTAGCTAGTAATGAAAAATGGCTCAGGTTAACTGCAGCGGAAGCTTTAACTAATATAAGAGCTATTTATAAAGAATCTAATTATGATTTACTCAAAAGAGTAATAGAAGAACTGTTAGAGTTAACAAGTAGTAATGATAGAGATATAAAAATTAGGGTGGTTTTGATATTACGCTCTTTAGGGACTAAGCTTAAACAGCCGGAACTACTTAAGCCAATATATCAGTACTTATTTAAACCAAAACAATCTGAGGATCATAAAGTAATTTTCTTTTTAGAACGCACCATAAACACGATAGTAAGTAATAGACAAGAAAATGAGTTAGTTGAAACACTACTTACAGAATTCTTAGAGAGTGCTCGATCTGGTAATGTCCAAATTAAAAAACGATTACAATCTGCTTTAGAGATACTAATTGTTGGTAGGGAAGCAGATATAGCATACGCTATAACCAAAAATTTCCTTCTTAATTCTGATATCATTTTTCTAAAAAATGAAGAAGCATTTAGGTTAGTAAATATTTATTGTTATAAATATAGCTCCAACCCTACATGGATCGATAATACTTTTGACCATGCATTAAAGCACAAAACATACTTAGTATTTGATAAAGAAACTTTAGTAATAAGAAGCACAAAAGGCACTACCCATATTCCTTTAAGTTTAGAGCAAAAAAATGTGTTTATAGAAGCATTAAAAGAATCAGCTAAAACAGCACAATTACCCACTGAAGTATATGATTATTACTTAGGACAGGGAACATTACGATTAAAGAATATAACCTTAACAAATGAAAAAACTGAATTGCATGATGCTGCTGAGCGGGGAGATTTGGAAGCAGTTCAAGCTATACTTGCACACGGCAGGATAGATATAAATGACCAAAACAACGAAGGAAGATACACACCGTTAATGTTGGCGGCAATAAACCATCATATTGCAGTAGTTAAATATTTAGTTGCAAATGGAGCAGATGTTACTTGCCTGAATAAGAACAATGATGATGCGCTCAATATTTCTTTATTTATTAAGCCAAATATGCTACAGGGCAGAATATTGCTAGATAAATATTTTGTGACTGAACAACGGTTAAGAAAGATATTAGAAAGGGGTATGGTTAGCTATACTGGAAGATTAAATGATGAGACGGTTGCAAATATAATCTATGAGATTACAGGTAATGAAAAATTAAAAAATTGGAAGAATGATATAAGTTTGCGCAGAACATATAGAATGTATCTAGAAAATATAATAGAAATTCGGCCTGAACATCAAAGAACTATACGAGTTGAGGGAGGACACTCAGATGAGATATTAGGGATAAGGCTATATTTATATATAGAGCTTTACTTAAAGTTACAAAAAGGCCTTGAAGTTGAGATACCAGATAGAGAAGCTGGTAGTAAGCTCTTCAAAGAAATTATGACAATAATTGATACTTTAATGGGAGAAAAGATTAACAACTACTGGATTAGCTCTACCTACAAAGAGGTTTTAATTGAACAAAGAGCGAAGTCAATAATAAATAAATTATTGAGCTTAAGTATAGGAGCAGAGTATGTAATAAGAACAGGATATTCTGAACATGAGATTGAAGGACTAAATGGACGTGCGGTAGTAAAGCCTGGGCATTGTTTGTATATAAGCTTAGCTAAATTTAGTGAAGATAGAATTATAGCAAGAGTGGATAACCGATGGATAGAGGCTGGTAGGATAGATGGAGTAGCTCATAGTAGGTATACTAAGTTCGAAGGAGGGATGAGAAAAATCAAATCCTATTATATAGGTTCTTTTAAATTAGAAGAGGATAAACAAGAACTAACCCAATATATTATAGGGGTAATTCAAGCAATATTTTCAAAGCCAGAAAATATAGAAAATGGATTAAGTAATATATATGGAATAGAACTATCAGAACATATAAAAAACATATTTAATGATGCTCTAAACCATATAGAAACATGGCCATATCATATTATTCAAAGTAATGACAATGGAAACTGCACATTAAGTAGTTACAACCTTGGTATCTCTGTAAGGCATGGTTTAGAATTTTTTGAATGGTTACTAAATTATGAGCTGCGAGAGGCAGCAGTAGGTAATCAAAGAGCTGTAAATAGCAGCATAAGTGTTGATAATAGAGAAAATTTAAGGAGGATTGGGCGAGCGAGTGGAGGTAGTAGTATAAGTTGGAGTGAAACAATAGCTAGTAACAAAGAGAGTGAAGCTAAAGCAAGCGCTGAAACTGGTAAAACAGACCAAATAAACTTAAGTCATAATGAACTTATGAGAAAATTCCAAAAAGTATTAAAAGTAAGTTGGGATGATATATATAATGGTATTGCAGTAGAGCAAGCCATGGTATCAATGGCAGGAATAAACACTATACAAACCGATACTCAGTATAGAACAAATACAAGCAACCAACAAATAACTACAACATTTAGCTTAAAATTTAACAATGTTGCTGAGCTAAATAGATTTATTAATTACTTTAATAGCAAATTTCCAGGGTTGATAATGCAGGAAGAATTCAAGTATCAAGCTGATCAACTAAGTGATATCAGAATGAATACTAGAAAATTATATGAACAGGTAGCAAAATGGCTAGAGAGATA
>JACGYV010000045.1 GCA_014116815.1 Holosporaceae bacterium 'Namur'
GCGTAAGCACTACAACGAAATTAGACCTCATAGCTCTCTAAATTACAAGCCGCCAGCCCCTAATACAATCGTTAACTACATGACTTGTCACTAACTAAAAACTGGAACATATTGCGGGGGCTTGACATTATCTTATTCCTATTTTATATAACCGCCGGATTAAATCTCAACCAGTACAATTAAAGCAATCAATACTGAAGCATCTCATATGATAATTTATTATCTATAATTATTAATCCTTAGTTAAATGATTTTTTAAGCCTTTAAGCTAAGATTCCTGTCTTTTCATTATTATTTATCAAAAAGTTGAAAGAAAGCTAAGTAAAAAATTCAGGATTCTCCTTTATATTTAATATACTAAGAATTGTAAAATATAAAATTTAAATATTATAAGAATTTTAATTAAATATTAAATATAAATACAGAGTTAATTAAAATGTTGCACGAAAATGCATGGAATATATATGGTGATACCGGGTTATTAGAAATTAGCGACAGTGAGCATCAAAATTTTAGTATAACTTTGGATCAATATGGTGATCCTGTATTCAGTGAGAAAGGATATTTGACCCAATTTTTAACTTCTTCCTATCGTAATATATATGAGAGTGGACCATATGTAGTGACACCTGAAGGTGTAGTGCTTGGTAAGGCTGAAAAAAGTTATGTAATTAGAGAAGAAGGGATATTTGTTGGTAGTGAAGGGTTATCTATTATTAATTCGGTTGAAGCAAATAAAATAATATTTATATCTAATAAAGAAAATTGGATTAACTTGCTTGGGAGTATTAATGTATACAACCACCCGGCAGAAATAATTTTTATTACATCTTACAACATATATTGTAATGGATGTAATTTCCCAGGGTTAAATGAAGTTAAATTTCTTACGGTTCCAAAGTCCTCATATTTACTAAAAGAAATATTTTTTGATTATCAAAATATTTATTTTGAAAATGCTAATAGTGATTCTAAAATACACGTTGGCTCAAAAGGAATGTTATCAAGTAGTGTAAGTTTATATGCATTATCAGGATCTATTAATGTTGCTGGCTCAATAAACCTTGGTAATGTGACCTTAGAAGCTTCAAGTGCTAACTTTAATAGTACTTTTATAGGAAATAATCTAGATGCAAACATTGAATGTAACTTATTATTTCATGAGCTATATTTAGCAGGTGATGCTAATGTTAGGACTTTTAAATATGTTATCAATGATAAAAGCTATATCAATGGAGAGGCTTATTTTAATGTAAATTCATATACATCCTCTAAAACTTTCAGCAAAAATTATAATGGGAAAGAACTTTATATATATGCTGGAACTGAGGCTATTCTTAATAATTATAAAGTAAATGGAAATTTAACTATAATAAGTGATAGTGAAGCCATATTAAATAATGTGCTTTCTAGTGGTTCTATTTTTACATTGAGCCCTAATTTGAAAGTATCAGAGTTAGTTAAAAGCAATCAATTACTGGAGTTACAAGGAGATATTATTTCTATAGATGGAATAGTACAAAGCCCAAATATTATTGAGATAGGCTGTAATAATCTAGAAGTATACAAAGTTTTAGAAGCAGGTAAGTCTATCAAAGCAAAAATTAATAATAAATTAAGCATTAATCCGGGGGCTAAATTTATAAGCCAAGGAGATGTTATAATTACAAGTTATACAAATAATACAATAAATGAATTAACTATAACTTCTGCAAGCTTTGAAGTTGGAGGAAATGCGTTAATTAAAGCTGAGAAATTAATCAATCAACGCAGTGGTACTTATAAAATAGAGCCGGAATCTATCGAAGCTGCAAAAAGTGGCAATCATTGGGATGATAAATGGCAGCTTCGAATGAGTTGCTATAAAGAGAAATTTATAGATAACACTGGACCTGAATCAAAAACTTTAATAGGTGGTAACTTAGAATTCCAAGGTGATAAGATACACAACAGCTTAAGTAAATTTGAAATAGGTGGGAGTAGAATTTATATAAATAAAACTCCAGTGATTAATGATGGTAAAATAGATTTAAAGATAGTAGGGAACTTTCATTGTGTGCCAGCCGAGGGTAAATATCATAGTTGGTGTGTAGATGAAACTAGGGACAGGTTATCGAAATATTGTGGTCTTGTAAGTCAGGGGCTTATCTCTGGGTCAGTCAACAAACCTTATAATACGATTGGTACAGGTATAAATGACCAATCTCAGATAGCACGCGAACAAGCGAGTAAGGTTAAATTAATAGAAGATATAAAGATAGCGAGTCCAAATTATAATTTTGAATCGCATAACCAGGAGCAAAAGCCATTTAATGATCACAGAACTAAAGCTGACTCTACTAAGAAAGCAGATAATAAAAATGAAGAGGAATGGTTTAATTTCAGAGAAAGCTCTAAGATAAATACAGATGATATACATACCCATAGAGCTCAGTCCATACAGTCCCAAAAAACAAAGCTAGTAGCTTAAGCCTGTAAAGAAGATAATCATAATGGGCACATATACAGACAACATATTATTTGATGAAGGGTATTACCTAAGCTCTTACCCAGATGTACTTCTTGGTATACAATATGGAGTATATGAAAATGGGTTAGACCATTGGGAGAAGTATGGTAGGGATAATTGCTATATTCCCAATAAGTACTTCAATGAATCCAATTATTTGCACAGTAATCCACATTTAGTTTCTGAAGCAAGTAAAACAGAACATACTTGTGTATTACATCATTGGCTAAAGCATAGTGACTTAGTTTCTATATTAGCAGAGTATAGCAACAAAGGTAATCCTCTTAATCATCCGGAAATAAAATACCTAGAGGACAATCTATCAAATAATAACAGCTTAGATATAATTGCAAAAATATTTAAGGATCAAATAAGTGAGTACAATGCTAAAATAACTAATAGCGGCTTAGCAAAAATTTCAGAAATAGTTTGGAATGACACAATAAGTGAAAATATAAAACTTAACTATGCAGTGCTTTTAGAACACCAGATTGCAAATAAGATCAACAATAATTTTATTATAGATACTGCAACAATATTTCCTGGAATAGATAAATGTTATGTCAGTATAAACGCTAAACTTAGTGAGATCTGCTCAGACATCATACAAACATTAGCTAAGTTAGGAGAATTAAAAGAAGTATTTGAGCAAGAGTTAAATGTAAGCGACAAAACTATTGAGCTAATAGAAAGCTTATTGGTTGAAGGAAGAATAACGAATATATCTGATGAAGAAAGAATACTGTCTACATTAAAATTAGCAATAGATAAGGGATATAAGTTACAAACTACTTCATTGCCATACTTTACTGATCTTCTAAATAAATCAATTTTTATTGAAGTAGCAGTACAAGCTATCCATCAGATATTGGAAACAGAGGGGAACTTAGATTCAGATACTAAAGAAAAATTATTAGAAATAATAAGTTCAGATGAAAGTTATAATTTAAAAGAACATGCTGTATATAGCATCGGATATTACATAAAAAATAGTAATTCAACTCTAGCAGATGATGGAACAAAAACATTAAGTAACCTCATTCAAACTCCTATAGGTAAAGCAGCATACTTTACGCTCAAAGCACATATAAAGAATGGAGGAAAAGTAGAAGAAGAGCTACAAAAACAACTGTTAGAATATGAAGAGATATTAGAAAACCTAAATAGCGATAATGCAAGTTGTGGTAAAGAAAGTGAAGCAAAAACAGAAGATGTGCTTTGGAAAGAATTAATCTCAGAAAACAATTTTGATCAAATGGTTATAGCAGAAATAAACTCTATTCTTGCTAAAATAAAAGAAGTCGAAGCAGAAAAAAAGATTCATACCTGGTTAGAAGACGATATTGTTAAATGGTCAATTAACCCTGAGGAAGTTAATGAAAAAATAGCTGAGGTTTTAGCTGTTATCAAACGAGCAATGTTTTTGAGCCAAGCTATCGAGCCTAGGCTTATACAAGTCATTGCTACCCTATTAATCTATAAAGGCGAAAATGGCAGGTTAGCACAGATTGCAACAGGAGAAGGTAAATCAGTTATTGTTGCAATGCTAACTGCAATTAAAGTTTTAGAAGGTAATGGAGCTGAGATACTAACGAGTTCACCGATACTTGCTGAGCGAGATTCAGGGGATCAGAAAAAGTTCTATCAATTACTTGGAATTACTAACGGCGACAATACTAAACTTGCAGAGAACTCACAAAAAGAAGCTTACAAGCAAAGTATAGTTTATGGGGATATCACTAATTATATAGGAGACCTATTACGACATGAGTATATGGATAGAAACATTAGAGGGGATAGAAAGCCAGGTGTCATAGTTGTTGATGAAGTTGATAACATGTGTATTGACCAAAGTTCACACATAGTAATGTTATCAAGTTTATTATCGAGGTTCGAATTCTTACAGCCATTACTGGTTGCTATATGGGGTCGTTTAGAACAAATTGTTGCCCAATTTGATACTAATGATGAAGGTAATTTAGTTTGGGTAGATTGGCAATTAAACCTAGATACTAATAAGTATGATAAGCATAAAGAGTATGAAGTTGAAGATCATACTAAATTCATCCATGGATTGTTAGTTGGTTATATAAATAAATTAATCAATGGAACGGAAGCTATCATAAAAGTACCAGTACATCTTAAAGCATTTGCTAAAGATCAAGTAGATAACTGGGCTTCCTCAGCTATTGTTGCTTATAATTATGAATCTGAAAAACAATATACTTTCACTAAAGCAGAAGATGGTGATTTTGAAATTGCCCCTATAGATTTTAGTAATACTGGAATTATTCAAACTAACACGGAGTTATCTGATGGTCTGCATCAATTTTTGGAGATTAAACATAACCTAAAAATTTCTTCTGAAAAGCTAACTATAACCTTTATGTCAAATAAAGCTTTTTTTGAAAGGTATAAGGGTAAGATTTTCGGGATGACTGGTACTTTAGGAACTACTGATGATAGGGCTTTATTAAGCACACTTTATGGGGTAGATTCTATTTCAATTCCTACATTTAAACCTAAAGATTTTACCAAATTACCAGCAGTTTTGGCTAATGATGCTGATTGGGAAAATGCTGTTATCGAAAATGTAAAGAAAGTTCTAGAAGTAAGAAGAGCTGTACTACTAATAGCAGAAACGGTATTTCAAGCAGAAAGCTTTAAAGAAATATTAGAAAGCACAGGATACGATAAAACTAAAATAAAATTATATAGTAGAAATGATGATCTTCAACAGACGTTAACCAATCGCCGCTTGGAAGAAGGTGAGATTATTATCGCGACCAATTTAGCAGGTAGGGGCACTGATCTTAAAACCAGCTGTGATGTTGAGAAGAGAGGTGGATTACATGTTTGTTTAAGTTATTTACCAGACAATTACAGAGTAGAAGCCCAAGCTTTAGGGCGAACTGCACGCCAAGGTAATAGTGGAAGTGGGCAATTAATAATTAATACCGATGAAGCATTAGCTAAGCTTCAAAATGCTTATACTTGGTACCAAGTCAATGGAACATATTCCATTGATAATTTAATGGAGTGGCGTAATTTAGCTGAAACACAAAGGTTATTACAAGACAAAGTTTGCCAGACTGAAATGATGACGCTTAAAGATAATCTTTTTAAAGAATTTGGTGAGTTTTTAAAGAAGTTTAAGCATAAAGATAAGGACAGAGAGTTATATTATAATGCCGAGGTAGAACAAAGTAGAGAATTATGGGGGTTATGGCTTAAAGATCAGCTCAAATTGATGGAATGCAATATAACTGATAAGCTTGATGAAAAGTCTGATTTATCTGAGAGAAATAATAACATTAAAAAGCAAGTAACGACCAATTTTACAAAATTTAAAGATGAGATAACTGAAAAGCATAAAAACTCAACATTAATAATAAACCCTAGTTATTTGACTATTAGAGGTTTAGAAACTAACTCTCTTTCTGATCTCAATAGAGCAATAGAATTAGATCCTGATTTTTCTTTTGCTGCCCACTATGTTAAAGCTAATTTATTGATAAGTAGCAATGATAAGGCAGGAGTAAAAGAGCACCTTCACAAAGCATTAGACAATATAAATAATGTTATTATTCCTCTTTACGAGTTACCAATAAGTTTAGTAGGAATTCAGGATATTACAAACAATGAATTGCCTCTTTCTAAGCAGTTTAGAGGTAAAATTAATATTCTTACAACTATGGCTGAAAATATAGTGCTAGATATTAGCATTGTAGAATCAGCTATGGGTGATGACCAAATACATCTTACAATAGAATCTTTTACTTTTCTCAAAGATGCAATTAATAATTATAATCAGCTAAAAGATGAAGCAAATGAAATATCTGCTTTAGGTATCGTAGGATTTTACGAAATTGGAACAATATTCATTCCTGAGGAGGATAACAGCTTTTTTGGTAATGTATTTGCTTTTGTAGTTGGAGTTTTTCAAATAGTAGTAGGGGCAGCATTAGCAATAGGAAGCTCCGGGTTATTAGGGCACTTAAGCGTTGGTATTATAGTTGGAGGGATTAAGGATGTAGTAACAACAGCGATTGCAACAGCTCAAGGGCAACGAATTGATATTGGGCAGTATTTTAAAAGTAAAGGGATAGAATTAGCAGTAAGTGTAATATTAGCTGGAATACAGACCGGGATTGAAAAGCTTGGAATTGGGGAATCTTTAGGGTTTAAAAAAGCAACGCCTGCTACCCTTACTGAAAGGTTAACTGATCATGTAATGATAACCGGAATATCAAGTGTAGCTAAACAAGCGCTTAAGGTAGGGCTTAAGAAAAATCAGCGTGAGATAGAAGAATCGATAAGGAAATCAATCCACTCAATGCTACAAGCCCATAAGGAAGAGCTTAATAAAGTAGTCGCTTATGATGAATGGAGCAATAATAAGCAAGCGCAAAAGAAAATGCTTGCAGCAGCACAGTATATGCTAGCTAAGGATTATCAAGGCAAATATAGACAGGCACATCAACAAATCTTAAGAGGAGTGGCAGGAGGGTTGCCTGTAGTGGGAGCAGCAATGACTGGTTATGATATAGCTGATACCTTGAATGATGTGTTAAGCATTACTGATGACTTTTGTGATAAGCTAGGAAGTAAAATGCATGAATATGCACCCAGTGATAAGCACTTGATGAATGCCGGTTTAAAAAGCAAAGAGGGTGGCTTTGGTTCGTACGATGCAAATAACATAATTAGCACTTTAAGTGGCAGTAACATATTTAGTGATGAAATACTAGTATCTGGGAGTTGTTCTACTATTCCAAGTATGGAGCTTGGAGTATTTAATAAGCAAGAAGAAAAAGAAAAGATAAAGGAGGTATGTGAGAAGGTAGATGATATAGAAGACCTGGAGTTTGAAGAGCAAACCGAGAAGGTTGTAAATGATCTAGGAAATATGATAACCAATCAGATAGTCAAGATGGTTAGGAATGGAATATTTTCTCCAATAGGAGATATGATCGGCTCATTTACTTGGGGTAAATTTAAAGAATTCCAAGATCAAGCTAAGGATAATATTAATAAGAATAAAGAAGGAAGTAAATTAACTCCAGAACAAGAAGAAAGCTTTAGGAAAGCAGAAACTCGTGATGAATCAGTAAGAGTAGCTAAAGAATACTATGAAGCAAAGAACCTGGAAGTACCGATAGAAGCACAGAACGCCATAATGGCAGGGTTAAAGGCGAAAGTAGTTGATGGCAAGCTTATCTTTGAAAACAGTAAGGGTGAAAGAGTTGATATCAGTGGATACAAGGAGAATTTCCAACAACAGAAAGAACCTAAACAAGAATTTAAGCAAAATAAGCAGA
>JACGYV010000014.1 GCA_014116815.1 Holosporaceae bacterium 'Namur'
CGTAACTTACAAAATTTCCGAAAAACTTCGTTATCGCCGCCGTTAAACTCGTCTTCCCATGGTCAACGTGCCCTATCGTACCTATGTTAACGTGCGGCTTATTCCTTTCATACTTCTGTTTGGCCATCTCCGGTCTCTCCTAAAAAATAAATTTCCTACTATATAAAATCTATACTGGAGCGGGTAGTGGGAATCGAACCCACGCAACCAGCTTGGAAGGCTGGGACTCTACCATTGAGCTACACCCGCTTTTTGGCTGAACTTTATCTAGCTCTCATACGAGTGATAGACATACATCCAGATAAATAAAAAGTCAAACGCTTAATTATCTTAACATACGCAAACATAAAAAAGGTTTTAGATGGTGGAGAGAGTAGGATTTGAACCTACGAACGCTCGCGCGGGCAGATTTACAGTCTGCTGCCATTGACCACTCGGCCACCTCTCCAAAAAGCTTCTAAAAGCGCTCTCTATAAAACCACATTTTTTCATTAATGGCAAGCAGAGATAACAACTAATAATTAAATTTTTCTCCTAAGTAAACTTTCCGCACCTCGGGATGGTTAACCACATCTACGACCCCGCCCTGCATAAGCACTATTCCGTCATGAATTATATAAGCTCTGTCAATAATCGATAAAGCTTCACGCACGTTATGATCGGTAATGATCACTCCGATGTTGCGGTCTTTCAAATGCATAATTAAATCTTTAATTTCTGAAATTGCAATCGGGTCAATCCCTGCTAGCGGCTCATCAAGCAGAATGAATTTCGGCTTTGCCGCTAAGCACCTGGCTATTTCCACCCTTCTTCTTTCCCCCCCCGAAAGAGAGAGAGCAGAAGCATTTCTTAAGTGAGTAATCGAAAACTCGGCAAGTAAGCTTTCAAGAATAGTATATCTATTTTCTTCGATAGGCTCATTGATCTCAAGTACGGCTAAAATATTCTTCTCCACGTCAAGGCCACGGAAAATTGAAGGCTCCTGCGGTAAATAGCCGACTCCAAGTCGTGCTCTGCGATAAATAGGAAGATGAGTTATATCAACATCATTTAGAAAGATAGTACCGTAATCAGGCTTAATCAATCCCATAATCATATAAAAAGTAGTAGTTTTACCTGCGCCGTTCGGACCTAAAAGCCCTACTACCTCCCCGGTATTAACTTCAATGTTTACATCTCTTACAACGCGCCTTCCGGAATATGCTTTACCTAAATTTACCGCCTTTAAAATTTCATTCATTTAACTTGCTCCGGGATAATCAATGCTTTAGCTCTCTGCTTGTTCTTACCTACTCCCTTTACACCGGAGGTTAAAACTCCCTTACCGTTTAATCTGTTATAGATAAACTTATTACCGGTTAAGATATTTTTTCCCTGAATCAACTGCACATTCTTCTTGAGGATAAATACTTGATCTTTAGTAATATACTCCCCCTTTTCCCCTTTCGCCTTTTCTTTCGGAGTAGTGATAACAACATTTCCAAACGTTTCAATCCTGGAAATTTTATTACTGCCGAGTAGCTCTTGGGAATCTGTATTATCAGTTGCAGGTTCAGCATAATAAACAATCATTTTATCCGAATTGATCACCATATCGCCTTGGATGACTTCAACATTACCGGTGAACACTCCCTTGTTCTCTTTTTGCTCTATTATCAATTCATCGGATTCAATACTTATCGGATCCTGAGAAGCTTGTACTATTTCTTTAGCAAAAGCATTCGGAATACTAAAAATAAAAACGAGCATTATAATAAAATTTTTCATATTCAAACCACTAGTAATTGTTTAATTAATTTAGCACATACCTTTTCTTGTAATGAATTTTGATTTAACCGTAAGTTCAGATGGTTAAAATCTACTTCATCAAGCAACTGATCCTGATTGAAACAGCTAAAAACATAGTAATCTTTTTGAGTAACGGGATCAACATGCCTTTGCAGGCATTGCGCGCAAATCTCCTTCATCATACATTGCATAGGTGAATTTATCGAACCGATCGCAATATGATCGCCTTTTAAAAAGCTTTTTAAGATATTATGCCTAGCATAAGCAACGGCAGCCATCATTTTATCAGAACCGATGACAATAATTCTATCCACTTCTTCCAAACTTATTTCAACCGCACCCAAACTTTTTTCCCCATAAGCTTTTATTGCTTGTATGATATTACCGTTGAAAGCTTTATCATTTTTTCTGCTATAGCTTAATAATCCTTCATCGCAACACCAGACCGTTACATCGGAAGCTTTTTCAATCTCTTCTACTTTATATCTATCCGCCTTTTTTCTATAGCCGGCAAAATAAAGCACTCTGCACCCTTTTTCTTTCATTGCTTTGCCGATTGAAAATAAAACCGCATTACCTAAACCGCCCCCGACCAGCATAATAGTTTCATTTTCAGGAATCTCGGTAGGAGTACCGGTCGGCCCCATTAGCACTACATTCTCCCCTTCTTTTAAATAACGGCATAAATTGGATGAACCACCCATCTCAAGCACAATGGTTGAAATTAAGCCCTGTTCTTTGTCAACCCATGCCCCCGTAAGAGCCAAACCTTCCATAGCTAAAGAAACACCATCTCTTACAAGCGCATTTGCCTCATAATTCTGCAAGCGATAAAACTGCCCTGGCTGAAACTCTGCCGAAGCCGATCTTGCTTTAAAAATAATTTCTATTATATTCGGAGCTAACTCTTTTACTTCCTTAACCTTAACTATTAAATTATCATCCAGCTTTTTAAAAAACTGTTCTCCCGATAGATCATTCAATGGCTCAAATCTTCTAATAATCTCACTTACCACCCTATAGCCCTGCTTAGCACTCGCCATCGCTTTTACCACATTGCCGACATAAGATGGATGTAAGTCCCCGAAAAAGCTGACTGCTTTATTTTTATTATTCAGTGAGCTTAAAACATAAGGCTTTTCAGGTTTAGCAATTCTCTCCGGTTGGGTTATATTAAAATTTTCATCAAGCGCAGTAAAATATCTGCCGTCGAGTTTAAAATGTTCTTCGTCTTCCCCGGCAAGAACCGTATTCGGCTCTGTTCCGACCGCGATTAATATGGTTTTAGCATCCAGCACACCATTACTATGCCGTAACCCTATACAACACCCCGAATTATCGATTAATATTTCCTCCGGTATTATATTTTCCGCAAATTCTATTCCCTCTTCAAAGGCTTTTTCCGCTTCTTCGGAATTGAGTCTATAACTCGGTGCTTCTTGTAATGTCTTTCTATAAGCTACTTTGACTCCACCCCACGCGCGCAGTAGTTTGATTCTCTCATCTCCTGCCGCATCTCTTAACTTTTTTGCATGCTCAATATATTCAAAAGCGACTTCCTTTTCCTCATTATTAAAATTATCAAATATTTCTTCTCCCAATTTTTCATAGCTTTTAAGAAATTTCTCAACTTGTACTTGGTAATAAGCTAAGCTTTCAGTTGCAGTATCAACTGCTGTTAATCCTCCTCCGATCACAACCACGGGAAGTCTCACCTGTAAATTAGCAATTGAGTTTGTGCGCTGAGCACCGGTTAACTGTAAAGACATCAGAAAATCCGAAGCGGTTCGCACTCCCTTGGCTAAGGCATTAGGTATCGGGGGAATATTAGGCTTACCTGCACCGAGAGCAAGAGCGATATGATCAAACCCGAGATTGAATGCAGTTTCATAGGTGATTGTACCGCCGAACCTAATTCCGCCGTACATCCTGAAATTCTCTCTTCTTTCAAGCAGTAATCTGATTAAAGTAAGATAGTTTTTGTTCCATCTAACGGTTATGCCGTATTCGGCTACTCCCCCGAACCCTTGCGGCACTCGTTCACTAAGTGAAGAATATAACTCATTAACATCTTTAATCGGCTTAAATTCTATTCTATTGCCATCCAAATCTATTCCGGAAACTTCTGCATTTAACGGCTCAATCTTTAACCCGTCAATGCCGGTTACTAGGAATCCCTCATTTAGTAAATAGTGTGCAAGAGTAAACCCCGCAGGTCCCATCCCGGCAACTAAAACTTTATAATTACCGATTTCCTTAGGTAAGTAATTTTTAAAATGCAAAGGATTCCACCGGGAAAGCAAACTATATATCTCAAACCCGTAAGGAAGAGCCAAAACATCATCTAAAGTCTTTGTTTCAATAAGCGGGATATTTACCGGTTCTTGTTTTTGATAAATGCAGGATTTCATGCAATCATTACAAATCCTGTGTCCCGTTGCAGCAAGAAGCGGATTATCTATCATCGCCGTAGCCAGTGCTCCGATAATTATTCCCTTCGCTTTTAAAGTATTCATCTCGGAAATCTTTTCTTCAAGCGGACATCCCGTAAGGTTTACTCCAAGCTCACTAACAGCAAATTTATTAGTCGCTTTATCTTTTATACCGTGAGAGCAGGAGTCTTTCCCCTGGTTATGACACCATATGCAATAATTAGTATGATCAAGTGCATTAACTAAATTTAGTGCATTATCGGTCAGGTCGAACCCTTCCCTTTTTCTTACATTTTCCGATCTGTATTTATATACTCCCGCTTCATTTTTCTCAGCTTCTATAAGATGCGATAAAACCAGCTTTTTCGGAGTTTTAAATAGCACTCCTTCTTTATATATTCTTTTGCCTTCTTCGGAGGTCAAAGCCCATGCGGCATAGATTTTTGCATAATTTAATTTTTCTTCTTCCAGACTCTCTGTTGCATCTTGTACAAATTTAGCAAAGGATAATTCATTATATAAGTCTACACCCCATTGCTCTAAGTTAAATTTAGCTTGCTCCAGGTGCGCAATATCAAATTCATTAGTATTCTTTGCTACCTTCCTCTGTATAAACTGTCTTTTACACCAAAAAATCGGAGCTAATTCATGGTGTAAATTAGCTAAACTTATTACCTCATCTTTTATTTGGAACAACTCGGCTATAAAATCTTCCAGATAAGGAGCCAGGCTAATAATTAGATCGGATTCCTCCTTAGCACTTAAGCTTAGACTACGAGCCAACATCAGCTGATGATATAACTTATCATCAAAAGCAATAACATACCCCAAAAACCGCTTATCCAAAAGAGGTAGCTTATTTGGAGAGTATAAGTCTTTAAATTCTAATTTAAAGGAGGGATTAAGCATTTTTAAGTAAACAGATTCTTCTGCACCTTTTTTACAATTATTTCATCACTAAAATCAACTATTCTTATTACTTTTTGTTTTGAAGCCGCACCTAAAATGATTTCAATATTAGATTTAGCAAGATCAAAATACTTTGAAAGAAGTTTAATTATCGCCTCATTTGCCTCTCCCCCCTGAGGAGGAGCTTTTACCCTCACTTTCATAGAATACCGGTTATCCATATCCTGCAAGAATTCCAGCACTTCATCATTCCTACTTTGAGGACTAACTTTGACATTAATTTTTAAAATTTTTTTTGGCACGAATCTTGCTTATAAAATAAGTGGAATAGGGTTTTAATGTTTTTATGATGTTAGCATATTTAAATAGATTATTCGAGCAAGCTTTTTTCTTACTTGCAGTATTGATAATAACATTTACTGCTTTTGAAGCTAAAGCTGACTCTCGGATTAAAGATATAGTAAACTTTGACGGGATCAGAGAAAACATGCTGATCGGCTATGGGCTGGTAGTCGGGCTTAACGGCACCGGAGATAACTTAAAAAACTCGGTATTCACTCAAAAAGGCTTAACTGATTTTTTAGAAAAGCTCGGGGTTAACACTAGGGGTGCAAATTTAAAAACTAAGAATGTCGCAGCTGTTACGGTTACTGCTTCACTTCCGGCTTTTGCAAGAACGGGCAGCAAAATTTCAATCAATGTAAGCACGATCGGAGATGCAAAAAGTTTAAAAGGCGGGACTTTGATTGCAACACCGTTGGTTGGTGCGGACGGTGAAGTTTATGCAGTATCGCAAGGAGCAATAAGCATTGGAAGCCCTGCAACTTTATCGGATACTACCGCTACATTAACTCCTACATCAGGATATATAACTAACGGTGCAATTATCGAGCGTGAAATTGATTTCAGACTCGATGACCTCTCCGAAGTAAGGCTTGCGTTGAAAAATGCTGATATTACTACTGCGCGCGCTATAGCAACCGCAATTAATGCAAACTTGTTTTACGACTATGCACAAGCTTTAGATCCGGGCACGGTGAGAGTAAATATCCCAAGCCAATATAAAGGAAGAGTTCTATCTTTGCTTGCCGATATTGAAAGCATAACCATACAACCTGATTCCACCGCTAAAATAGTTATAGATGAAGCTACCGGCACGATAGTAATCGGAGAAAACGTTAAACTTAGCACAGTTGCCATCGCTCAAGGTAATTTGATCGTAAAAGTAAAAGATTCGGAAGAATATGCTTACGAAATCGGGCTTACTAAAGTTGAACCGCTTCCTTCCGAGCCCGGGAAAGAAATAGCAGTGTTTAGTCAAAATACGAATTTAAGTGATCTGGTTCAGGGATTAAATTCCCTCGGGGTTATACCTAAGGATTTAATCTCTATTTTAAAAACCATTAAACAAGCCGGCGCACTGCAAGCAGATATAGAGGTAAGATAAAATGACTAATATACATAATTTAATCAATAGTTTTGCAACTATACAAATTGATCAAGGAAGGGAAAAAAATTTATCAGGTAATTCACCTACTAAAGAAGCTGCACAGGAATTTTCCGCTTATGTCGTTTCCCATTTATTAAAAGAAGCTTCCCCTCCGGTAAATGATCATATGCTTAACGAAAACAGCCCGGCTCAAGAAATATTTGAAGGCCTACTCACTAACGAGTATGCAAAGGTGGCGGCAAAACAGGATAGCTTAGGTATTACAAAAATAGTCGAATCATCTTTATTACAAGTTCAAGAACAAAGTTTAGGAGAATAAGAATATGGAAGCTGAAAAAATATTTTTTAATTATGAAATTGTAACTAACGCTTTTAATAAGCTGATAAATCTTATCAAAGATGATGAGCAGCATATAAAGAATAACAATATTGATAAGATTAATGATTCTCTAAATGAAAGAACTGATTTAATGAATTTTCTTGCCAGGCAAAAGGAGACTTTAGCTAAGTTATCCGATAAACGATCCATCCTTAACGAAGATCAGGTAAAAGTTCTAAACGAGCTTTCTCAAGAGTTAAATTTTTATGCAAACAAGAGCAAGAGAGAAATTTCTAAAGCAATGTACGTTAACCAAAAAATCTTAACTATTGTTAGAGGCATTGTAGATAAAGAAGCCCGAAGTGTTAACTATAACCAAAGAGGGGTGAGAAAAAACACCTCTAAATTCCGTGAGATTCCCCATCTTGCGATTAATAAGAAACTTTAAAGGGGGATACCAAATGTCTGCAATTGCTTCATCACTCAGCGGTATAGAACTTAATAAGAAAAAGCTGGAAATAACCAGTTCCAACGTAGTAAATGTTGATACTGAAGGTTACGGCCAGCGCTCGATCATGCAGAATTCAGTAGTTATCGCCGGCAATATACAAGGGGTCTCAATTAAAGGTATAACTACCAGAACCGATAGGCTTCTTGAACAAACATTACTGCAAAAAACTTCCGAAGCAAACTATACTGAAACTAAAAAACGTTATTTTGAATCTATGAACCAGGTTTTCGGAACACCGGGTGAAGGTAATAGTCTGGATTCTTTTATTACAAAAGCTTTTAAGGAGCTTGATACTCTTTCGGGGAACCTCAATATCGCAACCCAAAAAGTAATCACGGTTGATAGCCTAAGCAATGCCGCGGAAAAGATTTCATCTCTTGCCAGAAGCCTTGAAGATTTAAGATACCAAGCGGATACGGAACTAAATAACATTACGCTGGGTTTAAATGCCGAACTGAAAACCGCCTACGCATTAAGCCAAAAAACCACTGCTTTTCCCGAGGGTAGTATAGAGCATGTTGAAAGTGCGGAAAAGTTAAAAGCCAGCGTTCTGAAGCTTTCCGAGTATTTTGAATTAAAACAATATCCGGATAAACTCGGCCGCCTAAATCTTTATACTCCGACCGGGATCAATCTACTCGGTACACAGCATGCTTACCAGGCGAAATACACTCCCGCTTCATCAGCGGATGATTTCATTGAACAACGTCCTCTAAACAGCTTCTTTATTACGGCAATCGATGACTTCGGTAATGATTTGAATTTGGATATTGTTGTTACTCCTCCCGGGATCAGCGGGCAAACCCATTATGAATTATCCCCCGGTAAAGTAGCCGGTTTACTTGATATGCGTGATGTCGAGATTCCAAAAGCATTAAATCAATTAGATCAACTGGCAAAAAAATTAAAAGATGAGTTTAATAAAATTCATAACACCGGGACAGGCTACCCGCCTGCGACTACTCTTACCGCAACAAGACTTACATCCCGCGACGAAACTTTGCAATTCGACGGTTCGATAAGAATTGCGGTTGTCGGTGACGACGGGCTTCCTTTACCTAATCCGAGTACTCCGGCATTAACTCTTGATCTTTCTAAATTAGATACCGGAAGCGGCGCCGGAAGGCCTAACATGGAAGGTATTATAAATGAAATCAACTATCATTTTAACCAAAAGTTTACTATGGAAAACAGTGTAAAAATGGGAAGATTAAATGATATAAAATTAGCTGCGGTAAGTAATTCGATGACTCCGGGTGCAAGTGTCACCTTTGATTTAGAGCTATCCAATTTTTCAGGTAAAGATACGAAAATTAATATAGCTTCAGTAACTGCAACGGATAACACGGGGGTCAATATATTATCCTCTTTCAACGGTACAGTATCAACCGTTGCAAGCGGCAATACCCAAAGAACCGGGTCTTCAGGCTCCTCAATCACTTTAAATAATACCGCCGCTCCGTTGGAATATCCCTATACGATTGCCGTAGATTGCCAAGTAACCGATGAAACATCAATTTATACCGCAACACTTACCTTCCAAATAAATAATCCGTCTCCAGATCCTTTGAACGGAATCATAAATAAGCGTTTCAGTGCGAACAGCGTAAGCGGCCAGGCAACCTTGATTCAACCTGCGGTAAACGGCGGTATGTTAACTGCAACACTGGTTGATGATCAAGGAAACAGTATACCTTCCAACAGTATGCAACCCGGAAGATTAAATATCTCAACCTTACAAAACAATTATCGCTTAGTAATAGACCAGCTTGATAGTAAATATTTAGGTAATCCGACTAATAATACTCCGGCGACCAATGACGGGTTTAATACCTTATTCGGCTTAAATGATTTATTCGTGCGTAATGATGCACCGAAAAACTGGGGCAATTTAAAAAACTCAGCGGTATATTTGGAGGTAAGAAGTGAAATTCAAGCTGACCCGAACTTGCTTTCTACCGGTAAGCTCAGGCAGACTCATTCGAATTTTGCCGATTTCCCGGTTTATACCTATGAAGTTACTTCAGGAGATAAAGACACATTAACCGATTTAATTCATATCGGTAATCAAAAATTTTTATTTGCCAATACTTCAGGGCTTCCGGCAACAACCGTAACATTTTCAAGCTATGCTACTGAAATACTATCGTTCAACTCGGTTTCAACCAAGCTGATCTCAGAGGAAGCGGGTAGGAATGAGCTATTTAGAGAAGCATTACAGGATAAATTGGATTCAATTAGAGGAGTAGATTTAAACGCGGAGCTAACCAACTTGATACTATACCAACAAAACTTTACCGCCTCAGCTAAAATCATTCAAACCGCACGGGAATTTTTCGATACTTTAATTTCAAGTTTTTAATAGAAGGGTAATGTTATGACTACAATCGCTACTTTTACTTCACATAAGCAAATGATTAAAAATGTTTCCGAGAACTATACTTCGGTTAATAAATCAAGTAACAAAATCTCGGCAGACAAACAATATGAATCTTTTCACGAAATGGCACCCAATGATTTAAGGTTATCGGAAGATTTAACTAACCAAGTAGAACTTACCGCGAACAGAATTACTAATAATAAATTGTTGGCAAGTAAACTTAATGAATATGAAAATACTGTACAGACAATACAAAAAGTAACCGAAGATGCAATGCGCTTTGTTCAAGTGGCTAAAGATTCCAGCAATGACAATACTTTAGCTATAAAAGACATATCGACCAATTATATAAATGAAGTTAAAAGACTTTTATCAAGCAACTTTAACGGAGAGTATTTATTCTCCGGTTCTAAAACTAATATATCTCCGATTTCACACATTGAGTCTATTTCAAATGTTTTACCGGATGGCACCATTACTTCAAATTATTATCTCGGCGACAATGTTACCTCTGCCCAAAAGGTTTCTTCTACTCAAGACTTAGATTACGCTATAACAGCAGATAATAAATCTTTTCAAAAGTTATTTGCTGCTTTTCACTATGCGGCAAAATATGAGGGAAGTAAGGATAAAGCCGACCTGGTCAAATCATTTAATCTCATGGATGAGGCTCAAAAAGGGTTGAATGAAATGGTAGCGGTATTGGGAAGCAACGGAAAGACGGTAGAAAGGATAATTCAGAATGACGGAGTAGCAATTATTGACCAACAGGCAGCATTGACGTCAATAACTTCGGTTAATCCGGAATTAGAATATCCGAAATTAATTATGAAAATAGGAAAATTACAAGCGAGCTTCATGGTTGTTGCCAAAGCTTCCGAGATGTTTATCGGGGATTATATAAGATAGTACTAAAAAAATAAGGGGGAGAAAATGATTAGCCATACTATAAAATACGAACTTAGAAAAGATCCGTTTGTCACAATCATCAATCAATTCGGTGAAATTGAAATTAATCTTGAGAACCAGATTATATTCCCTCATGGGATGATCGGAATGCCTGATTGCAAACACTTTTGCCTTGCTAATATAAATGTTGAAAAATTTAAGTATTTTAAACTGCTGCAAGGAGTAGTGGATACTAAACTTTCATTTCTTACTTTACCCATACTAATACATAATAAATTTATTGAATTTTCCGACCTTGAAAAGGCATGCAATGTATTGGGAATAAAGGTAGAAGATGTTGTGATTCTTCTTATTGCTTCAACTAAAATAACCGATCACGGGAAAAAAATTGTTGTCAATGCTCGTGCACCGGTATTTATCGATTCAACTGCAAAAGCCGCTATTCAATATGTAATTCCTGAAACTAAGTATAATATCCAACATATTATTGACTAAGCCTTTTAGGAGATAATGTTTACCTCGCAAGTAGCAAGCTTACTCTTTGTGATCGCGGGGCTCATCCTTATCTCGATTATTTACCCCGTCTCTTAGCGAGCGAATACCTCTGCCTAATTCTCCCATTACTTTCGGAAGCTTACCTGCTCCGAATATGACAAAAATTATTAATAATATTAATAATAATTCACCGATTCTTCCCGACATAATAATTACCTTAAATTACCCCTGCACTTTAGATTTACCCTACTCATATTTAATTAGCAACTAAAATTACCCTTACCTATTATTTATATAATTGTAAAATGATTGCATTAGCATACATAATTTCATATAAATTATTAAAAGTAATTAAAAAATGTTTTATGTATTTCCAAGATTTAATTTTTGAACTTCAAAAATATTGGGCTGATAAAGGCTGTGTAATTTTACAACCTTATGATATGGAAGTGGGAGCGGGAACTTCACACCCTGCAACTACTCTAAGATGTTTAGGCTCCAAACCCTGGAATGTTGCCTATGCCCAACCTTGCAGGCGCCCTTCCGACGGCAGATATGGAGAAAACCCTAATCGAGTACAGCATTATTATCAATATCAGGTAATCCTTAAACCCTCCCCTGATAATATTCAGGAATTATGCTTAGAAAGCTTATACAGAATCGGGATTGACCCTAAAAAGCATGATTTAAGATTTGTCGAGGATGATTGGGAGAACCCTACTTTAGGTGCATGGGGTTTAGGATGGGAAGTGTGGTGTGACGGCATGGAAGTATTTCAATTTACCTATATGCAACAAATCGGCGGAATTGAATGTAAACCTATCCCGGGAGAACTCACCTACGGCTTGGAAAGGCTTGCTATGTTCATTCAAGGTGTAGACAGTATTTTTGATATTACCTGGAATGATAGAGGAGTTAAGTATAAAGATATATTTCTAGCCAATGAGGCTGATTATTCAAGCTATAATTTTAAATACGCCGATACTGAATTATTAATGCGCCATTTTACCGATCACGAACAGGAATGTAAAAATCTATTATCCCATAAGCTTATCCAACCTGCTTATGATCAGTGCTTAAAGGCAGGACACATATTTAATTTACTTGATGCGCGCGGGGTTATTAGTGTTACCGAGAGAACTTCTTATATCTCAAGAATAAGAAATTTAGTTCGCGAATGTTGTCGTATGTGGATTGAGAAAGATCAAGCTATTTAGAAACAATTTTCAAAAAGAAAGCTGTTTTTTATTTTAGGAGCTCCAGCGGTTAGCAACATAAATGCTCAGGGTCGCACATATTATATTCAAACCCATCAAACCCGAACAAGGCTTTTATCGTATAATTCCCATAATGCACTCTATCGGTAAAATAAGTTGATACCAGCGTATTTTGGTCTTCTGAATATTGATCTTGCGTATATTTATTCATAAAATCATCATAGTCTTTATAAAGCATAGACTGCATGTTAGCAGTATGTTCCGTCGGGCATTTAAGATTGTTATATTTATTAATAGCTTCCTGATCAACTCCGATATACTCACCGACTTGATACTTCGGTTTTATACCATCGGATATATAAGGATTTTTTGCCACTGAGATTACTTTAAATTTCTTGCTGTAGTTAAGCTCTTCAACATCAAGCTTATATACCGCTACAACCTCTTCACCCTTAATGCCGTTAAAAATTAACTCATGCTCAAAAGTGAAGCTACCGCTTACTTGAGGGGAGTTTTTCGAAATTCGCATCTCAATAAATATGCTATCCTGGCTTATCGCATCTTCTGCCGTCAAACCGGCGGCAAAGTTTGCCGACATATTCGGCTCTAATGAGACATAAGTACCGCCGAACTCCCATCTTCCTTCGTCAATTTCATTCCAAGGTTGGTTAACGTAGAAACCTAAGAACTTTTGGTTTTCTCCTATAGAGAAAGCTTTAATACCATATTTAAACCATGCGTTTATATCTTCGCTATCAACATTAAATTTTAATCCTCTGAATATAGCAATCTCTTCTTCTATCGGCTTCGGAACTAAGCCGTTCAAGGTTAACACCTCTAAGCTAAAATCGTCATCAAGTCTGTTTAGTGCTTTTCCGACTAATTGATAATAAATATCAAAATTATTTTCTATTTTATTCAGAAGTATACTACCTGCACATAATACTTTAAAATCTGCAAAGGTAGAGTAATTTAACTCTTTACCTAAAAATGACCGGTTTGCTAAATCGTTTTTTAACATCGGGCATTCACCGGCTAATTGATTTTTCAAATCTTGTTCCGATTTGCTTAAGTAGTAGGCTGCAAGTTTATGAGTAAACCCATCTAAAAAACTAAAATCATTTTTAGTAAAATCATCCTGGAAAGCATGAGCCATATGCTCAAATTTACTTGGTATTTTGATTCCCGCCTTGTGCATAAGGTTGAGTAATGCCTGATACTTATTATTTTCAACGGAATTTTCCAAACTCGTTTCAATTGCATCAACTACATCCTTTAAAGGGGTGGGCTTTAGAGCTATGCCATAACTAAATAACTTATGGGCATGCTCATAATTCCCTTTAATCAAGTGGTTTTTTAATATTTTATCATCCTCCGAAAATTGAGAGATAAGATTTTTTTCTTTTAAATATCTAATAAGCTCAAGATCAGGATTTCTTAACCACATGTTTCCATCTATATCTTTAACTGATAAGTCTGCACCATGATTGATCAGCAGTTCGGCAATCTCGGAAGTGTTAGCATAAAACAACGGGGTTTGATTGCTATCGTTTAGTACATTCAAGTCAACTTCAAAATTGCTCAGTACGTATTCCAAAATTTTTTTCAATTTTTTTAATACAAAAAGGTGCAGTATAGTTATATTGTAGGTAAGCATTTTATCTGAAAGCTCCAAGTTTTTGGTATTGCTTATTTGAGTATCTAAGTATTCTTTAAACCATGCTCCCAGATTCCTGTATTCATCATGCATAAATTTTAAAGTTATTTTTTCATCTATTTTAAAACTGAGATCTTTAATAAGTAATTGCATGGTCTCTAAGCGTAAATCTTCCCAGTGAACAGAAATAAATTCCAGAGGGAGTATTTTTACTCCCTCCTCTACGGCAAGTTTAGTTAAATCATTATATAAATTTGTATTGTAGCATCTGTATAAAAATAACGCATGCGGGTTCAGCCCGTGCTCAAGTAACATTTTTGCAGTATCAACCGATAAATATAATCCGATTAAATCTTTAAGCTTCATATTTTTAAGATCTGCTCCCTGCTCAAATGCAAATTCAATAAGGTCTAGCTGTAGTTTTTGAAGGTGCTCAGGGATTACAGTTGTATTTTCCTCTGCTTTAAATTTTACTTTAACATAAGCCTGTAAAGTAGCTTTCAAAAATGCTTCAGCAGAAAAATATTTTTCTCCGCAATTAATCATAAGCTCTTTTAACGGCAAAACTGATTCCAAAGGAATTGCGCCTATTTCTACATTTTCTATATTAGCTCCATTTTCTAAAACTAACTTAACCAATTCTTTTTGTTTAGCGCGCGACTCTTCATTTACGACATATTCTTTTTTATCAAAATTATACTGCTCTATACTACATCTTAAAATAAAATCTAAAAATTTATCAGCTGTTGTATTAGTTAGAAATAATTCCGAATAATTATATAAAGTCTCTAAATTAATATAATGAATTGAGCCGATAATATTTTCAAGTTTAGCCCCTTTATCAAGGGCAGCTTTAACTAATTCTTTATGTATATTTCTTTTCTGTTCATCAACCTCATTTTCACCTGAAGTAATATCATATTTTAGCACAAAAGCTAATAATCCATCTGCTTCAAAATACTTGCTGAAAATTCCGAAATAGTTTTTTATCTCATGTAAGGGGCACTCATCGCATAACCAAGCTATATCCCAATTATTAGTTTTATAATGCTCTAATAAAGCTGTTATCAAATTTTCCGTCTTATAAGTAAAAGCATCTTTTAATAATGATGTAAAGCTCTTCCAATCAAGCATTTGCTTGGCAAGATAATTATTAATTTCTTCTCTTGATCTATTATAAAATATTAACTCTCGCATACTCTTATTCCGGTTTATTTCTAGAATAATTATATGGTATTAATATTAATTTTTTATTACAAATACAATCTTGCTATTGAACAATATACATACATTACAAGATTATTTTGAATCCACCAGTTCTTTTAACCCTTCTTCCAATAAAGTTTGCGCCTTAATTTTTAATATTTGTTCTGCCTTAGCGGAAGACCCGAGTGAAATTAGTGCATCTCCTCTCTTAGCCGGTAAATATTCAATATTTACTTCACCTAATATTGAAAAAAGTTTTTGTGCGAGTTCATTTACCGTAGTCCCTTTCCCGGTACAGATATTGACGACCGGAGCTTGTGCCGAAGCTTTTTGCATAGCGGCAAAAGTGAAATTTACTACGTCTTTTACATAAATAAAATCTCTAGTCTGGTTACCGTCACCGAAAACGTTAAGCGGCTCTTTATTTTTTATTCTGCTTAAGAAGATGGAGATTACGCCTGAATAAGATGAATCGGGAAGCTGGCGCGCTCCGTATACGTTAAAGAACCTTAAGCCGAAAGTAGGAAGGGCAAAAATTGCACCGAACGCCTTAGCTTGCAGCTCGCAAGCATACTTATCCGCCGCATAACCTGAAATAGGCTGCGGGAGAAGGTCTTCAGTTAAAAAAGACTTGGAAATATTTCCGTATACTGCGGCTGATGAGGCATAAACCACCGGAACATTTTGTTTTGCAGCTTCTTCAAATATATTAATGGTTCCGGTTAAGTTAACTTTATGAGTATTAATCCAATCTTTTACCGATTGCTGCACGGAGGCAACAGCAGCTAAATGGAAGCAACCGTCGACTCCCTTAAAAGCTTCCCTGACAGCACCGACATCTAAAATATCACCTTGAATAAAATTACATTCTTTGGGCAAATTTTCTTCTTTGCCATAAGATAAATTATCTAAAACAGTGACATCATGCCCATACTCAAGAAGTTGCTCCGTAAGATGAGAACCGATAAACCCTGCCCCTCCGGTTACTAGATACTTCACTTTAACCTAATACTTATACTATTTAACGTTTAAAAATTATAGGCTCATTTACCTATACTTTCAAATAAAATATGGTATTTAAAAGGTATTATAAAATATATCCTTCAAAGCTTTATAAATGAAAATAATTCTTTTTAGTAACGCGGATTGGCACTTTGTTGCCCATCTTATGCCGATTGCACTTGCGGCTAAGGAAAAAGGTTATGATATAAAAGTTATAACTTGCGTAAATGAACACGGGGAGGAAATTGAAAAACAGGGTTTGGAGCTGATCCCTATCAACTTGGAACGTTTTAGCTTAAATGTATTCAAAGAATTAAGAATTATCTTTCAGTTAATATCTGTATATAAAAGAGAAAAACCCGATGTCGTGCAGCATTTTGGGATTAAGCCTATATTGTACGGCAGCATTGCAGCAATATTCAATAAAGTCCCTAAAGTTATTAATACTTTTTTAGGCATGGGCTTTGTGTTTATAAGTGACAAATTGTGGGTAAAAACCATCAGAGTAGTTTTCACTAATTTACTTAAGCTGTTCATGATTAAAAAAAACAGCATAATTATTGTGCAAAACAAAGATGATAAGGAACTGCTTTTAAATAAAAATATTGCTAAACCGGCACAAGTTTTCGCCCAGTG
Source organism: Holosporaceae bacterium 'Namur' (assembly GCA_014116815.1). Lineage (GTDB taxonomy): Bacteria > Pseudomonadota > Alphaproteobacteria > Rickettsiales > Midichloriaceae > Jidaibacter. Next base: position 16,912 of record JACGYV010000014.1, read on the forward strand.
TTCGGTAGGAATAGACTTGAAAGATTTCCTACTCCTACCCGAACCGAGCGGCAAGCCTGTTTTTGCGCTAACGGCACGTATGATTCTTGATAAAGGGATAGCTGAGTTTGTTGCGGCAGCCGAGATTATCAAGAATAAAGGATTGGAAGCGGAGTTCTGGCTGGTCGGATCTCCTGATCCCGATAACTCGAGGTCAGTTACTGAATATCAATTAAGAGAATGGGAAGATAAGAAGATAATTAAATGGCTGGGTTTCCAAAATAATATAAAAGCTATTTGGGAAAAAGCTCACGTTGCCGTGCTTCCTTCCTATAGAGAAGGCTTAAGTAGAAGCCTTCTTGAAGCTGCCGCTCTCGGTAGAGCGCTTATCACCACCGATGCCCCCGGCTGCCGGGAACTGGTTGAAGATGGAGTAAATGGCCTGTTAGTTAAAGTAAAAGATACAAATTCACTGGCTGAAGCACTGGAAAAGCTAATTATAGATAATCAATTACGTACTTCCCTTGCCTTAAAAGCCAGAGAAACAGTTGTTAGAGATTATAGCGAGGAAATCATAGTTAAACGTATGCTTAAGTTTTATAATTGATCTACTTTAACCATCAGCAAGTATAAGTAAATATTCATACTTGCTAATAAAATCAGTTAAATACCTCTACCTGTTTGGCAAATCTTGTTTTCTCCAGATTCGGTTGGAATAGATGGGTTTAGTCTAATAGGAGCTGCAAGCTTTCTAAAACCTCCGGAGGTACCGGGAGCCTGAGTAAGAGTAAATTTTTTGGGCGGAACATTCTCTTTATTTTTAGTTTCTTCTGCTAACTTTATTTTATCTACATAAGAAATATGTTGTACTTGAACATTCCCTTCGGTTAAATCCGGGCTATTTTTCTGGGTATTAGTTTCGCCGGCGTTATCGGAAGTACCATCTGCTAATTCAGGTAATTCCCTATATTGCTTTGAAGCTTCTTCGCTTAGCAATTCAGAAAAGATAAGTTTCTCTTTCTCTTTACCTTTGACAAAACCTGACAATCTCATTGTAGCCAACGCGGAAACAGGGGTTCTCGTTGGTTTTATCTCTACTTTTTCAATATCCGTTGTATATTCAAGTTCAGGGTCATCATATCCTTTTGGAAAAGCAATTTGCTTAAAGCTTCTGATAGTAACCACCAAAATAGGATCATCCTCAAATAATAAACAAAAAAGTTTTAACCCTCTTCTGTTATCAGTATGTAATAATTCTAATCCTATTGAATCAATGAATTGGTTTTTCAAGTAATCGTATTCCTGTTTCCTTGAGGGGTCTTTTTTACAAAGATCATAACATGATTCGAATAACTTTATATTTGTAGAAAATATTTTTATCAATACTTTAAAAACTACTTTTGAATTAGTGATTAGATTTCCATCCTTTATTATATCCAAAATTAAGTTCTGCACCGGAGCTGTAATTGCCGACATATAATCATTTATTTTTTCAATTAATTCAAATGACTCCAGAGTATTACGAATATTACTCGATAGTGTATATGTTCCCAAATACAGATTTTTAAACTGAGCGCTTGTTTCATAAGTTTCATCAGCTCTCTTTATTTTAGTAATTTCAGAATTAGTAATTTCTTTTTGAAAATACTCCATTTTAGTTGATAATTCTTTTTTTATGTTTTCTACATAAGTGAAATTTAGTTTCAATGCTTGAAAAAGCATCTCTGCTAGTTGATTAATAACTTCTTCCGGAAAAATTCCTGAAATTTTTTGTAACTGCTCAGACGCTCCATCAATAGTATAGTTTTCTTTAATAAATAAAATTGAAGCATCCGCGAAATCTGCAAAGTATCGTTTATCGGAATCATTTTTTAAATAACTTATTGCGAGCTTCATAACTTCTTTATATTTTTTATTTAAAAATAAGTTTATGGTTACATCATTATATTCATCTTTATTTTCATTTCTTTTCCTTCCTATAATATTTTTGTAAAATATACTAATATTATTAGTATTTACCTCATCTTCTCTTCTGGCTCTTTTATTATTCTCATCTTTAAGTATTGCTTGGCTGCTTTGCACAAGCTTCTCTTCCGGTCTTCTTTTCATAAATAATCTTGCTTAAATTAATATAAGGTTAAGTCGTGGTTATGTGCTTAGATTTATTTTGGAATAAATCATCAACTATTCCAGCTAAATTTAATAATGAATTTAAAAATGCTGTTGAGTTATAGTAATCATTTTCTATAAACGCAATAAAAATTTAATATATATAGGTAAAATGTTTATATAATATTAAGCTTACTTTTTAAGTAACTGATCAAGATATTATTTACACTAGCAAATATATAGTTGTTTTAACAATTTATTCTCAATATAGTTAATATAATATTAATTTATAATTTAAAATTCAAAGGGGAAATAAAGTGAGGGGAAGCGGGGGAAAATCTACACCAAAAGTAGGGTTGGGCAGAAATATACCATCATTAGTATTAGATAGTATAGAAAGTAAGCAAGATGATAAAACACCTATTAATTATGCATTGTTATCACCAAGAATGCCCGCCTTAAAACAAACTGAAGTTAATGAAAGTTTACCGGGAAGAAAATTAAGGTCACCGCTTATTTTATCAGTTGATTCAATATCAAGTACAAAGGAACCCAAGGGTGCATTTTTAACCCCGAGAGGAACTTCTTCCGGAGAAAATTTATTATCCAGGGGGATAAAATTAATTAGAAGAACCAGTAGTCGAGAGCTAAGCTCGGAAGCAGATAATACAACCCCTGATATAAAAAATAGCACAAGTACTCCTGCTACCCCGAGAAGTGCCGGAGAAAATGAATTTTCACCCAGAAAAAATAATTTCAGTTTTTTTGGATTTAGACTTTCGCCGCGGAGTGAAAATAAAATTACTAAAAGAAATACATTAATTATAAATTTTAGGGATGCCGAAGCTCCGAAAGATCGGAAGAAGGCAGCTATAGCTATAGTAAATCAAAACGAATTATTTGAAGAAAATTACCTCCACTTCCTAAAATTGGCTAATGATATGGTAGCGAACCGGGAAAAATATGAAAATAACGGATATTTTGTGAACCCTATTCTTCCTTTAGATAGAAAAGAACAAGCTGATGAAGTATATACATTTATGCTAAGATTAGCAGAGAACTCTACTAAAAGCCTTACCGCTCGAACTGATTCGTTAATTCCTCCCGGCAACATAGTTTGTATCGGGGTTAACTTCATAAATGATGATAAGAAAGACGGAGCTTATACTAGAAAAGTCGGGGGAATTAAAGAGTTTCTAAATGAATGTAATACTGCTATTTGTAGCATAGAAAAAGTTAAGGCATTACTAGAAGTAATAACTGTAAAATACCCTTTAACTATGCACTTAATAACCCCTTTAGAAGAAAGTATAGCATCCGATTACAGACCCATGTTTAAACATGGGACATATTTTATGGAACGTGACCCCGAGTTTGCTCAAAGATGGATTGAGCATCAGGGTTTAAAGAAACAGTTTAAAATTGAACTTACTAATTTTATTTCCTTAGGTATGGAAAAACCCGATAAGTTTGAAGATAAAATGAGAAACATCTCAAAAATAGTTGCAGAATTTTATATTAAAGATTTAATTATGATGCCGGATGATGAAGACAGAAAATACGGCACAAAAAAAAGAGAAGAAGCAATAGAAAAAATTGAGATCCATGTAAGAGAATTACAAAAAAATGAAAACTTCTTAGCAACCGCTTTAAGAGAAGCAGAGGTAAAATTTTCCAATGATAATCAATTATCTGCAAAGATAGATGAGCAAACTCAACAAAGCAAAAGGTCTTTTCGAGTAGTGGGGAAGCATACATCCCGCCTTGAAAAAGAAAAAAAAGAATTGAAAGAAAAAGGAAAAGAAAGAAAGTTTAATTAAAACATACTAACTTCATAATCACTTTTATAAGATATACAACCTGAGGACATATGAAAAATAGACAACCGACTAAAGGGTCTGCTCAGAACTATTCAGTAAAAGCTAAACAATTAAAGCAGCGAGCATTAAATTCTAAGAAGCAAGCTATAAGGGATAAAGGTAAAAAAGGTAAATAGACTTAAGATGTATATTATTAATGAATACTTAAGCAGCCGGTTTGGTAGCAACAATTTCCAGATTATGATCATATAAAATCACACTGCCGTTTTGATTAACAGGGAATTTTGATATATAAACATTAACAATTTCATTAATAAACTTATCTGCCTCCAAGCTATTAATACTTTTTAAATGATGATAATAAGGTAGCCAGCTTTTTATTTGCATCTTCAATTGTGCTGTATTATTTAAAAAATTTTTATCTTCTACATTACGGATACTTACTATCTGAAAGTTATTTTTTTCGAGCAATGCAGCATATTCCCCTACCGTAAAACGTTTCATATGACTTTTAAAGTTGGTAAAATAAGCTTTCCACTTTGCACTTTTAACCAATCTGTCAGCAATATCCTGAACAGGATCGCCCCCTTTTGAGGCTAACCTTAAATAACAAATGCCGTTCGGCTTAAGAGCAGTAAACATTCCTTTTAACACTTTATCGTTATTTGATATCCAATGCAGTACTGAAAAGGAAGTTATGATATCAAACTTTTCTTTATGCGAATTATAAAGATTAGCATCACCGGCGAATTTATTTAGAAAGCTTAAGTTTTTTATATATTTATAATCTTGCTTAGCTATGTTAACTACAGCTTCATCGCTATCAATTCCGATTACATACCCGTGCGGCACATAGTTTGCCATCATAGCAGTGATATTTCCGACCCCCGAACCGATATCTAAAATAGATTCATCCCCTTGAAAGATATAATCTTGAAAAAAGAATTTTGTTGCCCAGCTTTGTTGCAGGAGCGCATTTTCCGCATAATTATCCGCATACCAACGCTTTGATGCACCTGCAAATGCGTTTAAGCTGCTCAGGATAAATAATAAGAAAAAAATTTTTTTCATATATAAAATTGAAATTTCTTATTGCTCATTTTTTATAATTATTATTGAGCAATGTAAATAAAATTATTCCGATATAAATATCGGGTATATAGTATTCATTACATTACTACAAGTAATCCCTATCGCAGCAACGGTATAATCTTTTGCACCGAACAATTTTGCAACACTTTTACCGGCAACCTTAGCCCAAGCATTCCAATTGAAGCGCTTACCTGACTCTAGGGTAATATTATCTTCAAACAAAATATTTTTAATAAGATTAGCTGTAAGCTCAGAATCAAATGAGGAATCAGTAGCAAGTTTAACTGCTTCTTTTAACCCTCTACCGGAAAAGTTTTTTAAATGGAATTTAGCTTGATACTTAAAATCTGCTTGTAATTTCTCACTTATAAGTATGTTTTCAGCCTCTTCATTGCAGGTTACGGAGCTTTCTGAATTTAAATTCTTAGATATATTTTCTTCAAGCGTATTTTCTAAATAGCTATATGCACTTGAGATTAGCGGCATACCTAAGCTGGTAATAATTTTAGCCGAACTGAAATAAATAGAATCATTTTTACTCCATCCATTATACCATAAAACTTTTTCCGTCACATAGCAGCTATATATACCGGAAACAACTTTTACCGCATTATTATTAACAAAATTTCCGATTCCACCCATCACTCCATCAAAACATTCGGAAGCTATATACCCTGCACCCGATATAATTAACGCTGAAGCAGTCAGATTTATAATGTTAGGGTTTATGTATTTATAACTTAAAGCGAGTACTGAAATTGAAGCTAGAGACAGCGTTGCGTCATATAGCTTTGTTGCCCACGGATCATAATTATAAGCTTCACCGGTTGCCTCTTCACTTTCTTCTTCAAAAGTCAAAGATGTAGAAATATTATTTAAAAGCCCATCGCTAAATCGGTTATTATAAAGGTTACCTAATTCATCCCCATAAATTGGTTGGGTACCGTTTGAACTTATTAAATTTTTTAAATTAAAAAATGACCCGATATCATCATATTGAACGTTTAACATATCATTATAATATTGATAATTAGGGCAATAACCACTACTTAAAGCTAAAATAAACAGATCTACGGATACATCATATTCACTAATTAAGTCCATGATTAATTACCTTCTCCCCTTATATATTTAAAGTATGTCATAATTAATTAAATTATGCACCAATGTTTTCTTAAGATAAATTGTGCCGATATTATCAGTAAAACCCGATATAAGCAATAAAAAATATTGTTTATAAATCAACTGATATATAGATTAATTTAAAGTTTTTAAAATATTTGTTACAGTATGTATAATCCATTCTCCTACCACCTTAGAACTATACTTTGCTTTAACTAAATTTAAACCTTCTCCGGCCAAACTGTTTGCAAGCTCTTCATTTTTTATTAAAAGCTCAATTTTATCCGCCAAGCTTTCAGGATTATCATTTTCTGCAAACAATCCGTTTAGTCGATCGGTAATAATATTGCTCGGCCCTTCCGTTTTAGTTGAAATGACCGGTGTCGAATATTTAAATGCTTCTAAGATTACTATTCCAAATGGCTCATGCAATGAAGGAAGGCAAAAGATATCTATACTTTTATAAAAGCTTTCCTTATCTTCCACCCATCCTATAAACTTTACTTTATCAGCGAGCTGTAGAGTCCTAACCATCTTTTCCAAATTTTCTCGCTCTTCACCGTCACCTCCTATGATAGCTTTAAACTCAACTTTTTTTTGCTCTAATATTGATAAAGCTTTTAGAAATATATCAAAACCTTTTTTCTTTACAAATCGGCCGACCGTGCCGATTATCGGAGGGTTACAAAATTGAGGAGCTATAAACTGGATATCGTTATTAATTTCAATCATATTTGGTATAGTAAATACGTTTTTATAGCCTATTTGTTTTATTTTTTCATTTAAGTCTTCTGCAACGGTGATTATAGCATTGCTTTTAAACAATTGTTTAAAACTGTAATTATGACATAGTGAGATAATCGGAATGTTATTTGCAGCGAATTGAAGTATTCTTGCCGCCCTATTACCATGCGTAATAATGCAATCAGGTTTTTCAGCCTTTATAATTTTTTTAAGCCTAATAATAGTAAAAGGATCATATTTTGAGAAATTTGAAACAGGATAAAAATCTTCTTTTAAGTATTTTTTAATTTCCGCATTTTTGTTAATAATTTGAACGACTTTACAGCCGACTTGAGTGAGAGCGTTAGTATAATCTAAAAAAGCTTGCTCAATTCCGCCAAGCCCTTTACCCAACATTGCATTTAAAATTTTCATTTGGTTATTTTATATTCCGAGATATTTAATTACCAAATTAGCATTTAATTAAAAATATGAGAAGTTTTTGTTTGCTGGTTGAGTAATAATAGTATGCTTATAAATTTTCTGCTTGTTGATTCTTAAATTTTAAAGCTATTAGGTATACTTCTGATGAATCATCATAGCTCGCATCCGGCTTAAAGTATTTAACTGTCCCGAAATGTTTTTTTGCTTCATCAAGGAGGAATTTTTCTTCCTTACCTTTTAAAAGTTTAGCAACAAAACATCCACCCTTATTTAATTTTTTAACTGCAAACTCTAAAGCAAACCCCACAAGCTCAACTAATCTTAAGTGATCAATCTGCCTATCACCACAGGCATTAGCTGCCATATCGGAAAGAACGACATCAACTTTATCAGGCAAAGTTCCTTGGAATTCATTATTGTCAATTAGCTCCAAAAAATCACCTTCAATTAAAAGCACCCCTTCTACCGGTTCAATTTCTTTTAAATCAATCCCGATTATTTTTGCTTTGTTTGCCTTTTCTTTTGCAATCTGCAACCATCCACCCGGAGCTGCTCCCAGATCTATTATACACTTTGCATTATTTAAAATTTTGAACTTCTCATCTATTTCAAGCAACTTAAATGCAGCTCTTGATCTATACCCTTTCTTCTTGCAAAGGTTCACGTAAGGATCATTTATATGGCGCTGCAACCAATTAATCGAACCGATTTTTCTTCCCTTGGCTGTTTTAAGTTTTTGTTTTGGATTTCTAAAGCTTTTATCTTTCAAGTTATACTACCATTATTTCATTCCGGTATTATAAGCACTTATCGTTTAAACCTCAATCTCTGCTTTTGTAAAAATTAAAATACAACCAGACTAAAGCTTAGAAAACAAAAGTAAATTAATAATTATTAAAATCCATTTGATTTAAAGTACTCATGAGCGCGTGTATATTAAATAAAGCAACTATATTATCTTTATGAGCCTGAGTGCTTTTAATTCTTGCTTCAAACAATTCATTTTCCGCATCCAATACCTCAAGCGTAGTTCTGGTTCCGACTTTAGCTTCCTCTTCGGTACCGAATAACGCATCTTGCGCTGCCACTACAGCCTTAGCCGAGGATTCAATAACCGCTTTGGTAGTATAATATTCGCTCCATGCCTGTATGACTTTTTGAGTAACAGCAGTAACTGTAGAGTCATGTAGGTGTTGCGCTTTGCGTTCTTGATATTTACTGCTCCTAATATCCGCATATTCAGCTCCGCCTTGAAAGATAGGAACCTTAACTTGTATGCCGTAAGTATCACCGTCACTTCTGGCAATTTTGAGGTCATCATTTCGATTAAACTGAGCAAATGCATTTACTTTAGGAGAAAGTGCGGAAAATGCCTTTTGTTTTTGATTTTTAGCAGCATATGCATCACTTTTGGCTTTCTGAATATTAGAATTTTTTTGTATAGCCGCTTCCATAAATTGTTCAAGATTAGCCGGAATACTCATTTTTTCTAATTTAATCGGCTCCATGTTAGCAGGAACCGGATCCCCGGTTATGGCAGTAAAATTAGCTTCAGCCGCAATCACCGCACCTTTTGCTTTCTCTTTATCCGAAACTACCGTAGCAAGCCTTGAAGCAGCTAAAGAAACATCGGTAATAGTTGCTTCTCCCAACTCTAACTTAGCTTGGGTTGCCTTTAAGTGATTGTTTATTGCTTCTTCTTTTTTAATACTTAAATTATAGAGCTCTCGCTTAGTAAGTAGGTCTTCATAAGCATTAATAGTACTTAAAATTATCTTTTCTTTAGTGCTTAGCAGGCTGGCTTGAGCAGAATTAATTGAATTTTTTGCGTAATTTAAATCAAATAAAGTGCTCCCGCCGCTGAACAAAGGCTGCACGACATTAAGTGAGAATTCACTTCTATTCGGGTTTTGTACCCTGTCCTTATATGCTTGCGATTTATAATCTGTGTTAGTAAAATTACTCTCCGCATTAATGTTGGGCATAACTCCAGCAAAAGCCTTATACTTTAGAGATTTAGTAGATTGCAGATCATCTCTGCTTGCTTTAATATCCAAGTTGTTAGCCCTTGCAGCCCTTATTGCATCCGCTATAGAATAAGCATTAGATACATAGGGTATAGTTAATGAACTAAATCCTATTAAAAAAGCTATTCTCTTTAAAATGTTATTCATAATCAAAGCTTCCTCTCGTATTTTATGCAACTTTAATTTTTTTTAAATTTGCTAATTGTTCAGGCAATTGGTATGCCCATTTAGTCACATTTCCGGCACCTAGGAAAATTACCAGGTCATTTGGTTGTATGGTGTTTTTCAGTATTGATGCTATTTGGTTATGATCAGATAATAAATAAACTTCCTGACCGGTAGTTTTTTTAATATTTTGCACCAGTGCTTGAGAATCAACTCCATTTATAGGTTCTTCACCTGCGGGATAGACTTCCGATATATACAAAGTATCGGCTTCTTTAAAGCAAGCACTAAACTCATCCATTAAATCTTTTAGCCTTGAATATCTGTGCGGTTGGACGATTGCTATCACTTTAGAATTTTTGTCATCGGCAATTTTACGGGCAATTTTTAACGTAGCCTTAATTTCTATAGGATGATGCGCATAATCATCAATAATAGAAATGCCGTTTATTTCCGCAACCTTAGTGAATCTTCTTTTTACACCTTGAAAAGTGCTTAACCCTTTTTGGATTAACTCTTTGCTGATGTTAAGCTTTAAAGCAACAGCCACTGCTGCTAACGAATTAAGTAAATTATGCTCTCCGGAGATACTGAGTTTAATATCTTTAATCTCGTTAAAATCAATCTTTAAGTGTTTCTGTAAAGTTTCCGATATTTTGACATCAAATGTTATCTTTTCAAGCGCTTGATTAATATTTACAGCCACTAAATCAGCATTCTTATTATTAATACCATATGAAATGATTAACCGATTAGTAACCCTTGCAGCAACTTCCATTACTGTTTCATGGTCAAAACAAAGCACTCCGAAACCATAAAAAGGCAGGTTTTCAATAAATTTAAAATATGCATCTTTTGCATTTTCAAAACTACCGTAATAATCTAAATGCTCGGGATCTATATTAGTTATAACCGCAACAAAAGCAGGGATACTGATAAATGTACCATCCGATTCATCTGCTTCAGCTACCAGGAATTTGCCTGAACCTAATCTGGCATTAGTACCAAGTTCGTTAATTATACCGCCGTTAATTACGGTTGGGTTTAAGGCGGCTTCTTCAAGCATTTTAGCTACCAAGGAAGTAGTAGTAGTTTTTCCGTGAGTTCCGGAAACTGCTATACAATGCTTAAACCTCATAATTTCAGCTAACATTTCCGAACGTTTAATAATCGGTATATTGAGATTTTTGGCCGCAATTATCTCCGGATTAAATGGATTAATTGCAGTTGACCTAACTATAATTGCAGCATCTTTAACGTTTTCTTCTTTGTGTCCGATAAATACGGTTATACCTAATTTTTCCAGACGCTCGGTTACATAGGAATCGCTCATATCCGAGCCCTGCACTTGATAGCCAAGATTTTTTAATATCTCCGCCATTCCGCTCATACCGATACCCCCTATCCCTATAAAATGGATGATACCGACCTCAATTGGGGATATACTGTATAGCTGGCTATTCATAACTCCATTTACCATATTTTACTGATTATTCTCTTAGTAATTGAGGTTTGCGGTTCATTGATATCGGATTCAACTAAATTATAAGCTTTGCTAAACCATTTATTGTTCGGATAATTATATCCAAGTACGGATACATAATTCTTTGCTTGGTCAATTGCCCCAAGAGAATAATAAATTTCCGTCATCCTGTAAAGTGCTTCGGGCACGAATATGGTTGTATCATACTCGCTAACCACTACTTTAAATCGGTTTAAAGCTGCAATTAAATTACCTTTATGTAAATAAGATAAACCGATATTCATCTCTTTACCCGCCAGTTGATTAAATGCTAAATCAATTTTTAGTTTAGCATCATTGGCATATTCGGAATCCGGAAAACGGGTAACCACTTCTTCTAACGCCTCTAAAGCTTCCCTTGTCAGCTGCTGATCCCTTCCGATATCAACTATCTGATCATAATAGCATAGCGCTTTTAAATAATACATATATGCAACGCTATGATGACTCGGATACTGCTTTAAGAAATCTTCAACGGTAAATATTGCATCATCGAATTCATCATTCAAATAGAAGCTATAAGCTTTTTTTACGGTTGCTTCAGGAGCAAGCGGCGAGGCCGGGTGCTCTCTTTCTATAGTTTCAAAGCTTTTTATCGCTGATTTATATTTGCTTTCTCTTATTGCCAGATTCCCTTCGCTATAAAGTTCGGAGGGATTATGTGAAACTTTATTATCCACATCTTTTTTACTCGAATTACAAGCACTAAGAAAAGCGATTAAAGATATGGTCAGTAAATGTTTATTAAATTTTTTCATGAAAATCTGCATACTTTTGATTTCTCTATAACAAAACTATTGCTGTCTTTCAACTAACATTTCTTTAATTTTTGAAATAGCTTTCGCCGGGTTCAAGCCTTTAGGGCAAGTTTTTGTACAATTCATAATAGTGTGACACCTGTAAAGCTTGAAAGAATCTTCTAAATCATCCAACCTTTCTCCGGTGAATTCATCTCGACTGTCGATTATCCATCTGTAGGTTTGCAATAATATTGCCGGGCCTAAATATTTATCACCGTTCCACCAATAACTCGGGCAGCTGGTTGAACAGCAAGCACATAATATGCATTCATATAAACCATCAAGTTTTTCTCTGTCTTCCGGCGATTGTAGCCTCTCTTTACCCGAAGCTCCGTCCTGCTCAGTCTTTAACCACGGCTCAACCGATCTAAGCTGCGCATAAAAATGCGTGAGATCAGGTATTAAATCTTTTACAACCGGCGTATGCGGCAGAGGATAAATTTTTACATCCCCTTTAACATCGCATATTGCTTTTGTGCACGCTAAAGTATTAGTACCGTCAATGTTCATTGCGCAACTGCCGCAGATACCTTCTCTGCATGATCTCCTGAATGTGAGAGTGCTGTCTACTTCATCTTTAATTTTTATCAAAGCATCCAAGACCATAGGGCCGCAATTATCCAAATCAATATGATAAGTATCAACCTGCGGATTTTTATCCTCATCCGGATTATAGCGATAAATATTAAATTTCTTAGTTTGTTTACCGGCAATTTCTAAATTATGTTCTTTACCTTTTTGAACTTTGAAAATTTTTAAAGGGTTTGATTCACTCATATTAACAATAAAACATTGATCTTATATACATAATTACAAATCTTGGATAGAACTTCAAGATAAAGCTTTATAAAAATATTTAATAATTTAATACTTAACTGATTTATAACCAAATTGCTCAATTTTAACCAAGGCATTTAAAGCCTTTATTACACCTGTAAAAAAGGAAGGACTTAGTTTTGTAAAATTTATTTTAGATACCTTATATTAAAAAAATATTGTTTATAGTTAATGACCTTGTTAGTATCTAAAGAGTATGTAATGGTTGAATAATAAAATTTAGAGTTTAAATTCAACATAAGCACAAAATATTTAAAATATAAGGGAGAGAATAATGCAAGCCTCAGGGTTGAATTATATTAACAAAAACTTTTTAGTTAAGATTATTATGGTAATAATGCTGAGCATTTCTGCATTAATGCCTACTAATTCTTACGCACAAGGCGCAGATGATACAAAAATCACTGAAACATTGTGTAATGCCGTTAACCAACTTACCGGCAACATCGGCAGATCGATTGCTATTTTGATAGTTATATCTTTAGCTATCATGCTTTTCTTAGGTAAAGTGACCTGGGGTGTGGCGATTGCAGTCGGAGTCGGTATGGGTATTTTATTCGGAGCACCTGATGTTGTACAACTTCTTTCCGGGGGCACGGCTTGTAAAGGCTAATTAGTTTTACACAACTCTTAAGAGGCCTTTAGTAAATCTGAAGGCTTTTTTTTATTGACTAAACACACAAAGTAACTAATATCGTTTCACAAATTTCAATTGGTTTAAAAAACAAATGGCAAAGAAAAATATAGTACTGATCAAACTTGCGAGCAGTGAAGGTACAGGTTCTTTTTTTGTAAAAAAGAAAAATCCGAAAAAATTGACTAAAAAACTTAATTTTAAAAAATACGATCCTAAATTAAGAAAACACGTACTCTTTGAAGAGAAAAAACTAAGTAGCTAAGTGAGTGACTCTTCTTCGCTTAGAAAATATCAGTAAAACTTTTAAGCAAGGTGAATCAAGCTTAGGAGTATTGGATGATATTACATTCACCCTTGAAGAAGGTGAGATTATAGCTTTAGTCGGCCCGTCAGGTTCCGGCAAAAGTACTTTTTTATCTATTGCAGGCCTGCTTGAAAACCCGTCTTCGGGAAAGATATATTTTAATGACCGTGATTGCTCTAAAAGCTCTGATAGAGTAAGAACTAAAATTCGTCGGGAAAGCCTCGGCTTTATTTACCAATTCCATCATTTACTTTCTGAATTTACCTCATTGGAAAATGTAATGATCCCCGGGATGCTATTAGACAAAAGCGAGAATGAAGTAAAGGAAGAAGCGATTATACTCTTAGAATCTTTAGGGCTTAAAGAAAGATTAAACAGCATGCCTTCCGAGCTTTCAGGCGGCGAACAACAGAGAGTCGCCATTGCGAGAAGCTTAATTAATAAGCCGCAATTAATACTGGCTGACGAACCTACCGGAAATCTGGATAATGCGAACGCTGAAAAAGTGATTAATATAATCATAAAACAAGCCAGGGAAAGGAAATTATCCGCAATTATCGTTACACATAATGTTGAACTTGCAGGAAAAACTGATAAAGTAATGACTATAAGAGACGGTAAAATTTTTTAATTAAGAATTAATAGTGACTCAATCAAACAGATTCTATAACCCGCAAAGTGAAGAAAATGAATTAACTTTAAGGCCTAAAAGACTTAATGAGTTCATTGGCCAGCATGATTTAAAGAAAAATTTATCGATTTTCATAAATGCAACTAAAGCCAGAGGCGAGGCTTTGGATCATGTGCTTTTTTATGGCCCACCCGGACTTGGAAAGACCACATTATCGCAAATAATTGCCAATGAGCTGGAAGTAGGCGTGAAAATGTCATCGGGTCCCGTTCTTACTAAATCCGGGGATCTTGCGGCAATCCTTACCAATCTACAAGAAAATGACGTTTTGTTTATTGATGAAATTCACCGACTTCCCAGCGCAGTTGAAGAAGTTTTATATTCAGCAATGGAAGACTTTTATATTGATATAATTATTGGTGAAGGGCCTGCTGCAAGAGCAGTTAAAATATCTTTGCCGAAATTTACCTTAGTCGGCGCAACAACCAGATTAGGGCTGCTTACCAATCCTTTAAAAGATAGATTCGGAATACCGCTTAAGTTAGATTTCTATAACCGGGAAGAGTTGGTAAAAGTGGTGGAGAGAGGAGCAATCTTATATAATATCAATATTGACATGCAAGCTGCATTTGAACTTGCTAAGCGCTCAAGAGGCACCCCCAGAATTGCTATGAGATTACTGAAAAGAGTTCGGGATTTTGCCGAACATTTAAAAAGCGCTAAAGTTGGACTTGAAGAAATTAAAGAAACTTTAAACAGCTTAGATATCGATGAATTCGGTTTAGATAAATTAGATAGAAAGTATATAAATTATATTGCTGAAAATTATAAAGGCGGGCCGGTTGGAATTGAAACCATAGCTGCCGGTTTATCGGAAGATAAGGATACATTAGAAGATACCATAGAGCCTTACCTGTTACAAATCGGTTTTTTAGCAAGAACACCAAGAGGCAGAATGTTAACCGAAGCTTGCTTAAAGCATTTAGGTGCTCCCTATCAATCGCTTATTCAAAAACAATTAGAGATTTAAAAAATTAAGCAAAATAAAAAAGGGATACTTAATATCCCTCTTTTTTAAAAGCGTGTTTATATATTAATTAGTTGCTTTCAACAGGTGCATTGGTATCTCCGTGACTTTGCTCGCTTTGTTGGCCTTCCTCGGCAGCAGATTGCGCGGAAGCATGAGATTCGCAGGCAACTGCTTTAGATGCCACGCCTAAAACTAAAGATAAGGTAGCAACTTGTAAAAATGTCATATGATTCTCCGTTTATTAATAACGTTTATATTTATTAACTCCCCCAAGAGTTAAATTAAAATTATATGTCACCGGAACATTAATGGTTTCAGTGTATGCGGCAATTAAAAGGTTTTTTTCCTTTTTGTCTACAATATTTTTAAGAGAAGAATCAAATTCATTCAAATTGTTATTAGGAAAATACATATAACTTTCAAACGGCAAAAAATCAGGGTGCTTAACTTTAAAATGTATACGCGGAGCTTGCTTATCAACAACCCCGGGAAATATGGTAAAAAAACTATATTGCCCTAGGTTATTAGTGATTGCAGTTCCGGTATAGGCAAAGTTTTTATCAATCTTGTTACTTGTCGGAACTATATTGCCCGATGCATCCGCCTGCCAAATTTCAATTACTGCTTCAGCTACCGGTACACAGCTGCTATCCAAAACTTTTCCGGTAATATTAATAAATTCACCTTCTGCAAAATCAGGTGAACCTACCTTTTTTCTTAAATTATTATTTTTAATAATTTTCCCTTCAAACGGAGTATCATCCCAAATTGACGGAGTTAACGGGCATTGAGTATTAAACTGCGCATCAAAATTACTATAGGCTTCCTTAGCAATATTTAGCTGTATTAAAAATACCGTCGCAAGTATACAGTAATTAACTTTTAGCATATTTCCACCATC
Source organism: Holosporaceae bacterium 'Namur' (assembly GCA_014116815.1). Classification (GTDB taxonomy): domain Bacteria; phylum Pseudomonadota; class Alphaproteobacteria; order Rickettsiales; family Midichloriaceae; genus Jidaibacter. The sequence goes on from JACGYV010000014.1 coordinate 33,055, forward strand.
TTTTTTACTAATTGCTCAATTCCCCTGGCTACTCTTGATATTCTTTCATTTCTCATATATGCCGGAGTAGATACTATCTTGTTTTTTTCATCATATACATATGATTCAGTCGGGCAAACTTCTTGCTCGGCTGAAAATGCGGTAAGCAGATTATTTTCTTCGCCTAAGGTAAGTTTTACTTTATAAGAATCTTTTACTGCTTGAGCTACTACTGCGGGGGCAATACATATTGCCCCTATCGGTTTTTTCTCTCTTATGAAATCATTAATTATATTCTTTACTTCAGGTATAGTCTCACCCTTTTCACCTTTTTGTGCAATATTCGCTAAATTTTTAGCCACTCCGTATCCGCCCGGAATAATGAGTGCATCAAAATCCTTACTTCTTAGTTTATCCAGAGCGCTAATTTCTCCCCTAGCTATTCTTGCAGCCTCCACTAATAAATTCCTACTTTCATGCATCACGCTTCCGTCAAGATGATTAATAACATCATACTGTTTAACGTTCGGAGCAAATATCGTTACCTTTACATTATGTTTATCAAGCTCAAGCAGGGTTATAACGGATTCCCTGATTTCAGAACCATCCTGATGACCGCACCCGGCTAAAATTACGGCAATTTTTTTCATGGATTACCCTTATTAATATTTAAGAAGATTTTCATAACCATTCTTACACTATATAATTTATGTTTAAAAATGAAAATACCGATTATATAATAAAATGATATAGCAAAATGTTTTTTACACTAATTGCATGAGTCAAAAGCCTGATAACTCCTCGGATGATAAAAAAACTATCAACAATATGGATTTAGAATCCCTTATTAAATTAATTAATATTGCTTATGACCTTAAAAAGGCTTTCTCACAAGGAACTGAGGTAGGCTCTCAAGAGATTGCAGTGGATATCAGCTTAATGGCTATGCTATTTGAATATATGGTTCTTAACTTAGACGAAAATAATATAGACCTGGAACTAATAGAATTTTTAGAAAAGATTCTAGGAATTAAGAAGAAAAGAAAAAGGAAAAAAGAACTTGTTAAGGGTGAAGAACAGCAGGAAGAAGATTTAGACTTAGAGCCTGAAGAGGCACAAGAAGTAGAGCTGTCCAAGGAAGAAAAAGAAAGACGCTACAGGCTTGCAATGTATGAGATATACAAAATATTAAATCCGCATCAGCTAGCCGGGGAAACTTCATTAGAAAACTTTATAAATAACGTTAAAACCAGAGGAGTGGAAGAAGCTATGAAATACGAGGGGGCGGAACATGCAAAAAACTTTAATAGTAATGAATTAGAAAACCTGGAATCACATAAATTCGGATTCGTGCAAGCATTAGAAGCTCACGGAGCTAAAGGCGGGGGGAGAGGGTTGTAATTTCTTTATTATTAACTCTATCACTTACTTTATTTTCCGGGATTATAACTTTTATTTCGCCTTCTATTATTAAAGGAGTTTTCTTTTCCGTATGTTCCGAGGTTCCATATTGCCCGATGTTTTTTTGCTTACTGTTAACAATTGTATAATTAACCCAATCTAACCCATGCTGTATAGTATTTAAATTAATACTTGCATACCCCAAGGTTACTATAGCAGTTAAAGTTTCTAATATATCATTCAGTATTTTTTGTACTCTTGTTTCAATAAATTTCTCTCTGGTTAAAGGTGCTGCTTCAATTTGAAACCAAGTAGCTGAAGGGTTATTAGTAAACCCGAATAAGAATTCGCTAAACATTTTACCTGCCGTGAGCGAACGGTCACTTTTGCCGTCTACCGTTCCGTTTTCTTTACACGACCCGTAGTGGGAAGAAATTCTTTCTCTAGTCAAACCGCTTTTTTCAAGTTTTTCATAAAGCTCACCATTATCATTTATTTTAAAGTGCCCTCCCTTGAACCCTTCTTCCAATCCTGATGAATTATGCTTCCGGCATGCAATCAGAACATCCAAAACAATGTTAGCTTTTTCCAATGCCATTGTATTTTCATATTTAATTTTTTCTAATTCATTTTTGCTTTTATTTAAGCGTCCGGATTCAATTTTTAATCTGTAGCTATTATCTTTTATCGGGTTCTCATCTGAAATCTTTGTGAATGAAGCTGCAAAATGAATGCATTTATATAAATGCTCGGAAAGTTCTTCATGAAATTTTAAATTTTCTAAGAATCGGGCTTTTATTTTCTCATCGATCAGTTTATCAGCTTTAACTTTTAGTTGGTTAACTAAATTCTTTATAATGCCTTGTTCTTCTAAACCATTCATAGTGCAACCAAAAAATACTTATTGGCACTACTATATATATAACAGGTTAACAAACAGTTAACTTGTTTGGTTGATTTGAGGCTAGATATAAAATTATTAAAAGTTAACCGAAGAGTTTACTAAAGCCGGACTTTTGCTTTAAATTTTTAACTTCACCTTCGTTAACGGGCTTGCCTTCTTTAAGGTTTTTAGAGATTCTTTCCTTCTCTAATTCAGCATCTACCACCGGTTCTTTGCCGCTTTCATCATTTAATGATCCTAAAGTTTTTCTGATAAAACCACGATTTTCCGTAGTATCTTGTTTGCCTAAAGCTTCATTATCTATTAATTCTTTAACCGCACTTTTTGTTGCCGAGGTTGAAACCGCATTAAGCAATCGGCTTTCCTCTACTGTGTATTTAGCAGCATTTTCGGAATTCCTTCTGGGTAATGCTCTTTTATCCACGCCCGGTTCATTTAAATTAAATTCGGGAGGTATGCTTAAGGGAGGATAAGAGACTACGGTAAACTCATCCGGGCCTTCTTTTCTAAGCCCTAGGCTGGATTTAACATCATTACTGCAACTGGTTAGAAGAATTAAAAACGGTATAGATAAAATTATTTTTTTCATATATATAAAATCTTAGCAAACTTTGCCTTATTTTCTACAGCGGTTTTTTGCTTTTTACAAGCATTTTTAAGGATATAAACTATATATGAATAAATTAAAGAAAGCAGTAGTATTATTTAACTTAGGGGGGCCTGATAGTTTAGATGCAGTGAAACCTTTTTTGTTTAATTTGTTTTATGATAAAGCTATTTTAAATATCCCGAATCCTTTCAGGTTTCTACTTGCCAAATTTATTTCCTCAAGACGGGCTGAATACGCGAAGAAAATATATGAAAAAATGGGGGGTAAATCTCCTATCTTAGAACTGACAAAGCTACAGGCAGAGGCATTAGAATCAAGCTTGAATAAGGAGAGCGGTGATGAGTTCAAAGTTTTTATTGCGATGAGATGCTGGTATCCTTTAACTGAAGATGTTGTAAGTAGAGTAAAAGAATTTAATCCTGATGAAGTTATTTTACTTCCTCTTTATCCTCAATTTTCCACTACTACTACCGCCTCCTCAATTGCATATTGGCATAAAACCGCACATAAACTTAACTTGCATGTACCCTCTGGAACAGTTTGCTGCTATCCTCAAAACCAAGGTTTTATTGATGCATATGTTGATTTGACTCGAAAAAAATATGAAGAAGCAGTTAATATTGCACGTCCTGTAATCCTATTTTCAGCACACGGCATCCCTCTTAATCGTGTTAAAGCGGGGGATCCTTATGAATGGCAGGTAAACCAAACCGTAAAAGCAATTGTAGAAGGTTTGAATATAGAAAATTTAGACTATAAAATTTGCTACCAAAGTAAAGTGGGATCTCTGGAATGGCTTAGACCTGCCACCGAAGACGAGATAATAAAAGCAAGTAATGATAAGAAACCGATTGTTGTGGTGCCTGTAGCGTTTGTTTCAGAACATTCGGAAACTATAGTTGAGTTGGATATGATGTATAGGGAGTTGGCTGAACAAAATAACTGCCCCGGATATTTCAGAGTTGAAGCGGTCGGTACTCATCCTAAATTCATTGCAGGACTTACAGAACTCTGTCTAAATCAGGACAATGATTCATATATTAATAATAATATAAAAGAATGCTCACAAAAATTTAGCAAATGTCTATGTTCTAATTAATAATAATTAGTTTATTATATGAAAAATTAATTATTATTAGATACACCAAAAAAATGGCAAAGAATTTAGATAACAGCATTGCTACCGAACAATGTCATCATTTAATAACCGGCAGTGAATTCTTATATGATTTAATTCAATGGAGTATTATTGCCAGACTTACTTATAATAATAAGCAAAGCTTCACTTATTCTTTTGTATTAACGAGCCTTAAAAGTGCAGTTGGTACACTTGTACAGCCGCTTTGCAGTAATGCTAATAAATTCTCAACCGCTTACTTAGAAACTTTTTCAACAGAAATTTTTAATTTTTCAAAAGTTTTTATAATTTATTCCGCCGGTGCTTCAATATCACATTCACTAAATAATAACGGTTATATATCCGAAACTACCGTAGAAATTTTTAAAGCAGCCGCGGCAGTTTTATTAAATACAATTATACACTATTATCCCAACTATCAAGACTCTTTTTTTGAAAATTTTATTATCGGAACATTAAATAAAAGCATAGCGGAACTTAGCGAACCGGAAAGCATACAAATTCACTACCCCTCTTTCCATAATGAATTTAATGCTTGATACCCTGCTTTTAAACTAATTTTAAAAATTTTAAAAAGTTATTTACCAAATTTTTAATCTATCTATATTAAAATCTTATAAGATTAATACAATGCGAGAGAGTACTCATGGCAAATTATCTGATAATTGCGGGAACTAGTAGGATTGGTCAATCAGTAGCACAAGATTTGCTTAACTCCGGAAATACTGTTTTCATTACCGGCAGAAACAAGGAAAAAACCGAAAAAATTGCACATGAACTCGGTAACATTCAATATGAAATCTTGGATGCAACTGATTTTGATGCAGTAAATTTATGTTTTGTAAAAGTTAAATCATTATGCGGTGAGCTTCATGGAGTGATAAATTGTGCCGGTTCGTTCTTACTTAAGCCCGCACACTTAACAACACGGGAAGAGTTTGATTTAAACATAAATGCTAGCTTAACTTCAGCTTTTGCAGTCGTAAGAGCAGCCGGGGCACATATGCTAAACGGCGGGTCGGTTGTTCTAATATCTTCGGCGGTGGCTAAAATCGGGCTTGCGAGTCATGAGGCAATGGCTGCGGCTAAAGCCGGGGTCATCGGCCTTATGATGTCAGCCGCTGCAAGTTATGCACATCAAAACTTAAGGTTTAATGCCGTAGCCCCGGGACTTGTGGAAACCGATATATCCAAAATAGTTACTTCTAACCCGCTTACCCTTGAAGCATCAAAGAAAATGCACCCCTTAGGAAGAATCGGAACTCCTGAAGAAGCGGCAAGATTAATCACCTTCCTGCTTGCTGAAGAAAACAGTTGGATTACCGGGCAAGCAATCAGCATTGACGGTGGAATAAGCACTATACAACCGAAAGTTAAAATTTAGTTTTATAAAAAAGATATGAGAGGAAATATGAACAATAATGAGATTACCGCAGAAGGTTTAAATCACCTTTCTACTATGATTAGTGTTAAAGATGCTAATGAAGCAGTAAAATTCTATGTTGAGGTATTCGGATTTAAAGCACATGAAGTTACCAATGACCGAGAGGGAAATGTTGTATTTGCAAGGCTGGTTTATAAAGGGATCAACCTAATGATCGCCCCTCCCAATCCTATTGAAGAGGAAGATTTTATGTCACCTCCCGTTTCAAGTAACTGTCCTCCGCAAGTTAGCTTTTATGTTTATTGTGATAATCTTGAAGAGAATTATCGAAAAGCAAAAAATTACGGGCTAAAATTTCTTCATGGTAAAGAAATAAAATTTTGGGGCGATAAAGCTTTTAGAGTATTAGATCCAAATGGATATATCTGGAATTTTGCGACCAAGTTTACTGAACATGATGCAACTAAAGTGCCTCGTGAAGTTTTTTAGTAAAATTCAAGTAGCTTATTTTCCTTAACATTTTTATTTTTATATTTATTTTTATGTTTTGTTTTTTAAATAGTTATATTTCTAATTCCTTCCAAAGTTAGAATAGAGTGCTTGAGCTCTATACCGCCTGCGTATCCGGTAAGAGAATTATTGCTACCTATGACACGATGGCAAGGCACAACTAACGAAATCGGGTTTCTTCCGACTGCTGCCGCTATGGCTCGAATGCTGTTCGGAGCACCAAGATTATTTGCTAGTTCCTTATAGGTTATAGTTTTTCCGTAAGGTATTTTACTGACTTCTTCCCATACTCTTCTTTGAAATTCGGTGAACTTTATGAAACTATAAGGTATTTCAAATTCTCTTCTATTCCCGTATGAATATTCTTTAAGCTGCTTTTCAGCTAATTTTAATATCTCCGGTTCCGAGTCATTTTGCCACTCCAGTTCGAGTTGGGGAATATATTTTTCTTTAACAAAATATATTCCGGTTATATTTTCCGAATCCGATAATAAAAGTATATCTCCAAGCTTTGTAGTAATATTAGAATAATATTTTGTCATATAAAAAACCATATCATATAATTGTCATACACTTATGCTACTCTTTAATAATATTGAAAATATAAAAAAATCTGCTCATACTTAATTAATAAGCAAAAATATTAAAGACGAATATAATGCAAAAATCAAATATAATATTTTTAAAAAATAGCCAAAGCCCGGTAAAAATATTATTTTTAAATTTAGCTGCATTAATCATTGTACTTAGCATTTTTTTCTGCCTTAGTCTTGCAGCGAAAGGGACTACTATTGATATTAATAACTATGAAACTACCCATGTCTCTTTAGCAAGCTTTAACTTACCTTATTATGCTTTAATGACATCTGTAAGGATATTTGTTGCAATCATTTTTTCTCTCTTATTTGCGCTCTTTGTAGCCACCCTTGCGGCGAAAAGTAAGAAAGCCGAAGAAATTATTCTTCCGCTTTTGGATATTTTGCAATCAATCCCTATATTAGGGTATGCTTCTTTTGCCGTAACTTTTTTTGTTGCCCTTTCACCCCATAAGACGCTCGGAGTAGAAATGGCAGTAATATTTGTTATTTTTACTTCACAGGTGTGGAATATAACTTTCAGTATGCATCAATCGCTTAAAACCGTACCTCAAGATATAATAGATGCTTCAATTGTTTTCGGATTATCTTCATGGCAAAGGTTTTGGCTTGTAGAACTCCCCTTCGCAGTTCCGGGCTTAATTTGGAATATTATGGTATCGGTATCGGGGAGTTGGTTTTTTATAGTTGCTTCTGAGGCAATATCCGTAGGTAACATTAACTACACTTTACCGGGTATAGGCTCTTACCTCGGTACTGCAATAACTCAAAAAGATTGGCATGCCATCATCTACTCAATTCTTACCACCTTAATTTTGATTATTTTATATGATAAGCTAATTTTCCAACCTTTAGTAATTTGGTCAAAAAAATTTAAGTATGAAATGGTAAATACTCAAGATGTAAGCGAATCCCGGGTTTATAATATATTAAGTAGGTCTGTACTACTAAAAATTCTTTTTAAACCATGCGTTTGGTTTATAAAAAATATTTTTAAATTTAATTTTAGAAGCCCAATCGCTTTATCGACTTCTAAGAAGATAATCTTTATCAACGAGAAAAAATTAAATAATATATGGTATGGTGCAATCTCACTTCTAATAGCAACCCTTGCTTGTTATATTGCTGCCTTTTTATATAACTTTAGTAGCTTTAATGAAATTACTTATGTGTTTTTTTTAGGAGCAGTAACATCTTTTAGGATTATTATATTAATATTTTTAGCTTTAATTATATTAATTCCTATTGGAGTTTATATTGGTTTAAATGCAAAATTAGCAGCGAAAGCTCAGCCGATAATGTTATTTCTTGCAGCCTTTCCAGCGAATTTATTATTTCCGTTTTTTATTATAATAATTATAAATAATAATTTAAACCCGAACATATGGCTTAGCCCTTTGATTATACTCGGCGCACAATGGTATATTTTGTTAAATATCATTGCGGGAGTTTCAGCACTGCCGAGAGAACTGCTTGAAGCTGCTTCTTTATTTAATATCAAAGGCTTAATTTTTATAAAAAAAGTTATTCTGCCGAGTATTCTTCCTTATATAATTACCGGCTCTCTTTGTGCTTCAGGAGGAGCTTGGAATGCAAGCATTGTTGCAGAAGCTGTTAACTGGGGGGGAACCACTCTTTATGCGACCGGTTTAGGCGCTTATATAGCTCAAAATACTATTGCGGGAGAATATCATAACATAAATTTAGGAGTATGTATTATGTGCTTTTACGTTATGCTTTTAAACAAATTAGTATGGCGCCCTTTATATAAATTAACTGAAAAAACTTTGCATTTGGGATAGGAGAAATTTATGGCCGTTAAAACTGATTTACCGATTTTAGAGCTTAAAAATCTTAATAAATATTATGATCAACCGGAGGGTGGAAAAAAAGTTATTTTAGATGATATCAATTTATCTCTCAATGAACGAGAAATAGTAGGCATACTCGGACGTTCGGGTAGCGGTAAGTCTACTTTACTTAGAATTATTTCAGGATTATTACCCATGAGTGAGGGAGAAATTATATATAATGGCACTCCCGCTCCTCTGCCGCCTAGTATTCTTGCTATGGTTTTTCAGACATTTGCGCTTTTCCCTTGGCTAAATGTTATTGAGAATGTATCAATAGGGCTGGAATCAAAAAACATGCCTAAAAATGAAATTAATAAGAAAGCTCTTGATGCAATATCTTTAATCGGCCTTGACGGTTATGAAAATGCTTATCCTAAGGAATTATCGGGGGGTATGAAACAAAGGATAGGTTTTGCAAGAGCACTAGTGACTAACCCTAAAATTTTGCTTTTGGATGAGGCTTTTTCTGCCCTTGATATCTTAACCGCAACTGAACTTAAAGCTGAATTTATTGATTTATGGTCGGTTAAAAAGACCGGTTTAAAGTCAATTCTTATTGTAACCCATAACATTGAGGAAGCAGTATTACTTTGTGATAGAGTTTTAATTTTTTCCTCGAATCCGGGTAAGGTAGTTTCAGAAATAAAAATTAATATACCTCATCCTCGCAATAGGCATGACCCTGAGGTAAGAAATTTAGTGGATAATATTTATACCATAATGACTAACGCACTAAGTAAAAATAACCCGACCGATACACTTACTAAAACGGCTGAAAATGAAAGTTTACTGGCTCAAATTTCAACTAACAAACTAAACGGGGTAATTGAAATTTTATTTGCCGAACCGTATAACGGCACAGCTGATATTTACCGCCTATCAGAACAACTAAGCCTTTCTATTGATTGTTTGTTTCCTATTTTAGAATTATTGAAAACATTAAAATTTGCATTAATAAAAAAAGGAGATGTTTTATTAACTTCTACGGGTAAAATGTATGCCGAAGCGGATACTGACGAACGCAAGCAAATATTTGCCCGTCATTTAGTTGAAAATATCACACTTATCAGCAATATCAGAACAACATTAAAATTAGCTAAAAGAAAAAAAGTAAACCGTAGCCACTTTATAAAAGAGCTAACAAAAACCTTAGCAGAAGAGCAGG
>JACGYV010000046.1 GCA_014116815.1 Holosporaceae bacterium 'Namur'
TTGAATCAGTAGGGTGTAGGATTATATTCCTGCCTCCTTACTCTCCCGATCTTAACCCGATAGAAAAGTTTTGGGCTAATATGAAGCGATGGATAAAACAGCAAATTAAAGATCATCAGCATTTATACGATGCTATCTCTACCTTCTTCCTCGTACCACAACTTAACTAATTTTACTATAAGATCTAGAAAATGGGACAACCAAGATGCAGAAACATTACTTGGTTACCATATGCTTAACAAACTGACTAACCTAGGTATGCCTCATTCGGTTAAACTCATTTGAGTAACAGAGCTATAGGGAAAATATTGCTTACCTCCAATTTAGGCAACAAAGTCACACGAAGATTGAGTTTTAATAATTTCCTTTATGTTAAAGCGATATGATTGATAAAAACCTTTTTTATAACTCGTAAATAAGTTATATCATAAGTTATAAAACAATAAGCTATAACTCATGATTTGGAACTGGCAACAAGAAGATTGGCCAAATTTTAAATATGATAAGAGTGTTTTAGAAGAATCGGAAAACAATTTTCTAAAAAATTCCGGCATATTAATTGGCGCATTTAAACATTTAAGCGAAAATAATAAAAAGAAGCTGACTATTGAGATTATCGGTAATGAAGCACTTAAAACTTCAGAAATAGAAGGTGAGTATTTAAACCGAAACAGTATACAGTCATCAATCCGTAGACAATTCGGCTTGCAAACCGATAACCATGCCATTACACCGGCAGAACAAGGTATAACGGAATTAATGATGAATTTATACGAGTCTTTTGATAAGCCGTTGGATGATGAACAGCTTTTCAGTTGGCATAGAATGATAACTAAAGGCCGAAATGATTTGAAAGATGTAGGAAGATATCGTACACATAATGAGCCAGTGCAGGTAATATCAGGTGCTTTTCACAGACCTAATATTCATTTTGAAGCACCGCCTTCAAAAGATATGAAGAAAGAAATGAAGTATTTTATAAAGTGGTTTAATGACACTGCTCCCGAGGGAAAAGATAAATTACCCATTCTTACACGTGCTGCAATTGCACATTTATATTTCGTATCTATTCATCCATTTGAAGATGGCAACGGACGAATTGCACGGGCGATTTCAGAAAAAGCTTTAGCACAAAATATTGGAAAGCCTACCCTTATAGCTTTATCGCATGTGATAGCAAAGCAGAAAAAGATATATTATGACGAGTTGGAAAGAGCTAATAAGCATAACGAGATTACCGCATGGATTTTATACTTTGCACAAACTGTTTTAGAGGCACAAAGCTATACTCAAATACAAATTGAGTTCATGATTAATAAGACCAAGTTTTATGACCGGTTTAAAGATAAATTTAATGACCGGCAAAGTAAAGTTATTAAACGTATATTTCAAGAAGGATCACAGGGCTTTCAAGGGGGGTTGAGTGCAGAAAATTACCTAAGCATTACTAAAACGACACGTACAACTGCTACAAGGGATTTACATGATCTGGTTGAAAAAGGTGCTCTTACCCGTAGGGGGGAACGTAAACATACAAGGTATTATCTAAACGTAAAGTCACTCAATTTCTCGCAGATAAGATAATTTTCTGCCAAAATAATATATGAATATCATAGGGTTAATAACTAATAGTATTTTTAGTTTTATATATTATATCTAGCTTTAATATCAATAATATTGATTATCCGCCGGCGTTAATATTGTATACCTAATACCTATCTACCAATAAGGTAATTTATGATTAGGTATTATAAAACTTTACTTTTTTAGAATATGAAAAGAACAATTATTTAAATTTGAGGTATTAATTACATGGCTAATTTATTTATAAATCCCTTTCCTTTATCAAGCCTTAACGGAACCAACGGGTTTCGACTAAAAGCAATGTTATTGGATCAGACAAGCACTGTAGTAAGCGGAGCAGGGGATATCAATGGTGACGGATTTAATGATTTAATTATCGGTATTCCTCTTAAACAAGGCGGGGTAAGCTATGTAGTATTCGGGAATAAATTTCCCTTTCCTCCAAGTATGAATTTATCAAGCCTGAACGGAAGCAACGGGTTTCAACTAAAAGAGTCAATACCGAGTAGATATTCATGTAATAAAGTAAGTGGAGCAGGAGATATCAATGGTGACGGCCTTGCTGATTTAATTATTGGTGCCCCTCTTGCTAATTCTGATGCCGGAGTAAGCTACGTAGTATTCGGAAGCAAATTTCCCTTTCCTCCGCTAATTGATTTATCAAACCTTAACGGAAAAAACGGGTTTCAACTGAACGGTACACTATCGGTTAAGTTTTCAGGCAATGCAGTAAGCGGGGCAGGAGATATCAATGGTGACGGCATTGATGATTTAATTATAGGTGCACCTGATAATGCTTCCGGTCATTACAATGGAGCAAGCTATGTAGTATTCGGAAGCAAATTTCCCTTTCCTCCAAGTATGAATTTATCAAGCCTGAACGGAAGCAACGGCTTTGAACTTCAAGGAGAGCAATTGAAAGGGATTTCAGGATGGTCAGTAAGTGGAGCAGGAGATATCAATGGTGACAGCATTGATGATTTAATTATTGGTGCTCCTAATGCTCATTATGAAACCGGAATAAGCTATGTAGTATTCGGAAGCAAATTTCCCTTTCCTCCAAGCATGAGTTTATCAAACCTTAACGGGAAAAATGGGTTCCGACTCAAAGGAATAGAGGAATCTGATGAATCAGGTAATGTAGTAAGTGGAGCAGGGGATATCAATGGTGACGGCATTGATGATTTAATTATAGGTGCTCCTAATGCTAATTATGGTGCCGGAATAAGTTATATAGTATATGGAAGCAAATTTCCGTTTCCTCCAAGTATGAGTTTATCAAGCATTAACGGAAGCAACGGGTTCCAACTCAAAGGAAGTTCGGGGCGTGATTATTCAGGGACTGCAGTAAGCGGAGTAGGAGATGTCAATGGTGATGGTATTGATGATTTAATTATTGGTGCTCCTGATGCTCCTGGTGCTAATTATGTCGCCGGAGCAAGCTACGTATTATACGGAAGCAAATCTCCATTTCCTGCAAGCATGTATTTATCAAGCATTAACGGGAAAAACGGGTTCCAACTAAACGGGGAAGCATCACATGATTATTCAGGTCGTGCAGTAAGCGGAGCAGGAGACATTAACGGTGACGGTTTTGCTGATTTACTTATTGCTACTGCGCATCCTGGTTCTGCCGCAAGCTATGTAGTATTTGGTTCATATGACCTTTAGATGCTGATATATTGAATCCCGGCTAGATTAATCTAGCCGGCACTGTCAAGTTATTGCATTTGGTAATAAATTTCATATTTTGTGGGTTTTAGTGGCGTTGTTGCTCAAACAGGTTGTGAGGGGTAGATTTATAAAAGTACCTAGATAATTAAAATAAGAGAAGTGGCTTAAAAGTTAGAAGGCAGTCATAGTGATAAGCTAAGGACATAAGGAATTAGGTGCTATGAAAAGAAGGAAACAAGAGAGAAGAAGCAACTCTAAAAAGATAAAATACAAAATAAATAACTGGAGAGAATATAACCAATCTTTAAAGAATAGAGGGTCACTTACTGTTTGGATCAGTAAGGATATAGAGAAGTTATGGTATTTTAGTAAAGGCAATATATGTAAACGAGGGGAAGGTTAACCTTTTATTGAGATTATGCTAACTATGGGTATGTTACTTAAGCTACCGAAGTGGCAAACTGAAGGGTTTGTCAGATCCATATTTGAACTGATCAAGCTTAAGCTTTTAGTTCCTGAATTTAGTAGGTTATCCAAACGTGCAAAATATTTGCTTAATAGAATAAAGCTCTCCCCATTAACTGAGCACGGTTGCTTAGCGATAGATAGCACTGGCATAAAAGTATATGGAGAAAGTGAGTGGTTGATTTTCAAGCATGGAGGTGAAGTAAAGAGAAGAATATGGCGTAAGCTGCCCATAGGAGTTAATAAAGACGGGTTAATAGTTTCACGCATTATGACCAACCATATTACCGATGATCGCAAATGCTTAGAATTCTTAATAAACCAAGCAAACCAAGAAAAGGTAACGGAAGCCTTAGCTGATAGTGGTTATGACAGTAATAGCACTTATGAACTCTTAGAAAGTAAAAATATAAAACTTACGATCCCACCTCCTAAAAATGTGAAAAACTCTCCTGTAACACAAAGGAGGAATACAATAGTTTATATAAGAGAAAAAGGGTACGATGCTTGGCGTAATAAAAATAAGTACGGAAGAAGAGAAATTGTAGAGAATACATTTTACCGGTATAAAAGTATTATAGGAGCTAAGCTAAGATCTAGAAAATGGGATAACCAAGATGCAGAGACACTACTCGGTTGCCATATACTTAACAAAATGACTAACCTGGGAATGCTTCAATCTGTAAAACTCCTCTAAATCACAGGGTAAGGGGGGAATATTATTGCACTAGGATTTAAGCAACAACGCCAAATATTAACTAATATCTTAAATATCAGGTTTAATACAATGCTTAATAAATTTGCAATAGTTATTTTGTTAAATTACTTGTATGTGTGCTATGGTGGTACTGTAATATTAAGGCATTCTTAATATGTATTCAGTGAAGCTTAAGTATAATTTTTGTATATAAAAAAGACTGTTCTTATTAATTTAAAAAACAGTCTTTATATTTTTAATTATACTTTTAGTCACAAAAGATGAATCTAAGCCTAGCATTTATTAAACCTAAGCACTTATAGCAAAATCTTAAAACCCCCTTACCACCGGTTTCTGCTCTTCTTTATTATCAGCTGAATTTCCAAATTCTCCATTAAGCTTACGCCTTTCTACCTCAGAAGCCACCCATCTTTCTCCTATACCTCTTTGAGAGTTTATAGAAAGCTTTTCAGGTGAAGAGTCATCCGCTTCTTTTTCAACCCTAGAGTTTCTAGAATTCTCTACAGTTTCTACAAAATTAGATGGTCTCTTTCTCTTGGATCCGACTGTAAGTAAGCTTTCAAATCTATCTGCCTTCCTTTTTGTTTCAACTTCTCTTTCAGCTACTTCAAAATCAATTTCTTCTGAATCAAGTCTACGCCTCTTGAATCCGACTATAGGTAAGCTTTTAGATCTATATCCACTTCTTTTAGCTTCAACCTCCTTTTCATCTGCTTCAAAATTAATTTCTGCTGAATCAAGTCTACGCCTCTCGGATCCAACTGTAGCTAAGCTTTCAGATTTATATTCACTTCTTTTAGCTTCAACTCCCCTTTCAGCTGCCTCAAATTCTTTTATTTTTTCGGGATGCAACTCACGGTATATTTCTTTAGCTGTATAAGGCTCGGTAATCACCTCTTCACCATCTTCATATCCTACTACCCTATATGATTTTAAATTAGGATTAGCACCAAGTTCAAGCAATAGCTTATAAGTACTTACCTTACCTGCCCATGCAGCAGTGTGTATAACTGTACAACCATCCTCTTTTCTTCTCGCGTTAACATTAGCACCATGCTTTACAAAAAGAGGTATCAGTTCTATATCATGGGGAGTTGAAATCGATTCATACAGTGGAGTTTTTCCTTCCCTGTTAGTTAAATTAACATCTGCTCCTTTTGCTAACAGTAACTTTACTATCTCTGTATAGCCACTATCTGCTGCTGTATGTAAAGGAGTGTTGCCATGGTAATCCCGGATATTAACATTGATACCGGGCTGGCTTAGCAAGAACTTTACAATATCATCTCTTTTTATAGAAACTGCACTATGCAATACTCCCCATTCTCCAACTCCGGTAGTATTAATATCAGCACCTTTCGCAAGAGCTTTTTTTATTTCATTAAGGCGCCCTAATTCGGCACCCCTTAACACAATCTCATCCCAATAATTATTGGTTCTCATTCTTTTACCTTTACTCATTAATTTTATTTATATTGAAAAAAAGCTTAGTATAAATTAATTTTTTAAAGCAATCTTAGATTAATCAAAATAATTAAAACAGCAAGTTAATGGCTTCTACCATTAAAGCCTTTTTCTTTTAATTGGTTCCGCCATTGTTGGTTTGGTTCTTTTTCCTCGCTTTCTTCATTATCTTCCGCTTTAATCTTTTCTTTACCTTTGTTCTTTTTAGCTGGGTTAACAGTATTATCCCCACTAAATGATGCTTCTTCTGTATCTTTTCTTTTTTCTCCTTGCTCAATAGGTTTAGCACCTTCCATTGGTTTAAAATACTCTTCTTCTATATTTTTCATTTTAGGACTTTCTATACCGCCAAACATATCAGGCGGAGATTTCGACCTTTCATGCACTTGGTTCTTACCGGGTACTAATTTATCTTTCTTATTAAATGCTTCTCTTAAACTATTCGCTCTTACTTTACTTAAAAATAATTGTTCTATTCTTTCTCTTATATCCGGGTTTATGATTTCAGAGCCCGGCTCCATAAATTCAGGTATTGTTGCTCTAAACCTATATCCATGTGCATCTCTTGTTTCTAGTGCCTCTTTAATTGAACCTAGGTTCATTCCATCTAACACTTCATTTATAGCTTCAATTAGTGTCTCGCAGTTTCTACAGCATTTTTTTGAAATCCCTATATAATAAGTTTTAGCTTCTTCTACCTTATGAGCTATTTTGTTTCTAATCATGAGCTCTTGAGCTATTTTTAATTCAGCATGAACTCCTCTTTTTCCGGAAATGAAGGTATACCTACTTTCTGAAGTGCCCCCATTTATTTGGAATGAATTTACCTCTGAGTTGAGGAGAAATAGGGTTTGGTTTTAAGGAATCCAGACAAAGAAGTTCTCTACCTGTATTTCTTTCTTTATACCTGGTTACATGTCTGTTACAGATATTTTTTTCTTATAACTCTTGAAGGCTGCCGGAGTCAATATTAAAGTTAGATTTACTGAGGTTATCTATAACTGCCGGCTAGTTCCAGTAGGGACAATGCGCTCCTTGGAGGGTTTGTGCCTTGTAACTATATGTCTTATGTATTATTTATATCACTCCTTTTTAATGTTAAGTAAACTTGAGCAGGAGTTTTATATCCTAAGGCCTGATGAGGCCTTTTGTGGTTATAGAACTCAATATATTGGGCAATACTTTGGGTTGCTTCAGCTATACTGTCATATGACTTTAAATATACCTCCTCATATTTTATGCTGCGCCAAAATCTTTCAATCCATACATTGTCCAGCCAAGCACCTTTTGAGTCCATGCTGATTAATATCTGATATTCTT
>JACGYV010000047.1 GCA_014116815.1 Holosporaceae bacterium 'Namur'
CCCAACCCTCCTCTTGATAAAAGAATGCCATAAAGGCAGAAGTGTCTATTATTATATTTCTATATTTATCTAAGTTCATATCTAATTACTCTACCTTATTCTCTTCTCGTCTCATTTTTATTATTTCATCAGTCATGGAAATTCCTTCTTTTTTTCTGCTAGCAAAGAAACTTTGTATTTCTCTTATAACATCTTGGTATTTAAGAAGCTTTATTTCATTATCAATTTTACGCAGTACTAAAGTACCGCCTGTATTTACGTTTATCTCTCTTCTAAGTTCAAGTGGTATTAATATTCTACCACTCCTATCAACTTCTGTTCTGAAATCTGCCATGTTATATTTTTATTATTATTTATATTCATTAAATAATAACCATAACACCTTATATTGTCAAATACAGTAAATAGTAATTATAAGTAATTAGGGATAATCTCTATACTTATTAAATATAGCATATTTATCTACTTTGATTTAGATATTAGTTTATACACTAGAAAGTTATTATTTTACGTTATACGACTTTCAAAAAGCCGAGCAGTGTATAAAACGATCGTTTTGTGTACTTTAAAGTACGACAATAAATTTTCTAATAAATTAAAATACTTTATAAAACTTATAATATAGCGTATTTCTAACTTTATGTATGATGTTAAAAAGGATTAAAAATGCAATATGCAGGTATTTTTAGTAGGTTATTTGCCTTTATAGGGGATGTAATATGTATTACAATCCTTATTAATATATTGACACCTTTAGTAGCATATATCATGCCTAAGATGAGTCATCTTCAGTATGAAGGATTATTTATTATTATTGGCACCTTAATCTTTATGTTTTGGTATACATTTCCTTTTACTTCCAAGAAACAGGCAACTTTTGGTTATTGGGGGCAACATTTATATCTGGTTGATAGATATGGTGAGAGAGTAAAACTTTGGCGTGCATTTGTCAGAATGGTTACTTTTTTAACTTCAATCATCACTGCTATAGGTTTGTTTACTATTTTATGGGAAAATATAGCTAATAAAGGATTAGTTACCTTATTAATGTCTTCTTTTTGCTTTATTATATTTATCCTGCCTTGCATTATCTCTCCCCAAAGGGCTATGATTCACGATATCTTAGCAGGAACTCGAGTACTGAAAGGAAGACTATAAAATTAAAATATTTTTTATAAGATTGCCTTTAAATCTTAAGTAATTATAAATAATTATTATTTTATATAATTCAGGTAAAAAATATAGTTGATAAATTATTCTTAAGTGCTATTAATCAGTTATCCAAGAAGAATAATACTTGCTTATGAAAAATTTTATTAGACTTATTTGCTCAATATTACTAATCCTACAGTTAGCTGCATGCGCAACTAGAACACATGTTGAACAATTTAAGGACATTAAAGGCTTTAATGAAGGAAGAAAAGGCATCGTAATTATTCAGACTGCTCAAACTGTAGATAAAATAAGAGAAAAGCATAATTTAAAAACGACGTGGGAAAATAAAGGAAACAAAAGGATTTTTACTACAGATCCAGAAAACGTAATTGGGGAATTAGTTACAGTATTTTCTATAATAATTCCTTCAAGTACATTTAATTTTCCAACTTTAGTTTATTTCATAGAACCTGGGGAATATTCTCTAACTAGCATTAGCTATGATAGAAGATATGCCAATTCTTTAAAAGATATTATTTCATTTTCTTTAAAAGGCGGTGAGGTTGCATATATAGGAAAACTAATAGTTGATGATGGTAATTCAAGGATAGTTGCTAATGCTCTTAATATAAAAGATTCTTATGAGATAGCTAAAAATTATTTTGAAGCTAAATACCCGGAGATTAAACAAACACCAATAAAAAGATTAATGGAGTTTAGTGAAAAGTCTAAAAGACTACGACTCATCTCAAATGAATATGGTTTTATTGAATAATAAATCTAATAATGAGGAATTTTAAGTAAAGGTTATTAGATTAGATGATATTTATAATACTCTATATCTTTTTATTCTATAAAACATATTCCTCCCCAGCTTTCATTAAATTCTAAGCCCGCAAGCTTTGCTTCTCTCACTGCTCTTCTCAGGTTTTCAGATCCTAGGATAATTTTACTATTATCAATTGCTATCTCGCTCTCACCTAAGCAATTTTTATCATAAAAACATTTTTCATATATATCCCAAGACTCACGCTCTTCTTCAGGTCTTAAAATAGATTTCTCTTTATTCATCATTTCTTTTCGGGTTGTAACATTGATTACATAGTAATCATTTATAACTGTTCCATTATGCATTCTAATCTCTGCGGGCAATGCTTGGAACTCTCCTTTTGCAACTTCATCTAATACCCTTATTGCTTTCTTATTGCCCATAAACGTGGAAGTGCTATTATGTAAAAAGTCCCATTTAAGTAAATATTCTAAAGTAGCTCTTCTACTCTCCATAACATTAAATACTATAGGTTTTAAGTTGGTAGTATCAATAACTTTGCCTCCTAATAGATCCATTAGTGGATGTAAAATATTTATTTGTCTATCATATACTACATGTACACTTTGATAAAATTTCCTATCATCATGTAAAAACCATGCTCTATTTTCATCTTTAGATACTAGCATACTCTTTGACCTTACCTTCAATTAATTTTTACCTTGTTTTTCTTTATTCATAAAGATTAATTTTTCCCTGTAATAACCCTTCTCTTTCTCTGACTAATATTTTTTGAAAAGCTGTTCTAAATCTTTCCTGATTCCAGCTATTTGCTAATCCTTCTTCTTCTATTTCATTCATTAGTTTTATTATCCTATCATTATGGTTATCAGTATGTCTACCATTATGAACACTTCTGGTTGGGTGTGCTTCACGAGCTCCAGGTAATAATATTTTATTTATTCCATCGTTAAACTTTAAACCAGATAATTCCCATAAATCATGATATTTAGCCCTATCATTTTTATTACTAACCATGTGATGTACTTGGAAGTCACTTCGCTTTAATTTACCTGATTGGAAATCTTCCCATAATTTTTTATCTTCCGTTATAAAGTTGTGTAATTGCTTGTGTAATTTCTCATCAGCGCATTTAGTTGACTCATCAAAAAGATCTTTTGGCTCCTTGATCTTTTTGTTTTTAACAGGTGTAGAGTAAGAAGCATCTTTATGAGATGTATCTTTTAATAAATCATGGCTTTGTTTATTGGCCTCATCTTTAAAAGGTTGCTTTGTAACCGGTTCACTCTTACTATTCTTAAAGTCCGCTTTAGAATGAGGTAATTTCACCGAATCCATTGGCTTTGGAATATATGAACTTGTCCCCATATTGTTAGAAAAATCAATACAGGCTTACTACTCTTCGGTTGATCACCAATATTGCTACTTGCTCCTACCGGTTTGTTATTATCATGTTTTACTGGGGCTTTAACTTCCGAATGAGAATGTGTAGCACTTTGTTGTTTTACATTGTTTTGGGGAGCAGCCTTAACATCCGAACTTTTATGTATTGTGGGTTTAATATTATCATTAACCGCAGGTTTAGCAGGAATATCCTGTGTTATTTTAGTCGGCTCTTTTATATTATGTTGTACCGGAGCTTTTACTTCACCTTGTGTTTTAGTAGTGCTTTGATCTTTTATATTACTGTCCGTTACTTTTTGAGAACCAATATGCTTAATTGATCCACTGTTTTTTATAACCTTACTAAGTGCTGCCCCTCCTGCCACACTTACTACTACTCCAGCGGCCACACCTACTACAGTCGCACCTTCTATTTGCTCATGGCTCATATTTTCATCCATCCAAGCACCAATATCTTCTTTTGCCTTGCACATTGATTCACCTATTTCCTCAACTCCATCTCGGCCTATAAATATGCTTGCAAAACCTTTACCTACTATTCCTACAAGTGTTGATGCATCATCAGCTACCCCCAAAAATCCCTTCAATGCTGCTTTACCTAGTTGTGCAGCCTTATATTTATAAGGATGGTTCTCCTTAAGATTTTTCTTTTCTTCTTCATATGTCTCTCTAGTTTTTTTGGATAATTTTCCTATTTCTTCTAATACTTCTCTTGTCACTCCTTCAAGCTTTTTACCTTCCCCTCTTGGCATATTATCATTTGCTTTTGAGTTAGCTTTATCTGTACCGGCTGCCTTTTCTTCACTATTACCAGATTCTTTGTTTTGTGTATTCGGTTTAGTTGTGCTCTCACCTAAAGGTGAATCTTTTTTAGTATTACTTTCCGTATTAGGCTTTTTATTTTCCTCGCCGGATTTTCCATTTTGATCGGACGCATTGTTCTGCTCTTGTTTTGCTCCGCTGTTTTGATTATTATTTCCTGTTGGTTTTGCCGTTGTTTCAGGTTTAGCGTTAACTTTCGGCTTAGTAGTTACTTTAGGTTTAGTTGTAGGCTTCTGCTTATTTTGCTTAAATTCTTGTTTAGGTTCTTTCTGTTGTTGGAAATTCTCCTTGTATCCACTGATATCAACTCTTTCACCTTTGTTGTTTTCAAAGATAAGCTTGCCATCAACTACTTTCGCCTTTAACCCTGCTACAATCGCATTTTCCACTTCTGTCGGTACTTCTTCGTTTTTGCTATGCAGTTTTACCAGAAATAAAAGTAACCTCTGTACCTTTTGGTATTTTAATGATAGACACACTGTTTCTATCACCCCAGTCCGGCTTAACAAGCGCTAAGCGTTGATGTATATCATCTCTTGTTCACTATCTTATTATAAGCCGAAATACTGTTCTTTGCTTACATAGAGCCATAATACCTTTCTATTGATCTAACTGCTGTCATAATTTCTTGTTCCCAATCAAAACCCTGCCATAAAAACTCACCAAACCCACGAGATAGGCCAAAGCCTCCTCGGCCTTTAGCTTTAGGAGGCTTATCAAATAGCTTCTCAAACCATTCACCTTTATTAATTAAATCAATTCTTCCTTTTAAATTATCTATTCCGATTTCCAAATCTTTGATTAAAGAAGCATTACTTTGGTCTTTTTCTAAATTTTTTATATGCTTATTAATGATAGCTATCCCTTTTACTAATAACTCGGTTAGTTCATTTCTTTTTTTATCTATTTCTTCTTTTGGTATATAACTCATTTATTTCTTCTCCATCCATTTAGTACCTACTATCCATTTATTATCAAAGTCTCTGAACCTAACTTGATATCCTCCTCCTGTAAACTTATCACCTGCTTTTGAAATCTGTTCAACAGCTTTACCTGAAATAAAAGTAATATCTGTGCCTTTTGGTATTTTAATAATAGATACACTGTTTCTATCACCCCAGTCAGGCTTAACAAGNTATCCTCCTCCTGTAAACTTATCACCTGCTTTTGAAATCTGTTCAACAGCTTTACCTGAAATAAAAGTAATATCTGTGCCTTTTGGTATTTTAATAATAGATACACTGTTTCTATCACCCCAGTCAGGCTTAACAAGTGCTAAGTGCTGATGTATATCATCCATAGTCGGCATCTTGTTCCCCACCTCAATATGTGTTGCCCAAGCCATTGTTCTTTTATCTCTCCCAAATCCTAATTCTTTAGCTCCATCGTGGTAATTTACTAAATATAAATCATTTTCTAATTTCCCATGCTGTAATTTAGCTGTACCTTTCTCAAAATTCATTAAATCATCTAAGAATCTTTCATTATAATCAATTCTACCCGGAGTAATATTTTCCGGCAAGAGTTTTGCCGGCCCCATTACTTTAGGATTGCCATAATCACCAGCTATAGGGATGTTATGTTGCGGTATATCTCCTTTCCCTGATCCAATATTAATATCATCGACCGTGCCCGCCGTTGGGATATCAGCTTTGCCTGTATTGCTCTCCTTCTTAAAGAAAGAAAAGCCACTATCATCCATTTTTTGTTTAAAGCTCGAGTCTAAGTGTGAAGGTTTGGTGGAGGCTTTACTTGATATCAACTTCATTGTATCAGAGCCTTCCATAACTAGCGCTGTAAGCAACATAGTCGCAGCTGCTAAGTTCCTCGCCTCCTCAGGGCTAAGTGTTGGGTCTAAGGATTGAAAATATCCTGTGCCTTTCTGTAATCCGTATTCTACAGTTAAACCTATCTGCTCTCCGGCTATCATTCCTATTGTCATGCCTACCGCCTCGCCCCGCAGCCCGTATATCAATCCTGCAGGTCCAGCTGCCGCTGTTTTTATCGATAAACTTAATATACTTGCCCCATATGCTGCTAATCTTGGATAATCCTTCGCAAATTGCTCATGTATATAGAACGCCTTCTTAACAATCCCTGCCGCTGTCTTTAACCCACTATCTTTAGGCATAGGACCATATGGGTTCACCTGCTGGTCTATCTTATTATGGTGATTAGTAAGTATTTCTCTATCTTTATCGCTAAGCTTAGCGTTCTGTAAAATTTTAGCTACTTTATCTCTATTCTCAGACCATGGTACAGAGGTGAATCCTAAGTCATCCGGTATTGGGCAAGAGCCACCTTCAGGCATAGGGCCTACAAAGTCATCATACATCCTATACTCTTTCTCGTTCTGACTATAAGCAGTATCTGCTGTTGTTTTAGTATTTCCCTCAGGCTTAGCGGTAACTTTCGGCTTATTCGTTACTTTGGGTTTAGTTGTAGGCTTCTGCTTATTTTGCTTAAATTCTTGTTTAGGTTCTTTCTGTTGTTGGAAATTCTCCTTGTATCCACTGATATCAACTCTTTCACCCTTACTGT
>JACGYV010000015.1 GCA_014116815.1 Holosporaceae bacterium 'Namur'
AACCAATAAGAAATATATATAAATTCTTAATCTCCAGCATTAGGTTGCTTGCAGTAAATCCCGGGCAGCATAAAATAGAGATTAGAAAATTTTGTACTTTCACTCTTTCTTATTACTTCTTATATAGCCTGGATGTCACCTCAAGCCCGGGGCATGTTACATTTGCTTATCTTATAACCATAGGATACTTTTTCTGTATGGTTCTTTTATTTAGGGAGTTTATCGCCAGTAAACAGTTTCTGGAAAAATATCTACATTACTATTGGTATTTTTTAATTACCTTTTGTTTGCCGTTCGTTTCAAGTTATATGCTATTCATTGGGTTTAATGATCCGTTTTGGGTAGTAAACGGTATATTATCCGCCTTTTCTTTATACTTATTTATTGATGCAAGAAGGTTTTTATTACTTTATTCTATCGGAACCTTAGGTGGGTTTATTTTATTTAAGCAAAGCGGGTTTAGTTTAGATACATTTCAGGAAATCACTACCACAGGCCGTATAGCTTATATTTATTTATTCTTCTTATTCGCCACCCTATTTTTCCTCCGCAAACGTGAGAAGGAGCAGGAAGAGAGAGTAGAAACCATGCATATATTCGGCGGAGCTATGGCACATGAGGTTAAAAGCCCGCTTGCGACACTGCATATGTGTGCAGTGACCATAAATAATTTATTTCAGGGTGCCTTTAACAATAAACAAGTAAAAGGGGATCTTTGTACTTTCACCCTAAATACGGAAGATGCTAATACTTTAGCAGAATTCACTCAAATGCTTACTAAAGTTAGCTCCCAGGGTATCAGTACGGTTGATGGACTTCTTGCTTCACTTAAAAGCACGGTAATTGCCGATGATAAGAAGAATATCAGTATAGAAGAATGCGTTACCGCAAGCATATTGGAATATAAACTCCTAAACCCTGAGAAAGACGGTGTCGTTATAAACATTGTAGAAAACTTTTTATTTTACGGCTCAATACATTATATTAAACGCTTGCTGTCTAATTTGCTTAATAATGCATATAAATATGGCGGCAGAAACGTAAAAATAGAGATTAGAGCAGAGAGCAATAAGCTATATTTTAGAGATAACGGTAAAGGCATATCGGAAGATGATATACCATATATATTTGATAAGTTTTATACTAAAAGCAAAAGCGGCACCGGTATCGGTCTCGCCTTCTGCAAAATGATAATGCATGATATGGGAGGATATATTGAATGCAAGTCACGCTTAGGAAAGTATACTGAATTTATCCTAACTTTCCCGACACTTAAGAAAAGAAAGAAGAAAAAAGCTTAGTTTAGCAGCATAACAAGTTAAATCTGATAGAAAAATTATATATTTTACTCAAATTAAATGATACTGTATTATCACTGCTACAAGAAATCTATACTTCCAAAAAAATACAATTACAAAAAAATGAATAATATTCCTATTTTACCGACTAAAAAAGATATTTGGTTAATCTATGATTATGAATGCCTTTTAAGCAAAGGTTATTACTCGGCATTGTTTATCGGGCTGAATTCAATGATTGGTAGGAGACTCACTTGTTAATCAGCTTAAGGAGACTTAATAAGTGTTTAAATTAATATAACAAAAGAAGGTAACCCAGATAATATAGGGTATAATACTAAAAATTATCTTTTCTACTAATTTTATAATTATAGAAATTTTTCTTTACCATCAAATAAAAAATTAAGTTTTGCACTAAGTAAACAGCTATAATGTTATATACTCCTTGTGTTTGAATAAAGAACTTTACAATTATGTTTACAATCCCCGTGAATGCAAGCCAAGTTGAGACAAATTTTAAATCGTTTAACATGCTATCAGGTCGCATAAAAATATATGATTTAGAAGAAAAGTTGCCTAAAAACTTCCTGAAATTTCGTAGAATAATGGTTGTTAACATTATATATGCTGAAAGAAATCCAATTACAAATTGCACAACTATAGGAACACCAAGCTTAACATCAATATAATATTTAATTATATCTTTAGGAAAATATTTATAAACTATGAATACAAAAAATAATGAAAGCAGCATTATTATATAATTAAAATATGTTATATGTAAGTAAACGGCAAGTTTTTTTCTAGGTTTTTCAGTAGCCTTCATTACAGCTATAAAAAGTTTATTATTTTTCAATTTCATTTTTACTCCCATTTAATTCAAAAATTAAATATTAAACTATGTATATACAATTAAGAATTTTTTTCAATTAATTTAAATATTACTTTTTTACTCTTCTTCTACTACTTATTTCATAATAATATTTTGCTTAATCAAAATATTATTAACTCTTTTTCCCTAGCGCAATTAATGATAATCTACCCTCTTTTCCTTCCCCTGCCCTTTAAATTAACTTGTCTGGCTCTGGCGATTGCCAGATCATTGGGTTCAACATCCCGAGTAATTGTGCTTCCTGCGCCGATCAAGGCATTATCCCCGATATTTACGGGAGAAATAATGGCACTATTGGAGCCGATAAATACATCATCCCCTACTTTGGAAAAATGCTTATTTTTACCGTCATAATTACAAAAAATCGTCCCTGCCCCAATGTTACAATTTTTCCCGACTTCAGCATCCCCGATATAAGATAAATGAGAAGCTTTGCTTCCTTCCGCGAGCCTGGCATTCTTTAACTCAACAAAATTACCTATCTTGTTATCCCCGCTTAGAACATTATTCGGCCTCAACCTGGCAAAAGGACCTATTTTGCAATTAGCTCCTATCTTTGATTGTTCAATATGAGAAAATGAGAAAACTTCCGTATCTTTTTCTATCACTACCCCTGTCCCGAAAAAAACATAAGGATAAATTTTGCTTCCACCGGCAATTATGGTATCAGCAGAAAAATGCACGGTATGAGGAGCAAATAAAATCACCCCTTCACTCATCATTTCTCTTCTCATCCTATTTTGAAAAATTTCTTCAAGTCGGGCAAGTTGTACTAGGTCATTTACTCCTAATGCTTCCTCTTCTTCACCTAAAATATAACTACAGGGATATCCTTTATCATTAGCTAATCTCACAAGATCTGTCAGGTAATATTCTCTCGAAGCGTTATTATTTTTTATTTCTTTAGTAAGCCGGATAGCTTCCGAAGTTCTAATAAGCATTATACCTGAGTTGCAAAGATCAATACGCTTAACTTCAGGAGCGGCATCTTTTTCTTCTATTATATCTAATAAATTTTGATCCTGATTAGTTATAAATCTACCATAGCCTGTAGGGTTTTGCGCATAAAACCCAAAAGCGGTAATAGCCGCGTTACTGTTTTTCGTCCGCTCGATCATTTGGTTTAAGGTTTGGTAGGTAACCAGCGGAGTATCACCATATAACACTAAGATATATTCCGACCCGATATTTTCAAGCTCGGCACACTGCACCGCATGCGCTGTTCCCAGCTGTTCTTCCTGTATATAGGAAGCAAAATTATATTTATTTTCAAGTAACTTGAATTCAGCATGCTCTTTTAAAGTTTCGCTCGCAACCACCCTAATATCAGTTGATATCTGCCGACTTAAATTAATAATATGCTCAATAAGCGGTATATTTCCTACACTATGCATTACCTTAGGTAATGCTGTTTTCATTCTCTTACCCTTTCCCGCAGCAAGTATTATAGTCGTGATATTCATAAGTAAAAACGTATTTTTTTTACAACTTAGAAAAAAAAAAGCAATCCTTCAAGGAAATACTTACTTGATAAAAATGCTTATTACTATTAAAAGCTTTAAAAACAACGCTTGATAATAAGTAAAAAAAATGCTGACAATACCTAAGTGGAAAGTTTACACCATTATATTTACCTGTCTTATTAGTATCTATCTATCAATTCCTACCCTTTTTCCGCAAATAACGGATTCAAGCTTAAAGTCTGCTTTCCCGGCTAATAAAGTTAATTTAGGTTTAGATTTAAGAGGAGGAGCTTCATTATTACTTGAGGTTGACAGTAAACATTATTTCAGTGAGCAGCTGGAAAATACCGTAGAGCAGATAAAAACCAAGCTGAGAATGGAAAAAATCGGATTTGAAAAATTTAATATTAACGAAGATTATATTACTATCCATTTATCCTCTACCGACTCAATATATGAGGCTAAAACAATAATTTATAATATTTTCGGCAACACCGCACAAATTGAAGCAAATAAAAATGTTCTTATTTTATCCTTAGCACAAATTATTAAAAGCGGAATTAAAAATAATTTAATGGCGCAGACCCAAGAGATTATAAGAAGAAGAATTGATGAAACCGGCACCAAGGAAGTAGATCTGCAAATGCAAGGGGATAATCAGATTCTTCTCCAAGTTCCCGGCTTAGAGAATCCGGAACAAATTAAAAGACTACTCGGGCAAACAGCTAAACTTTCCTTCCATTTAGTAGATGATAGCGTAAGGCTTTCAGATGCTGCAAACGGTAAAGTGCCTTATGGTTCAAAATTATTACCCCTTGATACAAAAGAAAGAGGTAATTTCGGTAAAAGCGTTTTAGTGGTAAAAAGTAGAGCGGCATTAAGCGGTGATATGCTTACCGATGCTCAAACTACGGTAAATAACGGCTCAGCTGTGGTACACTTTAAACTTACCGGAGTGGGCAGTAAAATTTTTGCCGATTTGACTTCTAAAAATACCGGCAAACTTCTTGCTATTGTTTTAGACGGGAAAATCATCAGCGCGCCCGGAATTAGAGAGCCGATTTTAGGAGGAAGCGGAACAATTTCCGGTAACTTCAGCATTCAATCAGCTAATGAACTCGCACTACTGCTTAGGGCGGGAGCCTTGCCTGCACCAATAAATATCGTCGAAGAAAGAACAGTAGGCCCAAGCTTGGGAGCTGATTCCATTGAAGCAGGTATAAAAGCCGTAGTTGCAGGAGTTATCCTTGTTATGTTGCTTATGTTTGTTTTCTACGGGTTATTCGGTATGGTTGCTAATTTTGCGCTCCTGTTTAACTTACTTATGACTATTGCCGCATTATCATTATTCAGTGCTACTCTCACCCTCCCCGGCATTGCAGGAATGGTTTTAACTTTAGGGATGGCAGTTGATGCTAATGTGCTAATTTTCGAAAGAGTAAAAGAAGAAGTTAAAAAAGGAAAAACCCCGCTTTCTGCTCTTGAGAGCGGTTATAACTTAGCTTTCAGCACAATTTTAGATTCAAACTTAACTACAATTTTAGCTGCAATTATACTCTATATATTCGGCACAGGCCCGGTTAAGGGGTTTGCAGTTACGCTTACAATCGGTATACTTTGCTCTATGTTTACGGCGGTTTCACTTACAAAGCTTATAATTGCCAAATGGTATAGAACTAAAAAACCTAAACTACTAATGTTGTAAATTGTGTTTAAGTACTTTTACAGAAAACTTTCCGATACCACTTTAAAAAGAAAAATAGTTTTTTTAGTAGGCGGCTTAGTTACCATAACACCTACGGTTCTGGTTGCAGTTTTTGCACTCATTTATTATTTTTTAGGCGTAGAAAAATTATTTAATGATAAAATCGGTTTTGCAATATCCGAAACCGTTAAGATTGCCGAGCTTTATTTAAAAGAACATAAAGATAGCATTAAAGCTGATATATTAGGCGTTACAAACAGTATTGCAAAAAACCAGGTGGTACTATCTGAAAGCCCGGAATATTTCAGCATACTTCTAAATAAAGAAGCGGAGCTTAGGAACCTTTCCGAAGCTATGGTTTTTACTCCTACTCAAGTATTAGGTAAAAACTATTTAAGTTTTTCTTTGACCTTTGAGAGACTGCCCGAGGAGACTTTAAAAGAGGCAAGTACCGGGAAACTTATAATAATCAGCTCCGAGCAGGAAGATAAAGTAAGAGCTATTATAAAGCTGGATAACTTCATCGATACCTATCTTTTAGTCGGAAGGTACGTAGATAGTGAAATTATTAACTATTTAGCGAGTACGAAAGGCTCTGCTAACCTTTATAAAACTATGCTTAAAGATAAAGATAAAACTCAAGTAAAGCTTGAAATTGCCTTTATTGTTATCACTATTATTCTATGCCTTGGTTCAATCATTACAGCAGTAAAATTAGCAAATATTATTTCCCGTCCGATTAACCAATTGGTTGAGGCCACTTCTAAAATTAAGGCACGGGACTTTTCCGTCAGAGTACCCGAAAGAAAACATGCCAGAGATGAAACTGCCGTTCTTGCTAAAGCTTTTAATAGTATGACTAAGAAAATTGCCGAGCAAACAAATGAACTTATCAGCGCAAAAGATATTATAGATGAAAGGAGAAGGTTCATAGAAGCAATTTTAACCGAAGTTTCGAGCGGTGTTCTGGTTATTAACCCTAAAGGTTTAATAACACTCTGCAATCAATCGGCTGCCAAACTTTTAAAGAAAGAAGAGACTAAGATTATAAACCAGCCTTACCAGGATTCACTTCCCGAAATTTTGGAACTTTTGGAAAAAGCTTCTATTTCCTCTCAAGAACTTATTGAAGGTAATATAACCATTGAACGAGGAGATAAAAAAACTTATCTGTTTGTCAGAATCGGAACAGAGTTTAATACTAAGCAGGAATTGGAAAGATTTATTATTACCATAGATGACATGTCCAAACTTATTGCTGCTCAAAGATCAGCCGCCTGGGCGGATGTGGCCAGAAGAATTGCACATGAAATTAAAAACCCTCTCACTCCTATTAATTTATCAGCCGAACAACTAAAGAGAAAATTCTTAAAAGAAATTAAATCCGAGCCTGAACTCTTTACAAAGTATGTGGATACCATTACCCGGCATGTTTCAGATATTGGTATGATGGTAGAGGAATTTGTCCAATTTGCGCGTATTCCCTCCCCTAAACTTGCAAGATATGATCTACTGCAAATTATCAACGAAGTAATTTTTTCTCAAAAAAGCATTAACCCCAATATAAAATATCAATTTGACAATATTTTGGAAGAATGTTATGTAAAGTGCGACAGAGCACAAATAACACAAGTTTTTTTTAATCTTATAAAGAATTCCAATGAAGCAATTGAAGCAAAAGCTCAAAACCAAACCTTCAGGCCTGAAATTCATATTTATTATCAAATCAGCGAGGATTTAAACTTGGTGAAAGTGTTTATAAAAGATAATGGCCAAGGCATCCCGCTCGATCTTATCGATAGAATTTCCGAACCCTATATTACTACAAAATCTACCGGCACAGGCCTTGGGCTTTCTATAGTCAAAAAGATTGTAGAAGACCACGGAGGCACACTTTCAATACAAAATAATGAAGAAGGTGTTTTAGCTACCTTCACCTTAAAATTATTTCATAACAACCTATTAAATGAGGAAAACCATGCAAGCAAATCAGCATAATAATATATATGGAATTTTATTCATGATCTTAAATGCTGCTGCTTTAGCAATACTCTACGCAGTTATGAAGCTTGCATCTAAAGATATAAGTACAAATCAGATAATATTTTTTTATAAATCTCTTATACTTATATCCATATTACCTTGGATATTTAAAAACGGCTTTAAATCTATAGCTACCGATCAAATAAAACTCCACCTTATACGAGGATTTTTAAGTATTTGCGGCTCATTATCATTTATGTATGCCTTAAAATATGTAGATCTGGTCGATGCAACGGCTTTAGGTTACTTGGAACAGGTTTTATTAGTTGCAATCGGTATGCTTTACTTTAAAGAAACTACGACTAAAAGTAAGATTTTCTGTGTGTTTGCAAGCTTTGTCGGAGCATCGGTAATCCTTTATCCCGATCTTTTAAAATTTGAAGAGGGCTTTATTCCGGTTTTCTTTGCAAAAGGCGGATTTAAAGAATTTAATTTCTTCTACTTATTCACTTTACTTGCGGTAGCTTGCTGGACGATGAATTGCATAGTAGTGAAAGTTATGGGTAAAACGGAGAAAACTAAAACTCAATTATTCTATGTAACTCTTTTCTCATGCATATTTGCCTATCCCTTTGCTTTTATCGAGTGGGGAACTAACAACTTAGCCGGATTGGAGATATGGTCACCGAATAGACTAATTACTTTGGAAGAAATCGGCTTGGATTTCGATCTGTTTAAATACATAGCAGTAATTGCGCTTTGTTATTTTATACATAATATTTCCTTCTTTAAAGCATTTAAATATGCTGAAATATCCACTGTTATTCCTTTTGAATACAGCAAGATTGTCTTCATCGGAATTTTACAATTCTATATGTTTGATAAAACCCCGGAAACCGTATCCTACATCGGATATTTCTTAATTGTAGGTTCAGGTCTTATCTTGATAAGATCCGAAGCTAAGCGTAGAAAGAAGAAAAAAATACAACAACAAATTGAGCAGTTGAACGAGGAATACGAGCATGCATAAAATAAAAACTAAATTAAAAAACGATAAGGTAAGTTCAGGTATATTGCTTATGATTGTGCATGCAATCGCTATGTCGGGGCTGTATGTAGTTTCTAAAAAACTTATGCATACTTTACACCCTAACCAGGTAGCTTTCCTTTATAAATTTGCAATCCTTATTGCAATTATTCCCTGGTGCTTTGTGGGCGGGATTAAAAAAAATCTTAAAACTAATAAATTGGGGACTCATGTTGCAAGAGGAACCTTTAGTATTATGGCTTCTTTATGCTTCTTTTTTGCGCTATCGAAGCTAAATGTACTTGATGCTGCAGCTATTACTTTTCTGGAGCAGGCTTTAATTGTTTCCGTGGGGGTAATATTCTTTAAAGAGCAGCTGAATATTGCTAAGATCGTATTTATCTTATGCGGTTTAATAGGTACTCTTTTAATTATTAAACCCGGCTTTCAAGAGTTTAACGGATATTATGTTTATCTCTTCATGGCGCTTCTCTTTTGGGCAGGAAATAATATAACCATAAAAGTTCTAGGAAAAACCGAGCGATCTAAAGGGCAGCTATTTTATGTAACACTGGTTTCCTCGCTAGTTTCATTTCCTCTTGCTCTTCAAGCCTGGGAACCTATTCAATTTTGGCATATTAAGTATTTAGCAATTCTTGCAATTTGTTACCTTATTCACTCAGCAGCATTGTTTAAAGCATTTAAATATGCCGATATTTCTACCGTAATGCCTTATGACTATACCAGATTAGTGTTCGGCGGAATACTCGGGTATATTATATTTAGGGAAGTGCCGGATAGATTTTCGCTGATCGGCTACTTTATAATTACCCTAGGAGGGTTGTATTTAATTCAGTACGAAGCAAGAAGAAAGTATAAAAAAACGCCGGCCTCTATTGAAGCAAAAATAGTAAGCTCAGGTGCAAAAGCAGATTAAGCTTTTTTTCATCGGCATAATTGAAGAGTTAAAATATAATTTAATTTACTTAGATATTTTGCCGCATTTCTTTTAACTAATAATATTTATTATTTATTTAAAAGGAGTGCCGTATGACTTCTAATGCCCCGATTACAAAAAACCCGACAGAGCAAAAAACAAAAGAAGCTAAAACCACCGATCATAATATCATACCACCCATTACACAGAAATACGCTGCTTATGTTAAAGAAGCAGAAGCTGAAAGAGAAGTAGACCCTCATGCCGATGATAAAACCACAGATACTGAAAGCAAAGATAGGGGTCCCGGTGTAGGTGGGGATTAGGTTTAAAGATAAAGAACAATATCTAAATTTTATTGTGTTGTTACCTGCTACAACATATGATATGATATGTATAATTATGCTATTTAATTTTTAAAAAGATGTCCTTCAAAGTTAACAATTTAATGAAAATATGGTGGCGTTGGCGTAGCTAGCTGTTTTACCAAATTATTTATTAAATTCATACTTATAAAAGGATACTTAAATGTTTAAAATCAAGTGTTATTTATTAATTGCTACTACAGTTATCATCTTCATTTGCTTATCACTATTTATTAAACAAAGAGAAAAATCCGACTTACCGGTTATTGCGATCGCTAACTATGGCTCTCATTCATCTTTACACGAAATTATTTCAAGTATAAAAACTGAATTATCCCGGCTTGGCTTCAAAGAAGGTGAGCAGATTAACTTTGAAATAGCAGATGTAAATTTTGAGCCAACTCTTATTATGCAGATGTTAACTAAGTTAAAAGCCACTAACCCGAAAATAGTGATAGCTCTTACTACTCCTGTCGCTCAGGCAGCTAAAAGTATTTTCAAAGATACTCCGCTTATCTTCACCGGAATCACTGATCCGGCTGAAGCAGGGTTAATTAATAATAGTCCTGATGCAAGGAATAATATCACCGGTGCATCAGATCGGCAAGACCTTAAGCTCATGTTAAAATTTGCCGAAGAATTATTACCCCATGCTAAAAAGATAGGGATGCTTTATTCAACTAGTGAGGCGAATGACCTAGCATTAGTTAAAATGATGAGCGAAGCTGCTAAAATTCACAATATGGAAATTCTCCTGGTGCCGGTTGAACAGACTAAGGATATCCCTTTTAGAATGCGTACTTTTAAAGATAAGGCAGATTTCATATATGTCGGAGTAAGCGGAATAATTCAACCAGCACTGCCTGCGATTATCTCTTCAGCTGATCAAATGAAAATACCGGTTATCAATGCTGATTCGGATGCGGTAAAGAAGCATTTATTATTGGGTAGCTACGGAGTTAATTATACTAAAGTCGGTATAAATACCGCACAAATAGCAGGTAGAATTCTAGCCGGAGAAAAAGTTGAAAATATAGCTCCGATATACCCGAGCAAAAATGATCATAGCGGCTTCGTATCAAAGCAAAAAGCTGATAAACTTGCTATCACTTTACCTCAATATATTGAACACGTTGAGGTTTTAAGGTAATTTTTATGTTAGAAATTAAAAATATATATAAGACATTTAATGTTGATTGCGAACCGATATTAAAAGGGGTTAATTTAACATTAAATAAGAATGATTTTTGCATAGTGATCGGCAGCAACGGCTCCGGAAAATCCACCATTTTTAAAGTAATTCTAGGGGA
The DNA here is from genome assembly GCA_014116815.1 of Holosporaceae bacterium 'Namur'. Taxonomy (GTDB): domain Bacteria; phylum Pseudomonadota; class Alphaproteobacteria; order Rickettsiales; family Midichloriaceae; genus Jidaibacter. The sequence goes on from JACGYV010000015.1 coordinate 10,981, forward strand.
TTATAAAGTTGATTCAGGCTCAATAAAACTGCATAACCAAGAGCTTACTGACTTGAGTATTTATAAACGTGCTAAGCTTATAAACAGTATTACTCAAGATACTAATAAAAGCATAGTAAAAGAAATGACCTTGCTTGAGAACTTAGCTTTGAGTGAGATGCGCTGCAAAGCAAGCACCATTCTTCCTTATAAGCGAAAAACAGAGCAGCTTAGAGAGCAGTTAACAAAGTTAAACTTAGGCCTAGAAAGGTTTTTAGATACCAAAATGGAAGCTTTGTCAGGCGGACAAAAGCAAGTGATTGCTACTATCGCGGCAACTTTTTCTCCCCCTTCCCTACTTCTGCTTGATGAACATACCAGTGCCCTTGATCCTAAAACTTCAGCTTTTCTTATGGGTTATACGGCAAACTTAGTAGAGAAAAATGCAATTACCACTCTTATGATTACCCATAATTTAAATGATGCTATAAAATATGGTAACCGCTTAATCATGCTGCATAGGGGGAAAATAGTCGAAGACTTTGATTATAGAGAAAAGAGTGCTTTAACTATAACTAGACTACTCGATTTATTTCATACCTATGAAGATAACACTTTAATGGGAGTTGAGTAATGATTAGTATTTTTATAGATTTATTTCCTTCCGGATTGCAGCAAGGTTTATTACTTGCCATTGTGGCAACCGGCATTGCAATTGCTTTTAGGCTGCTTAATTTCGCCGATCTCACCCCGGAAGGTACTTATACCTTAGGTGGCTCAGTATACGCCTCCCTTATTATTTTAGAAGTAAACCCGATTCTTGCGACTGCTATAGCGGTATTATTCGGAGGATTAATAGGAATAATCACAGCTTTCTTACATATTCGCCTTAAAATCGATACGTTATTAGCAGGAATAATTTTAAGTACCATGCTTTATAGTGTTAATTTAAGGCTTATGGGTAAGCCGAACATAGCGTTATTTGATCACCCCGGTCTATTTAGCTGCTTTCCCCAAACACAAATTATTAAGATCAGCATCTTACTCTTAATTTGCTTAATTATTGCTGCTCTTTCTTACTTTTTTTTAAATACCGAAAAAGGTTTGCGGTTTCGTTCCGTCGGGTTAAATCCTGAATTTGCAGAGAAACAGGGTACTAATATTAATTTATATATTATGTTAGGTTTATTCGCCGGCAATGCATTAGCAAGCTTAGCCGGGAGTTTAACCGTACAGGTTCAGGAATATGCTGATATCGGAATGGGGATCGGAATAGTTATACATGCGCTTGCTGCGCTTATGATCGGTGAAAGTGTGATCGGAACTGATTCCATGCTTAAGGTAGTAGGCGCACCGATAATAGGAGCACTTATCTATCAGCAAATCCAAGGCTTAGCGCTTGCAATCGGGTTTGCTCCTTCTGATCTCAAATTAGTCACCGGGTTAATAGTGTTAATTACTTTAGGCTGCAAAGCAGCCGGAAGAAAATCGAAACCCTAAATCTTCGTTAAAGCTTCGGCTTTATGTATAGCGGTTTTACCTGTTTTTGAGCTTTTAACTTTATACCTGGTTACCGGGTTAGCTGATGTCTTAAGATTTTCGGTAAGTACCTCTATTATTTCACCCTCGGTTTCTCCGTAAACAAATTTCCACTTTACCTTATCCCCTACTTTAAATTGAGTTGTCATATTCTTCTAACCTCATTCTAAATATAGTAGCTTCAAATATAACATAAATTATCACAAAAATAATTTATAAAATTGAATTTAATTTTAAGTTTAAATCAAATAATTGGGTACCTTTTTGGAAAATTAATAATTTAAACTATAAGTATTTTTATATTATTTTCCTCCGGGCGCAGGTCTACAACTTAAAAAATTAATTGTATATAACTAAACTTGCAATAAATCAGCATTTTAACTTCATTATATAATTAGAAACCAAATTCTATTACCTTGCTTCTCTCTCAAAAAGCTAATATAAAAAATAAAACCTTTATTTACTCGTAATGTTTAAATTTATAAAAATGCATGGTGCCGGCAATGATTTTGCGATCTTCGATGAGCGAGAAGGGAAGATAAGCTTTTCTTCTCAAGACATCCAAAAAATGAGTAATAGAAACAAAGGGATCGGCTTTGATCAAATTATAATACTTTCTAATTCCGGTAGAGCGGATATAAAAATGTCTATTTATAATGCAGACGGCTCATCTGCGGGGACTTGCGGAAATGCTGCAAGATGTGTAGCTGATTTGACCGGTAAAGATAATGGTGCAATTGAAGTAGGCGAAAGGTTATTATTTTTTAAGAAACTCCCTCCTTTAAATAATAACCCCATGTATACGGTTAATATGGGTAAACCTGAGTTTGCTTGGGATAAAATCCCACTCTCTTCTCCGGTTGATCCTTTAAATTTAAATTTTATGATAGAAGGATTTGAACAAGGAGCGGCGCTTAGTATGGGCAATCCTCATTTAGTATTTTTTTCTTCAATTCCATTAGAGCTTGAAAGCGTTGCTAAGTATGGAGCGCTTTTTGAAAAACATAAACTATTTCCTCAAGCGGTAAACGTTAACTTTGCACATATTTTAGATAATAATCACATTGCTCTTACCGTGTATGAAAGAGGAGCAGGCATAACCCTTGCCTGCGGAAGCGGAGCTTGTGCAACTGCCGTTATTGCGTATATTCAAAAGCTAATTAATAATGAATGTAAGGTTGATTTACCGGGCGGAACCTTATTAATAGAAATAACCGAAGATTTAGAAGTGTTAATGACCGGTTCGGCGGTTAAATGTTTTGAAGGCCAAATAAGTTTCTAATAAACTTATTTTTAAATAAAAGGTACGAATTTAACCGGCATTAGGTAAGTAGTTTCGTAGCCTTTATTTGTTTTAGTAATTGCAAGCAGTTCCTGATCACCATATTCCTCACCTACGGGAATGATAAGCTTACCTCCGATGTTAAGTTGAGAAAGAAGCGCCTCCGGTACTTTTGCAATGACTGCGGTAACAATAATAGCATCAAACGGCGCTTTTTCCTTCCAACCGTAATATCCGTCTCCAACACGAATATGTATATTATCATATCCCAACTTCTTTAGTACTTTTATAGCTTGCTTTGCTAACGGCTCAACTACTTCTATTGAATAAACTTCCTTACATATACTCCCTAAAATTGCAGCTTGATAACCGCTTCCGGTACCGATTTCCAGTACCTTGGAATCATTACCTAAATTAGCTGCTTGAGTCATTATCGCCACAATAAACGGCTGTGAAATCGTTTGACCGTATCCTATTGGCAATGCTCTGTTTACATAAGCTAAATGTTTTTCCTGCTCAGGAATAAATTCTTGTCTCGGAACCTTAAGCATTGCTTCTAAAACATTTTGATTATCTATTCCTTGGCTTTGTAACTCATCTAATATAAGCTGTTCTCGTAAAGCTTTAAAAATGCTTTCGCTATATTCCATTGCCTCTAACCCCATATAATTCTTAATAAAATTAAGTTACCGATCTTGGAAATACTTATGATAAACACGAATTAAATAAGAAATAATTAATAATTTATCTTTAAATATTTTATATAATATAGGATTTAATAAAAGTTTTAACTTGCGAAGGTTGGAAGCAGCTTTTTTAAAAAGAGCTTACCTTTTATTGATAAGCTCTTGTATAATATTAAGCATAAGTTCTATGGATCAGTTCGTCAAAGAGGCTATTGGCAATGTTAATTACTTTAGCATTAGCCTGATACCAAGTTTGTGCCTGAATTAGGCTGGCAAGTTCATCAGCAACGTTAACGTTTGAACCTTCCAACGTTTTTGATCTTACTTCACCTACTCCGTTTCCGCCTGCTTGTTTTAAATCTAACGCACCCGAATCCTTACTTGTGGTGAATAATGTATCAGAGACCGCAGTAAGCCCGTTATAATTAGCAAAAGAAGCAATCGCTATCTTATATATTTGCCTTATTTTACCGTTAGTAAAATTAGCAACGATATATCCTTCCTTATCAATTTCTATCGAGCTCAGTTGCCCGGTTACCGCGCCGTCATTTTCTTTTTTCCTTACAATATAAGCCTGGTTAATTTGACTTATTGCTTCGGGGTCTCCGGGTAACCCGAAACTGATGGTTACTTCATTAGGCGCGGCTTTAATAGAATCAGACCAATTAATTGTTACTGATTCACCTAAAGCTGCTAATTCTTTACCGGCAGTAGTATTTTGAAGCCCCAAAACCGAAAAGACAGTATCGGTTGCACCGGTTCCAAGCGGAGGATTAATGACCGCACTTGTACCGCCGAATGTCAAATAAGAGGCGGGATTAACCGGCTCTATCTTAATTTGATAAGAACCCGCACTATTAAGAATTACCGATGCTTTTAATGAATCGGTAGTTGACGAAGTTTCATTAATCCTTTCAGCTAATTCATATAAAGTACTATATCGCGCAGGGTCGGCTAATATGCTGTCAGTATTAAGAATACCAAGGTCAGTTCCTAATGCGGTTGTCGCAATAGTAATATCTTTAGTAATATCGGTTGGGCTGATACTTAATGCATAGTTGCCCGCACCTAAGTTTTTAACGGTTGCTTTTAAAGCATTTTCATCCCTGGTTGCGTTAATTTGTGCAGCAATATTATTTAAAACCGCTAAGTTAGTTGTACCACTTCCTCTCTCAAAATTATAAGTTGCTCCACCAACAGTGATATCTAAAGTATCTGCTGCCGTACCGACAAGAGTAATACCTGCGCCTAATGTTGTAGCGCCGGTAACGGTTGCATCATTATAAGTGAAAGCATGAGTAGTAGTGCCGCTTTGAATGGTCATATTCTGGCCGTTAGTTGCCCCGAGTGAAGTACCGGGATTTAAAATATTAGTACTGGTTGTGCTTTGTACGGCTTTAACATAACCTTGTAACTTCCCGGTATTATCAAAATTTACTATTCCTGCTTGTATTAAACCATCGGTTCTACTGTTTTTTATTACCGTCTTATCTAAAGAATATACTTCCGAAGCCCAAGAATTGACCCCTGTTTTAAGCCAAGCTACTACAAAATTATAAGCATTTCCCATTGCGTCATATACAACTACATCTTCTTTATAGTCAGGAATAAATGCACCGTTAGCCATATTATTATTTAAATCATAAGGATTATATAAAGTATCCGCATACCCCGGTTTAATGTTGAATTCAGAAAGAAAATCACTGCCTGCTCCAAGCGGCTGATAATTATCAAAATAGATTGCTTTTGCCGAAGATATGGTAACGCCCGCATTATCACCGCTACTTGCTTTTGCTTCAATTCCGGTAATTTTATCAAGTGTTTCGGTTATATTTTGCAGAGAGGAAAATCGGTTAACGCCTGCGGTAGTATTAGTAGTTAATCCTAATTTTGATTGCAAATCTCCGGTACCGGAAAAATTCATTGCCTGGTTAGCATCAAGCGGAGATACAAGGATTGTAGAATTGCCCCCTTCACTTACAATTCTGGCACTTAGAAACGTGTTATATATATTATTAATTTGGTTAACTAAGTTTTGCATAACTTCTAAATTAGTCATTCCCGTTCCTCTGGTAACGGTTGCCATATTGTTTCCAACCGTAATACTTATATTATCAGTCGCTGTTCCTACCAGATCCGTGCCTGCATCTCCCAACAGATTAGTTTGAGAAAAACCGCCATAAGTAAAGTAAGTAGGAGTCATTTTTAATGTTTTTCCGTCACTTTGCAATACCGGCATAGTAATGCTAAAACCTTCACCTACTTTTAATGAATTAGCAGGGTTTGCATAAAGCACATCTTTTGCTTTAATAAATGCATTATGGGGTGAAGCTTTAGAGCCGCTGTTAGCTATATCGATAGTTAATTGCCTGTCACCCGCCACTATTTCGGTAGAATTAAGATTTACTTTCAATGTTATATTACTTGTTGCAGTTGCCTGAGACACTAATTGTTTAATACTTACGGCACTTAAGCTATCGGTTGTGCCTGAACCGGGAGGCATATTACCCGCATCATCCAATTGCCACGCCAACAGCGTTTCACCTGATGCCAGAGATAAATTTCCTTTTTCATCCGCTCTGAAGGAGCCGCCCCTGGCAAAAGATATTGAGTTTTTACCTCCGTCCGAATTGGCATCACCGACAACGAACATACCGTTTCCGTTCACAGCTATATCAGTAGATATATCGGTGTTTTTCATGCTGCCTTGCTTATCAATATTCGCTCGGGTATAACCCGTTACCCCGGAACTTGACCTTCCGTCCGCATTAGCATTCGAACCGAGTATCTGCTGAAATGATTTATACCCGTCCGTATGCTCGTTAGCTATGTTTCCGCTTATTAACGATACTGATGTCTGAGCTGCCGATAACCCCGTTACCGCAGTTGTAATAGCTTGATTACCCATAATTTCCCCCTTATCCGTAATCTATATAACATCTATTAAGCAATATACATGCCAATTTCCAAAAAATCAGCAGTATATATATTATTATTTTTTAAAATTTATAATTTTCATTAACGAATGCAGGTTCTATATTTTCAACTGCATACTCATCGAAATTTATTTCTTCCTGCGGATATGGAATTTTATGTATGCTCGGGTTTAAAAAAGGATAGAAGTTTTGTTTATTAATATTACCTACAGCGGCTGCTTGATTTATTAACTGCTGAACACTTGCCGGGCTTAAGCTATCGGATCCTCCTGCGCCTGTAGGTATATTACCGTTATCATTAATCTCGTATGATTTGCTTTCAGAAAATAATATTCGGTTTTTATCATCAATATTATTTGTATTATAGACAATAATATCCTGATTATTCATAATTTCCCCTTAGTTTAAAATCTATATAAATTATTATATAGCAAAATGCGTACCAATTTTTAAACAAACAAAATGAGGCTATGATTATTTATTCTTAATTAAATACTCAACGGCTTTTTTAAGTGAGTGAATTTTATAGCTACCGTTAACAACTATATTATCTTTTTCATCAATAATTGTTGAATGCGGGACACTTCCTTTATAAAGGATTCCTGCTTTTAACAATCCTTGCATTACTTCCTGCGGGCTATCCTGATTGATTCGATAAATAACAAAGTTTTGATCTTTATAAAACTTAAATGCATCGTTAACCACTTCATCATTATCATCTAAAGAAATCAACATGATATCAACATCCTTAGGGTCAAAATCTTTATATAACTCGACAACTTCAGGAAACACACGCTTACAAACCGAGCACCATGAAGTAAATATATATATCAATCTTATCTTGTTACTTTCTACGACACCCGGAAATTGTGAAGGCATAATTTCTTTTAATTCAAAGGCATAAGCTTTTAAAGAGAATAAAAGATTAAAAAGTAGGATAGCAAAAATTATTTTTAAGTTTTTCATTGGCTAACTCTTTTTAGTTGGTTATATATTGTCATCCCTTTAATCAGGTCTACTGCCCTAAGTAGTTGAAAATCCTCTTCAATTTTCAACTCAATTTTAGTATTGTTTCGAACATCTTTTTTCTCGGCAGCATTAATTTTATGCTCATTTTGCAAATGCCCTTTTAGGGATTGCTCGGATTTATACAGTATATTAGTTTTGTCCACCGGCTTAACCACAGCCTCTTCAATATAAATATCAGGCTTTATTCCTTCAGCTTGAATTGATCTGCCTAAAGGAGTATAATATTTAGCAGTGGTTAACTTGATTGCCGTACCGTTTGAAAATGGTATGGTACTTTGTACTGAACCTTTACCGAACGACTTTTCACCAACTATGATAGCTCTTTTATTATCTTGTAATGCTCCAGCGACAATCTCAGGAGCCGAAGCAGTACCGGCATTAATCAGAACTACCATCGGCAAGTTATTAATAATATCTCCCGGAAAAGCTTTATATACTTTAATTTTACTCGGGTCTCTACCTTTTATCGTGACTATCTCTCCTTCATTTAAGAATAAATCACTTACTTCACAGGCCTGATCAAGCAGGCCACCCGGGTTTGATCTTAAATCCAATACCACGCCTTTTACCCCTCCATTCATGCCAATTAATTTCTTGACTTCCGATTTTAAGTCAGCTGATACTTTTTCATTAAAATTTAAAATTTTAACATATAATACATCTTCCGAAATAATTCTTGCTTTAAGCGGAACAAGAGGAACTAACTTTCTGGTAATACTCATTTGCAGATTTTGCCCGGTAGATTCTCGAAAAACCGTAATATTCACTTTAGTATTAGGTGCACCTTTTAACTTTTCAACTGCCTCACTAAGTTTCATACCGCGGACTACCTCACCTTCAATTGCAGTAATATAATCATTAGTTTTTAAACCGGCCTTTTCGGCGGGGCTACCATCATAAGGGGATATCACTTTTATAAATCCGTTTTCCATCATTACTTCAATACCTAAGCCGACGAATTCTCCGGAAGTTATGGTCTTAAACTCTTTATAAGCTTTCTGATCAAAAAACCCCGAGTGCGGATCCAGCGAAGAAAGCATACCGTCAAGCGCATTCTCAATTAATTTCTTATCATCAACTTCAGTAATATATTCTTTTTTAACTCTATCTAATACTTCTTTAAAAAATTTTAAATTGTTTTTATCTTCTTTGCCTGAAGAAAATATATTAAAAGCAGATTGATTTTTTGAAAAGGAAACAGGGGTTAATATAAATAAAATTATTATAAATATTATGGCTCTTCCGTATTGCTTAATAGTTTTAGAGTTTTTCATAAATATATATTTAGCCAAAAAAGTTTATTTTATTAATAAAAAAAGAGTTTTCAAGCTAATGTTTTATGCACCCCATCACAAAAGGGTGGTTTCTTAGTATGTTTGCACCCGCAGAAGCTTACTATCCTATTGCTATCTGCCGTATACTCCAAGGGTAAAAAGCCGTTTCCTTGATGGGAATCGTCACAAAACGGTTGGCTTTTACTTAAACCGCAGGTGCAATAATAATATGTTTTTCCTTCTTTTACCTCAACTTTAATTGAGCGAGGTATTGCGACCTTGGGTAAAGTTTCATCCATAATGTTAACCTCTATCTTGCTTGATTTTAATTATTCTTTATTATAATAATAATTTTTTATCGATTAACTTAACTTATTCATGCAAAAGTTTCTAGTGATTTATTGTGACGGGGCGTGCAGCGGTAATCCCGGGCCGGGTGGCTGGGGCGCAGTATTGATTTGGGGTGATAGTATTAAAGAAATCTCCGGTTATGAGAACACCAGCACTAATAACAGGATGGAGCTTACTGCTGCAATAGAGGCATTAAAGCAAGTCAGCCGACCTGTAAAGATTAAAATTTATACTGATAGTACTTATGTAATGCGCGGCATTACCGATTGGATTTCTATGTGGAAGAGAAATAAATGGAACGGAGGAAAAATTAAAAATATTGATTTATGGCAAAAGCTTGATGTCATATCACAAAAATTTATAATAGAATGGAATTGGGTGAAGGGACATAACGGTGATAAATATAATGAAATTGCCGATAAACTGGCACGCCAAGCGATTGAAACAAATTATAAAAAATAAGCGGTACCATGCAACATATCCGTCAGCAGATTACTTCCCTAAAAGAGGAAATCCAAAATTTTCATCAAAATGTAAATTTAGGTGAAGTGCAAGATTTTCAGCCCATAAACCAAAAATTGGTTAATGTGTTTCAAGAGATTTCCAAGCATAATTGTTTTGCCGAGCTCGGTAATGAGATTAGCGAACTAACTAATCACTTACATCAACTGAATAAAACCTCAATTGAAGTACATAAAGATGTTTTAGCCTCCTTAAAAAACTTAAACCATCATAAACAGGCTAATATCGGGTACGGTAAAAGCATTAAGAGTATTAATGATAATAAAGCTTTATGAAAACACGGCAACTTTTTTATGAATCGAGATTAGAATAAATGCATGTAAGGAAGGCTAAGCACCACTCCTTACCAGCTAATGAAGACAAGATCCTATTAATTTTTTATTTTATTTATAAAGAGAGATATGCCGATTAGCATGTTTTTGCTTACTTCAAATATAAACTCTATTTAGCTTTTAATATACATTTAACAAAAAAAAATAATATCATATTATTTAATAATTATTTAACATATATAGTGTATAATATCCTATATTAGATATTTAATATAAATATAATAATTTAGGTAAGAAAATGAGTAATAAAGTTAATATACAAAAAGCAATAATAGCATCTATGGATTGAAAAAATTGTTTAAAAAAAGAAGGATGTGAAGCACCCACCCCGGGTACATTAGCTTATTCTTTTGTTGATTCTAATGATATGTCATTAATAGTGCAGCAAGAAATAGTAACATCTATAGATTATGAACATTGCTTATTTACTGAAGGATGTGAAGCACCTATTCCAGGTACATTAGCTTATTCTTTTGTTGATTTTGCCGGGCTATAACATTTTATTAAAAAATATTTATATTTTTTAATAATCGCAAAACATTTAGCTATTTATAAATAGAACATTAAGGTGAGTTAGCTTTTAGTTTAATTTAAGTAACTCACCATATAAACCCGTTTAATTCTATATCAACTAACTTATAGTGTATTAAGTTGAATATCTTACATATATGGAGCATAGTCAAACCATAAAAAATAAACTAAGTTTACGTATAAATGACTAGGTCATTTATAAAGAAGCACGCGCCAGAAATGGCCGCGAGGCGCGTGCTTCTTACTACTTTTATTATCTGATTTTTCAGTTGTAGGACATATAGTCATATCAAACTTAACTTATTGTATCTGGATAAATGCGTTTGATATTCAACTTAATATACTATAACATCTATTTTTTGATATAAGCATTCATGACACTACCTACATGGCATCTCGATCATAAAAAATATTAAATTTAAGTATACGTTATAAAGATATATTTAAAAATAAATTCCCCTTTCTCCCTACACGCTCATTATTTCTTTCGCTTTAGCTTGGGTAGCTTCATCAGCTTTTTTAACATAATCATCGGTTATTTTTTGAATTTCGTCGGAATAACGTTTCGCATCATCTTCGGAAATTTGCTTATCTTTTTCTAATTTCTTTATCACTTCTATGCCATCACGTCTAACATTTCTAAGCGCAATTTTCGCCTGCTCACAATACTCATTAGCTTTTTTCACAAATTCCTTTCTTCTTTCTTCGCTTAAATCAGGAATCGGAACTCTGATCACATTTCCTTCAGCAATCGGGTTAAGGCCAAGGCCTGCATTTGCAATCGCTTTTTCAACAGCTTTAGCTGATTCTTTATCCCAAACCTGCACGACAATTAAGCGGGACTCGGGAGCTGAAACCGTACCAAGTTGGTTAATAGGCATGAAACTACCGTAAACTTCCGCTTTGATCGGGTCTAATAATGAAATACTCGCTCTTCCTGTTCTTAAGCTGTTTAACGAATGTTTTAGGGAGTTTAAGCCTCCATCCATTCTTTTTTTTACATCAGAAATTATTTCAGCCGGTGTGTTCATTTCATTTGCTCCTATTCAATGATTGTAAATGTTCCTTTTCCTTGCAAAACTTCCAGTAATGCACCCTTTTCATGAAGGTTGAATACCAGTATAGGAATTTTATTTTCTCTTGCAAGGGTAATAGCTGCTATATCCATAACTGCCAAATCATTATTTATTACATCCTTATAACTTATTCTATCATATCGGGTTGCACTCTTATCAAGCTTAGGATCGGCAGAGTAAACTCCGTCAATTTGCGTTCCTTTAACAATTGCATCGCAATGCATCTCAGCCGCTCTTAAAGCTGCTCCGCTATCGGTCGTAAAATAAGGGTTGCCGGTTCCCGAAGCAAAAATTACTACCCTACCCTTTTCCATATGCCTGATTGCTCTGCGTCTGATTAGTGGCTCGCAAATGGTGGTCATCGGGATAGCGGATTGCACTCTCGTATAAACCCCCATACTTTCAAGTATACTTTGAATAGCAAGAGCATTAATTACCGTGCCGAGCATTCCCATATAATCCGCACTCGCCCTTTCAATTCCCATTTTTGATATTTCAGCACCGCGACAGATATTGCCACCGCCCACTACTACGCATATTTCATATCCGGCATCTCTAACTTCTTTTATATCGGAGCAAATTCTGCTAATTGTTTCCGGATCCTGGCCGAATTTTTGCGCTCCCATTAATGCTTCCCCGGAAAGCTTTAGTAATATTCTATTATACTTCTTTACCATTATAACTTATATCCAAATAAAATTAGTTATAAAAAAAGAGGCTTAAAGCCCCTTTTTTACTTAAATTAATTTTCCGCCGTTTTCTCGATACCCTCACCAAGAGCATATCTTACAAATGCTGTAAGTTTAATCGGTTTTCCGATTTGCCTTCCGGCATTTTCAATTACCTGAGATATCTTCATCTTGTTATCCATGATAAATATCTGCTCAAGCAATACTACCTCTTCGTAGTATTTTCTGATTCTGCCTTCAAGCATTTTCTCAACAACTTCTTTAGGCTTCCCGGAAGCTAAAGCTTGTTCACTAAGTATGCTTTTTTCTTTTTCTACCTTAGCGGGATCCAACTGCTCAATATTTAATGCTTCAGGCTTAGCTGCTGCAATATGCATAGCAATTTGTTTACCGACTGGAAGTAAATCTTCATATTTAGCTTCAGACTCTAATGCAACTATAACCCCGATTTTCCCGAGCCCTTCCGCAACTGCATTATGGATGTAACTAACTACCGCACCGCTGTTTACCGATAAAGTCTCAAAGCGTCTTAAGCTTAAATTCTCACCGATTACCGCAACATGCTCAATGACTTCTTCATTTACGGTTTTACCGTCTTCAAGTTTAGAAGCTTTTAATTCTTCAACACTTCCATTAAAGTTTGAAGCATTTCGCACTAAGCTTTTTGCTAAGCTCTGAAACTTTTCGTTTCTGGCAACGAAGTCGGTTTCCGAGTTGAGCTCAAGAACAGTACCGCGAGTATTTTCAGTATAAATAGCTATTAAGCCCTCTGCTGCAACTCTATCCGCTTTTTTGCCCGCAGCCGATAAACCTTTTTTTCTAAGCCAATCTACGGCAGCTTCAAAATCTCCGCTGCATTCGGTAAGAGCCTTCTTACAATCCATCATACCTGCACCGGTTTTTTCTCTTAATTCTTTTACGCTGGATGCATTAATATTTGTCATATTATTTACCTACTATTCGGTTACTTCAGATTCTGAATTCTCATCCTGATCACTTTCTTTATTTAAAGAAAAAGTGCTCTCGTTGATTTCGGCGGAAGCACCGATATCCACGCCGGATTTAGACATACTTGCCTGCATTCCCTGAAGAATAGCATCACTGGCAAGTTGGCAATATAAAAGAATAGCTTTTCTTGCATCATCATTTCCCGGAATAACATAATCGATGCCGTCGGGAGAAGTATTTGTATCACAAATAGCCACGATCGGAATACCAAGCTTGTTCGCTTCTTTTATAGCAAGAGATTCTTTATTTGTATCAATAACAAATAAAAGATCAGGCATACCGCCCATATTCTTAATCCCGCCTAAAACTTTTTCCAGATTATTATGCTTTCTGGAAATATCCAGTCTTTCTTTCTTAGTAAGAGTTAAATTTTCGTTTTCTAATAACTCTTCGTATTCCCTCATAGTTTTTAATGAAGCTGAAACTGTCGGCCAGTTAGTAAGCATTCCGCCTAACCAACGATGATTAACATAATATTGGCCGCACTTTTGAGCATATTCAGCCAAAATATCGGTCGCTTGAGTTTTTGTACCGACAAAAAGAATTCTTCCGTTTTTAGAAGCAACTTCTCTTAAAACATTTAATGCATGAGCGAGTATTGTAGCTGTTTGCTGTAGATCTACAATATGAACCCCGTTTCTGATACCATAGATGTATTGCGCCATCTTAGGGTTCCAAAGGTTCTTTTTATGACCGAAGTGTACGCCGGCATCAAGTAGCTGGCTAATAGTGAAATTTTGCATATAAGTTTTGTCCTATATAAATAATTTTGGTTAAACCTCTGTAGGCGAAATCTTTAAGACACCAAAATATTAAGCCTACATGTGAATTACTGCACAAGATAATATATTTAAAATTAGTATTCAATAAAATTTTAATCCATCGGCAAAGCTTTTTGCCTAATTCTTTAAAAAGGGACATTTTTCTATCCCCGGAATACTTTGCTATTGTTTGATTCACTCTGCCGATCTTTAACCTTATCTCCCCAATTTGTTTTTAAGGAATAAATAGCTCTTGGTGTGATAAATATAGAAGTTTTAACCTCCCTTTGATCTTTGGTTAAATCAATTAAATTTGTTTTTATACTTTCATTATCAGTATCAGGAAGCGCAGCACTATTGCAATTTTCAAGCACTTTAATAGTTGCAAGCAACCTAAGAGCTCTTGGTTCTCCTGTTACTATTTCTCGCCTTGCCAGCATACAAAATTCTGTTTTAGCGATATTGTAAATATGCACGTGTGCATTGGCATCATATTTATCACCTTCAGTGTACGGTTTCATTAGCTCTTTTAAACATATTTCCCTTGCTTGTTTTAATGATTCCGCATTTTTATTGTCTTTTATAAAAGATTGGAGATACTCTTGAAATATTCGAGCACTATTTGGAAAAACGTAATAAAAGTAACCAGCTACTTTTTGTCTGACAAAGTGGTTTTTTATAAATGGTAATTCACTAAATATTTCATCAAGTTCTTTTTGACATTGCAAAGTATCCTTATTATTCCTAGCCTTAACAATCTTTTCGTATTCTTCAGCAACTGTATTAAACGGAGATATTAAACTTCTGTACTTTTCTTTTTCCGCTTCATAGCCTGATATACTTAATCCATTAAATCTTTTAAAATAATCTGCACCATTTGACCATAAGTAATCTAAATAAGGATATAATCCTATAGCTTGATTAATATACCCTATCATTTTTTTTAGATATTCAGCTTTTAGCTCCAGAGTAATTTGTGTAACATTAGAATCTATAAAGTATAATTCAATATAGGAAATACAAATAAAGTTTATTAATCTCGCTCTCTTGAATTTATCGTAATCTTTAAACTTTTCTAATAAACCCACCTGATTATCAATAATAAAATTATATTGTTTAGTTTTATAATACATCTCTATTAGTTTCAGTTGAAACAATTGATTTTCCGGTTCTTGGGCTATAACTTTATGGACATACCCTAAAGCTTCTTCATATTTTTTAAGATCATAACAAATATAATATAATTTTTTTATATTACCTATATTATTAGGCGTTATCTCATTAATTAATTTTTCTATAGAATATAGATCTTCATCAGAGGGGTTTATAAGCTTTTCACAAGTTTCAATTAAAATAATAATTGGGTTATAATTTAGTTTTTTATCACTCCAAGCTTTCCTGATAAGCTCAATCATCTCATTGAAATTTGCATAATCACGCTCTAATTGGTAGCTTCTAAGCGTATCATCTAAAATAACTCGAACTGATTCCAAAATGTTTTCATTATAAGAATCCCTTTCCAGTATTAACGTTAAATATTTATTAGCTTCGATATATTGATTTCCATTAATGTTTAATTGCATTAATAGCAGCAATACTGCTTCATTTAACTCCAATTTATCGGATACTATTGTAAAAAGTCTGTTTGCTTCTTTATAATCATTTCCTTCAATACAATTAGTTATCTTTTTATGACAAGCATCTTTAATAAGCTCTAAGAATCTACTCTTTAGTTCTTTAGAGTCTATCTCGTTATACAAACCCATTACGCTTTCAACGTCTTCATTATAAGCTACTTCCTCTAAAAATTCCTCTATAATCAAAAAATTTTCTTTATCAGCAGTTTCAAAACCTTCAATAAGAATATTATCTTCAGCTTCACTTATTGCTTTATTAATATATATACTGGCTTTATCCTGAAGGTTTGATTTTAAATAAAATCGACACAATGTAAGAATAGTATCAGCAGATAACCATTTCTCACTACTTATTACTTGTTGATTTAAAGTCAAACTTGTTAGATCTTCATTTTTCACCCATTCTTCAATAGCTTTTTCTAAGCATACCTTAATATAATAGATATGCTCACTAATTGTTATTTCATCATTAAATAAAATATTAAAATTATTATATGCCTTATCTAATTCATAAGCATTAATAAAATCATAATTATTTGCGTAAGTTTTTATCTTATCAGTTAATAACTTGAAAATTAATTCTTTATTCTCATTATACTCTATATTATTCCATATTTTTAATGATTCATTTAACTTAAATAATTCACTAAAAATATTTTGGTCATTAGTCTCACTAGATACAGCTATAATTACCTTATTTATAGTCTCAATAACTTCTCTTTGCGGAAAGTTTTTAAACAGCTCTAAATAGCATTTACTTAAAGCTAATAAACTGTAATGGTCTTTCTTCTCAATATATGCATTTATAGTATAATCAATTGTTTCTTGTATTGAATAAAAACTATCAAACTTTTCATCCTGACTAACTTTTTCAAATAAGCTGAATACTGATATAATCTCATTAACATGCAACGGGTAATAAGAAAGAATAATTTTAAAAGTTTGAATTATATCAGGCAAGCCTGATAAATTAGTTTCGTGTAACAGTTTTGAAATTTTTATTATACTTAATTTGCTAAAAGATGATTGTAGTTTGAGTCCATTAAGCAGATTATTTATAAAGATACTAAGCTCTTGTGTATAAAGCAATTTTATACCCGGCATTGGTTCAGGTATATCTTGGGCAACATTTATTGTATTCACCAAATCTTTTGACAATGGATGAAATAACATGGAATACACTTCGTTGTTAATAAGTGTTTTTGTTAATTCAAGAAAGTATGGTGATTCATTTACTTTTTTTCTTAACAATGCTTCTTGAGTCATAAGAAGTGAAGCGCCCGCTATTATACCACTATCTTTATTTTCTTCTACATTTAGTCTCTTATTAGGTTGAGAGTTTTTAGCATTGGTACTAACCTTTTTACCTTTTTTATCCGGCTCTTTTCTTTTCATATGATTCTATATTAATATAATTAGAAGAAATTATATCACAACTATATTAATAAAATATTTAGGAATGACAAAATAATAAAAGAATTTAACTTTATTAGTAAAATATGATTAATTTTTGTTTTTTTGATAGTTTTGCTAATAGAATATTTTATCGTGCACCGATCATATCGATAATTTTAGTAATATCTTCGTTAACCGACTTATCGTTAGCCATTCTCTCTTCTAATTTTTTAATCGAGTATATAACGGTCGCATGATCACGCTTGCCTAAAGCTTGCCCAATATCTTTTAAGCTCTTATCGGTAAGCTGCTTTGATATGAAAGCTGAGACCTGCCGCGGTAGCACATACTTTGATTCTCTGCTTTTCGAAAATATTTCTTTAGCAGTAACCCCGTAGAAATTAGCTACTACTTCAATAATTTTATCTACTGTAACACTCACCTCATGAGCAAGAATACAATCCTTCAATATTTCTTTTGTATTGCGAAGGTTAAGCTCCATACCGAAGTTATTGACATAAAGGGATAAATTGTTTAAAGCGCCTTCCAGTTCTCTGATACTTGAAGTAACGCTTTGCGCAATAAATTCCAATATATCTTTGCTTAAATTCAAATTAAGCATATTAGCTTTAGTTTTTAAAATCTCATAGCGAAGAGCAAAGTCCGCAGGTTTAATTTCAACCGATAACCCGCCCGCCAAACGAGATTTGGTCCTACCGTCAAGCTCTAACTGATAGGGGGATCTGTCGCATGAAATCACCACCATTCTTCCGCTCTCGACAAGAGCGTTAAAAGTATTGGCAAATTCCTGTTGCGTACTGCTTTTGCCACAAATGAACTGTATATCGTCAATAAGCAGTATGTCTAAACTTCTTAAATGCTCTCTAAAACCCAAACTGGAATTATTCTTAAGAGATAAAATATATTGATGCATAAATTTTTCTGCACTTAGATAAGCCACATTTCTATTCGGCTGGTTGTTACCTATATATTCAGCGATAGCTTGAAGTAAATGAGTTTTTCCCATCCCGACCGCACCATGGATATATAATACATTGGTCGGGTTATTACTCTTGCCTTCCGCAACTGCCTTTGAAGCCATGAAAGCTAATTTATTCGAGTTACCGACCACAAAATTATCAAAAGTAAGTTTTCTGTCCAAATTTGATGCAAGGGTGGAGGACTCATATTCCTCAACTCTTATAACCGAATTATCATTAAGCGACGGCTTTTTCTCTTTCGTTACTAAGGAAGGTCTATTTTGTTTAACCCTAAGGTCAATAATTTTAATATTAGGATCAAGCTCGGAAACCAGCTGCTTAATTTTTCTGAAATAGTTATTAATTACGCATTCCCTGATAAACTTACTGGGAGCTGTAATTTTTAACGTACCGTCTTTTATTTCCTGGAATGATAAATGAGTGAACCATGAATTAAAAGTAGCCAGCCCATATTCATCTTTTAAATTCTCAAGTACTGATACCCACAATTCCTCGTGGTCTGCTGCTATTGAGGCAGGGAGCCTTTCTTGTAAATTAGTACATTGCATACTAATTTTGCCTCCAAGGAAGATTAGCTGCCTTCCAGCCGCTTAAGCTCCCACGTTGGTATTTATTGTTTAAGTTACCCTCAAATCCTTCAGTAATATTATAACAATTTTTATATCCGTGTTCCGCTAAGTTTTGAGCAGCTTCTCTTGACCTTGCTCCGCTGCGACAAATAAAAAGTAATTCCGAGGCAATATCCGGAACCATTTTAGTAACACCGGCAATAAAATGCGGGTTAATCTCCATATTCGGAAACAAACGCCATGGCATATGAACAGTTTCTTTACCTATCTCCTTAAGCCACGGGGCTCCTACGAAGGTACACTCTTCTATCGTCCTTACATCAATTAAGAAGGATTTAGGATTATTTGTCAAAATATCCCAAGCTTTAGATAAAGCTATATCCCCGCTATATTTGCCCATAACGTCCCGCCGCAACAAAAAACATAAACTGATTAAATTTGTTTTATATATGTGCCCTACCAAAGTGATTTGGTAAAGAAATATAATTTTGTTTTATGCAAATAAAATAGTTGACTTTGGTTAAGATCAGACAACTTTACGAGTCCAGACGATTAAAAATATTTTTGCCTCTAAGATACTAATAAATAAACACATTTCACCTAAAAAAAAGCGATATTATTTGTTATATTACCGTAGGTTAAGCAATAATATTCGGTTTAAATTTTTTAAAATTTTATAGAGTTTATATTAAGGGTACTAGCTTTTCAAATCATCCCATAGACCTTTAACTTTTGCAAAAAAACTTTCCGTTTGAGGATTACAACCGGAACTGTTTTCTTTTTCAAATTCTTCTAATAGCTCTTTTTGTTTTTTAGAAAGTTTTACCGGAATCTCTACTATAACTTTCACAATCAAGTCTCCATGCCCCGGAGTTTTCATGATAGGCATACCTTTGCCTTTTAACCTGAATTGCGTGCCGCTCTGAGTACCTTGCGGTATAGTTATCTTAGCAGACTTGCCGTCAAGAGTAGGCACTTCTAAAACGCCCCCGAGAGCCGCGGTAGTCATCTTTATAGGTATGGAACAAAATAGTTGATACCCTTCCCTCTCAAAGAATTTATGATTTTTTATGGAAACAAATATATAAAGATCACCGGAAGGTGCATTCCTTAATCCGGCTTCTCCTTCGTTTGCTACTCTTATTCGCATACCGTCTTCAACACCTGCCGGTATATTAACTAAAATAGTTTTTTCTTTAATAACCCTTCCTTCTCCTCGACAACTTGTGCAAGGATCCTTAATAATCTTACCGCTACCCGAACATGTATGGCATGTTCTTTCAACCGTAAAGAAGCCCTGTTGCGCCCTGATTCTTCCGCTTCCGTTACAAGTCGAACAGTTTGCAACATTGCCGCTCTTACTTCCTTTGCCGCTGCAAGTCTCACACTTAACCGCAGTTTTATATTTAACGTTTTGTTTAGCGCCCGAATAAGCTTCTTCTAATGAAATGCTCAGGTTGTATCTTAAATCCGAGCCTCGACCCATATCTCTGCTTGAAGTTCTTGCGCCTCCGCCCATGAACTCATTAAATATTCCACCGAATAAATCATTAAGATCGGAAAAGTCTCCGGAATAGTCAAACCCTCCTCCGTTTCCTCTGCTGCCGGCTCCTCCGCCACTCCCGTTTTGGAAGGCCGAATGCCCGAATCTGTCGTAAGCAGCTTTTTTATCGTCATCTTTTAGAATTTCATAAGCTTCATTAATTTCTTTGAATTTTTTTTCAGCTTCCTTGTCACCTTGATTGCGATCGGGGTGATATTGCATTGCAAGCTTTCTGTATGCTTTTTTAAGTTCTTCTTTGCTTGCGGATTTAGATACGCCTAAAGTTTGATAGTAATCCTGCTTACTCATTATATTCTAAGAAAAATTAATTTGTATAAAGAAATAGTTAGCAAGTGCAAATTAATCAAGTACTCTGATTGATAATTTTAAATAATTTTGCTAGCTTAGTGCAAAATTAATTGTTTGAGTCATTTATGGGTATCATTTTAGTTGAGGGCGGCATTCCGCTTTACGGGGAAATTAACATCAGCGGTTCTAAAAATGCTGCGCTTCCTATTCTGGCAGCTTCTATTTTGTGTGATAGAGAGGTTAAAATTTCTAACATCCCTGATTTGAAAGATATTGAAAGCATGACCGCATTACTCGCTCAGCACGGGGTTAAAACGACAACCGGAGGAACGTCGAATATTGAGCTGGGAAGCAAGAATAGAAGTATAATACTGAATGCTAAAAATATTACTAATTTAGTTGCACCATATGAACTTGTCAGTAAAATGAGAGCATCAATTTTAGTTTTAGGTCCATTGCTTGCCAGATTTGGAGAAGCTAAAGTTTCATTGCCCGGAGGGTGTGCAATCGGGACTAGGCCTGTTGATATGCATATTAAAGCTATCCGGGAAATGGGAGCTGAAGTTGAATTATCGGAAGGCTATATAATAGCTAAAGTAAACGGAAAATTAAAAGGCGCTGAAATATTTTTTGACAAAGTCTCCGTCGGTGCTACGGAAAACATCATGATGGCTGCGGTTTTAGCTGAAGGAAAAACTATTATGCATAATGCGGCAAGAGAACCTGAAATTGTTGATTTAGCCAAATTTTTAAAATCCATGGGAGCAATTATTTCCGGGGAAGGTACGGATATTATCACGGTAGAAGGAGTGGATAATCTTTTAAGCACGGAACATGAAGTAATCGGAGATCGGATCGAAGCCGGAAGTTATGCGGTTGCTGCTGCTATAACAAGGGGCAAAATTAACTTAAAAGGTATAGAACCGGAGATGCTTCGCTCACAATTGGTACATTTTAAAGAAATCGGGATAGGAATTGAAGAAGGTGAACATAATATAATTATTTCAGGCGAAGGCAAATTCCATAAAACCGATATTAAAACTGAACCGTACCCGAATTTTTCTACGGATTTACAAGCTCAGATGATGACTCTTCTTGCAATTGCCGAAGGCACTTCCCATATACGGGAAAATATTTTTGAAAATAGGTTTATGCATGTTCCCGAGCTCAATAGGATGGGAGCAAAGATTTCAGTTGAAGGTAACCTTGCGATTGTTGAAGGAGTTGAGGAGCTGAAATCAGCGGAAGTAATGGCAACCGACCTCAGAGCTTCAATGGCTTTAGTACTTGCTGCGCTTTCAGCAAACGGAGGATCCGTTATCAGTAGGATTTACCACCTTGATAGAGGTTATGAACATCTGGATGATAAGCTTGGTGCTTGCGGCGCTAAAATTAAGCGGGCTGCCGGATAATCCGGAATAATAAAATAATATATTTTTATCTAAAATTATAATTTTTATGCTTGCTAATATGGCGGGAGTTTGATAAAACAAATCCCGGATGGATGGCCGAGCGGTTTAAGGCACCGGTCTTGAAAACCGACGTACGTTCGCGCGTACCGTGGGTTCGAATCCCACTCCATCCGCCATTTTATTTTGTATTTGTTTTTAAAGCAATTAATGATAAACATTAATTCTGCAAAACACTTTTTTTTCATATATATGCCCCAGAACAAAATCATATTAAAACAAAATATGTTCAAATTTATTGCTTTCATATTAGATTTGTTAGGATTTAAATATATATGGTATAAATTAAACCCGAGCAAACGAATCGAGGGAAGTGAGCCTAGAACCATTACACTTTGGCTCATAAGTATTATGGTAGCACTTTATAGCATTACCTCCTCACGTTATGAACAAGAATTAACGAGATTAGAATATAGAGTAAGCAACTTAATTATGCAGGCAGAAAGCAGTGATAATGTTTTAAGCTTTATATCAAAATTACAGAATCGCAAAATACCTTACAAACCTTCAATTTTAAATCCGCTAAGTACAATTAAATCTTTTTTTAGTAAATATGACTGGGTTGATTTATATATTATAACAGAATTGCAAGATTTATTAATTCGAAAAAAAACAAACTTAGTAATATTGACTTACAATTTATTAACTTTGTTGCTGCAGATTTAAATCATGCAAATTTTAAATGGACAAATTTAACTGGTGCAAGATTTAGTGCAGCGAAACTATATAAAGCAAATTTTACCCAGGCTAATCTCTCAGAAAGTGTGCTTATGTTTTCTTATTTACCTGAAACTAATTTTTCTCTATCCTTATTACACTTAACTGATTTCAATAAAGCTATACTAATCAATGCAAATTTCGATAAAGCAATTTTAATTAAAGCTAATTTTAAAGAAGCTAGATTATATGGAGCAAATTTTAGCGCTGTGTATTTTTTTGATCCATCGATAAAATTAGAAAAAGCAAAATATAACTCTAACCCAATTAAATTTAGTAAAACTTTAACTGAATCAGAACTAATAATAATATGTGCTTCCAATGATCAAATAGAATCTATAAAATGCATAAATGAAATTGACCCAGAAACTATTATTCTACCAACTCAATTTCCTAAAGGATTTGACCCGAAAGCACACGAAATGATTGATGTAAGTGAAGATATTACAAATTAAAATTAGTAAATGTAGTCTTTATATAATAGTATAACACTTTCTATCTATCCACTTTATAAGGTGAATCCCATAAAAATTAGCTAATACTGTTTTAACTTTTTCTAAATAAGCTTTCGCTAGCTCATCCCTTCATTCCATCACTATTACTGAAATGCTTATGCATTATATTATTATATATAGCTCTTATCCATTTTTACTTCATATACCCTAACTCTCAATAAAATATAAATTCTCGGTAATCAGCTTAATAATATCAGTATGCATATTAGGTCTCTCTTCCTCGGAACTAATTAAGTCGCATAAGTTTATTAAATCAACTAATTTAATACTTTTTTCCCACTCTTTGTTTAAGTTTCCTCCCCTACTCTCCTACCCTTTGGCAAAACTTCTTTTCAGATGCTCGTCAAATATGTTTTTAAATCTAAAGAGGTTAGCTATATCGGAATAACCGCTTCCCGCGTAGGCGAATTCCCAATCAATTATTCCCGATATTTTTAAAGCTCCTTCACTTTCATATACCAGTATATTTGTCGGCTTAAAATCACCATGTACAAGATGATAATCATTATTCAGCTTAGGGAATAAGTCATGGTGAACTTTGAGTACATTTTTAATTCTATTAAATAAAGATGATCCTAATCGGTTTTTAACCTTTACTGTATTAATACAATCCAAAATAAAATTTATATACTCATTACTTTCATTATGTTTTGTTATAAATTGGCTTACTGTTAAATCCGGGTTAAGCAAACCTGGACTTTTAAAACGATAAACTTTTAATCTTGCCAGGAACTCACCCAATTCTTTATATATTTTTAATAACTCAGGTAATAAATCAGGTTTATCAAAATAGTCGGAAAGTAAAATGCCTTTTCGATATTCAACAAAACTATAGTAAAATTAGTTAAGTTGTGGTACGAGGAAGAAGGTAGAGATAGCATCGTATAAATGCTGATGATCTTTAATTTGCTGTTTTATCCATCGCTTCATATTAGCCCAAAATTTTTCTATCGG
>JACGYV010000016.1 GCA_014116815.1 Holosporaceae bacterium 'Namur'
GAGATATTAAGCGGCTTAAACTTTTCAGTTAATAATTTAAGCTTAATGAGCTTGTCATTTAAAGTTCCTTGATTGGAGCTTAATAAAAGATTGTTTGAATGAAAACTAAAGAGATATTTGTCTTTTATTCGTTCTAAAACATGCAATACAACTCCTTCATTTAAACATTTTTCAATGTTTATTTTTAAAAAGCCGATCTCAGAACTAATATCAATAATCTCGTTAAAATATTTTTGCTTTAAACTTATTCCGGATTGCTGAAGAATAGCCGGTACATTTTCAATGTACTTAAGTTCAGGTATACCCATATTTACCGTATCAATTAGGGTTAAATCTTCTATCCTGCTTAGATTTAAAATTTATATACTACTTGCTAACTATAAATAATTTACTAGCTATATAGAAAATTATTATAAAATTAGTCTAATCTAATATATACAATATGTGTACATATTTTTTGTCTTTAATTAAATATTTCTATAAGCTTTTGATTACTACTAAAAAGTAAATAGAGTTTTATAGGAGTATGCCTATATTTTTTTTGGAGCAACTGCTTATAAAACTTAAGTTGAATTATGTAATTTTCCTTAATCTCATTTAAATTAGGCTGAGTATCAGTTTTGAAGTCAATTATTTGAATAAGGTCTTCTTTAAAAATTATCTTATCAATTTGAGCATTAAGTTGTGCGCCGTTCAATTCTCCCACTATCGGAAGTTCGGAAATTGAGTTCGCTGAAAAGAATATCTCGGGAAAAGTTTTTATAGTTAAGGTAATATCTTGTATTATTGATGCATCTAAGGATTCTAGAATATTATTCCAGCTTGCTTGCGGAATTTGAGGAAGCTCATGAAGCAACTTATGAATTACTTTTCCTCTTTCCATGAATGTGGGGTTAACACTTATCTTCTTGGTCAATGAAGGCCGTATTATTTTTTTCTTTTCCAGGTTTATTGCTTTATCTAATATGACTTCTTTATAATTATCTTTACTTCTTATTTCTGCTTCCTCTTCAGCATAGCTCGGTATAACTTCAATACTACTATCATGCTTTTTAGAAATTAAATCATACCAACTTCCCTTTATCCGATTATTTTCCCATCCCGCGATATATAGCTCATCTTCCGCTCTGGTTAAAGCTACATATAATAACCTTAAATTTTCTCTTTCCTGATTAGAATTGCAGAACTCTTTTGCAAGCTTGATTACTTCGCAGTCAAATTCACTATAACAACTTAAATATAAATCTTCATTTTTATCCCAATATACATTCTCAATCGGAGATTGTTCAGAAGAAGCACTATCAGCTATAATCACAATCGGCGCTTGTAAACCTTTAGAGCCGTGAACCGTCATTATTCTTAATTTATCATTATGAACCAGGCTTCCGAACTTAGCTTTATAATCTTTAAACCATTCCACAAATTCCCGGTAAGCACAAAGGCTGAATGATGAAGTTTCGAATTTTATTATTGCTTCAATAAATATATTAACTAAGTCTTTAGCTCCGTCTCCATATCTTTCTATAAAAATTTGATACTTCTCATCAATATATAAAACCTTATTAATCAGCTCTAATATACTTAAATTATGCGAAGAATTTTTTAAGTCTTCTAAATATTTGAAAATAAGCGGGTTCTTCTCTTGTAAGCTTTGCCATATCGTAGATTCGCGCGCATGCGAAATCTCAAACAATTCTTCTTCATTAATACCTATTATCGGAGATTTAAGTAAGCAAGCTAAGTTATAATCATCGGATTGCAAATTAATAAACTTAATAAGGGAAAGTAAATCCATAATAAGTAAATTTTCCTGTAGATTGGATTGGTCATGCTCAGCTACAGGGATTTTACGCTTTTTCAGATCAGCAATTAAGTAATCTATAAGCTCACTTCTTTTTCTAACCAATATCATAATATCTTTCGGCTCTATTGCCCTTAAGTGTCCGTAAAGTTTACGTTTACTTGTAATCCATTCGTCAATCTTTGTTACAATTTGCTTAGCCAATAATTTTTTTTGATTATGCTTTATATCATCTTCGTATTCAGGTAAGTGCCAACCTTCTAATTCCTTGTTTTTTGGTTTTTCTATCAACGGCAACATCCCGATATAGCCGCTTCCGTTTCGAAAAGGAATATGTTTTGTATAGTTATGAATAAAGGCATGATTATCGCCTAACAAATTATCAATAAATTCGAGAATCGGAGCAGTAGTCCTGAAAGAAGTGCTTAAATTAAGTTCTTTCCAAACTTTTAAAGCATTAGTTGCTCTTTCCTCAAAGTAAGCCCTGGCTGCCTCAAATTCTTTCGGGTCCGCTCCTTGAAAGCTATATATCGATTGTTTGAAATCTCCGACTATAAAAACCGTTCTATCATAGTCTTTTGCTCCTTCCCCTGCAAAAAATTCTTCAGAAACGGATTTTATTAATTCCCATTGTATCTCACTTAAATCCTGAGCTTCATCCACTAAAATATGATCAATTGCCATATCAAGCTTATAAAGAATCCAATAAGAACTTTCGGAGTTTTGCAGCAAATCTAAAGTCTTGATAATTAAATCATCATACTCAAATAACTGTTCTTCTACTTTTAATGCTTCATATATTTCAAGTATTCTTTTACAAAATAAAGTTAGTGAAAAGCAAAGCTCGGCAGAGATATACTTTTTATATGTTTGTTCAATATCATAAACTCTTTCCTGCTCTCTTGTTAAAATCTCAACAATATCAGGATATTTCTTTGCAAAGCTTGCTTTCACCAATCTGACAAACTTTTCTCCATCGGCTTTTAAAAAACATCTTTTATATTTTATAAAAGTATCTTTATTTTGCTGTATGGAGTTGCCTATTTGCTCGCCTTCTTCACTAAGTAGATTTAAAATCTTATCCGAAATCGGCTGACCACCAAGCTCCATTGCTTTTGTTAAAATTTCTTGGCTGTATAGCTCAGGGCTCGCTTCATGCTTATAATAGATTTCCCGCTTCAGGTGCTCTTCATCATTAAATTTAGATAAATATCTTAAAAACTTAACTCTGGGAGCTAAGATTGCTTGAACCAATTCTTCCAGCCTATCATAGTCATAAAAGGATATTAACTGCCCAACAGAGAATTTTAAATTGTGATCGCTACTTGTTGTATTAGTATTAAAAACTTGTTCAAAAGCTAATTTTAAAAATTTCTTCTTCGATTGGTCTTCAATAATTTCATATGAATAAAATGAATTTTCACATGTAGAATATTTTTTTAAGATATCTAAACAAAAAGAATGGATGGTTTGGATTTTTACACTATCAATTTCTTCAGCAAAGTAATTATGTAGTTTCCTTGCTTTTTGTATTAAGTTCGGGGATTTGTTCCCCTGCAATTTCAATAGCTCGTTTTCTAACTCTTCTTGACTGCATAGTGACCAATTTTGTAGCTTTTGCATTATCCTTTGGCGCATTTCAGCGGCGGCGGCATTAGTAAATGTTAAGCATAATATTTTTTTTGCTTCAGTATTTTCTAATAGTAACCTTAAATACCTATCGGTTAAAACTTTGGTTTTTCCGGTACCTGCGGAAGCGGAAAGATAAACCGAACAAGCGGGATCAGAAGCAAGCGCCTGAATTTCTTTCGGGTTAAGAGCAACTTCTGAAACAATTCTCTCAAACATTAAGGAAAGTTATAAACAATATTTTAGGT
This sequence comes from Holosporaceae bacterium 'Namur', assembly GCA_014116815.1. Taxonomy (GTDB): domain Bacteria; phylum Pseudomonadota; class Alphaproteobacteria; order Rickettsiales; family Midichloriaceae; genus Jidaibacter. The sequence continues at coordinate 3,679 of JACGYV010000016.1, forward strand.
ATATTATTTATAAATAATTTAAGCGCAAATGAATTTTATATTTTTGAGGTTATAAATTAGGTCAATGAAATATTTTTCTTTCGTAAAATATAATATTTTAATTCACAAATTCGTCAGGTTTATTTTCATAATTTTGCAGTAGATTTACACAACTTTTTGCCGTTCCTATAAGGACATCAAGCTCAATATTCATTGACTTAAATATTTAACTTCAATAATCTCTGAAATTATTTCAGCCTGGGCATTTCTTCGGTTTTATAACCCGAAGTGATTTCCCGGATTAGAGTTCTTCTCAATTTCTTCTACTGCTTTTTTTAAATATTTTTCTTCCCCGGTATCTACATATTGTTTAATATGGTTATAAAAACGAGTAGTTCCATTTACGGTTTTAGGGGCGTTAAAATATGCATCTAATATTACCAGTTGCTCATTAGCTTTTAATGCTTGCCAATATTTACCGAATATACTTTGTAAAAGATCCTCTCTATTTTTTAAACATTTTTCAAGTAATTTATTTACTTGAGGTTCGGTTAGCTTTGATTTCCCTGCTTTAACTGCATCAAATGATACTTCCCCTTTAAAGCAATCAACCCATTATTTTTTTGCTTCCGTCCTATTCATATTAAAACCTACCCCGACCGTAATATTACCTTTGTGATCTCTATAGCTTCGTAAGCTGTACCCCTTCTTAATGTATTATAGAAAGCTTTATATGCATTATCATTAATATCAAGGTGTGCAATCTATCGCGGTACTCCGCTGCTCTACGTCTATTAATCGCCATAATTTATTCCCTCTATTTGTCAAGCATATGTGCAACCCATTTAATTCCTATATTGTAATCTTTACAGATTTTTTCATCTTCTTTCATATCGGCGCATTTAAGACAAAAGCTAACATCACTTATTAAGTTAATAGATTCTGTTACTCCTATATCTATTAAGTCTTTATAACTGCCTTCTAAAATATTATCTCTGATTTTTTTAGGAAACACCCTATTATAATATCTTAAGAATGTTTTTTTCTCCTTAAACCAAAAGGCCTTACAAGCATCAGGATAATCATGGAATACCGAGAATTCCAACGGATATAGTATTGAATCGGCTATTGCTTCTTTGTCATTTTCTTCAAGCATTTTCCTAAATTTCAGGTAAAAAGCTTTTACTTCCTGCCAACGCTCACCGTATTTTATTTCAAAAGCAACATCCTGGTATTCTTCATCCCAAAGTATTTCAGAATTATGAGTACAATGCTTACCATTGTAAGTGAAAGCATTGTATAAATATTCGCTGTACGTTACCTCACCTTTTGAGGTAAGCACCGTTTTTTGTTCAAAAACCATGTTTTCCATGGATAAGTCGTGTAAAAATTTTCCATTACAAGCTAAAGTCAAGCCCGGATAAAGCATAACAAAGTATAAGATCAGTAGTGCTGATAATTCGGATAATCGGGTCATAATATTAATCGATAGAAATATATATGACCTCAATATATGCGGTAACTTTATTTATAGGAAGTCCCCGAAAAATTATTATTTTAAGTAGGGAGTTATTTTATTTAAAATATTTTCCGGATCAAATCCGAAATGTTTAAATAATTCCGCAGCCATCCCCGATTCACCGAAGCTCTCCATACCGATAAATATTCCATGTGCACCAATTAATCTCTCCCAGCCCTGCTCTACACCCGCTTCAATAGCAACTTTTAAACTATTATTACATGTGAGAGAAACTTGATATTCTTTATCCTGCATTTTAAATAAATCCATACACGGCACGGATATCACCCTTGTTCCGTTCCCTTTCTCTTCCAGCTTTCCGGCAACAACAAGAGCTAAACTTACCTCTGAACCACTTGCAAATATAGTTACCTTTAATTTATTCTCTTCTTTCTTTATTATATAAGCACCTGATGCGGAGTGATTCTCTTTAAAGTATTCTTTTCTCAATTGCGGCAGATTCTGCCTGCTTAAAGCAAGCACGGAAGGAGTACCTTGTTGATTCAAAGCTATATCCCAACATTCTAAGGTTTCAATTACGTCACACGGTCTAAAGACAAGTAAATTAGGAATAGCCCTTAGTGCAGCCAAATGCTCAACCGGTTGATGAGTGGGACCATCTTCCCCTAACCCGATTGAATCATGAGTCATAACGTATATAACCCTTAGAGCCATTAAGGCAGAAAGCCTTATTGCAGGGCGGCAATAATCACTGAAGGCCAGAAAAGTCCCGCCATACGGAATAAAACCTCCATGCAGCACTATTCCGTTCATCATTGCAGCCATTGCGTGTTCTCTAATGCCGTAATGAATATATCTACCGCTGTAATCGCCGGGAGTTATAGGATTTTGATTGCGCGCTTTTGTGTTATTTGAAGGAGTTAAATCCGCAGACCCGCCTCTTATATTTTCTATATACTCCGCCATTAATTCAACTATGCGTTCGGAGGATTTGCGGCTAGGTTCATCAGTATTCGCTTCAATGCATAATTTTCGTTTTAAAGCTTCCGAACCTTGCTTAAATGATAGGGGAATCTCTCCGCTTAAGTAACTTTTTAGCTTATCTTTTTTATTGCTATTACTAAATTCTTTATTCCATTTATTATATTCATCAAGATTTCGCGCAGCAATACTTCGCCATTCATTTAAAATTCTTTCAGGGATCACGAAAGGCGGAGATTGCCAGTTAAATCTCTCTCTAATTTTAGCAATCTCTTCCATGCCAAGAGGCGAACCGTGAGCGGAGGATTTACCTTCCTTATTCGGAGAACCGAAACCGATTTTAGTTTTACAGGCTATAAACATCGGCTTATCCGAAGTTTGTGCAATCTCTAAAGCTTGCCTGATTTGATCGTAATCATGACCGTCTATTTGTTTTACATTCCAATTGGAAGCTTCGAAACGTTTTAAATGGTTATCAGACGTTGAAAGATTAGTTGAGCCGTCGATTGTAATACCGTTGTCATCAAATAAAACGATTATATTTTTTAACCTTAAATGCCCGGCAATTGAGATTGCTTCCTGGCTTATTCCTTCCGCTAAACATCCGTCACTGACGATTACATAGGTTTTATGGTTTACTAATTCATCCCCGAATTCGGCATTGAGCATTCTCTCGGCAAGCGCCATCCCTACACCGTTAGCTAAACCCTGTCCTAAAGGGCCGGTAGAAGTTTCAATACCCTTAGCTAAATGATATTCAGGGTGGCCTGCGGTTTTAGAGCCGAGTTTTCTGAAACTCTTAAGTTGATTGATATCGATATCTTCATACTCGGTTAAATATAACAATGAATATAATAACGCCGATCCGTGCCCTGCCGAAAGAATAAATCTATCTCTATCAGCCCAAGTAGGATCTTTAGGATTAAACTTTAAAAAATATTTGTATAATACGGTCGCAACGTCCGCCATCCCCATCGGCATCCCGGGATGCCCCGATTTAGCATTTTCCACCATATCCATGCTAAGGAATCTGATTGCAAGTGAAAGATTAAAATCGCCTAAAGAAGAGCTCATACGTTTACCATTTGTTAACCATTTATATCTTATAATATAAAAATAAGATGAGATAAAATATAAATATGCCTGATTTCAAAGAATATTCTCAACAGACGATGCATAAGGCCTTAAATATGGGGGCTGACCTTATTAGCCAACATTTTCAATTAACCTCTACCAATGAACTTGAAGATGATAAGGCTCAAAAAAATGAAAGAGAAGAAGATTCAAAAGAGGAACATCATGCTGATCCGAGGGGAAGAAAGGTTATCGGCAAGTTTACTGCAAAAGTACTAGGCGCTCATGAACCCGAACAAGGCAGGAATAATCCTTAAAAAATTATATTCAATTACTACAGTAAAAATATAATAATTTTAATATTTAATATTGATTTAGATATTATATTTCTTATATATTTAATTCTTATAGTCGTTGGTTTGAGTTAATTAATGTTAAGAAAAGCAAGCAGTATTAAAACTATAAAGCTGCCTTTAATATTATTATTTGTTTTATTAATACCTTTATTTTTCGGCAGTATTGTTCCGCTTGAAATTAAAAGTTTCTTTTATGCAATCAGTTTAACTATGAAATGTATTTTAATATTAATCACTCCTTTAATTATTTTCAGTTTTTTATTTTCTTCGCTGCTTTCTTTAAAAACCAATATTATAAAATTTGTTGTTATACTAATCTCGGCTGTATTTATCTCCAATTTTATAGCTATTTGTACCGGGTTTGCCATCAGCTTCACTGCTTTACCTAAATTGCAGCTACCGATACAAAACTCATTTAATGATCCGACTCAACTTAAGCCTTTATGGGAGTTTTGCATATCGAAATTAATTCCCACCGAATTTGCTTTAATCGGCGGTTTTTTATTCGGTATCTTCTTCTCATTGAAAAAAAGCTCTGTGGCAGAAAAAATAGCTGAAAAGCTTAATGAAATCTCTACGGGTTTTTTAAAACGGATTTTTGTTCCTCTGCTTCCGCTTTTCATTTTAGGCTTTGTATTCAAGCTTGAAGCAGATCAGGTTTTATTAAAATCTTTAAAAGTATATAGCCCTGTATTCTTTGTAATAGTCGGGACACAAATTTGTTATATAATTTTATTATATATGATAGCTTCGAATTTTTCCCTAAAGCGTTTTTTCACCTATATAAGAAATGTTTTTCCTGCAACAATTACCGGATTTAGTACAATTTCCAGTATGGCTACAATGCCGATGCTTATTATTGCAACTGAAAAGAATTTAAATAATCCTACAATTGCTAAAACCATAATTCCTGCAACGATTAATATTCATACTATCGGAAGTGCCTTAGGACTAATTATTCTTTCTTATGCAACTCTTTTAACTTTTGACTATCAACTCCCTACTTCTTCAGCATTGTTAAAGTTCGCCTTTTATTATGCACTTGCAAAATTTGCCGTGGTTGCAGTTCCCGGCGGAGTACTGATCATCATGTGCCCTCTGCTTGAGAAATATTTAGGTTTTACCGGAGAAATGACGGGGTTAATTACAGCCGTGTATATGCTTCTTGACCCGTTCGGCACTGCCGTAAACGTAACAGGTAACGGTGCTTTTGCTATAATCTTCTCCAAAATATATAAACCCTCTTCTAAGAAAAAACAATTTGCCCTGTTTGAATCTCAGAAAATTTAATTAAAACTTAAGCTTATATATAATGGAATAAATTTGTTTATATAAGTTTAATGATTATTAATATTTTTTGCTTTATCCTGCCTTGAATTTTTTTTGATACAGACTAATTATTAATTATTACCCTTATTAAAATATAAATTTACGGAGGATAATATGGCTAAAAGCTTAATACCTTGGGATTGGCTTAAAGATAACGGCAAAAGAAGTCAAGTGAGCATAAGGAGAGAAGATCCTTCTTTTTCTAAACTTTACTCGGATATGGAAAGAATGATGAATGATATGTTGAATGATTATTTGCCTACTTTTCCAGGAAGGGGAAAAGTAGCGGATATTGATTTTCTAACTCCGAAAATAAATATTTCAGAAACCGAAAATGAGTATAAAATATCAGCTGAAATACCGGGAGTTGAGGAAAAAGCTATAGACCTAAGCATAAATAAAGGAATGCTACTGATTAAAGCTGAGAAAAAAGAAGAAAAAGAAGAGAAGGATGAGCAATATCACCGCTATGAAAGATATTACGGCACCTTCCAAAGAACCATACCTTTGCCCGAAGATATAGATGAAAACAGCATAAAGGCGAAATTTAAAGGAGGTGTATTAAATATTACTATTAAAAAAAATAAAGAAGCTCAACCTGCTACTAAAAAAATAGAAGTTAAAGGTGAATAAAGTTACTAATGGGTAGCTGCAAATAAAGCTACCCATTAGTTTCTCCTAGCTTATGTTCCTGACTTTATGATTCTGTTTCTGTTTCTGTTTCTGTTTCTTCTCCCCTGGGGTCTTCTTAGTAAGGCTAAGTAAATTTAATGATAAAATTAAGTAATCATCACTTTGCACGTAGTATATAACCTCATTTAAACAAAATAAAAGATTGAGTGTTTCTAAGCCCTGCTATATAATAAACAAAAATTATGCAAAATTTATATATGAATATACTTAGTATAATCATTTCTCATAGCTTTAAATTTCTTATTCGAAAACGCTGAGTTGCAGCGTGTTATTATTTTTTCTCATTATTATCAGCCTATTTCATCTTATATTAAATTTGTTTACCGGGATTATTCATGTCTAGTTCTGTCGTCCGTAAAATCGGGTTCTGGTCACTTGTTTCAATTGTAATAAGCAGCCAAGTCGGCTCAGGTATTTTTATGTTACCTGCAAGTCTAGCGCACTTCGGAGGTATTGCTGCCTTTAGTTGGGTTTTTACCGGTTGTGGTGCTATTTTACTCGCTCTTGCATTTGCAGAACTCTCCAAACGATTTCCGAAAAACGGCGGTCCTCATGTTTTTGTTCAAGAAGCATTCGGTAAAAATGCAGCTTTCTTTATTGCTTGGGGATATTGGGTTATTTCATGGTCTAGTACTACTGCAGTGATTATTGCATCAATCGGATATTTCGGCTCATTGTTCGGAGGGTTTGATATTAAAACCGGCCTTATTTTAGAGCTACTGCTACTTTGGTTTTTCACTTGGATTAATTTAAAAGGCGTTAAGGCTTCCGGGTATATAGAAATAGTATTTACAGTATTAAAAGTGATGCCTTTAATAGTACTGCCCATTGCTTGTATCCCACATTTTCAAATTGAGAATTTTATACCTCTTAATACATCTGGTACATCAAATTTAAGTGCATTAAATGCCGCCGCTCTTATAACTTTCTGGGGGTTCATCGGAGTTGAGTGCGCAACCACCCCGGCTGACTCTGTAGATAACCCGAAAAAAACTATTCCTCACGCTATTATTTTTGGAACTATTACTGTCGCTATAATAAATCTACTATGCAGTCTGGCTATAATGGGCGTGGTTCCGATGGAGCAATTGAAAATCTCTAAAGCTCCTTTTACTGAAGCTGCTAAGTTTGCATTTGGAGGTAATCTGCACTATTTTATTTCTCTAGCTGCGGCAATTGTTTGCTTTGGTACGCTTAATGCATGGATTCTAGTCAGTGGTCAGATAGCCTTAGGAGCAGCACAAGATGGCCTCTTCCCGAAAGTTTTTGCTAAGCAAAATAGTAATGAATCTCCATATTTTAGTATTTTAGCTGCATCGCTTGGTATGGTGCCATTAATACTATTTACCTTAAAAGATAATTTAGTTGATCAGTTTACTAAGATAATTGATAACTCAGTCACTGTGTTTTTAATTATCTATGCAATATGCATTTTAAGTTTACTAAAAATATTAACTAGAGATAAAGCTAACTTAATATCATATATAATAGCTATTGCTGCTTTATTGTTCTGCGGTTGGGCATTATTTGCCTGTAGCGCTGAAATGATAATCATATCAATTTCAGTCTTTTTAAGCGGGCTTCCTATATATCTTTTAAAGAAATAATTTTGTAGTTTTTAATGCGTCTCACTACCATATTAGATTATTACATGAAAATTTTTTTATCATAAATAAGCTAAAAAGGCTTTACATATTGGATGTAATCATTAAAAAATACATTCATATTAAATAAAATATTTTTACCATATGTCCGAGTTAAAATTAACCACCCCTCTTTATGGGGCGAATGCACCTTTTATTGAAGAACTTTATAACCAATATATAGAAGATCCCTTATCCGTTGATGGAAGTTGGCAGGAATATTTTAAAAATTTAAGTGATTCTCCCGAATTAATAAAAAAAGCCTTTACAGCTGCTCCTTGGCAGCCGAGAAAAAATACTATAATAGGATATCAAGATAAAAAAGAACAACCCGCTAAAAAAGAAACAGCTACATCAAGCATTCAGGATATTCAAAAATCTATTGCTGCCATAAAACTTGTTGAAGCTTATAGAACTTTAGGACATTTATATGTAAATTGCGATCCGCTCTCGATTAAAGAGCCGGAGTATAATGCCGAGCTTGACTATAAAACTTACGGACTTACCGAAGACGATTTAGATAAAGAAATATATATAGGAAATATACTTGGAGCTGAAAAAGCTACCTTAAGGGATATTCTGTCATTCCTTTCCTCTAAATACTGCTCACGCCTCGGTATAGAATATATGTATATAGAGAACTTAGAAGAAAAAAATTGGATACAAAATAAAATTGAAAGTACCGGAAATGATTATAGCCTCAGCAATGAAGAAAAAAAGAAGGCGTTATTTGATTTAACTGAAGCTGAAGTATTTGAAAATTATCTTCATACTAAGTTTCCCGGAGCAAAAAGATTCTCTATTGAAGGCGGTGAAGGAGCAATTGCTTCAATGGAATTTGCAATAAAATATTCCGTAAACTTCGGTGTTAGAGAAGTTATAATAGGAATGGCGCATAGAGGAAGGCTTAATACATTAACTAAAGTAATGGGTAAACCTTACCATGCTATGCTTTCAGAGTTTAAAGGAGAGCTTGCTTTTCCGGCTGATATGGATATTCCGGGAGATGTGAAATATCACTTGGGAACTTCCAGTGACGTTGAAATCGAGGGGCAAAAAGTACACTTATCATTAACTCCGAATCCTTCGCACTTGGAAGTAGTAAATTCTATAGTGCTGGGAAAAGTAAGAGCTAAGCAGGATAGAAGAAACGATATCGAAAGAAAAGAGGTATTAGGACTTTTAATTCACGGAGATGCAGCCTTTGCAGGCCAAGGCTCGGTTCCTGAAACATTATATTTAAGCCAATTAAAAGGTTACCATACAGGCGGAACCATACATATTATTATCAACAACCAAATCGGGTTTACTACAAACCCGAGTGATGCCAGATCTTCGAGATATTGTTCTGATGTAGCAAAAAGTATAGCCTGCCCGATTTTCCACGTAAACGGGGATGATGCGGAAGGTATAATATTTGCAACAAAGATTGCGGCTGAATATAGAGCTAAGTTTAAAAAAGATATAGTTATTGATATTGTTTGCTATAGAAAATACGGCCATAATGAGGGTGATGAGCCTTTCTTCACACAACCTATTATGTATAAAAATATAGCAAATCATAAAACCCCGGATGCAATTTATGCTGAAAAATTAGGCGCTCAAGGCTTAGTCAGCAGTGAAGAATATCAAACTTATAAGAAGAACTTTAAGTCTTTCCTTGATGAAGAATATGAAAAATCACAAAGTTATCACCCGACTATGGCGGATTGGTTGCAGGGTAACTGGGGAGGCTTTAAGCCGGCTGATAAAAACCGAGAACCGGAAGTTACGGGAGTAGAAATTTCTACACTGCAAAAATTAGGAACAGCCCTATGTAGCTATCCGACCAACTTTAACATCAACCCTAAAATTGAGCGACAGTTACAAGCCAAAAAACAAAGTATAGAAACCGGTAAAGGTGTAGATTGGGCAACCGCTGAAGCCTTAGCTTTTGCAAGCTTAATTAATGACGGATACAATGTAAGAATGACCGGACAGGATGTTAAGCGGGGAACATTTTCACACAGGCATGCCGTTTTATTTGATCAGGAAAATGAATCTCAATATACACCGTTAAATAACTTAAGCTTTGATCAAAAAACCTCTCTGGAAATTCATAACAGTAATTTATCAGAATTTGCAGTTATGGGCTTTGAGTACGGCTATAGCTTTACCGAACCTAATACCTTAACCATTTGGGAAGGACAATTCGGTGACTTTGCAAACGGTGCGCAAGTTATCATTGATCAATATATTTCATCAAGCGAAGCTAAATGGCTTAGAATGAACGGTTTAGTGCTGTTATTACCGCACGGATACGAGGGGCAAGGCCCTGAGCATAGCTCGGCAAGGATAGAAAGATTCCTGCAACTTTGTGCTAAAGATAATATGCAGGTTGTTAATTGCTCAACCCCGGCTTCATACTTCCATGTTCTAAGAAGACAGCTATGTAGGAACTTTAGAAAGCCGCTGGTTGTTATGTCACCGAAATCGTTACTTAGACATAAACATGCGGTTTCCGGCCTCACGGAAATGGATAAAGAAACCAGATTCAAACCTGTAATTGATGAAGTAAATCAAATTGCTTCTCCAAGCGATATAAGGAAAGTAATTATCTGTAGCGGAAAAGTTTATTATGACTTATCCGAAAAAAGAGAAGAGTTAGAAGTGAATGATATTGCAATTATCAGGCTTGAGCAATATTATCCTTTCCCAAGTAAAGAACTTGCTGACGTGCTTAAAAAGTACAATAATGCTCAGATTTTCTGGTGCCAGGAAGAACATGAAAACATGGGAGCTTTTTATTTTGTTGAACCTAGAATCGAGCAGGTGTTGAAAGATATCGGTCATTCATGTAAACGTGCCCGCTATATAGGTAGAGCTCGCTCAGCTTCGCCGGCCGTCGGGTACTTAAAATTGCACTTAATTGAGCTGAAAAAGCTTTTAGAAGAAGTATTCGGTTAAACTTATTAAATTTAAATTTTGGAGTTAAGATGTCTGTAAATATTGTAGTCCCGCCGCTTGGTGAATCAGTGACTGAAGCAACCATTGCTAAATGGCATAAAAAAGAAGGTGAATTCATCAATGTTGATGAGTTACTGGTTGAGATTGAAACCGATAAGGTTACTCTTGAAGTTAATGCCCCTGCTTCCGGCACAATCGGTGAAATAAAAAGTAAAGAAGGTGACTTAGTTAAGGTAGGTCAATTACTCGGCACCATGTCCGAAGGTAATAGCAAGGCAGCTGCTCAACCTACTCAAGCTGAAACACCGAAAAGTGCTCCTCAATCCATTGCTCTAAGCTCTGCTTCTTCTGTTGATAAAATTTTATCTCCTGCGGCAAACAAACTTGCAGCAGAAAAAGGAGTAGACATAAATCAGATCACCGGTAGCGGCAAAGACGGTAGAATAACTAAAGAAGATGTGTTATTCCCTCAACAAGCCGAGGCAATAACTTCAGGAAACGGAGATAACTTGAACAGAGAAGTTAGAGTTAAAATGACCAGACTTCGTAAAACCATTGCCCAAAGATTAAAAGAATCGCAAAATACTGCTGCTATTCTCACAACTTTTAATGAAATTGATATGAGCGAAGCATTTAGAATTCGTAAACTTTACCAGGAAAAATTCCAGGAAAAACATGGTATTAAACTTGGGTTTATGTCTTTCTTCGTTAAAGCTTGTGTTGCTGCGTTAAAAGAAATACCCGCAGTAAACGGATCAATTGAAGGCGATGATATTATATATAAAAACTACTATGATATCGGTGTAGCAGTCGGAACTGAGCAAGGTCTGGTTGTCCCTGTGTTAAGAGATGCCGATAACCTATCATTCGCAGGCGTTGAAAAAGGTATTGCATCTTTAGGCAAAAAAGCAAGAGACGGTAAACTTTCCATGCAGGATATGACGGGTGGAACTTTCAGTATCACCAATGGCGGAACTTATGGCTCGCTCCTTTCTACTCCGATCATTAATCCTCCTCAATCCGGTATTTTAGGTATGCATAATATTGTACAAAGACCGGTTGCAGTGAACGGTAATGTGGAAATAAGACCGATGATGTATGTTGCTCTTTCTTATGATCACAGGATTATTGATGGTAAAGAAGCAGTAACATTTTTAGTTAAAATTAAAGAACTGGTTGAAAACCCTGAGAAGTTACTATTTGATTTATAAAATATTGAATTAGTACGGAAATTATGCAAATGCAGGAAAATCAAAATCAATATGGCAATATAAAGCCTAGTAACTTAAAAGCTACTTCAAGGCAAAAAGCTATAATGATCGGGGTGTTATTCGGGTTATCTATTCCGTCAATAACTCTTGAAGTTGCAGAGTTTCCGCATACTACGGATTATCTGATAAGGCTGGGTTTAGGTGCCGTTGTTATCGCGCCTATAGTTGCATTTATTACTTTTATTTCAATTAGAAACATGTATAAATGCCCTAAATGCAAATCACATTGGTCTTATTTCAAAGTAAATGAGACTATAATTGAGAGCTTTGCTGTCGCTCAACCGTTAAAAAAGACTAATACTGCCACTGAAAGCGTTAGAAGTGAGCGTTACCTGGTTGAGTCCGAATGCGACAACTGTCATTATAAAAGTTTTAAGCATAAAAAAAGAAAAGTTATTAAAAAAGGTGAAGAGTTATGAAAGAATTTGATGTTGTTGTTATCGGTGGCGGCCCGGGCGGGTATGTTGCTGCGATTAAAGCTGCGCAACTCGGAAAATCCGTTGCTTGCATTGAAAAAAGAGGTTCTTTAGGTGGCACTTGTTTAAATGTCGGATGTATACCTTCTAAAGCGTTACTTCATTCATCACATAAATATCATGAATTTAAACATGGAGCTGAGGAGCACGGCATTAACGTCAAAGATGTTAGCTTTTCATTAGATAAAATGATGGAAAGAAAACATAATGTGGTTTCCGGCCTAACTAAAGGTATTGAAGGATTATTTGCAAAAAATAAAATAACTTACTTAAAGGGTTATGGTAAATTGCTTGACGGAAATGAGGTTGAAATAGCCTTAAATGACGGTGGAATTGAAAAAATTAAAGCCGGTAATATTATTTTAGCGACCGGCTCAGACGTTGTGCAACTCCCGGGGATTGAAATAGATGAGAAGAAAATAGTATCTTCAACCGGTGTTCTTGAGCTTACTGAAGTTCCTAAGAAACTGGTTGTAATCGGCGCGGGCTATATCGGGCTTGAAATGGGTTCGGTTTGGTCAAGACTAGGTGCTGAAGTAACAGTAGTTGAATTTGCTTCCAGAGTCTTACCGGGAATGGATGGCGATGTTTCTAAGGAATTCCAAAAAATTCTTGATAAACAAGGTATCAAATTTAAACTCTCCACCAAAGTTCTTTTAGCTAAGAATGATGGCAACTCCGTTAAATTAGAGCTTGAATCGGTTACTGATGGAAAGAAAGAAAACCTTGAAGCTGATATAGTGTTAGTATCAGTCGGGCGCAAGCCTTTCACTGCTAATTTAGGCTTAGAGAATATCGGCATTAAACTTGATGAGAGAGGAAGAATTCCTATTAACGATCATTTTGAAACAAGTGTAAAAAATATTTATGCAATCGGGGATGCAGTAAGAGGAGCAATGCTCGCTCATAAAGCTGAGGAAGAAGGTGTCGCAGTTGCTGAAATTATTGCCGGGCAACACGGGCATGTAAATTATGAAGCAATTCCGGGTGTAGTATACACCTATCCTGAAGTTGCCTCGGTAGGTAAAACTGAAGAACAAGTTAAAGCTGAAGGAGTTGAATATAAAGTCGGCAAATTCCCATTCCTTGCTAACAGTCGCGCAAGAGCTAACGGTGAGACCGACGGTTTTGTAAAGCTGATTGCCGATAAAAAAACCGATAGGATTTTAGGTGCTCATATTATAGGAGTTAGTGCCGGAGAACTGATTCAGGAATTGGTAGTCGGGATGGAGTATAAAGCTGCTTCCGAAGATATAGCAAGAACCAGCCATGGTCACCCTGGTTTAAGTGAAGCGGTCAAAGAAGCTGCACTCGCTACCTACTTTAAACCGATACATATGTAATTATATTAAGTTAAGAGAGTATATAAATAATCTCTCTTAACTAAGAAAATACAATTTTCCGGAGCAATTAACTAATCATTAACTAATATTAATATAATATTATTATAATAAGTAATTTTATAATAAAGTTGATATGACAGGATTAGAGCCCATAATTATAGCTATATTAACCACTGTTATCGGTGGATTGGCCGTAGCTACGGTAAAAATGGTTGCTAATAAAGTAACGGGTAGTAAAAAAGATATAACTCCGGATGCGCTAAAAAATGACCGGAAGCCTGAAGAAGAAATAAAACAAAATACTCCTCAAGTAGCTAAGGAAAACAGTATCCAAGTAACAAATCCTGATCTTTCGGAAAATAAGAAAAAGCCGGAACTTAATAAAGCTAATAAGGCTAACTCATTAGAAACACAGCAAGCTACCCAAAAAATCATTAAAAATATATCGGATTTGATATTAGGTAAATCTGGTCAAGCTGCTACAGATATTGCTACAAATAAGTCAGGAGATAAAATAGCTGGCAGAGAGGCAATAAAGCAAGTAATTAACATTAGTCAAAATATTGCTAAATATTTACTTAATAATGTAAGTAAAGAAATAGATAGGAATCAGAACTTAGATAGGAATCAGAACTTAGATAGGAATCAGAACTTAGATAGGAATCAGAACTTAGATAGGAATCAGAACTTAGATAGGAATCAGAACTTAGATAGGAATCAGAACTTAGATAGGAATCAGAACTTAGATAGGAATCAGAACTTAGATAGGAATCAGAACTTAGATAGGAATCAGAACTTAGATAGGAATCAGAATTTAGATAGGAATCAGAATTTAGATAGGAATCAGAATTTAGATAGGAATCAGAATTTAGATAGGAATCAGAATTTAGATAGGAATCAGAATTTAGATAGGAATCAGAACCAAAGCCAGAGTCAAGGTCAAGGTCAACAGCAGGGTGCCACTAATCAAAACGATATAAGAAAACTAGGGGAGCAATTAAGCCAATCCGGCGTTTCACAACCGAATCAGGGTAATTCTCAAACTCCATCAACTCCTAATATATCAAATGCCGTTAGCCAGACCGCCCAAAGGACTAGGTAGAAAGATAAGTTCATTTTATAAATTATAATTTTGTCCTATAAGCCCTGAAGTTCCCCCTGTGGGGTAAACATGTGATGCCTATGTATATTTATTATGATAATGGTTTTAAAACTTTTTAGAAGATAAATACCATAAAGAAGAATAATGGTTTATAGTACTACCAAAAGCTACAACCGTAAATTTTGTAGAAAGTAATTTTACTTACTAAGCTTTGTTATTTGACAACAATCTAATTTCACCATAGATTCCTAAATTAAAAAAGCCCGGATGGCGGAATCGGTAGACGCGCTAGTTTCAGGTACTAGTAGCTTTATAGCTGTGGAAGTTCAAGTCTTCTTTCGGGCACCATTTTTTATTTTGCGCAAGAGGTATAAATTAAAGTGAAAAAAGTCAGAAAAGCAGTATTTCCGGTCGGAGGACTCGGTACAAGGTTTTTGCCTGCAACAAAATCTTTACCCAAAGAAATGCTCCCCATTGCCAGTAAACCTTTAATTCAACATGCCTTCGAAGAAGCGGTTAATGCGGGAATTGAAGAATTTATCTTTATCACGGGACGTAATAAGAGCGCAATTAATAATCATTTTGATAATGTTTTTGAACTGGAACAAGCATTATCAGAAAAAGAGAAGGCAGAAGCGCTATGTTTAACCAGAGATTGGTTACCACCCCCGGGAAATATTATTTTTATTAGGCAGCAACAGCCGCTAGGGTTAGGTCATGCCGTTTGGTGCGCGCGCAACTTAATTCAGGATGAACCGTTTGCTGTTCTACTTGCCGATGAATTATTTATAACCCCTAACTCGAAAGGTTTGTTAGCTGAGATGGTTGAGCAATATAATCAAACTCAAGCCAATCTTGTTGCCGTATCTGAAATCCTGCTCAATGAAACCCATAAATACGGAATTATAAAAACAAGAAATAATTTTTCCGAGAGGGTATTAAAAATTGAAGATATGGTGGAAAAACCTAAACCTGAAAATGCTCCCTCGAATATTTCAATAATCGGCAGGTATATATTAGATTCAACTATTTTTGATTATCTGGAAAAAACTCCGAAAGGCAGCGGTGGTGAGATACAACTTACCGATGCAATGAAATTAATGCTTCAAAATCAAGAGTTTTGGGGGTATAACCTACAAGGTAAGAGGTTAGATTGCGGAGTACCGATGGGTTTCTTTGAAGCAAATATAGAATTAGCTTTAAATAATCCGGAATCCAAACAGCAAGCAACTGAAATAATCAAAAAAATTGCAAGCCGAATAGAATGATATCCCAGGGAACTAAAATGCAACATCTCGATAATCTTAATAAAGATCAATTCGAGGCAGTAACCACTATAGAAGGACCTCTTTTAGTTCTTGCCGGAGCCGGAACAGGTAAAACTAAGGTGCTTACCACTCGTATTTCACATATTTTAAATCTTAGAAATGCTTTCCCGAGTCAAATCTTAGCCGTAACTTTTACTAACAAGGCTGCAAAAGAGATGAAGCACCGAGTTGAGACCTTAAACGGTATTGCAGTTGAGGGTTTATGGCTAGGCACTTTTCATGCAATCGCTGCAAAAGTTTTAAGAAGGCATGCTAAGGAAGTTGGATTGAATCAGGATTTTACCATCATTGATATGGATGATCAGCTACGCCTTATAAAACAAATTTTCAATGACTTTAACATTGATACCGAAAAGCATTCTCCGAAATTATTTTTATACCAAATCGGTAGGCTCAAGGATAAAGCAATTACTCATAATAAAGTTTCCCATAATGATTCATATTTTTACGGCAGCAAAAGTTTAAGCGAGCTATATGCTGAATATCAAAATCGTCTCAAAAACTTAAATGCAGCAGATTTCGGTGATCTCTTATTATACAACATAGAACTTTTTAATAATAATCTTGAAATCTTATCGGAATACCAAAGAAAATTTAAATATATATTAGTTGACGAATATCAGGATACTAACGTCTCACAATATTTATGGCTTAGGTTACTTGCTCAGCAACACAATAATATTTGTTGTGTCGGAGATGATGATCAATCAATTTACGGTTGGCGGGGAGCGGAAATCACTAATATTCTGAAATTCGATAAGGATTTTCTCGGTGCAAAAGTTATAAGGCTGCAACAAAATTATAGATCGACTAATCATATACTCGGTGCAGCAACCAAGTTGATTTCCTTTAACCGGGAAAGGCACGGTAAGATTCTCTGGACCGATCAGCAACACGGTGAAAAAATCAGGCTCAATTCTTTTTATGATGATAAGGAAGAAGCCAGATATATAGCAGATGAAATCGATTCATTAAAAAGATTCCATTCCTTACCCTATTCCGATATCGCAATTTTACTTAGAGCCGGTTACCAAACCAGAAGCTTTGAGGAAAGCCTAAATTACCAAAGAATACCTTATAGAATTATAGGCGGAATGAAATTCTACGAACGTGCTGAAATCAAGGATACGATCGCGTATATCAGAGCATTGGTAAACCCTAATGATAGCCTTGCTTTTGAGAGAATTATCAACACGCCTAAGCGCGGAATCGGTGCTGCATCACTGCAAAACATACATATTTCGGCAAGAGAAAAAAACATATCCCTCTTTGCTGCGGTAAAAATGCTTTTAAATGTCGGGCAATTAAAAGGTAAGGCCGGGCAATCCTTAGCCGAACTTATGCAACAATTTGGTCGATGGACTGAAACATTAAAAACTTTATCTCATACCGAAACAGTTGATTTAATGCTCAATGAGTCCGGCTATATAGATATGTGGAAAACGGAAGCAACCGAAGAAGCGAGAGAAAGACTGGATAACGTTAGGGAGTTAATTAGAAGTTTAGAAGAATACAGTTCATTAAGCGAATTCTTGGAGCATGTTAGTTTAGTAAGCGATTTAGATAGTATCGTCAACGAAAATGTAGTCAATATCATGACTATGCATGGAGCTAAAGGACTGGAATTTAAAGCGGTTTTCCTACCGGGCTGGGAAGAAGGGATTTTCCCAAGCAGCAGATCAATTGAAGAGAGCGGCCAGCTTGGTTTAGAAGAAGAAAGAAGGCTTGCATATGTCGGGATCACCAGATCAAAAGAAAAGCTCTACATTTCTTTTGCCAACAATCGCAGAATTTACGGTAACTATCAATATAACCAACCTTCAAGGTTTATTGATGAATTACCCAAAGAGCATTTTGAAATAATAAATAGCTTCGGAAGTTTAAAACCGCAATTTAAAAAGGAGGAAGCTTTTGATTGCTCCCTTCCCTCTTTCTTATCTTCAAGTGCTTCTAATTCTGATAGACTTAGACGAGGGCAAAGAGTTTTCCATAAAAAATTCGGTTACGGCATTATTCTTTCGATCACTGATGACAACGCTCAAGTTGAATTTGAAAAAACCAGCACTAAAAAAGTGCTCTTGGATTATCTGGAAGTATCTTAAGAGAGCTCTAAAGAACTTGAGAATTTATTATAAATAATTTATAACTTCCAGCTATTTGTAAGATAAGGAAATTAAATGCATTTAACACCACCTAAGCATATAGCAATTATTATGGATGGTAACGGCAAATGGGCAAAAGCTAAATTACTGCCTAAAAATTTAGGGCATAAAAAGGGTGCGGAAGCAGCTGAAAAAATAATTAAAGCTTGCCGAAAAATGGGTGTGAAATATCTTACATTATATGCTTTTTCTTCCGAAAATTGGCAAAGACCCCCGGAAGAAGTTAAATACCTGATGGATTTACTAAAAGACTATTTAATTAATAATATTTCCAAGTTTATAAAGGAAGGAATTAAAGTAAAATTTATCGGTGAGCGTACTAATCTTTCAACGGAAATCCAAGAGTTAATCTATAAGGCTGAAAAGGAATCAATGAACAACACTTTCACCTTAATCATCGCTTTAAGTTATGGAGGTAGGGATGAAATTAGGCAGGCTGCACTAAACTTTGCTCACTATATACAACAAGAAAACAAGAATACAAAAGAAGTAGCAAAAGAAGAATTTGATCAGTTTCTTTATACAAAGGATATACCCGATCCCGATCTTTTAATTAGAACGGGAGGAGAATATAGAATCAGCAATTTTTTACTATGGCAGCTATCTTATTCGGAACTTTATTTTACTGATAAATTATGGCCTGATTTCGGTGAAAAAGAGCTAAGTGAGGCAATTAATGATTATAATAAGAGAACAAGAAGATATGGAAGATAATAATATAAAAGAACGCTATATAAAGCAAAATTTATTGCCACGGACTATATCAGCAGCAATACTTGCTCCGGTTATACTTTACCTGGTATATAAAGGGGGTTACTTATTTAATTCGCTAATTACCTTGCTTGCACTTTTGATGGGTATGGAATGGGTGCATATCGTAAACTCTAATCCGCTTAGACAATATAAAAAGTTATGGTACCTACTAGGAATTTTTTATATAGCCCTTCCTTGCCTTTCACTAATTTACTTAAGGCAACTTGACAACGGATTAAATATTATATTATGGCTATTGCTCACCGTCTGGGCTTCGGATATAGGTGCATATGTGTTCGGTATAGCAATCGGCGGAGCAAAATTAATGCCCCTAGTCAGCCCTTCTAAAACCTGGTCAGGCGCTTTAGGAGCAATTATTTTTTCATGCATAATCGGTGGCGCATATATTAAATTTTCAGGATTAAATATCCCCTCTTGGCTTCCGATGTGCTTTTTTCTTTCTATAGTAGCCCAAATCGGTGATTTAGCCGAATCAGGATTTAAACGAGTTTTTAAAGTGAAAGATAGCGGCGCACTTATACCCGGGCATGGAGGAGTTTTAGACAGAATAGATAGCGTGGTCACCGCTTCGGTTTTTATCGCTGTATATTATTTAGTTAACGGTAGTCTATAATGGATGTAAGGACAGTACAAATTCAAGGTTCAACCGGCTCTATCGGCACCCAAACTTTAAAAATCATAAAAGAGCATCCTGATAAATTTAAGGTAAAAACTCTTTCTGCAAGGTCTAATTCTAAATTGCTTGCTGAGCAGGCAGTGGAATTTGGAGTAGAAGACATAATTATTGAAAATGAAAGTTTTTATAATGAATTAAAATCAAGCTTATCGGGCAAAAAAATTAATATCCATGCAGGAAGAGATGCTCTCATTGAGATGGCCGGTAAACCATACGATGTTACTATTGCCGGGATAATGGGGGTTAATGCACTTGAACCTACTGTTGCGGCGATTAATGGCTCTAAAGTGATTGGCTTAGCAAATAAAGAAAGTATAATTTGCGCCTCGGAAATAATGCTTTCCGCTGCATATAAACATAGCACTCAAATTATACCGGTTGATTCCGAACATAGTGCAATTTTCCAATCACTTGATTTATCCCAGAAAGATAAAGTAGCCGGCATAACTTTAACCGCTTCAGGGGGGCCCTTTAGAAATAAAACTTTAAAAGAGATGGAGAATGTTACTCCCGAAGAGGCGGTAAATCATCCGAATTGGAAGATGGGCGGTAAAATTTCGGTAGATTCCGCAACTCTTATGAATAAGGGTTTAGAACTTATTGAAGCTTGTAAGCTTTTCGATCTCCCTCCTTCTAAGGTAGAGATAATAATTCATCCTGAATCGATAATTCACGGGTTGGTAAATTATGATGACGGCTCAACTATAGCCCAACTTAGCCACCCCGATATGTGCGTTCCAATTTCTTATGCATTATTTTATCCCGAACGTTTAAATATTAAACATAAAGCTTTAAACTTAAGTGAGCTAAGTAAACTACATTTTGAAGCACCGGATTATATTAGGTTTCCTTTGCTTAAACTTGCGATAGATACAGCAAGCAAAAGCCAATCCGAAATTATTGCCTTAAATGTTGCTAATGAAGTAGCGGTTAACGCTTTTCTGCAAGGCAAGATTAAATTTTTAGATATTTATCATATAGTTAATAACACCTTAGAAAAGTTTAACCCTATTAAATTAAATACACTTCAAGATACCTTGCAGCTTATTGAAGAGATTTATTTTAGTTTATCCCATTTATAAAAAATTTAAACTTGGCAAAATCCTTCATAACAATTTGATGCTTGATTGGATGATAATATATCATCAAAAGCTTCTTTAAAATCAGAGGGGCAATCATTACTATTATAATAATTTACTATATTTATATCTATAACGTTTCTATCTACATACTGTTTAAATGTCAAATCAGGGGTTATCTAAGTTTTTATCTCTTGTAAAAGCTGCTTATTACAACCATCAATTGCAGCCTTTACTAAATTTCCCAAATCTATGTCAAAATCAATAATCTTCGTTAATGTTGCTAAAGATAAATTTAAGTTCTTAAAAATCCCGATTTTCTCTTCGCCCCAAAAACTCGATAATGAGGCTTCATTAACTATTCTTTGAACATCAATTGAATATTTATTTAATATATTTACACAATTTTTATCCGGATTCGCTACTTTATCCGCATTTTGGTTGATATATTCCGTATAATTTTCATTAAAAAAAGTATCACTATCTTTCCATTTATAAGCATCCAGAGCGGTAGGAATGCAATCTTTGATGTCCTTCATAGCCTCCAATCTAACTTTAAAAAAGTTAATTAAATCAGCTTCAAGTTTATTTACATTTGTATTTATAAGTTGCTTTGAAAGCTCTGAAGCGGAATAATAAATCTTCAATTCAGTTAAAACCTCATTAGTAATGCGCTCAAATGTAGATATAGATTCATTCGCAATAGTATCGAACGATTTAACCACATCTTCTTTTGCACAATATCTGAAGGTGTCTCTGTAAAATGATGATTGGAGATTAAATTGCTTAGGCGGATTAACTATGTTATTATAAAAATTGTGGTATTGATCTGCAGATTGGGTAAATGTTATGGCTGAATCACCGTCAATTTTCACTAAAGCAGCTGAATTACTTTCCTCAGAATCTTTAAATAATAATCCTAAGTTACCCCTATGCCTATCATAATCTCCTAAAAACTCAAGAATTGCAGAGCCAAGTTCAACATTTTGTAAGTTATACAAGGCATAGCATTTTGAATCGACAAATTTATATAAAGAAGTATTTGAGTAGCTATTACATTTAAAATCTTCTACTAAAACAGGAATTTTGCATGAGTCATAGATAAACCTTTCCATTTTGCCGCCAGGTATGATATGGCTTTTATTAAGAGATTTAAGAAAATAATTTTCTGCATTATCCGTAAGCTTTACATAATTATGAAATAGTGGCAATTCTTCAGACAATATATAAACCTTTTTTCCATCGGTAGCCAAGGAATCATAAGGAGCGTTCGCTTTGCCTAGGAAATGTTGCATTAATTTACTTTCAATTAATTGAGCTATGCTCATAACAATATTACTTGATTCCTTAATATAATAAAATTCTCCATTCTTTTCATACTTATTAACTTCACGACGGCCATCAGTATTAGCAATAAGTTTAAAATGTTGTAAAAAGTTCTTATTCATATTAAATTAATTAAATTATAGTTTTGTTTAGATATTATAGTGTTCTTAAGTTTAATGTCAAATATTTGCACTTTACACAATATGAATTAAAAAATTAAAGTTAATTTTTGGTTTAACATATTTTTTTAGTTTTATATAAGTGCTTTATTAATATTATATATATCACATAACTAAATAAAAAACCTTCTTAGCAATCAAGTATTTGATCTTTATTTTTAAAAAAAAATCATAAGATAATATTTATTTTTATAATAAAATAGATATTATTACTTGTGATAATGTATGAAAATTTTATTTCAGAAACTAAAGATTATGGATATTAATGAAATAATTTTAGAAATTGAAAATTATATTTCCTCGATTCCCGGGATAAAGAATGGTTATAAACCGATACTACAGTTAAGCCCTAAAGCGAAACTGCTTATAATCGGACAAGCTCCAGGGAGAAGAGCCCAAGAAAGCGGCATCCCCTGGAATGACCGCTCCGGTGACACTTTAAGATCTTGGCTCAACCTCTCAAGGGAAGATTTTTATAACAAGGATAAAATAGCAATTATGCCTATCGGCTTTTATTACACAGGCGTTGATAAGCATGGGGGAGATAACCCTCCCGATATAAATTGTGCAAAATTATGGCATCAGAGCTTAATTGATCAAATGCCTAATATTGAGCTCACCCTTTTAATCGGCTCTTATGCACAAAACTATTACTTAAAACGCAGAATTAAGAATACTATGAGCGATACTATACAAGCCTGGAAGGATTATCTTCCTGAATTTTTGGTTCTACCGCACCCAAGCTGGAGAAACAACGCATGGATTAAAAAAAATAAATGGTTTAATGAAGAATTACTTCCGGAGGCAAACAAGATAGTGGGTAAAGTACTCCCCCAAGAAGAAAAATTTATTATAAATTTATAGTGAAAGCTACTCTAAGCACCACTTGCCATTCACTAATTTAAATGATATTATTTACACTAATTCCGGATAAATAAAAAAACATTTGGAAAAGGGCACGTTTTTAAAGAGGTACATTTTATGTCATTAATGGCTTTACCTATAATTCATTCCGATACCGGTTTATCAAAGTATCTTCAGCAAATAGCCAAATTTCCTATTCTTAGTGAAAAAGAAGAATATGACCTTGCCGTTAAATGGCACGAATCACAGGATCTGGAAGCGGCTCATTTTCTCGTTACCAGCCATTTGAGACTTGTTGCTAAAATTGCAATTAAATTTAGCGGCTATGGCTTACCGGTTATTGATATTATATCGGAAGGCAATTTAGGATTAATGCATGCAGTTAAAAAGTATAACCCTTATAATGGGAACCGATTTTCAACCTATGCGATTTGGTGGATAAAAGCTTATATACAAGATTATGTGCTGAAATCCTGGAGCTTAGTTAAAATGGGTACTTCCGCCACCAAAAAAAAGCTATTTTACAACCTTAACAGAATCAAAAACAAACTAAGTCACTCAACACAAGATAGAGATACCAATCAAGTTGATATAATTGCAAAAGAATTGAATGTTGACCGCAAAGATGTGATTGAGATGAACGGCATGATGAGCAATTCTACAATTTCATTAAATAGACAAGCATATGAAGATGATGACGTAGAGCTTATCGAGATGTTGCCGGATTTATCACCTAATCAAGAAATTACTTTACTTGAAAATGATGACTTAAGGCGTAAAAAAGCATTACTTACCAACGCAATGCAAAAGCTAACTCCTCGCGAGCAGGATATAATCGGGGCAAGAATGTTACAAGATAAGCCTGCGACTTTAGATGTGCTCAGCCAAAAATACGGTATATCCTGTGAAAGAATTCGACAAATTGAAGCAAAAGCTTTCGGAAAATTAAAATCAGGTGTTATTCAAGGTCATGAAGCTTTATGAGCCTTACCTCACCTTCAATTGACCAAAACGAAGTAGATAAGTTTTCCCGGATTGCCGATGAGTGGTGGGACGAAGGCGGAAAATTCAAACCTTTACATCAGTTAAACCCGATCAGAATAAAATATATTAAAGATAAGATTATTGCACACTTTGGCGCCAGCAAAAAAACTAAGCCTTTAAGCTCTTTAAAAGTTTTGGATATCGGCTGCGGCGGCGGGTTACTTACCGTTCCGCTTGGAAAGCTCGGTGCTGATATTCTTGGAATTGATGTCACGGAAAAAAATATTAAAATTGCTAATGTGTACAAAATTAAAAATAACCTAGCGGATAATATCAATTTTCTCCATACAACTATAGAAAAATTAGAACAAGAGAATGAAAAATTTGATGTAGTAATTACAATGGAAGTGGTTGAACATGTTGCTGACTTTAATTCATTTTTGAAATCCTCTTTAAATGTTTTAAAGCCCGGAGGGCTTATATTTATTTCCACCTTAAACAAGACTTTAAAATCATATTTATTAGCTATAATCGGCGCCGAGTATGTTTTAAGATGGCTGCCCGTCGGCACCCATAACTGGAATAAATTTTTAGCTCCGGAAGAGATTATTTCTCGCTTAAGTGAAAATAATATTAAACACAGCGACCCGGTCGGGGTAAGTTATAATCCTCTATACCAAGCGTGGTCTATATCTCAAGATATAAACGTAAATTATATGTTATACGGCATTAAACAAAAATAAGTATTTATGCCCTACCCGCTTGATCAAATTTATTCTAAAACTCTTATAAACTATCCTGATGCATTAGCAAAAATGGAATTTTTAGCTCAGGAAATCAGCGAACACAAAAGAAACTCGACTCTTTGGTTATTGCAGCATCCACCGATATATACCGCAGGTTCCGGTGCACAAAGGGAAGATTTACTGGAAGAAAAATTCCCGGTATATCAATCCGGCAGAGGAGGTAAATACACGTATCATGACCCTGGGCAACGCATAGTTTATCTTATGATTAACTTAAAGCAGATTCAAACTCAACCTGATATTAGAGAATTCATAAAAAGACTGGAAAAGTCAGCTATCATTACTTTTAAGGAAATCGGAATAAACACTTTCCTTAAAGAAGGACTGATCGGGATATGGACTAAAAAAGAGGGTATAGACCATAAAATTGCTGCCATCGGGATTAGAGTAAAACGCTGGGTGACTTATCACGGCATTGCTTTTAATATTTCCCCTGAGTTAACAAACTTTAGCGGAATAATTCCTTGCGGCATAAAAGAATACGGGGTTACCTCCTTAAGCGATTTAGGAATTAATATAAGCTTCGCTGAATTTGACCAAATTTTTGTAAAGCATTTTTGTGCATCTTTTAATTTCTATTTAAGCGAAATTTATAAAAATGAGTAAATATATTCCATTCACTTTTTTTATATTATTAGTCGCTTTACTTGGCTATAAAACAATAAACACTAAGCCGGATAATGTACAGCTTGTTCAAAACCTATATTTTGATGCTTCCAAACTTAAATCAGCAATTAACAATCAACCGATTATTCATCCTAATAATAAATACATACTGCATGTTTTTTCTTCATGGTGCACGACATGTAAGCAAAATCATTATGAGTTAATTAGGCTTAGCAACGAAAAAGCAATAAAAATTATCGGTATTATTTGGCAGGATAAAAGAGAAAATATAGATAAAATGTTGCATAAAGAAGGTAATCCTTATTATGATTTAATTAATGCAGATGAAGAAACAATTATAAATTTAGGTATATCCGCAATTCCGGAAACATTTATAGTTAGCAAAGATAACCGAGTTTTATTAAAATTCAGCGGAGAAATAAAGGAGGAAGAACTAAGGCATGCCTTTTACACATCAAATAACTAAAGTTGAAAATCACATAATAGACGATATTGATTTTTGCATTAAACTTGAAGAGTTTCTGCATGATTACGGCATTAAAACATATAAGCTGATAAAAATAGATACCGACGCATCAAAACGGCATTATTACAGAATAATCACCCTTGAAAAAAGTTATATTTTAATGGATTCAAGCCAAGAACCTGAATCGGTTACTCCTTTTTTAAATGTTGCAAATTTACTCATTAAGCATGAGATAAAAGCTCCCGCCGTTTATGCGGAAAACCTTGAGCAGGGCTTGCTGCTTTTAGAGGATTTAGGAAATGATTCATACACAAAATTTATTGATAATAGTTCTGAACAGGAACAATACCTCTATTCACATGCAATCGACGTATTAATTAAAATTGCAAAGGCTGAAGTAGATATCTCTCTTCCCTTACAAGATGAAAAACTTTTAAATGCCGGAGTATTAGTTTTTAATGAATTTTATATTCACCATAAACTGGAGCCCAAAGCTGCAATAAATGCTTCAAAAGAAATATTAAATACATTCAGTGAATTATATAAACTATTAAAAAATTATAAATTAGTTTTAACTCTCCGTGATTACCATGCTGATAACCTGATGTGGATAAAACACAATAATACCACACACAAAGTCGGCGTGTTGGACTTTCAGGATGCAGTACTGGGCTTGCCAGGATATGACCTGGTTTCTTTGCTCGAAGATGCAAGAAGAGATGTAAGTCCTAAAGTAGTTGAGTCTTGTAAAGCACAGTATTTTTCCTCTTTCCCAAACATGAAGCACTCGGATTTAGAGCTTATATATGCAATTTTGGGGGCACAAAGAAATTTAAGAATAGTGGGAGCTTTTCACAGGCTTAATATAAAATATAATAAATACAAATATTTAAAATATTTACCAAGGGTGTGGCAACATATAAAAAATAATCTGGAGCACCCTACTTTAAAACCTTTAAAAGAAATTTTTGAAAAATATAAGCTATATGAATTCTAATAAAATAAAAGTCGGAATGGTACTTGCCGCCGGCTTTGGAAGCAGGTTAAAACCTTTGACTCTCACTACACCGAAACCACTGATTAAAATCCGGGATATGGCGCTTATCGACTATGCTATCGATCATTTATATAGCGCAGGAATCAGAAAAATAATAGTTAATACTCATTATCTTGCCGATCAAATTCACACCCATTTGGAAAAATATAGAGCTACTGATATTGAAATTATAATTTCACATGAAGAAGAGCTGTTAGAGACGGGAGGCGGCATTTTAAATGCGATGAGAAATATAACCGACGAGCCTTTTTTAGTTATAAATTCCGATATATTTTTGGACAAAGGAAGCTCTACTCCACCTCTTTTAAATTTGGTTAAAACTTGGAACCCTAATATAATGGACGGATTATTTTTACTCAAAAATTTCCGGGATATCAGCTATTCTTACAATGGAGATTTTAACTTAAATGAGGCAGGCAAGTTAGTTAGATCAG
This sequence comes from Holosporaceae bacterium 'Namur', assembly GCA_014116815.1. Taxonomy (GTDB): domain Bacteria; phylum Pseudomonadota; class Alphaproteobacteria; order Rickettsiales; family Midichloriaceae; genus Jidaibacter. The sequence continues at coordinate 31,114 of JACGYV010000016.1, forward strand.
AGTCTAAAAACAAATTTATCTTTATAGGCAGCTATATAGTATCACCTGAATTTTTTAACGGTTATGAGGTGCAGCGTTTACCTATGAACGAGATATTGTTTAAATCTACCGAAAAGGATTATACTAAATATAAATTTTACGGCTTGGAACTACCCTCTAAATGGTTTGACATAGGAACTTTAGAAAGGTTAAATATACTTGAAGCCTACTTAAAAAATAAAAATGAATATTAAACAACTCTTAAGAGTAATTAAGATTTATAAAAAGCAAATCAATGATTTACAGCTTGAAAAATCCTCATTTATAAACCGATTGAATTCTTATGAAGTACTTTTAAAGGATATTGAAAGCCAAAAAAAAAGTGAAATGGATGTCATTGCGCAAAATATTAATCCAACCATGGAATATGCCGGTTTCTTTAAATTATTAAAGATAAGAAGCGCTGAAATTAATGAAAAAATAAACTTAGTAAAACAAGAAATTTCTCAAGTTAATGATAAAATAGTTGATGTTTTTAAAGAGCAGCGCAAGTATGAAATACTAATTGATAAATTTAAACTTCAAGAATTGGAAAAAGAAAAACGGGAAGAATTAAAACTATTTGATGAATTAAATATTTTTAAACGTTCCCCGAAAGATACATTAAACTAAGTTTTATGAGTGATAATAACATGAAACAATTTCAGATTCAAAGTGACGGTTCATTAAAATTAATTTTTATCGATATTCCTACTCCAAAAGAAAATGAGCTTTTGATAAAAGTAAGTTCAATAGGAATAAATAGAGCTGATATCCTACAAAGAGAAGGGCTTTACCCGGCTCCGAACGGTGATAATGTGCCCGGGCTGGAAGTTGCGGGAATAATAGAAGGAACGAACCGGAAGGTCTGCGCGCTTCTTGAGAGCGGAGGGTATAGTGAATATGTATGTGCAAAAAAAAGTCAAGTTATCTTTTTGGAAGAAGATTTTGATGTAATTCAAGCCGCTGCGCTTCCTGAAGCTTTGACTACCGTTTGGATGGCATTATTTGACTGCGGTAAAATTAAAGCAAATAAAAATATTCTTATACATGGCGGCTCAAGCGGTATAGGCTCATTTGCTATTCAAGCGGCAGCTACATTGGGATGCAAAGTTTTTACCACAGCAAGCAATAAAAGTAAGTTTGATTTCTGTCGAAAACTAGGTGCTGATTTTTGTCTTAATTATACTGATAATAATTTTTCAGCATTTATTAAAGAGAATGGTGGGGCGGACATTGTTATTGATATTTTGGGCGGTAAATATTTGCAGGAAAATATTAAATCCTTAAATAAATACGGAAAGTTAATCAGCTTAGCAGTAATGGACGGCTCCGAAGCAAAAATTAATATGGGGGCAGTTTTAATGAAAAACCTCAATATTATCGGCACCACATTAAGATCAAAATCGGAGAATATAAAAGAAACATATATTCAAAATGTTAAAGACGTATTAATACCTCTTATTTATTTAAAAAAAATTACGCCGATTATTGATGGTATTTACAAATTTGAAGAAGTGGAAATTGCTCATAATAAGATAAAAAACAGAACTCATAAAGGTAAAATTATACTTAAATTATAGCTCTTTGTTATAAACTTTTACATTTCACCTTTGAAAAACCAGCCTTATTTTTACCATAAACTCAAAAAAAACAAGCACCCGTACATCCATACTAACATACTGATATATAACAATATATCCATCTTCCAATCCTAGGAACATAAATAAATTTTCACCTCATATGAATTTTTTATTTGATTTTAAGCCATTTTTGTGATTTTCTACTTATCAGATAATATAGTTATTATTTATCCAATTTATTAGGGTTTATTTTTAAAACACAAAACTATTTAATAGAAAGGAGTATAACATGGACAATATTACCAGCAAAGTAGGCGATGCTATAAGTGATACAACTATCACAACAAAAATAAAAGCAAAACTTGCAGCCGACAGCATTGCAAGTGCCTATAACATCAGCGTTGAAACCAATCAGGGTGTTGTCACCTTATCCGGTAAGGCGCCTAATCAAGAAGCAGTGGACAGAACAATAAATATTGTTAAAGATACTGATGATGTTAGAGAAGTTAAAAACAATCTGACTATCCGAGACTAAGTTTATGCATTAAGCATAAATAATAATATTTAATAATATTTTAATTTAATTGAAGAGGACTTATGATTATCAAGAATTTAAAAGCTCTAGCTATTGCTACATCTATCGTTGCACTTGGTACAGCAAATATTGCTAATGCTAAAGTTTCTACCTCAACAGATCATAGCAGTACCGTTAAAAACTTAGTACCGGATTCTGCAATCACAGCTTCAATCAAAAGCGAATTCTTAGCTGATAGCACAATCAACGGTTTAAGCATTCACGTTGAAACCATTAATGGTGTTGTTACCTTAACCGGAAACGTTCCAAGCGAAGACATGAAAAATAGGGCTATATCTATCGCTCAAAGCAGAGACGGTGTTAAAAAAGTTGTTTCTAAAATGAAAATTACAACTGAGAAACATCCGGTAAAGACTGCCGTATCTGATTCGGCAATCACAGCTTCAATTAAAAGTGAATTTTTAGCTGATAGCGCAATTAACGGTTTAAGTATTCATGTTGAAACTAAAAACGGTGTTGTTACCTTAACCGGAAACGTTCCAAGCGAAGATATGAAAAATAGGGCAATTTCTATTGCACAAAACCGAGACGGTGTTAAGAAAGTTAATTCTAAATTAAAAGTTACCGGAGAAAAACATCCTGTAAAGACTGCCGTATCTGACTCAGCAATCACCGCTTCAATTAAAAGAGATTTCTTAGCTGATAGCGCAATTAATGGTTTAAGCATTCATGTTGAAACATCTAACGGTGTAGTAGTACTTACCGGTGATGTACCGAATGGTGATATGAAAGCAAGAGCAGAATCTATTGCACAAAGCAAAGATGGTGTTAAGCAAGTTGTTTCTAAATTAAGAATTAAATAATAATTTGCTCTTAATTTTATAAGAAATAAAAAGCCCATGATTTAGAAATAAATTGTGGGCTTTTGTTTAACTGTTCTATAGTTAGTATGCTTTTTATATATAGTAAAATTAGTTAAGTTGTGGCACGAGGAAGAAGGTAGAGATAGCATCGTATAAATGCTGGCGATCTTTAATTTGCTGTTTTATCCATCGCTTCATATTAGCCCAAAACTTTTCTATCGGGTTAAGATCGGGAGAGTAAGGAGGCAGGAATATAATCCTACACCCTACTGATTCAATTAGTGCTTGAGT
>JACGYV010000048.1 GCA_014116815.1 Holosporaceae bacterium 'Namur'
CCCGATAGAAAAATTTTGGGCTAATATGAAGCGATGGATAAAACAGCAAATTAAAGATCATCAGCATTTATACGATGCTATCTCTACCTTCTTCCTCGTACCACAACTTAACTAATTTTACTATATAGGCTTATTCGGGCACATGCATCATGAACTGGAATCCTTAATTGAACGACAGCTGCAAAGTAAAGCTGAATATCAAAATATTAAGCCTGTATATATACTTCCAAGGGATCCGGCTACTATTGAATATTTTGAGACTGAAATAGCAAATAATGATAGAGATTTAATAATTTATTATTCATACCATAAAGATAATAATGAAGATTTATTTCCGCCTTATGGTGTTCATGTAATGGATGAAAGTGCGGATAATCTTGAAAATAAACATCCGATACAAGATTTATTGGATAGCAGCTATTATGATAGCAGGCAATACCATACTGAGCTATAAAGATATAGTTTTTAAGTAAAGTAAAAACGGCAAAATCAAATAAAAATAGTGGGAAGCACGCGCCTTGTGGCCATTTATGGCGCATGCTCGTATAAATGATATAGTCATTTATACGCAAACTTAGTTTAATTTTTTATAGTTTAACTATACTCCATATATGTAGGATATTCAACTTAATACACTATATGTGTAAGGTACTAAACTTAGCTTAGTATAGCATTCCGCAAAACAATAATAACTTAAAGATTATGAAAAAAGTAAAACTCAGTATTCTGTAGTGAATCAAAGAAGGAAAGGAAGATGAAACAAGTTAATTTTTAATTGCCGAATTAGCGAGAGGTGCTATAGGAAGATATTTATTGCTATAAAAAGGGAGGTTATTTGAAAATCCCTAAAAAGTGTCTGCAATTTTTAAAAATGTTAATTTTTGGGATTATTTAAAATAATAGTATTATTATTTTATAATGGTGGGTCTGGGAGGAGTTGAACCTCCGACCTCACGCTTATCAGGCGTGCGCTCTAACCACCTGAGCTACAGACCCATTACCATCTTATTCAGATGGAGTGATTGAAATAAAAATTCTGTTTTTTACTTTACGACAGAACTCAACTCTGCCCTCAGATAATGCAAAAAGTGTATGATCTCTTCCCATACCCACATTATCACCGGCATAAAACTTAGTACCTCTTTGTCTTACGATAATATTACCCGGAATTACGTGCTCACCGCCGAATTTTTTAACTCCAAGTCTTCTACCTATGGAGTCTCTTCCGTTCCTACTACTACCACCACCTTTTTTCGTTGCCATTTTTTATCTCCCTTAAATCCGGACTTAGGAAACTATCTCTTTAATTTTCAGCACAGTAATTAATTGTCTATGCCCTTGCTTTCTGCGATAGTTATGCCTACGTTTTTTCTTAAATACAATAATTTTATCAGTTTTTTTCTGCTCTAATACTTCCGCTTTTATCATAGCATTACTAAGAAGCGGGTCACCGATTTTATCACCTGCGGATAAAACTTTATCTAACTCAATTACTGAACCGACTTCACCTTGAAGTTGTTCAACTTTGATTACATCGCCTACTTTAATATGATATTGCTTGCTTCCCGTCTCAATTACCGCAAACATACTTGCTTCCAAATTGTTCAATTGAGCTTACCTTTTACATTCTTCATCAATAAAAGTCAACTAGTATAAGAAGGATTTTTTTAATAACTAAGAATATTATAGTATAACAAGTTTTTATTGTAATTAAGTTTGCTTTGATATAAAAAATAATACTTGTTTTGCCCCTGTGGTGGAATGGTAGACGCGGTAGACTCAAAATCTATTGTCCTTCGGGGCATGCTGGTTCAAGTCCGGCCAGGGGCACCATAAAATTCTTTTCCTTAAGAGCTAAATCTGATGTAGTATTATAATATATATACTATAATGGATTAGAGTTAAGAATTAATGAGAAATAGAAAAGGTTTTACTTTACTGGAAACTTCGATCGTACTTGTAATAATAGCATTAATTTTCAGTCTGGTCACCTATGCAGCCGGTCTTATTAAGCAAACTCAAACAAAATCTTTAATTACTGAATTAAGTCAATACCAACAAATTATAGAAGCTTTTAGAACTCGGTATTTAGCGCTTCCGGGTGATTTCGCAAATGCATATTATGCTTTTGGTGATGCCTGTGCTTCATCCGCCTCGGATTGTAACGGAAATTCTAACGGGATTATAGAGGGGAATAGTACGGTAAATGATGTAGAAGCACTAAGAGCATGGCAGCACTTATATCTGGCCGGGTTTTTAAGCACTGCTTATCCGGGAATCGCAACCGTGAGCGGTCAATCCGATATCGGTGTAAATATTCCCCCTTCGGCATGGCCGGGTGCAGGCATAGAACTAAATGCAAGTGCTACTACACAAAACGGTATAAACGGTAATGCAATCCAAGTTGCCGGATTTGCTTCTTCTTCTGCGGCAAAGTCTGCGAATATAATGACCCCGCTTGACGCTTGGAATATTGATTCCAAAATTGATGACGGAATCGGCAAAAAAGGCAAAATATTAGGGTTTAACAGCGGCGCCGGCACTACCTGCGTCGGTAGTGATAATCTAACTTATAATTTAAATCTTACTACTAAAGTATGTTATATAAAATATTTGTTATATCCTAATTTTAATAGTTAAAAGAAAGTCTTAATAGTTTTTAATAAAGTTTCTGAGTTTGTAATAATATCATATTATTATATAGACATTTGAGAGCAACTTTGAAAACAAATTAGAACATTTAAAAAGCTGTATTTATAGTGTATTAAGTTGAATATCCTACATATATGGAGCATAGTCAAACATAAAAAATAAACTAAGTTTACGTATAAATGGCCGCGAGGCGCGTGCTTCTTGCTACTTTTATTATCTGACTTTTTAGTACAGGATATATAATCATACTAAACTAAACTTAACTTACTATAACTTAACGTTTAACATTTTGATAAATAAGAAAAACCCTAACCTTTATCAGCATACGTAATCATATAAACACCCGATTACCCAAAAAAATTATTTTTACCCCTTGAAACAAATTTATTAACCCCTATATAGGTAATTACAAAATTTTGTTTTAAATTAATAATCCGAGGTAAATTTATGGAAGTTAGACCATTACACGATCGTGTTTTAGTTGAAAGATTAGAGCAGGAACAAAAAACCGCTTCAGGAATTATCATACCTGATACCGCGCAGGAAAAGCCTATGCAGGGAAGAGTGGTTGCCGTGGGTAAAGGTAGCATAGATGAAAAAGGACAAGTTCGCCCGTTGGATGTTAAAGTTGGTGATAAAATTATGTTCGCTAAATGGGGCGGAACTGAAATCAAGCTGGAAGGTAAAGAGTATTTGATCATGAAAGAATCCGATATTCTTGCAATCATTGATGCTGCGTAAAATAAATTATATAAATTATATAGGTAAATAAATATGGCTGAAAAATTAATTTTTGAAGGTTCCGACGCAAGAAAAGAACTGTTGAAAGGAATTGATAAAGTTGCAAAGGTAGTAGCTTCAACTCTTGGTCCGAGAGGAAGAAACGTAGTAATCGAGAAATCATTCGGTGCTCCGCAAATTACAAAAGACGGTGTGACGGTTGCTAAATCGATTGATAAACTTGCTGATCCGGTACAAACCGCAGGTGCACAGGTTATCATCGAAGCTGCAAAAAAAGCTAATGATAATGCGGGTGACGGAACCACAACTACAACCGTACTTGCCAGAGCGATTGCCGTTGAAGGAATTAAAGCGGTGGCTGCCGGAATGAATCCAATGGATATTAAACGCGGTATAGATAGTGCAACCGATAATGTACTGGAACATATTAAAAAATTATCAAAAAGCATTCAATCTTCTGCGGAAGTTGCCCAAGTGGCTACTATTTCGGCGAATGGGGATGCGAATATCGGTTCCAAAATCGCCGAAGCATTTGAAAAAGTCGGTAAAGACGGGGTAATCACGGTTGAAGAAGCTAATAAGAGCGATGAATTTGAAGTTGAAATCGTTGAAGGTATGAATTTTGACCGCGGATATCTCTCTCAATATTTCATTACTAATGCTGAAAAGATGACTTGTGAGCTTGAGAATCCGTATATCTTACTTGTTGAGAAGAAAATCGGTAATCTGCAACAGCTTCTTCCGATTTTGGAAGCGGTAGTTCAGAGCGGTAAACCTCTTCTTATGATTGCCGAAGATGTTGAAGGTGAAGCGCTTGCAACTCTTATCGTTAATAAGCTTCGCGGCGGTTTAAAAGTTGCGGCGGTTAAAGCTCCCGGCTTCGGTGACAGAAGAAAAGCTATGCTTGAAGATCTTGCAATCGTGACGGGTGGACATGTGATCAGTGAAGAACTAGGTCATAAGCTTGAGAACACAACTCTTGATTCTTTAGGTACTGCCAAGAAAGTTATAATCACTAAAGAAGATACTACTATTGTAAACGGCGGTGGTGATAAGGAGCAAATATCTTCTCGTTGCACGCAAATTAAAGCTCAAATTGAAGAAACTACTTCCGATTATGATAAAGAAAAACTTCAAGAGAGACTTGCTAAGCTTGCCGGTGGTGTTGCTATCCTTAAAGTCGGCGGAATTACCGAAATGGAGATTAAAGAGAAGAAGGATAGAGTAGAAGATGCTTACCATGCAACCAAGGCTGCTATTGCCGAAGGTGTGGTTCCCGGCGGCGGATGCACTTTATTATATGCTTCAAAAGTTCTTGAAAGCTTGAAAGGTAAGAATGACGACGAACAAGCCGGTATTAAGATTGTTCAAAAAGCTTTATGTGCTCCGTTATGCAAAATTGTTGAGAATTCCGGAGAGAATGGTGCATTAGTTGCCTCTAAGCTTCTTGAGCAAAATGATGTTAATAAAATCTTTGATGCACAAAATCATGAATATGTTGATGCATTTAAAGCCGGTATCATTGACCCGACTAAGATTGTTAGAACAGCACTACAAAGCGCATCATCCGTTGCAGGTCTCATAATCACTACTGAAGCAGTGGTTGTTAATAAGCCTGATGACGGTAAAGATGCTGCATCAATGGGTGGCATGCCCGGAATGGGCGGTATGGGAGGAATGGGCGGTATGGATTTCTAAATCCTTGTTCTCATCTTCATACAAATTATACTTAAAAACAAAGAACCTTGAGTCTCTTCAAGGTTCTTTTATATACCTTAAATATAATAGTATAAAATTATTTTTTAAAATAAAAACTTTATAATATACAGAATATATGGTTTTACTTAATTTATTGATATTATATTTTTCTATTTTTCTCACAATTTTTTCAAAAAAATATTATTTATATATTCTTAATATAAAGCTTAAAAAAAGTTATTTATCCTAAAAAAAAGCTATATTGATAATAATATTGTAACAATGTTACTGTATAATATTCGTTATTATTATAATTAGTAGTACTTTAAAAAATGCTTTCAAGAGAAACAATAAAAAATTCAATATATAAGGTAATTAACGTTGCTTCTGTGCCTGTTACTTATAAAGTGGTGAAATATGGTGTAGTAGCAGCTGCATTACCATGTGTTGCCGTCTCTTTCCCAGCTGCAGGTGCTGCGCTTGCAGTTATTAATTCCTATAAGTTTGCTACTTTTTTTGCAGATACTGCCGGTTCACTATTCTTAGGATATTATTTCGGTAATAATATTAAAAGCACTACCCAAATCTCACTTGAGACATTAGAGCCATATGTTTTTGCAGGTGTTGAAAATATATATGATTTTGGAGAGAATGCAATAATACCGGGTATTACGAGTTTATTAGGTTCTATAATAGATTGCTCATCTTCTTTTTTAAGCCTCGCTAAGGATACGATATACAATCTTTCCAGCAGTGCTCTATCAATAACAAGCAAAATAGGTGAGTATAGTTTAAACTTTGCTATTGATTCAATGCTCCCTCTTGCTAAAGCTACTTTGGATATATTAATTGAATTCGGGTACGATATCGGAGAAGCTCTAATTTCTATTACTAAAGATATTATCTCTAAGAGTTTGCAAGAATTGGCTGCAAAAGGAGATTTGTTTCTTAATACCCTAATACATATTTCTGAAAATGTAGTTAAGCCTTTTGCGAGCTGGTCAGCTGAGAAGTTAGTTGAAGCAGGTATTTCAGTTAAAGATGCTGCCGCTTATGCATTTGAAAATGTAGTTAAACCATTTGCGAGCTGGTCAGTGTTGAGCGTCATGGTAAATGACCCCTGAAGAATGATACAGTTTCAAAGATAATGACCCCCTAGTTTCAAATTATTTGACCCCTTTTGCTTAGGAAAGGAAGAAGGGAGTTGAAAGAGGTACCTAT
>JACGYV010000049.1 GCA_014116815.1 Holosporaceae bacterium 'Namur'
ATTATAGAAAAATGGCGTAAGCACTACAACGAAATTAGACCTCATAGCTCTCTAAATTACAAGCCGCCAGCCCCTAATACAATCATTAACTACATGACTTGTCACTAACTAAAAACTGGAACATATTGCGGGGGCTTGACAAGATGATATACTTAAACGCATACAGGGTATATCCCTTAACGTATCACAATCTTATATTATAGGAGCTGAAGAGTTAAGAAGAGCACATTTGAATAATGTTGAAAAATATGAAGAAACAAGTACAAAAGATAACTTTATAAGCCGTAATTCAATTCAGCAAGCAACCACACCTCATCATCCTGCCAACAATACCATTAACCATAGTATAAATAATACTGAGGGGATTAATAAGCTAAAGCATTCAATTTTAAAAATTAAAAATAATAAATTTAAAATAGGTTTTATAAATGTAATTAAAAATTTTAATAATTACCAATTACAAGATGGAACTTATATAACTACTATAAAAAGTTATATTGATGATACTCCTACACTTTTTGCAAGTAGAAATATTATATTAGATCTAAATGACTTAAAAACAATAAATATTATAAGGAGTCTTCTTTTTAGTTTTGATGATAAGTTTAAATTAAATAAAGATGAATTATATTTAAATCTTTATAACTTAATAAAACAAGACCCTTATAATAGCTATTATGATGATTCTTCAGATGAAGAGGATGATAAGAAAATCATAGAGTACAGGATTGAAGATAAAGCGGAAGATATAAATAATTGCGAAAAATATGAAGAGGTAAGCGAGACAGACATAAAAATAGCATTTTTAATTCGCGAACTATCAATGCGAATTTTAAAGTCAAAAAATGTCAATAATATATACTATAAATTAAAACAAAACCTTCTATTTGACAATACCTTTTTAGATGATAGTGAACTCGCTTCTATTATAACTACCGCTTTATCCAATGCAGCAAACGAACTTTATAAAAATCATTCAGGTACAGTATTAACTAAAAACCAGAGGAATATACTTAATAAGAGTGTAATAGAAGTTACTAGAAAGCTTCTAGAAAACAAGAGAATATTTGTAAGAGATATATCTCAAGGTACTTTAGCTACTAACCCTATATTAACTGATCAACTATACAAGATAACTATACAATTACCATTAAACAAAAGCTTTATTACCCAAAAAGATATAGTTAATAATATTATTCAAATTTACCAACAAATAGGTAGTAGAGGTGTAGAGAATGAAAATAGTAAGTTAACTTCTAGTAAACGTGTACTTAATCAATTAACAGAACTTAAAAGCAAAATAGTTTCACCTTTCAAAAAAATTATAGTTGATAAATTATTAGAGGATAAGCCTAAAAAAAGGGTATTAGTTTATGCTAAAGAGATATTTATAGTTATTAAAGAGCAAGTTATAAATGAAATAGGCGATATATCCGAAATTAATCATCAGGAATTTATCGAGATATTTCAGTCATTAATAACTAAGGCCTTACACGCACTAAATCTAAAAATTAATAGACAAAATCTTGAGGCTTCCTACACTTTCAAATTACCTGCATATAGTGATAATTTTCCATCTGCTTTACTTGCAGCAATTAAGCTTAATAACCGCTCTACTCTAAGAATAATAAAAAATAGGATAGATCAAGAAAATATATTCGGGTCAGAAAGTATTTTTGTAAGAATATTTGAATTTAAAAGTAGTAGTGTTCTTACAACATTAAAACTCAGTACTAATTTAGTTAGAGATGGCCAAGTTATGAACTTAAGTTCATATCCTAATATTGGTAAGGCAATTGAACTCATAAAAGCCGGTTCAAATGGAAAAATAACCGACTCGACCATTGCTAAGCTAATGATCAAAACGTTTCATGGCCACAATATTTTAGATGATCTAAGCAATATTCCTTTAAACCAAGCTCAACAGCTACAACATTTTATAAATAACTTTGTTTTCCTACTATTTGGTTTTGAGTCATCACGGAATCCAGCTTGTTTGATAATACATCATATGATGCTAGATCTAATAGAATTTGAGCATACAACTTGGCAAGATATGCTTGGGTTATTAAACATGCCTATGTCAATACCGGATGCAGTAAGTGGAGCTAGATCCCTTAATACAACATTTAGTGAATATACCTCTTCTCGATATAGTTATGATAAGTCCTCTTTTTCAAATAGCGATGAGGCAAAAGCTCTGGATATACTTAAAAGTGAGTTATCAATTTGTAAAAATTGGTTTGAAATTTTTCATCCTAAAATCACTTTTGATGAAACCTTAGATGTATTTGATTTTATAGATATTATAAGTGATCATATTAAAAATAATTGGTACAATTTTAATATTACTGCTTTTAGTAGAGAGCAAGAAGAAAGATTAGAAACACTGCTAGAGTTAGGAATTGATAAAGAAGAACTTTATTCTTTAGAAATTAACAAATTAGACCTCATAGATACTGAGGTAATTTCTAGTATATTAGAAAATACAGAGATAGAATTCGATGATATAGTAAGTTTGTCTGGCGATAAATTAGAATTATTAAATAATTTATTTAATGATTATGACAATAATATGCTTATTGAAATGTTAAATAATTCCCCGAATTTAACTTCAGCGTTAGAAGTTTATCATGTATCACGTATACCATATCGTCCATTAAATATACTATATGATTTTATTAAGCTATTAATTCAGCAAAATATTGATGATCCTTTTGATGAAGTCATTGAATTAGAGAAATCAAATATATTAGATATAATGCTTAGTAAATCTGAGAAAATTAAAGAAAGTGGCAAATATGAAGAAATAAAAGGTACCATTAAAATGGTCGAAACAAGAAGAGCTATGAGAAGTGAAGATGATGAATTTTCTATGGAAAGTGAAGAAGAGCGTGAGCAAGAACTAAACTTAATAGAAGATGATAATGGTTGGGATTATGATTATAATTCTGATGATAGCTCTAATCCATGGGGGTATAAAGGAGATCGAGAATGCAACTCTGACACAGAACGTTACTGTTCTCCGGATGAAGAAAGATCTTCCTCAAGTGAGGAGGAAAGTAGTGAAATATGTACAGATGAAGAAAGGTCTTCTCAAAGTGAGGAGGAAAGTAGTGAAATATGTACAGATGAAGAAAGATCTCCTACTGAGGATAAATTCTATTCAGAAATACAAAAAAAGAATCTTTCCTTTGCGGAAATAGAAATATTAAAAAATATTATAAATAATATTTTAAAGGGCTTTAAGAACCTTAAGTCACAGCAATCTGGACAAATAAATGACCCCTGGTTCAGTATTTTGATATCGGCAGGTAGTATTGAAGAAATAGAGAATTGTTGCAATGGAAAGTTAGAGTTAAATATAAATCAATATAAGATTACTCAATTGGATAAAACTTTATTTTGTCTTAATTTTAAAAATGAGGTAGTTAGTATTTTTAATGGAATTCTTAATAACAAAGCATTTAATATTTAAATCTATAGTTCTGTCATATAAAATTATTGTGCAGTAGTGTGCTTATAATTATTGCATAATACTGTTCTATATGGCACAATTACCATATGATACATTATACAATTACAGCTCCTACTTTAAATAAGTTAAGGCATCTTAGTAAATGCTTTGCAGAGAAGTATGCTGAAATGAAAAGCTTTTCTGAACAAGAACATGAAGCAATACACCGATATGCTCGTATTAGCATGATTGGTGCTTCTACACGTATTGAAAATGCAGTTTTAACTGATCAAGAAATTGATTGGATTGATACAATTTTGGGTAAAGATGGCAAAGTAACTGAGTTTAATAAAAATAAAGTATTAATTGAAGATAAGCTATCTAAGGATAGGGAGAGAAGCATAGAAGAAGTAGCCGGATGTAGGGAAATGCTATTCCTTATTTATGAACAAGCTAAAGAATTATTTCCGTTAACTGAAGTTACTCTTAGAGGACTTCATTTTGAACTTATGAAGTATTATAGCAAGGCAGGTTCATATATTGGAAAATACAAAGCTCAACCTAATTATGTAGTAGAACATAATAAAAGAACAAAAGAACAAAGAATAGTTTTTAAAACAGCAGAGGCTGGACCTATTACAGAATCAGCGGTGTCAGACCTAATTAATTGGTATAATCAAGCTGTTATTACTGAACCTTGGAGTATTGCATTAGCTTGTGAATTTGTATTTAGATTTTTAGCTATACATCCTTTTCAAGATGGTAATGGTCGTTTAGGAAGAGGCTTATTCTTATTAGCTTTATTACAATCACCGGATGAGCTTATTTCTTATGTAGCTCCATATTTAGCAATAGATAGGCATATAGAACAACATAAGATCGAATATTATATGGTTCTTAACCGTTGCTCTAATGGGGTATATTCAAATGATCCTAGAGATTATAAAATTGAATATTTCCTAATATTTATGATTAAGGTATTGGAAGAATCTTTAAACGACATTTCTTTTTATAGAAACAAATATCTTTCTATAAATACTCTTTCAGATGCAGCCATAAAAGTTTTAAACTGTTTTAAAGAAAACCCTGAGCTTAGATTAAGTACTAAGCTCATTTTGAGTGAAACAGAATTACCAAGAAGAACTATAGTCAATGCACTGAACACTCTTCTTTCAGAAAAACTAATCCAGAAATATGGTAAAGGTGCAAGTATAAAATACCAATTAACCTTCTAATAAATACCTAAATATACAACCTATTTTCCATAAGATATATTATGATACTTTTTTGCTTGCTGTGTTATAAGCAATTTTTAAACTATAAGAATTAAATTTTCTCTCATTGCCGCCCTTCAAAACTATCTCTACTTTGCTCTCTTTCTTGTGATATTTTAGTTAAGTTAGGTGAGCTTGGGGGCGACTTGGCACTATAAGGGCTGCTAAATGGAGATGATTTTTCATCATCCGCGTGACTTGGTGATTCATCTACTCTTATATTCTTGGTTTGTCTATTTAATCGCACATCCTCTTCTCTAAATATTTCCTGTACTATATGTAAAAATGTTTCTAATGCTCCGGTTTTGATCTGTATTTCTCCTTTGCTATCAATATCTGCAAAAAAATTAAATAAATTTATTTCGCTGTTAGTATCTAGCGTATTATTATAAAAGATCGATAGAAATTCTCTAAATCCATTTATTAAGTTGCTTTTATTCATATCTGTTTGGGCGAAACTGTTAAATTCTTTTAATTCTTGATAAAGAGCTGGGTTTTTTATATCATGTTTAATAATATTTTTTACTCTATTAAAATCCTTTTCACTTATTATAAGCCTTTCACTTTTCTCAGTTTTAACTTTATATAATTCTAATCGGTTATGTATTTTTTCTAATAGTTCTTCATGAGTATAATTTAGGATTTCTGCTTTATCTTCCAGATCGCTAGGTGCACTACTACTGGAATCCGGTGGATACATCGAATAGTGCTCCCCTTTGTTTGCAGCCTCTATGTCTATCTTAAGTTGAGTTAAAAGTTGATTAAATATCTTGGAAGCTTCTTGGCTCTTTTCGTCTTTCTTAGTTAAAAAATAGGGTTTTACCCAGTTTGCGCTTGTAAAGATTGAATGGTGATCTCTAAATAAAGCAACTAATCGGGTATAGTTAACATTAATACCTTTATCTTCACCTTCGGATATAATTGTCTCAGTAACATCTAAACCTTCTCCTTCAGCCGCTTGTCTGCCCCATACTTCTCTAGCTGCTAATATAGCACAGCTGCATTCGGGGCAACATAACTTCGATACTCCGATATTTATCTCTCCCTTTGTTTCATTATCTATTAATGCTTGTAATATTTGTAGCTCGGCATGAAGATTATTTTTATCTCCCCTCATTTTACTATTATAACCATTACTATAATGAAGTAGAGCATAGCCAAATTCTGTTCCTTCTTGCTTATCTATTGTAACTGCTTCAACTTCTCCCTCTATTCCTGTAGATTGAACAGATAAGTATGAGAATTCAGGTTGGCCTGTAACCAATGCTCTGCTACCGTTTGATCGCATGATCATATGGTGCTGACTGCTTTTAAAAGCATCAACAATGTCTGTAGATACAGCTTTAGAAGTATCTTGGCTTCTATAAGAAACAAGCTCTTGCTCAATTTTTCTGAGATCAGTAGCCAAACGCGATATTGCTATAGATGCTCCTCCTAATATTGCCCCTATTATAAAATCACTATCTTTTATTCCCCCTATTTCTGCAAGTCGCCTAATGCTATAATTACGTAATTCCATGGGATCCGGCAAAGATAATACATGTTCGGCAAGCGTTGCAATGGCTTTGGCAAATCC
>JACGYV010000050.1 GCA_014116815.1 Holosporaceae bacterium 'Namur'
TTATCTGCTCACTATTATATTTCTTTTTCATCATATAATTACTCCATCTAATTTTATTTATAGATTAGCTCAATAGCTATCTATTTACTAACCTATTCATGGCGCTATTATACGGGGGCAGGACATTATGCTATAATTAATAAATAGCACCTACAAAGTAAAGAACTAAGTAACATAGAAGAAGTAGTCAGGAGATAAGGGAATATAACTACCCACATGAAATATAAAGTGTAGTCAAGTAGAAGAAAAAACATTTTATAAATATTTTAACTAATAAGGAATCATTAAATGAATAAAACAATATTTGAGCAACAACGCCGAGCCATGCACCCTTTCTTTATTAAGTAGGAAACCAACGGCTTAGCAATAAAATTAATTAGATATTTAATATTATATAAATAATATAATATTTTTAAATTAGCTTTTAATTATTGAACATGATTTAATTATTAATAGCATTATAACTATTTCTAAATTTAACAAATAGTTATAACTAATATTTAATATTTATATGAGAGTAAAATATGAGTTCATTAAATAATGCGTTTTCCTTATCTTCCCTTAACGGAAAAAACGGTTTCAAGATGGTAGGCAATAAAAATGAGAATATAGGGTGGCAAGTAAGTAGAGCAGGTGATATTAACGGCGACGGAATAGAAGACTTGATCGTTGCTGCTTCATCTGCAAATGAATATACGGGGAAAGCTTATGTTGTTTTCGGAAGTGATGATAAATTTTCCTCTAAAATTAATGTTTCGAAATTTGACGGCAGCAGCGGTTTTGTTATAAACGGAGAAACCCCAAAAGAAGTTGTAGGTTTTTCGGTAAGCGGAGCGGGAGACATGAACGGTGACGGAATCGATGATATAATTATAGGCGCGCCCGGTGAAAATGAGCAACTAGGTGCAGGTTATGTAATGTTCGGTAGCAAATCCAAGTTTCCTTCCGGTATAAGTGTTTCCGATCTTGACGGTAGTAACGGTTTCAAAATAATTGGGGATTCCGATGATAAAGAAAGCTCGTTGGGCTTTTTCGTAAGCGGAGCGGGAGACATGAACGGTGATGGTTTGGCTGATATAATTATAAGTGCTCCTCAAGGAATTAAAAATAATGGAGGTATAAGTTATGTCTTATACGGAAGCAACCTAACTTCTTATCCGATTATGGATCTGGCTAATTCACAGGATTGGAAAGGCTTTAAGTTTCACGGAGTGCCAAACAGTATTTCCGGGCAATCAATAAGCGGGTTAGGTGATATAAACGGTGATGGCTTGGATGATATAGTTATAGGGGCTCATAACGCTAATAACGGCAAAGGAGCTGCTTACGTAGTATTTGGTAGTAAAATAGAAAGCATGCGTGATATTTATCCGTCTAGCCTTGATGGAAAAAACGGCTTTAAAATACAAAGCGAAAAAGAAGAAGGCTATCTCGGCTCTTCGGTAAGCGGAGTAGGTGACATTAACGGTGACGGATATAATGATTTCGTTGTATCTACTACAAGCTCCGGTCCTTGCGGGAACAGCCCTGCAAATTATGTATTTTACGGAAAGGAGTCTTTTTCAGAAAGTATAAGTATTTCTGATATTGACGAAAAAGACGGCTTTATCATTAAGGATGGTATGGGTACGAGTTTGCATGTAAACGGAGCGGGAGATGTAAACAACGACGGCTTGGGTGATTTAATTATAAGTAAATCCTATGCTATGTGCGGCGGCCGGGAAACAAGTTATGTATTATTCGGCAACAAATCCGGATTCCAATCCGAGATAGATATCAATAAATATAACTTCAACGGAATAAACGGTTTTCAAATAAACAAGGTGCATTCGGAAGATTCAACGGGATATTCCGTAAGCACGGCAGGCGATGTAAATAATGACGGAATCGCTGATTTTGTTCTGGGAGCACCAAATGCCGGAGTGTCTTATTTGGTATTCGGCACTGAGGAAATCATACCTTATACAGATAACGACGGTATAATCGGTAGCTTCTTTTCTTTATTGTCTGATGCAATATCAGTATACTTTTAATATTCAAACTTGAGTGAATAGAAGCTTTACTGTTATCAAAAGTCAGTAAAGCTTTTTTAATGCTCACGATCAAATAAAGTTACCGGCTTTAGAAAGGCATTGTATGCCTTTCTACTTTACCTGATGGTAATGTTTTTATAGGCTTTGTTGCCTAAATCAGAGGTAAGCAATATTTTCCCTATACCCTGTTATTTAAGAGAGTTTTACCGATTGAGGCATACCTAGGGTTGTCATTCTATTAAGCATATAGCAACCAAGTAATGTTTCTGCATCTTGATTATCCCATTTTCTGGATCTTAGCTTTGCTCCTATAATGCTTTTATATCGGTAATGGTATTCTCTACAATTTCTCTCCTTCCGTATTTATTTTTATTATACCAAGCATGATACCCTTTTTCTCTTATGTAATTTATTGTATCAGACCTATGTTTTTCTGTAGCCTTTTTACCATTTTTAGGAGGTGGGATTGTCGGCGTTGTTGCTCAAATATTTACACCAAGTATAATAAATAACTAACCAGTTAATTAATATACTTGCAATAATCATAAATAGGATTATAAGCTTTGCAACTTCCATATAATTCAATCTTTTACTGGAATGCATGTTTGCATGAGTGGAAAGTATTATTATTACAAATTCTGATATGCTATTGTTGTTTAGTTAGTTTGATTTAAGCAACAACGCCTATAAAATATAGCAAGTAATAAAATATTAATTCTCATTATCTAACCCAAATACTGTTTAGAGAATGAAGCAGCAAGGCCTGGTAAGGAAGTTGAAGGAATAGTTATAGATAGGGAAGAAGGAAGCGAGCTTGGGATAGTAACTGGAGAGACAAAATTATCCTGTGATCCTGATGCTAAGTGGTTAAAGAAAGGTAATAAGAGTTATTTTGGTTATAAAGCATTTATTGCAACCGATGAAGTTAATGGTTTTATAGGGCGTATAATAAAAACGAGTATGGAAGAAGAGAAATTGTAGAGAACACATTTTACAGGTATAAAACTATTATAGGTGCTAAACTAAGATCTAGAAAATGGGATAACCAAGATGCAGAAACATTACTTGGTTGCCATATGCTTAACAAAATGACTAACCTGGGTATGCCTCATTCGGTTAAACTCACTTGAGTAACAGGGTATAGGGAAAATATTGCTTACCTTCGATTTAGGCAACAAAGTCCGTAAAGTCACTCAATTTCTCACAGATAAGATAATCTTCCGCCGAAATAATATATGGATATCATAGGGTTAATAACTAATAGTATTTTAAGTTTCATATATTATATCCGGCTTTAATATCAATAATATTGATTATCCGCCAGCGTTGATATTGTATACCTGATACCTACCTATCAATCAGGTTATTTATGATTAGGTATTATAAAGCTTTACTTTTTTAGGATATGAAACGAATAGTTATTTAAATTTGAGGTATTAATTACATGGCTAATTTATTTATAAATCCCTTCCCTTTATCAAGCCTTAACGGAACCAACGGGTTTCGACTAAAAACAATGTTATTAGATCGGACAAGCACTATAGTAAGCGGAGCAGGGGACATCAATGGTGACGGCATTGATGATTTGATTATTGGTATTCCTCTTACTAAAGGTGGAATAAGCTATGTAGTATTTGGAAGTAAATTTCCCTTTCCTTCGAGTATGAATTTATCAAGCCTTAACGGAAGTAACGGGTTTCAACTGAAAGAGTCAATACCGAGTAGATATTCATGTATTAAAGTAAGCGGAGCAGGAGATATCAATGGTGACGGTCTTGATGATTTAATTATAGGTGCCCCTGATAATGCTTCGGGTTATTACAATGGAGCAAGCTATGTAGTATTCGGAAGCAAATTCCCATTTCCTCCAAGTATGAATTTATCAAGCCTTAACGGAAGCAACGGCTTTGAACTCCAAGGAGAGCAATTGAAGGGGACTTCAGGTTTTGCAGTAAGCGGGGCAGGAGATATCAATGGTGATGGTATTGATGATTTAATTATAGGTGCTCCTCTTGCTAATTCTCATGCCGGAATAAGCTATGTAGTATTTGGAAGCAAATTTCCATTTCCTCCAAGCATGAGTTTATCAAGTCTTAACGGGAAAAATGGGTTTCGACTCAAAGGAGTAGAGGCATCTGATAATGCAGGTCGTGTAGTAAGTGGAGCAGGGGATATCAATGGTGACGGCATGGATGATTTAATTATAGGTGCGCCTTATGCTACTTATGGCGCCGGAATAAGCTATGTATTATACGGAAGCAAATCTCCATTTCCTGCAAGCATGTATTTATCAAGCATTAACGGGAAAAACGGGTTTCAACTAAACGGGGAAGCATCACATGATTATTCAGGTCGCGCAGTAAGCGGAGCAGGAGATATCAATGGTGATGGATTTGCTGATTTACTTATTGCTACTGCGCATCCTGGTTCTGCCGCAAGCTATGTAGTATTTGGCTCATATGACCTTTAGCTTTAGATGCTGATATATTGAGTACCGGCTAGATTAATCTAGCCGGTACTGTCAAGTTATTGCACTTGGTAATTAATTTCATATTTTGTGGGTTTTAGTGGCGTTGTTGCCCAAGTAGGTTGTGAGGGGTAGATTTACAAAAGTACCTAGATAATAAAAACAAGAGAAGTAGCTTAAAAATTAGAAGGCAGCCATATTGATAAGCTTAGGATTAAAAGAAATTAGTTGCTATGAAAAGAAGGAAACAAGAGAGAAGAAACAGCTTTAAAAAGATACAATAAACTATATAAGAGAAAAAGGATACCATGCTTGGTATAATAAAAACGAGTATGGAAGAAGAGAGATTATAGAGAATGCATTTTACCAGTACAAAAGCATTATAGGTGCAAAATTAAGATCTAGAAAATGGGATAATCAAGATGTAGAAACATTACTTGGTTGCCATATGCTTAAAAAATGACTAACCTGGGTATGCCTCAATCGGTTAAACTCACTTAAATAATAGAGTATAGGGAAAATATTCTTAGACGGGGATTTGAGCAACAAGCCCCCAATACTCTCCAAAATGGGCTCCTCAAATTTCAGAAAAGCTCTTTATTTACCTACCCTTTAAAGACTTTTAATAACGTATTATCAATTTTATTAATTAGTTTAACAAAAAATCTATTGCTAATTAATTTTTTTAATAGCTAATTTCAAAGTGTTAAATATATATGAAAAAATCCAGGAGGGGGCTAGATAAAATAAAATATTATTTATTTTGTTAGGATACTTAAAGGTAAACTATTTTATATAGTTATCTTATTTTCAGTAAGTAAAGACTAACTACAGTAATCAATTATGTTAAATAACAACCAAGATATATAGGATATAGAAATGCTAAATAAGCTAGATCAGATAATACAAAATATAAAAAACAACATAGTTACTTCGGTTTCTCTTGGATTTAACAAGCTAGGAGCTGAAGAAGGAAAAGCAATAGCAGAAGCATTAAGAAATAACAACACAGTTACTGCGGTTGATCTTCAATTTAACGATCTAGGAACTGAAGGAGGAAAAGCGATAGCAGAAGCATTAAAAAATAATAACATAATTACCTCGATTGATCTTAGAAATAACAACCTAGGAGCCGAAGGAGGAAAAGCTGTAGCAGAAGCATTAAAACATAATAACACAATTACTTCGGTTGATCTTGGAAGTAACACTCTAGAAGCTGAAGGAGGAAAAGCGATAGCAGAAGCATTAAAAAATAACAACACAATTACTTCGCTTAATCTTGGAAGTAACGATCTAGAAGCTGAAGGAGGAAAAGCGATAGCAGAAGCATTAAAAAATAACGACACAATTACCTCGATTGATCTTGGATGGAACAACCTAGGAGCCGAAGGAGGAAAAGCTATAGCAGAGGCATTAAAAAATAACAACACAATTACTTTGCTTAATCTTGAATTTAACAACCTAGGAGC
>JACGYV010000004.1 GCA_014116815.1 Holosporaceae bacterium 'Namur'
ATTATCTGCTCACTATTATATTTCTTTTTCATCATATAATTACTCCATCTAATTTTATTTATAGATTAGCTCAATAGCTATCTATTTACTAACCTATTCATGGCGCTATTATACGGGGGCAGGACAAGTTATGGTGCGGATGTAAATCAAAAAAGTGCATATGGATGGTTGCCAATAATAGAATCTATTTTTAGAACTTGGTGTGATCAACAAAGAAAACCCAATTATAATATTGCAAAATTATTAATACAATATAGGGCAGACCCTAACTCTGAATATTATGGAGTTACTCTACCTCAATTAATTTTACAGGGTATAAAAGAAGTAAAAGATGCATTTGCTTTTTGGGAGCCAATATTTAAAACGGGTGAAATTCCAGCAATATATGCTGAATATTTTAATAAAAACCCTATTGATAAGGTGATAGTAGAATACAATGCATTTATTGAAGAAAACCTAAGCTTAATTAAGTTATTAATTAATAAAGGATTCGATGTTAATAAACATGGAAAGTATAATGGGCTGACTAATACTTATGGGAACTCAGCACTACAATTAGCAATAAAACATAAAGATCATAAAATGGTGGAGTTTTTTCTTAAAGTAGGCGCTGATCCAAATTCACCTGATGCTCCTAGATATTCCATACTTTATTCAGCAATTAAGAGTCTAGACAAAGATATAATAACTAAACTTATTAGTTATGGAGCTTATCCTAATATTAAGGATTTACCTCATATAGGGAGTTATGATCTAAAAGAAATACCAATTGCTGATATTGTAAGTTTTTTAGAAGTTTTATTCCAGTTTGGTGGTAACCCTAATCATATTATTGAGGTAATGGAATTTCGGGTCAGATGTTATAAGGGTGATGACTCTTGTTTTTCATATAGGGAAAAACTTAAAGATTCAATAATTAGTTTAACTACGTTATATGGTTATATAGATGAAGAAAATATTTTTTTGAATAAGGCTAGGAAGATTGACCTAATAGTGCCACCGGCAACTAATGGAAATGATGTTATTAGTTTAGTGAAGCCAGGTTATTACTGGGGATTAGGTGGAAATGATATATTTAAGATTCATTATACTTACAATAATACCCTTGCGGCTTTTGAACAATTGGAGAGTAAAAAACCACCAATAGAAGAGTTGAGAAAGCACCATTTAATAATAATGGATTTATCAAAATGTAATCCAGCAGAGAAAATCGATTTATCTGAGTTAAAACTAATTAGGTCTTACAGTGAGATGAACTTAATAAATACCACTATTCTTGATAGGCCTTCAGTTTTGCTTTCAATAAATCTAAATGGTGAAAATACAGAAATAGCAGCCTTATGTGGAATTAGCACTGATCATATTAGTGAAGCAAATTTTATTTTTGGTTAATTTAGAATAATTGGGTTACTAATTACAGTTAAACAGAATATAACTGGATGACTGGATAGCTTAATCTTTTTTCAAAGTGGTATTAAACATAGCATCAACTGCACGCCCTACAGAAGTTCTGACTGGATCTAAATTTAACCTAGCATAAATTGCGGTTGATTGCTGATCTTTATGCCCTAAAGATTTTCCAATAATAAAACTATTAGCTCCTGTTGCAGCCTGCCAGCTACCCAAAGTTCTACGTAAATCATGGATGCGTAAATCTTCAATCTGAGCAGATTTTAATATTCTATTCCAAGATGTTTTAGGTTCTTCAATATGCCCACTCTTACTAGTTTCACTTGGAAATACCCAATCATTAATCCTATTTTTTAATCTAGGTCTTAAAATCTCTAAAGCTTGAGGTATTAGTGGGATAGTTTGTGATTCCCCATTTTTAGTTTCTCTGATATACCATTCAGCTCTTTCTAAATTTATATCCTGCCAATTCATTGCCTGCACGTTACTCCGCCTAGCACCAGTTAGTAAACATATATAAAAAAAATCTTTAAACGTTTCATTCGGCTCATTATTCAATGCTTCAAAAAATCTTGGTATTTCATCATCTTGAATAAATCTATCCCGGCTTTTCTCTCTAAATTTTTTTATTCCTATACATGGGTTATTATCCAAGAATCCCCATTCAATAGCCTTATTAAATATTGTTGTAAGCAATGCTAAAACTCTATTAGCAGAGTAAAGCCCACTATTTTTAAGCAAATTAGCTTGAAGTTCTATAATATCACCTTTAAAAATATTATTAATTTTTTTGTTATAAAAGCGTGTGAGATGTACCCTATAAGCGTTATTATCTTCTCTCCAACATTTTTTATGCAAACGAGCATGCTTATCCATATATTCATTAAAAAGCTCAGAAAATAAAAGAACTTTCTTGGCAAATATTTTCTCATCTTTTGGGTTAATACCCTTGGCAATATCTGTAATAGCGGAATAAGCAGCTTTTCTTGCCTGCTCAACAGAGATTTCAGGAAATCTACCTAATTTCACTTTGTCAGGCCTGCCATTTATGCGTTTATATAAAAAAAATGTTCTTGTACCACTAGCAAATAACATAAGACCAAGGCCATTCACCTGTTTATCATAATAATAATTTATCTTTCCTTTTTCAGGTAAGGGTAAATTCATAACTTCTGTTTTAGTGAAATTAATCTTACTTGTCATGTGCCTTAATCTTTTATCTAAGTTACTTTCTACATATTTTCTACACTCTGTAGAAAATAATGTCAATTTCTTTAAAAGAATATTATAGTTAATTATATAATGCAACCCCTATAAAATAAGAGCTACAGAGTTAATGTAAAATATCATGGAAGCACTTAAATCTTTAAACCGTTAGACTACGGATCTAAAGGCTAGGGGTTCAACTCCTCTCGGACGCACCAGGTAACACCTAGGTTACAATATTTATTTTATATTTTATCGCTTATTGCTTGAGAAACCGCAAACCATCATCTTATGCCGAACTGAGGTTAGTAATGCAATTTTTCTGCTTAACAAGTCTTCCGTCCAGCATTATATCCAAAACTTTGATAACACTTTTTTTAATACTCTCATGATTCCCTTACCATGGAAAAGTGAAGCAACGTGAATATTTCTTTCCAGCGCTTGTTCTATTTTTGCTTGCTCCTCATACCCGATATGATTAGAATCTAACTTTAAAGCAGTTAAGGTTTTATTGGTTTTTAGAGCTTGAATAATATTTTCTGCTCCTTCATCATGTATATTATTTGCGCCTAAGTTTAAAAAAGTTAAGGAGCTGTTTTTAGCAATAGCCTGAGCAATGCTCTTTACCCCTTCATCATCTATAGGATTAAAATACAGATCTAAAAAAGTTAATGTATAATTTTTTTCCAGTGCTTGAGCGATGCTTTTTGCTCCTTCATTGCCTATATTGTTATAATTTATATTTAATGAAGTGAGGATTTTATTTTTTTCCAGTCTTTGCGCAATATTTTTCGCTCCTTCATCGCCTATATTATTTAAGCCTATATTTAAGGAAGTAAGGGTTTTATTATTTTCTAATGCTTGAGCAATACGCTTTGCACCTTGAACGCCTATATTATTACAATATAAATCTAAGGTAGTTATTGTTCTGTTATTTTCCAGTAGATCAGTAATATTGCTTATCCCATCACAGCCTATATGATTACCGGACATATCCAAAGAAATTAAAGCTTGATTTTCTATAAGAGCTTGAATAATACTTTTTGCTCCTTTGTCACTTATATTGTTCAATCCTAAATGCAAGGTAGTTAAAGTTTTATTTTTTATAAGTGCTTTAGCAATGCTTTCTGCACCTTCGGAATCAATATTGTTAGAATCTAAGTTTAAAGAAGTTAAAGTTTTATTCTCCTGCAAAATCTCAGCTATCATTTGAATATGTATTAATTGTAGCTTTGCCCCTTTTAAGTCAATAGAGGTATAATGCCTACATTCAGTTTTAACTCTTTCCTGCAACCCTCTTTCGCCTTGAGCAAGCAGCTGATTCCATTGTTTTTGATTAAACATATAAAACATAACTATAAAGTGATTTAACCACTAAATATCAAGGTTAACATGAAATATTATTATTAGCTATTACATAAAGCCTTGTTGCTCAAATAGGTATCAAGGAATATTTTTTCTATATCCATGTAATTTAAGATGAGCCTTTATAGATTGAGGCATCCAAAACTCGCCATTTTGTTAAGCAAGTGATACCCGAGCATAGCCTCAGCATCTTGGTTATCCCGTTCCCTGGATTTAAGCTTAGTTCCTATAATGCTTTTAATAGTATTCTCTACAATTTCTCTCCTTACATATTTATTTTTATTACGCCTTACATGGTACCCTTTTGTTTAAGTACTATATCTACATAATTTAATATTAATTATTATAATAACTTAAATAAATTGTTAAGTTGATAGCACTAGTCTAGCTTATATATATGTATGAATTACTAAAAGAGGACTAGCCTTTATTATTTTTTATTAACTAGACCTCAATATTAGTTTTTTACTCAAATGTTTTAGGTAATAGAGAGATTAAGCATAGTTATCTGCTATCTGCTCTGCATTTACTGTATATGAACTACTTAATTCTTCTTCAATACTTAAGTCGTAACCATATGATGATAAGAGTATCTTTTCTAAAATGCTTTTACCGAACATATATGTTACTACAGCAGTATCTATCAACGCATTAGGTGAGAATGATATAATAGAATTAGGAACGAGTGAATTAGCTGCACCGGAGTGTGGGCTTGGTGATGGACTAGGACTCGGGCTTGGTGAAGCACTAGGACTAGGACTTGTTGAAATGCTTGGACTTGGTGAGGCACTAGGGCTAGGGCTAGCTGTTAAAATCATAGGCCCAGATACTACATAACTTACCCCTTTATAAGAATTAGCACCATATGCACCAATAATCAGATCCGCAATACCATCACCGGTTACATCCCCTGCCTCACTTACTGAATAGCCTGAATTCTCAGTTGATACTGCCCCGTTTAGTTTGAACCCGTTGATTCCATCTATATCGGATAAATCAATACTTGAAGAAAACGGGGTTTTACTTCCAAATACTACATAACTTGATCCTGTATCAGAATTAGTACGATATGCACCGATAATCAGATCATCAATACCATCATTGTTTACATCCCCTGCCCCGCTAACTGAAAAGCCTGATAAGCTATTCGATACTGCCCCGTTTAGTTTGAAACCATTGCTTCCATCCAAACCGGATAAGTTAATGCTCGAAGAAAACGGGGTTTTACTTCCAAATACTACATAACTAGCACCTGCACTAGAATTAGCACCATATGCACCGATAATCAGATCATCAATACCATCATTGTTTATATCCCCTGCTCCGCTAACTGAATAGCCTGATAAGTTATCCGATACTTCTCCGTTTAGTTTGAAACCATTGCTTCCATCTAAACCGGATAAGTTAATGCTTGAAGAAAACGGGGTTTTACTTCCAAATACCACATAACTTATTCCTTTCTGAGAATTAGCATAAGGGGCACCAATAATTAAATCATCAATACCGTCGTCGTTTATATCCCCTACACTGCTTACTGAATAGCCTGAGAAGCTACTCGATACTTCTCCGTTTAGTTTGAAACCATTGCTTCCATCCAAACCGGATAAGTTAATGCTTGAAGAAAACGGGGTTTTACTTCCAAATACTACATAACTTATTCCTTTCTGAGAATTAGCATAAGGGGCACCAATAATTAAATCATCAATACCGTCCCCGTTTATATCCCCTGCTCTACTTACTGAAATGCCTGCACTATCATCCGATGCCCCGTTTAGCCTAAAACCATTACTTCCATCCAGAGCAGATAAGTTAATACTTGAGGCAAATGGAGTTTTGCTTCCAAATACTACATAACTAGCCCCTGCCGGGTAATTAACACTTTCAGCGCCAATAACTAAATCATCAATACCATCGCCGTTTATGTCACCTGCACTGCTTACTGCATGGCCTGCATTTCCACCTGTTACTGCCCCGTTAATCTTAAAACCGTTGCTTCCGTCTAAGTTAGATAAACTAAAGGGATTAGAAAAACTCATATTATTCCTCATATTAATAAAGTTACCAATTACATATTCACATATTAGTAATTAATTATTACTAATATTAATAAATACCAGTATAATTCATAAAATATTTATATTACTTAAATACATTATTATTGTTAATTATTAAAATAAATAGTAGCAATATAGTTATTCGGTTGGTTCCTAACTTATTTCTTTCATCACCGTTAAGGTGATGGTACCGATCCAGCCTATGTATAAGCGAAAATTATTAAAAGAGACCTAACCAATATTATTTTTTCCGACTAAGCCTTAAGCATAATATTATCATCATTTTAATGGCATAATCAGAATAATATTATTTTTTATATAGTATCTCATTTCCCCCAGTTGAGTGCAGAGTGAACCTCCACCTCCAGAGGGACGCTTATTTTGCATACACCTTCCATTACTCTTTTTATAACTTTAGAATAATCCTCAAGTTTATTTCCCGGAATTTCAAACAACAGTTCATCATGAATTTGTAAAACCATACAATCTTGAATTGACTCAGGCATATGCACCATTGCTTTTTTAATTATATCGGCATTACCGCTTTGCAGAGGGGCATTAATTGCAGCACGTTCGGCGAATCCCCGCATAGAATAATTTTTATCATTAATACTGTTAATATAACACTTTCTGCCAAGTAAATTTTTTACATACCCGTGAGTTTTTGCATATTCTATTGTCTCATCCATATATTCTTTGATTCCCGGATACTGTTTAAAATATTTATCTATATAATCTTTAGCTTCATATTGCGAAATATCTAAACGCTTGGCTAATCCGAAGGCACTAATACCGTAAACTATGCCGAAGTTAATAGTTTTAGCCTGCCTTCTCAGATTGGAATCCACATCTTTTAAAGCAACCCCAAATATCTGGCTTGCGGTTATTGCATGTATATCCTGCTTATCATGAAATGCTTGTTTCAGGGCTTGAATATCCGCAATATGAGCAAGTAGCCTTAGCTCTATTTGTGAATAATCGGCGGAAATAATTAAATGATCTTTATCAGCAACGAATGCTTTTCTGATTTTTTGTCCTTCATCACTTCTGATCGGAATATTTTGTAAATTCGGATCCCGGGATGAAAGCCTACCGGTATTGGTCAGCGTCATCATAAATGTGGTATGCACCCGCCCGGTTTTCGGATTTATTGAATTAGGCAGTGCATCCGTATAAGTGTTAATCAGCTTTGAAAATTGTCGCCATACCAAAATTTTATCTGCTATATCATAGCCTTGATCCGATAGTTTTTCTAAAATATCAGCACCTGTTGAAAATGTCCCGGATTTAGATTTTTTCCCTCCTTTAATGCCAAGCTCGGTAAATAAAACTTCCCCCAGTTGTTTCGGTGAAGAAAGCAAAAATTCCCGTCCTGCTTCTTTAAAAATTTCTTTTTCCAGTTCGCTCAACCTTAGCTTAAACTCTTGAGATAGATTTTTTAAAAATGTTCCGTCAACTTTAACTCCTTTTATCTCCATTTTGGCGAGTATAGGAGAAAGCGGTTTTTCAATACATTCATATAAGTAGAACTGCTTCTCATGCAAAAGCCTTTCCTGTAAATTATCATATATTCTTAATATAGTTACTGAGTTATGAGATGCTTCTTCACCAAGATAAACTCTTATTAAATCATTAAGTTCACATGAATGCTTTCCGGTTTCAAGCGAATAAGATATCTGAGCAATATCATCAAAAGCTTTAAGCTCAATATTTAAGCAATATAATTTTTTATATAATTCTTTTACGTTTATAACTATTTTAAGTACATAAGTTGCTTCGAAAAGCTCCTTAAATTCTTTGACTATATCATTATAGTTTATCGATTCACTTTCAAGGAAGCTTTCCTGTCGGCTATTATTACTATAATGTATTTCATAATTAGAGTTACCGTAAGAGAAATAGAAAGTATTGCCGTTATCAAAGATGCCAACCTTCCCTTCTCTTATAATTTGCTCAATATGTCTCTTTATTTCGCTTAGCTTTTCAATTTTAATAAAGTTTTCATTCCTTTCCGGTTGCGTAAGCTTGAGGCTTGTAGTTTTTTCTTTAATAAATTTACTTACTAAAGATTTAAACCCTTGCTCATATAAGTATTTAGCTAACTTTTCATTATCAGGCTCTTTTATTTTTAGTTCGTCAAGATCACAATCGATATTATAGTTTCTCTTTAGGTTGGTTAAATCTTTAGAGAGATAAACTATATCCCTGCTCTCGATTAATAGGTTCTTAAGCCTGTCTTTTTCTATATTATTAATGTTTGCATATATATTATCCAAAGTTTCAAACTTGGATAGCAGCTCTATTGCCGTTTTAGGTCCTATACCTTTTGCACCTGGAATATTATCTGAACTATCTCCTATTAAGGCTAAATAATCCGCTACCTGATACGGCTTAACTCCTAATTTGGCGACCACCTGTTCCTCTCCTATCTCAATATTTTTAATCGGATCGGAAAGCTTTAAATTATCACATACAAGTTGCATCAAATCTTTATCGGAAGAAATGATTTTTACTTCCATTCCTTGCTTTAAGGCGTCGCTCGCATATGCGGCTATCAGATCATCCGCTTCGTAGCCATCCGCTTCCAACGAGGTAATGTTAAATGCTTCAATCGTTTCTCGAATAAGGGGAAATTGCACGATTAAATCATCAGGTAGCTGGGGACGGTTAGCTTTATATTGAGGAAATATATCATGTCTAAAATTTTTTTTACCCGAATCCAACACGACAGCTAAGTAATCCGACTTATCATTGGAAAGAAATTTAGAAAGCATGTTACAGAATCCGTATACGCAGGAAATAGGCATACCGTCGGCTCTGGTTAGCGGAGGTAATGAATGGTAAGCTCTAAAAACAAAACCGTATCCATCAATTAAACATAATTTTTTCATTTTTAACTTTACTTAAAATATAATTATTCACATTAATTTAAAGCAAAGTACTATGTGTAGAAAATTTAATCAATAATAACCGTTACCCCGTTAAAAACAAAAATTTTATAATTACTACTTTGAATACATTGCTATCTTGAGATAATTTTATTATTCTTTTAATAACCGGAATAAAGTTAATCCATTTGGCGTTTAATATGAGCAAATCCTACTTTAACGACCTTTTCACTTATGCAGAAAACTGGGTAATTGATAATTATTGGATACTTCTTGAAATAACATTAATTATTTTAGGCTGCTATTTTTCTAATAAAATTTTTTCCCACTTTTTATATAGACTTAAGATAATTTCGAAAAGAACCAAAGCCTTTTGGGATGATGCGTTACTTATCAGCATAGAAAAGCCGATAAAGCTTGCTATATGGTTAATTGGTTTCACCTTCATATTTGATGCTGTAAACCATGAGATAAAAATTAATTTATTGAAGTTTGCCCCCTTAATTAGAAACATATCCGTTATCACCATCATAAGCTGGATAGCGATCAGCTTTACTTCTGCATTTGAAAACAACTGTATTAAGGGCACTAAAAAAACCAGGTTTGATAGATTTACCGCTGATATAACGGCTAAGATCTTTAAAGTTACAGTTATTACTATTGCAGGGTTAGCAATATTAGAAAGCTTCGGTTTTAACATCAGCGGTATAATTGCTTTAGGAGGTATCGGGGGTGCAGCCTTAGCTTTTGCATCACAAAGCTTGCTTTCCAACTTTTTCGGTACTGCGATAATTTATCTTGATAAGCCTTTTGCTATAGGAGAAAACATTCTGATAAAAGGAGAAAATCTTAGAGGAACGGTTGAGGAAATCGGCTGGAGGATAACTATGATACGCACCACCGAACAAGTTCCGGTCTATGTACAAAATTCAGTTTTTTCAAAAGACTCGATTATTAACTACTCAAGAGTTACTCATAGAAAAATCAGTGAAAAAATGGGGATAACCACACTTGATATTAATCAGGTGGAGATTATTACCCGGGATATTAAAAACTTTCTTGAATTACATGCCGATATAGATAATGAGTTTAAAATTATAGTAGCACTAACTGATTTTGGCCAAGACTTTGTTGAGTTACTGGTTGAAGCGGTAGTAAAACTAAGAGATACGAAAGATTTTCCTAATATAAGGCAAGAAGTTATGATCGGAGTATTTAACGTTTTAAAGAAACATCAATGCCAGGTCGTCTTTTCGAATGATAATAAAGCCTTATTGGCTAGAATCTAGGGGAATAAAATCAGGCATTAAATTCTTACAACTTGGAAACACTTATTTTTAAAGGATCTTCTTTAAATAATGATTCGGTAAATTTGCCTACAATAATATTTTTGCTTTCCTCGGAGAAAGTTTTGGTATTTTGCTTTAATGATTTGCTGAATTTGTCTACTCCGATAACGGACTTTATTATATCAACCAACTTTTCAACCGGCCTCATTGTATTTTTAGCTTCTCCTGCTTCTTTTAGAGAATCATAGGTTTTCTCAGCTTCTTTACCTATTAAATCTAACTTTTCCTTACTGATTTCGTCGAAATATTGACCTTTATTATTAAAAGCTTTAGTAGCGGTCATCGTTTTAATGTTACTCTTAACTGCTTCTGCGAATTCATCACGTGTTTCGCTGACTTTATAAAGCTCTGTAATTATAGTTTTAGCATTCTTAGAAATTAGTGCTGCTTTATTTTCTTCTATTGTTTGTTGATATAGTTGCCTGATATCCGCTTTACCGATTTCATCATGTAATCGCTGCTCGGAATTCAAGTGTTGAGCAGTATTGCCGAGAACTGAAATTTTATCAGGATTATCATAAGCAAAATTTATTAGATGCCTTCTATCTACCTCATTAGGAAAAAGAGCCATGATTTGCTCAACATTTTTTTCTATGTTTTGTTCAAGTATAGAAGGTAAGTTTATCAGCTCATCAAAAAGTTTCTTATCACCTTCCTCTAAATTTTCTTTATCAGCTAAATATCTTACAAGCGGTAACTTATCACCGATTATTTTACTTTCACTTTTTTCACTTAATAAAATTTTTAACTGATTAAGATTATTATTCAGGTTTTTATCATTCTTAATGTTATCCAAAATTGATTCTACTTTTTTTAACCATGATTCTTTAAATGGCATCTTGTCATATTGATTTATAACTTTTAACTCATTTAAAAATATATCTTTTGTTTTAGAAAAGTGCTCGGTAAGATATTTAACCTGCCTTTCTCTAATGTTAGCCAGGTCATCCAATTTAATCCCGGCTTGTAAATAATCTTCAAGGGTAAGTTGAATATCCGCCAAGGGGTTATGAAATCCGTTAGCTTCGTATTCAACCTTGTGAAGGAAGACTGATTTATCAGTACTAGTGAAATCCAGATAAGTAAATATTGTAGGAAGCTTATTCTCATCACTATTTGAACTTAAACTTTTATCCACACCTTGAGTCGGATAATAACCGACTCCTTCCACACCTGCATCAATTAAAGCTTTAAGAGCAGTCAGCATAAAAGTCTTATATTCTTCAACAGAAAGGCTTGGCTGAATTGTAATCTCTCCTCTCGGATTTTTATCAGTAGCTAAACCTCTCTTCCTATCCCAAGTTACATAGAAGCATATCTCCTTACCTCGCTGGTCATATTGGCGAACTTCGCCTACCTCCGGGTTCCAGTCAACAAACCCTTTACCCGTCAAATCATCAATATCAATTATCTTTGCATTTTTCGGGCTTTTTATTTTAGGATTATTAAAAAGAGCCGCGAGCACGGCATAAGCTTTTTCAATATTTTCTTTTGTCGGTTCAACCGGAATTCTAAACTCTACTTGACTCTCATAAAATTTATTTTCTTTTTCAAAAGTTCTCTCCGTTAATATATTACCGCTTGTACTTTCAAGGTTAGGATCTTGAAACCATAACCATCCTTGCTTTTTAACCAAATCAACATTATCCAGCTTTACAGGCTCATAAGGCTTAATATCGGAAAATTTCATTTAAGTTCTCCCCGAAACTTGCTTTATATTTTAATATTAACATAATAAATATCAAAATAATACTTATTAATCACATCACCCGAAGCTTCATAGAAATAAAGTTAGGATAATATATTATTAACAGCTTAATGCTCGTCTTATTAGCAATAAATCAGGCAAGTAATCAGGGATTTTTATTTCACCAACTCAGCTTCAACCACATCGGCAAACTTGCTGTAAGGTAACAAACCTTCAAGCTTTTTACCGTTAATGAAGAACACCGGAGTAGCATCAAGCTTTAACGCCCCTACGGCTTGGTAAGCACTCTCGAGCACTTCATCGGTTTTCTTTTTATCATTGATGCACTTACTATAGTCTTCATCCGAT
Organism: Holosporaceae bacterium 'Namur'; assembly: GCA_014116815.1. Taxonomy (GTDB): domain Bacteria; phylum Pseudomonadota; class Alphaproteobacteria; order Rickettsiales; family Midichloriaceae; genus Jidaibacter. The sequence continues at coordinate 12,329 of JACGYV010000004.1, forward strand.
ATACCGCCGAGTTTTGCAATATTATGTAACTTCTCTTTATATGAAATATTGAATGCCCAAACTCTTTGGGTTTTAAATAAGGTTTCTATAAATTGAAATTTCCTTTCCCCTGAACAGTGAATCAGCATGGTAGCAAGAGTAGCCGGATGGTTGGTCGGAAAATCACGCATAACATAGGCAATTTTACCGGTATCAATATAATTCTCTTTAATTACAGGAAATATATTTTCATGAAATGTAGCACAATGCGGGCAGGATAGCGAGGAATATTCAAAAACTTTGACTTTAGCATCTTTATTGCCTAATAAAAAATCCCCTTCTTTAACGGTTAAAACTTCCTCTTTTGTTTTTTTGGTTGCATAATCGGGCTCTTGTGCGGTTAAGCTCAAAGGATGAAGAATTAGAAATAATGCAAATACTTTAAAATTTTTATTCCTTAACATATTGTATAACATAATAATTATTTAACTAAATATAAAGCCGGCAGGTAAAAACTCAAGCACTAAATCGCGAAATCAAATTCTCTCTAAATTCCTAAAACCTGTTTTTGCAATTCAAACAGTTGATTAGTCCCTACCCTTGCGAGCTCCAGCATCTGCAAAAAATCTTCTTGCGTATAGGGTTTTTGTTCAGCGGTTGCTTGAATTTCAATAATTTTATTATCATTAGTTAAAATGAAATTAGCATCAACCTCAGCGCTGCTGTCTTCAAAATAATCTAAATCCAATAAATGCGACCCATCAACTATACCGCAGGAAACTGCTGAAATCATTGATGTAATAGGCATTTTTGAAATTATTCTATCTTCCAATAATTTCTTACAAGCTAAATATAACGCTATATACCCGCCCGTGATTGCAGCCGTCCTGGTGCCGCCGTCCGCATTTATTACATCGCAATCAATTATAATCTGCCTTTCTCTAAGCAGCTTTAAATCTATAACGGATCTTAAAGAACGCCCTATTAATCTTTGAATCTCCTGAGTTCTACCGCCAAGACCGCCCTTGGAGACTTCACGCTGCATCCTGGTATTAGTAGACCTGGGGAGCATACCGTATTCGGCAGTCACCCAACCGCTTCCTTTGCCTCTTAAAAACATCGGCACCCTATCATCCACTGTTGCCGTGCAAGCTACATGAGTGTTACCGAACTTAACTAAACATGAACCTTCTGCATTATTAATAAAATTGAGGTCAAAACTGATTTGTCTAAGTTCATTGCGTCGGCGGTTATTTTCTCTGATAATATTTTTCATACTTTATATTTATAATAGTTCCGCATAAGCATCAAAAAGCTCAACTTTATTATATGAGCCGTTTATAAGCGTATATTTTACAGCTTTCATTATTCCGCCGCTCTGCTCAATAAAAACTAACTTACCTTTGTTTTTTAGTTGCATTAATAGCTCGTCGGGAACTTTATTTAAAGCACCGTTTATACTTATAATATCATAGGGAGCATTTTCCGGTGCACCTTCCAGCAAATTGCCGTTCTTAATCGCAACATTGTTTAAACCTTCCCTTTTAACATAGTCTGCTGCTTTTATTGCAAGAGAGTTAATTGATTCTAAACCGATCACTTTTTTTGCAAGCTTAGCTATAATAGCCGTGGAGTATCCGCTGCCGCACGCAATATCCAGCACTGTATCGTCTTTACTAATCCCGCAAACATCCAGCATTCTAGCGAATACGGCAGGCTCAAGCATTTTTCTGTTTTTATCAAGGGGAAGCCTGGTGTCAAGGTAAGCCATTTCTCTCCACTTTCCTTCTATAAATTCATGCCTTGGTACTTCTTGCATTGCATTAAGTATATTATGATTAAAAACATTGTTTGTCATAACTTGGTTTTTAACCATGTTGGTTCTGGCTTGATTAAAATCTTTCATTTAACTCTTTTAAGAAAAAATACTAATAGGAGCAATGTAAAGAATTTATCCTTTTCTTTCAATAGGCTTAATTAATTAGCTGTAAAAAACTACTAATAATTTTGCCTTATAATAAATATGCTGCATTGCCTACAACTGAAAATCAAATAACAAGGCTAGTAAGAAGCACACACCTAACCGCCATTTATAGCGTGCGTATTTATACGCAAACTTAGTTTAATTTTTTATAGCTCAACTATACTCTCTATATGTAGGATTTTCAACTTAATCTACTATATAAATAGACATGGGCAAAAAGGTGTAAATATAAATTAATTCATGCATTTTACAAAGCTGAGTTTACCTAAATATCGAAGACTTGATCACGACCTATTTTTTTATAATTTATGTTATGTAATTATAAATTTATACTGCTTGGTTTAACGCATCAACTATAAGGTTACTGGCTTCTTCTTTATTAATATTAGCTGCTGCCGAGTATTCTTGAGCTAATCTATCTAAAGCCGCATCGTAAATTTGTCTTTCACTGTAAGACCTATCAGGATCATCAATATTTCTGTATAAATCTCTAAGAACTTCCGCAATTGCTACGGCATCACCGGAATTAATTTTATTTTCGTATTCTTGCGCTCTCTTACTCCACATCCCTTTAACAATTTTCGCCTTACCTTTTAAGCTCTTCATCACAGCACTGAATTCATCTGAATTACATAAGTGCCTTAAACCTGTTTTGATAGCTCTTGAAGTTGGAACCCTAAGAATCATTTTATCTTTTGCAAAGGTAATGACATAAAGCTTCATCTCTACTCCTGCAATCACCTGAGTTTCTTCACCGGTAATCTGCCCAACGCCATGGGAGGGATAAACTACGGAATCCCCAACGGTAAAAACTTTTTTGCTTGCAACTTGAAACATAAACCTTCCTCAATTTTAAGCTTTCCACGCGATCATTCTATCATAATTGTAAAAAAATACAAACTTTATCATTTATAAAATTCAGTAAGCTTTACAACCTGATTAACACAGATTATACAATCAAGGTTTAGCACTAATATCTTTACTACCGGTCAAGGTTATACTTATTTGACATATCCTTTTTCCTGATAATATTTCATTGCACCCGGATGAATCGGTATAGCACGGCCTTCATTAATCATAGCACTCGGCTCTAAGTTAACAAATACGGGATGAAGCTTTTTAAAGTTATTTAAATCCTCAAATACTGATTTGGTAACTTCATATACTATTTCCGAACTTGTATCGGTAGTAGTCAGAAGCAATGCTTTTAGTCCGAAAGTGTTGATATCTTCCGTCTCACCTACATATAACCCGCCTGGAATTTTAGTCATGGAATATTCATAGTTTTTAGCCACGAAATCTCTCACTAAAAGGTCATCGACACTCAATATTTTTGTATCACACATGCTCATTGAATCCTGGAGCATTCCGCTCGGATGGCCGGCTAAAACCACCATAACATCTATTTTTCTATTGCATAAAGCTTCTATTTGCTCTTCAGGCTTAAGTTCGGTCGCACTTTTAAACGTTGGAATGCTCCAACCCTTAATGCGCATGAGCGCTTCCATAGTAGCCCTGGCACCTGTGCCTTGATACCCGATGTTTACTACCTTACCTTGAATGTCATCCAGTTTTGCAATTTTGGAATCTTTCCTAACCACCATAGTAAAAGCTTCATTGTGCAATGATAAAACATATCTTAGTTTTTCAAACGGCCCTTGCTTTTCAAATATATAGGTACCGTCAAAAGCATATTCCTGCCAATCGGATTGAACAATTGCAAAATCCATTTCCGCATTTCTTAAGGCCGCAAGATTATATATTGAACCCGGCGAGGATTCAACGGCACATCTTAAGCCTGTCTCATTTCTTTTTCGGTTCATCATGCGGCAGATTGCTCCGCCCGCCGGGTAATATACCCCGGTTATAGGCCCGGTTCCTATAGTAATTAAATTATCATCTATATAGGGCTTTTTTAAATCAATTTTCGATAATTTATCTAATTCTTTTATATTGGTATTAGGTGTATTAATCGGTTTACTTACATTGTTTTTTAAAGTTGAAAAGGTTTGGCGTATACCTTGAGTAATACTTTCCTGTTTCGGCTGCTCCGAACCGCTCGGCTTAGTTATAACTTCAGGACTTGATGATTCATTTTGTCGGTTATTCATTTGCTCATCAGTTTTCTGCCCCGGCAGGTTAATCGGAGGCAAGTATGTCGGTGCGTTCTGTGCACAAGCTACAGTTCCAATATTTATAAATAAGCTTACAAAGCAAAACCAAACAACTCTTTTCATCACAACCCTTTATACCTTTAAACAGATAATCATATTATATTATATTTATGAATTACTTTTACATTATTTACAAGAACCATAAAGCTTTTTTACCATATACGCGGCATGATTAAATTATATCGGTAACTTAATCAATCTGCACTATATGCAAAATTTGTTTTCCGGTTCTAAGCCCGGTTCAGGAGCTACTGCTTTGGACATAGTAAGTTTAATTGGTGTGCCTCTCCCGATTATAGCATTAGGGGTCAACTTCCGGTACAATAATGTCGTTCCGCTACTTCTTACCATGGCTCTTATGCTTTCTTGCGCAGTAAGCGATACTAACCTCATGAGACAACCCGTTCAAGAGTTTCTGGAGAACATTTCTTCAAATTGGATCAATAGCATTAGAAGTAGCGGAGAAACCACATAAGCTTTAATTAGGAATTAAACACCCCTGAAGAGGAGCTTCTAACTTTCTTTACTCCTTCCGGCTACAAGTCTCATACTTTTTTGCACGATCAGAAATACTAATCTTAATAAGCAATAACTTGATGGCTTTGCTGACACCGTTATTTCAAGCTTGGCCGCGATTATAAAAACCAATACGACAATTTAAGTAATTTCTAGAACTTAGTGTTTTTCAGAACGGAAGTATTATCATTTTTTTCCCGCTTTACTCTTTCTTTCCATGATTTTTCTTTATTTCCTTCATCACCAACGTTTGTAATAGCATTTTCAGATTCAATAAATTTTACAGCTTCATTTAAACGTTCTTCTATTTTACTAGCAGCTTCAGCGCTACTTTCCTTCACATTCTTTATCTCGCTTCGCATAATACCTTCTACAATCTGCTTTTTTTTCAATATCGTAGTGAGGAAACCCGTATGTTCTTTTTCATTATATTGGTCTGTATTAGATTCATAAAATTTTACAAAAATATTTATATACTCTTTTATTGCGTATTCGGTAATATTAAAGTCATTTATCATGTCCTTTTCCCCTTTAAAACTCCAAGCCTTTAATAGCCTTCCGATAATAAAATAGTTTTCCTTTGCAAGTTCGAATGGTTTAATTACCTTTTTTTCAATATCCTTATCATTATATAGCTTAAAATCAAAAATATCTTTAATCATACCCTCAAATTCCATACCAGCCGCTCTATCGATTTTATGATTAATATACATTATAGTATTTTTTAATTTCTCTTCTACTTTTTCTAGAGCATTACTACTCTCCTTCCTTACCGCTCCCTCACTGCTTTCTATTCCTTTCATTTTAACCTCTAATTAAATTGTTTTAAAATTTTCTATCACACATGGATAACGTTTTCAAACGAGTGATCCATACTTGCAAACATAATAATATTCAACGTCTACAAAGCATTCATAATGTTTCTATATTAAATAGTAAATAAAAATTTATTCTAAAAATTTTTAGCATATACTTTGTTAAAATATTATTTAATTAGCAAAATATCAATATACTTTTCAATACATTCATATAAGCAATTTTTAGTTAAATGTTATTTTTTATTAAATTTTCATTAAAATACTCTTAATCTTTCTGTAACTTTCATATGGTATAATTTCTTTTAATAAAAATCAAAAGGTACAAATATTTTAAAATATGCGTAGAAAAAGAGATAGTGAACAGCAAATAATAAATGAAAATTTATCCCCGAAAAGCACTCAAGATAAAGTTAAAAAAATAAAAACTGGAAGGCATTCCAATATAGAAGATTTAACTCCCGAGCAAAGAATATGGGATCAATTAGCCCGCTTAATGCAGGATAAAACCGAAGCATGTACAGCCATAACATTTGTAAATAATAAAATTATTATTACTGATAATGATGTATTCTATAATTCTAAAGAAGTTAACCTAAAAATTAGGTTTATAGAAAATATTATGGAATACTTTTCTAATTTTATTCAAAACAATACAAGCTTAGAAGAAAGGAAGCGTCTTTTTATAGATATTTGTACAAAAAAGGCTCAGGGCAGGTTTGTACAACCTGTTACCTTACCTGATGATATTATACAAAAAATAGCTATGGAAGTTATTACCGAAGAAAATTATCTTAATTATCCGCTTGGAAAAGTTAATTGTACTACAGTTATGAAATCCGGTTTAAGCCCGGAGGACACAGCCCAAGCTCTTCAACTTTTTACGGTTTTCACGGAAATTGCGATAAACTTAATTAAGATTGAAGAGACGTTAGTTAAGTTTGGAAGGACACATCCGATTAACCTTGCTTTTATTAATAATGAAATAGATTTACCGACTCCCAGAAAGGATAAGAGAAAATTAAACTTAACAAAATATCAAGGCTTAGCAGTTAGCAATGCTTTCGGATACGCGCTGCTTCATATTGAAGATAAAGCCGTGCACGCGGAAATGCGAATACTTAGCTTTCTGCTGGCAACTACTTCTTTAATTAATATGCAAAGTATATATATCGGCATAACAAAGTTATGCTGCCATAATTGCAGGCTAGTACTTGAAAGTGTAAACAAGGCGTTAGATAGAGATTTTATACTTAATAGAGGACAACATGATTTAGAATTTAAGAATTGGGAGCCGCCTTTCTTTTTGAAAGATAATTTTAAGAAACATTGTTTTAAAGATAATTACAGCATAGTTAAAAAAATACGAGAAAACTATAATACCGACCTGAATGCAGATGCTATGACACCAAAAAGGTGCACCCCTAAAGTAAATCAGTATGCTATTTCTCCCTTTAGAACCAAAACTGCTAATTCATCACGCGTAAAAGCATTAACCGGCTCAGATACTGAAGCAAATCCTTTAGATACTCCTCTTCCTTCATTTTTCTTACCTTCTGCTATTTCAGAAGCAAGCCTATCGGTGCAAAAAAACCTTTTTGCTTTTGAAGATATTAATTATAAGCAGGAACTTGAAATATTAAGTCAGCTATTAAAATTGGATTCCGAAGTGAAAATCAAATTTTCAGATGATAAAAAACACCAATATAAGATTGTAGTTAGCCAAATAAAATTTCTCGAGTTATCTCCGGTTCTTATGAATATATTCAGCGAGTTTGACTCAAAATATGCGGATGGTTTCTTTACGATAATTGCAAGCCCCGGCAAGATAATCTGCAATACTTTAACCGAAAGGTTGCTCAATATTACACAATTTTCCTTAACTAAAACATCAAATGGTAATGATATTCTAAACCGAAGCTTTTCAAGTAGCTCATGCTCTGAAAGCTGTTCTTTTGACGATATAGAGGATATGCCTGATTTGTCTCCTATAACCAGCAGAAGATTATCGAAATCTGCGGAAGGAATTTACCGAAGCTAAGCTAAAAATTAATTTTTCGGCCAGATTCTTTCATACCACTTAATAGGTTTTTTGAAAATAGTTTGGCCGTCTTTTTTCATTTTCTCTCTAATATCTTCTATTTTCCACCCGGTAAGTTTCGCAAGGTTTTGTGCTTCTTCCTCAAATCTTACACCTAAACCGCCTTTATATTTCTTAGCTTCTTCACAGCTGCTTTCCCCGTTCCAAGGATGATTCATAATAAATCTGCCCTGAAAATTAGTTTTGTCTTTTGTTTCGTTAAATACTATATCATCCGGGAAATGTTCAAGGTCGTACCTGACATGCATTCTGGTTACAAACACGTCATTAACCGGCGGGATAAATCTTTTTCCTATACTCCCTGACGCAAAAGAATCGCTTGCGCCGGTATTAAGTAGGCTTTCCGCCCAGAATACTCCGAGCTCTCTTAATTCCTCGGGTGCCATCGGCTCTGAAGCACACGGATCACACCATCCCATATCCCAAGCATATTCAAGCATTATTGTCTGCATATTCTCTTTTCTAATATGCTCATCAAACAAAGCTTTATAAAAGTTATTAAATTCCTTTCTGACAAAGAGGGGAACATTTATATCCGTCGGTATGCGTGAAGTCCTATAGTTGGTCGGCTCAACCCTGCCATCCTTAGTTAAGGTAAAAATAAATAATTCCTGCGCACCGTCTGCGTTAACGGTACCGAGCCTAATCGGCAGCATAAATTTTTTAGATTCGAAAGCAACCTGAATAGGCCTTAAATATTTATGCCCAAGCTTTTCATACTCGGCAAGATTTACCTTAGCGACAAAAAATTTTATTCCCTGCTTTATATAACTCATCACTACATCTTTAGCTTCATGCGGAACTTTGTAACCGTTTTGATTTAGCCACTGAATGAGCCCACCACTCTCTTTTGCCGATAAAATTACAATATCATACTCGCCGACCGTATATTCTTCTTCAATCGTAACCCCAAGTGACGATGCGGAATTACCGCCTCCGGCCATCTTGCCTACAGCCGAAAATGCTATAAATCTCTCCTCTTTCCTACAAGGATCCGGATCAAAATACTCTACAAGCCTGGGAGAAGTAAAAGCATCCAAGTGATCTACTATTTTATTTTCAGTTACATGCACTTGCTCTTTAGTTATACTAACCGGCACCGGAACAATCATCGCGAACTCTTTTACGTCGCCTGTATAATCACTTGCCATGGTTATTACATTTTTATCTTCGTTGCGGGTAATTACTACCTTAGAGGCCTTATTAAAAATTTTCGTATCAGCTTTAGCAACATAAAATCCGCAAAATGCATTTGCATTATTTGCGGTAAAAATTGAAAGAAAGGCTGAAGTAATTAATAGTTTAGAAATAGTTTTTTTCATAATGCTTTGCTCATTTTATTAAAAATCTTCGGGTACTCAAAAGAAAGAATAATTTTTACCAGGAATATCATGCCTGAAGTTATGGCTAAAGAGTACACAATATAATACGGATTATAAAAATAATATCTTAGTATCATTGCCCAAACCCCGGCAATAATACCAAATACTATTCGCTTAGAGGAAGTTTGAGGCGTAGTTTTTGGATCGGAAATAGTAAAGAACGTAAATAAAAATGCCGCTCCGTTTTCAAACTGATAAAAAATAAGATTTAAAGGCTCATTAAGCCAAAATCCGCGCACACCGGTTAATACTATATATGTAGAAATAAAAGCTAAAGCGACGTCAAGCCGGTTTGATCTCACTGCGACAAACAACCCGATTATAATTAAGAGTGCCAGCACCCAAGATAAAGTTCCCCACTGCCCGGGCGATATCCAGGCGGAATTTGAAAATAATAATACACTGATTAATCCAAAAATTGCCGGGTTAAATATGTGACGATTATTAAACCTGACAATAAACTTTGAAGCAATAGCAACTACTCCCGCCAGTATAAAAATTACAAGATCATTGCTTCTTAACACCAAGCTTAATGATAACCCGGTAATTGCCGCATTTTTTGCTTCAAACCTTTGTTTTAAAAAAAAGCAACAAATATACTGAGTAAATATTGTACTTAGTATTGTGATAAAAACATTAAAATAATTAATATCAAAATCTAAAAAATATATACCGAGCGTTAGGAAAAGCACTTGTGCAGCCATTTGATATGACCTGACATCAGTTCTCTTTATATTTTCTGTATTTTGCATTTTTATTAATTTCCGTATCTTAATTAGTATATTAACATTTTTGCAAGCTTAAAGTAAAGGCTTCAATATCTCAGAGCTTGGCTTATTAAATAATTTTTATTAAATTACTTAAAAACCTTTCAAGATAGCTAACCGTGCATAGAAAAAAGATATTAGAATTACTTAATGATTACACCTCGCACCATATAGAAGAAGTTGAATGTAAAAACCAAATTATTTCATTTATTAAACAAAACAGTGATTGTTTTGACCGATCTAACAAGGCAGGCCATCTTACCGCCTCAGCATGGCTTTTAAACAGGAGTGGTGATAAAGCGTTACTTATGCATCATGCGAAACTAAACTCATGGGTACAACCCGGCGGGCACTGTGATAATGACCCGGATATAATTTCAGTTGCTTTAAAGGAAGCTAAAGAGGAATCCGGAATTAACGATATTGAACTTGTTTCGCATGAAATCTTTGATATTGATATCCATCATATTCCGGAATTTCGTACCGAAGCCGGTCACTATCATTACGATATAAGATTTTTACTTCAAGTTAAAAGCAATGAAGAAGTAACAATAAATCATGAATCTAAGGAACTTAAATGGGTAAGCAAAGACATATCGGAGCTCCCTACAGATTCCCGGTCAATTGTAAGGATGTTTAATAAGTGGATATACTTTTAAGAAAATTTAAAATCTTGAAACACTAAATTTATTTATTTGACTGCGTTCCTTTAATAATTCAGCTGTAAAAGAACCCTGCCCGAAAGCACTATTTGCCATTTCAATATCTGATATTTCATTAAAACTCAGTATTTACTTTTTACCGATTTTTCAATTTCAGGAGGCGGGTTTTTACCCCACCCTGATAAAATAATTTCTCCATACTTCTGAGGATTAATTTTTTCGCCTTTTCGAGGATTCAAATATAACGGCACTTTAATTGTCGGTACTTTAATATAGCACCAAACATACTTGCCTCCGACTTTACCTCTTTCTAAAAAAATTTTACAGCTTGATCTCATATTTTTATAAACTTAAATGACTACCGACTTCTTTAAGAGCTATTTCTAAAGGAAATTCCTCCCTAACCATCTCTCCTAATAAAATAGGCTCAGGCATCGGCGGCAAATTTTCTTTTAAGTATTGTTGCCTGGATTGAAACATTAAATGGCCGGCATCTCTTTTAGCTTCTTTTCCTTCCGTAATTTTTAAGTATTGTTCGGAAATTAGCGTTGCCATATCAGAATGAAGAATTGATATATTAGCAAGTGCTACTTGTTCATTTAATTCCGGTGCCAAGGAATGTGTAGAAATTTTAATATGTGCAAAACCTTTACTTTTTAATTCATTATCAATAATTCTTTGAGCACCGATTCTTTGTCTTTCAATATGAGGTTGTATAGAAGTAATTAATATAGTTATTTCCTTTCCTTTTTTAAATTCTTCTTTTTCTTCCGCTTCTTGGATCAACTTATTTAAAGCTGCTTTTATAGTATCTCCGGTATCCGGCCTGGCAGTACCTTCTCTGGCTGCCACATCAATTAAATTTTGCTCATCTAAAGTTTTATTAAAGCAATCTTGATAAATATACCTTACTAAATCACTTTCATAAACTTTCTTTGTTTCACCTTCAGCATAGTTTAAATACTGCTTATCATCCGGCCTTTTTATAAAAGAATTAGGTTCACCGATATATTTAACTCCAATAAAATCAGCTACTTTCTTGATAAAGTCGGGGCTTTCCAGAACACCCATATTACTTAACTCTCTTTTGCCGGTTAAAAACCTTTCAAATCCCGGATTAATTCCTTTTAATTCTTTTGTATTTTTAAGATTATCCATTTTCCATATTAACGGAAGTGCAGCTGACCCCAAAACCCAAGTTTCATCATAGCTTTCGGCTAACGGTACCTTAGCTGCAACTAAGCCCATTATCCTAGCATTTTCAAAATAATCTTTCTTCAAATCATTATCTTGCATCCAATACATTGTAGCCAGTGAAGCGCGCTCTTGGTTAACTTTTCTGTTAAATGCAGTTTGAGTCCAGTATAAAATAAAGTCCTGAATATCTTGATTATCAAACACAGATTCGGAAAATAAATTTTTTAATATCTCAGCAGCTTTAAATTTTTCAAGGTCAGGCTGAAATGCACCTGCGTCGCTAAGATGAGTACAAATTGAATTAAATATAGAAACAGGATCTTCAAAACCCCCCATAATATTTATACTTTCCCAAATATTCTCCTTTGAAAAAAGGCCTGAAATATACATATTCTTTATAAATGCTTCTTGCTGAACCTGTGCCGAATAGGTTTCAACAACTTTAGGCGGGTTCCCGTTTTTGTAAGAATAATCTACATCATATTTATCCCAACCGTTAAATCCTAACTCAGATAACACGCGCATTAGGCTTGAACTTTGCTTCATATTTACCTCTCAAATTCACTTTATAAACAAGGTATATAGTATTTTTTAAATAACAATATTTTTGTTATTTAAATATAAAAGCCTCTTAAAAAATATTAGTATTACGATGAAATCATTATTTTTCAACGATACGCGCTCTAGGGAATGAGATACTAAATACAGTTCCCTTGCCCGGCTCACTTGCCATGCTAATTTCTCCGTCGTGAGCAAGAATACAAGTTTTAGCAAATGCTAACCCTAATCCGTAGCCCATAACTCCTACATTTCTATCATTCTGGATGCGTTCAAATTTTTTAAATAATTTTTGCAAATCTTTCTCTTCAATACCTATCCCTGTATCTTTAAATTGAATTACAATTTCCTTCTTACGATTATGAACTCTAGTAAAGGCCTTAACTTCCAAACTTCCGCCCTGCTTGTTATACTTAGCTCCGTTTGTTGCAAAATTCTGTACCATTTGCCCTATCATTATATCATCACCTATCATATTAGGCAGATCAGGGGCTATATTTAAAATTACTCTTACTCCTTTCTTATTTGCATGGTGCATAACCATGTTAATATTGCTTTGAATTACTTCGGTTAAATTAATTTCCTTATATTCAAGTTTCTTTCCTCTCTCCTGAAATTCAAATAACTTTAAGAAGAAATTTATTTGCTTATCCTGATGTACGGCAATATTATAAATAAATTCCGTATACTCTTTATTTTCTTTATCCTCTACATCGCTTAATTTCTTTTTTAAAAGCTTAGCAAAACCTATTATACTTGAAATCGGATTCCTTAATTCATGACTCAAAAAAGACATATTACTTTGAATAAATTCATTAGCATTACGAAGGTTTTCATTCGCTTTAGTAAGCTCCGCTTGTTTAAGCCTTAAATCCTTAGTAATATTCTGAATATTCGCAAGCTGAGAAGCAAGATTATTCAATTCCAAGGCTTCATATTCCGGAATTTCTACATTTGCCCCCTTACTGATGTTATCGGCGGCATTACTTAGCTCAATTATCGGCCTTACAACTATATAGGATAGAAATAATAAGATAGTTATAAAAACAACCCCGAGCGTTATATTTTTAATAATATGAGGAATTATTTCCTGCTTAAATTGTTCATAATAATTTACGGTATCTTGGCCGACTAAGAATATAAAAGGATAATTTTCCGTATTCATTTTTAGGGTAAAAATATGATTATCTATTTTAATAGATTTTGATAAAAGATAAGAATTTGAATGTTTTAACCTAAAAACTTCGTACTTTAATGCTTCAGGTATTTCAATACTTTGTTCATTAATCACAGGGTCGGATGCAAGTAAAAAATTCCCTTCCGTATCCAGCAAAATGAAACTGACGTTTTTATCAACTACCGATTGCAATGATTTTGAAATTTTTTCAAGATAAATTGCGATAGACAAATATCCTATAAATTTATTTTTAACCTGCATTCCCAATGCTGTAGAAAGCACTCTTTGCCTGGTGATTAAGCCGAAATCCGGCTTAGAAAATTTTAATTTCCACGGGTCTTCAAACGCCGCTTCAATCCATGAGCGTTTCGTAGAGCTTAAGTTTATCGGTTGCTGTCTAACCCCCATTATACTATCAACCACCATGTAATGCTCAGGATTTACATAATGAATTAATGTCCATGCCAATGAATCTTTCTTAAAATTCTCTCTTTGGTGCTTTAGTAAAAAAGCAATATTAGAATATGAGTAATCACCGCTTTGGATAATTTTTTCAGCCAAAAATTTAACCATATTTTCAGCAAAGCTAATTTTTTCATAAAGAGCTATATTTAATTTATAGCTTTGCTCTAATAAATAATAATTTTTTTCTTTTTGAAATTCTTTATATTTCAGCACTGCGAAAATAATTGAAACACAGACGGTTATAATTACAACGCATACGGAGAAATGAAGATGAAGATTAGCAAGAGAGAATCTTTTAGTTAAATTTAATATGCTCTTTTTAAAGATTTTCAGGTTAAATAAATTTTTGGCCTTCATCAATATTCTTTCCTTAATAAGATATCGTTAATATATATAAAATTCTTTAATAAACCGTTCAAAGTTTTATATATAGAAAATAAATAGCTGCATTGATTACGGGAATATAATATGCATAAATTGTTTTTTAAATAGTTATAAACAGATAAGTTCATATAAGCGACTTAATCAACCTTTTAATTTAATATAATTCTTTTTTATTAAGTTCAAATAAACTTATAGCGACGGCATTTGAAAGGTTTAAGCTTTCTACTTTATTTGATATCGGTATTGATATTAGAAAATCACAGTTTTCTTTAGTTAACTTTCTTAGACCTTCCCCTTCACTACCGAAAATTATTCCGGTTTTCTTAAAGGAATTCACCTTAGCAAATCCTTTATCTCCGGTTGCGTCCATTCCGATAATCCAAAATTCATGCTTTTTAAGCAATTTTATCGCATCAGATATATTAGTTACCGATATAAGCGGTATATTTTCAATAGCTCCGCAAGAAGCTTTAGCTGAAACCGGTGTTTCGCTTACTGAGTTTTCTTTTGTAATAATTACGGCATCCGCATCGAATGCTGCACTTGATCTTAAAATCGCCCCTAAGTTTTGCGGGTCGTTAATTTTATCTATAATAACAATAGTAGAAATTTCATTCTTACTTAGATTTAAGAAATCTTTTAAATTAGGTTGCTCAAGAGGATTTGTTTTTAAGATAACCCCCTGGTGCACCTGATTACCACCTAATATTTTGTCGATTTCGTACCTTTCAACTATCTTGACGGCTATTTTGCCGGGAATTGTTGATTTTATTTCATTATATGCTTCTTGAGTTATAAGCAACTCATGAACCTTTCTTCTAAAATTGGCTAACGCGGCTAAAACCGTATGTTTCCCGTAAATCCAGTAATCTTTATTTAATTTATTCTTTCTTGTTTTCATCATAATTTTTATTTTATCAAAACTTTTACATTATTTTTAAATATTAAAACATTAGCCGAAGGCATCTCAAAATTACCGGCCTCTAAACGCAAATCTTTACCTTCAATATGAATAGGAGTTATGGTATAAGCACTTCCTTTCTTATAATTAATTACCGCTTCCTGAGTAGTCGCCGTATATCCGCCCTGGTTTATAATTACTATATCACCGCATAAATGTATTAAATCCGAATTTTGCTTATATTCTCCGTTTTTAGAAGATAAGGCGTAGTATTTATGCTCACCCTCAATTCTAAGCTTACCAGTTATGTCGGATAATTTAATTATATTATCATTTGTTTTATAACCGCTTTTTGCCGTAAGTATATAAGGCCTACCGTTTTTATCCTGCCCGTGTAAATTCGGGTTAACCATCTCATTAGAAGAAAGAGTGTCTAATACTTCATTACTTACACTATTTAATTTTACTCTATCATTACTTTTTAAAAATGAGGGTAATATCATGATGCTAAACAATAAAATAGCCGCCGAAACTACCAGCATTCTTTTTAAAACCTTAACTGCTAAACTATATTTTTTTGCCATATTCTAAACAACACCAGCCCTTAAAAGATCATGTATATGAATAACCCCTACAGGTTTATTTTCATCATTTACTATAAATATTACGGTAATACTTTTTAAATTCATAATTCCTAAAGCTTCCGAAGCTAACTTATCCTCATGCAGGGTAATAGGATCAGCAGTCATTACCTTAGTCACTTTAGTTTGTTTAAAATTTAAATTCATATTTCTCCTTAGATCCCCATCGGTAATAATCCCCATGAGTAAGCCTCCTTCATTTAATACCCCAACGCATCCTAACCTCCTGCTTGTCATAGTTAATATTGCTTCAAAAGCAGTTTCGTTATAATTAATTAACGGAATTTCTTTATCCTTATGCATTAAATCCTTAAGCCTTAATAATTTGGCTCCGATGTTTCCCCCCGGATGGAACACTCTATAATCGGAATCGGTAAAACCTCGTCTTTTATATAATGCAACTGCTATAGCATCACCGTATGCCATCATCATAACTACAGAAGTAGTAGGAGCCATTATATCACAAGCTTCCGGCGTTGCAGGCAGCACTACGGGAATAAAGGCGGCATTTGTAAGGGTTGAACTTTTTTTTCTGCTGATACCGATAATTTTTATTGAAAATCGTTTACAATAATCAATGATGGGAGCAAGCTCCGGCGTCTCCCCTGAATTAGAAAGTAAAATTACAATATCGTTAACGGTTATCATACCGAGATCGCCATGACCTGCCTCGGCGGGATGAATATAGATTGCAGGTGTGCCGGTAGAAGCAAGAGTTGCAGCAATTTTCCGCGCTATATGTCCGCTTTTTCCCATACCGCTTACAATTACTCTACCGGTAATAGCATATATTTCATCAATGATATTAGTAAAGTCCCAGTTAATTTCCGATAATAGATCCTGAAGCCCTTGGATCTCGCCTTTAATCACTTGACGGGCTATATTTTCATCAGATAATTTAAATTGATTAATATCTTGGATATTCACGACTGCCTTTTTTATCTGTAAAATTTTTGGCAGTATAACATAAAAATATTGTATGATAAATAAATGAATAAAGTCAGGAGCTTCTCCCCCAAAAAACACCTGACTTTAAAACGAAGCCTCCTATCTACTTGATAGACTCCCCCGCTTCATGTATTTCATTATACACATACCAATCGTTAACAAATCGTTAACAATAACCCATAATCTTACTCAGGTATTATTTTTTATGATTATAATAGCTTAGTTGCTTCATTTTCCGACTTTATATTCTGTTATATTTTGCTTTCTGATACATTCCGTCCAAAGCATTTTACCTCTATCGGGAGCAAAACTGCCTTCTTCACCCGACTCTCTATCCTTATCTCTTGTTAATATTTTTTCAATTAAGCTTGCTGCTACCTTATCTATCTCCGCACCTTTATCCTTATCTCTCTTTATAATTTGAACGGGCGTATTCTCATTAATATTACAAGCATTGCGATTTGCCCCGTAATCAAGTAAAAGATCAACTACCTTTTCATGCCCGAACATACATGCATTAATTAATGAGCTTCCGGTCAGTATACTAATTTGAAACTTTATTTGCTCATCACTATAAAATTTTTTAATATATTTTTCCTCAAAACATCCTGTTTCAAAAATTATTAACCGACTTTTTTTAACGAATACATTCCCACCCGGACGTTCAAAATTTTGCCCATTCGACATTTGAAAAAAATTACCAAGAGCATTTTCATCCCTTTCCGGGTTAATACCCGCCTCTTTTAATAAATTTCTAACAAGCTCGCTTCTCAAAACCCCATAATGTAAGGGTGTTCTTTTACAATTATCCGCAACGTTAATATCAGCACCGGCTTTAATCAAAGCATGCGCAGCTCTTATATCACCAAGCGCGCAAGCTATATGAAGAGCTGTTCTTCCTTCCTTATCCTTTTCATTAATATTCAACCCTTTTTCTTTTAAGAAACATAGCTTTTCAACAAGCTCGGAAACCCTCATTCTTGCAGCTAAAATTAATACCGTATTATCTTCGCCATCTTTACTGTTCCAATCAAATTCTTTTTCCTTTAAAGCATTAATTAAACACTCCGCTACATAAGGTTTATCTTCTTTATAAATTTCTTTTCTTATGGCTAAGTGTAAAGCAGTACCGTAAGTTTTTTCCGAGTAATTATACTTTACTCCTTCCTCTAATAAGTAAGTAATCTTATTAATATCACATGATTCCACCGCTGCATGCAACGGAGTGTAATATGAAGTGGTAATGCTGTTAACATTAACTCCATCGTATTAATTGTTTAATGACTTCAAGAGGAGCTTCCTTTGTTATCAAAGCTGCATTCCCTTCACATCCTTTACTAAGTAACAGGCTTATTACCGTTTCTCTATTAGGGGACGGGCTACCGATTTTATTCTCATTAAGTAAAAAATTTCTTATAAACATTTTTTTGTCTTCATTTCTTAATCGGAAGTTTAAAAACAGATTTTCTAATCCGTTTATATTATTCCCTCTGTCTCTTAATTTTGCACTTATTTCCGCAGAAAATATCTCCTCCAACCCCCTAACTTCATTTCCTTTAAGGGAAACTATTTCATCCGTCACTCCATTAAGTGCCGCCAACATAAAAAACTTTAAGTTTTCATCATTTGTAAACGGCAGCTCCTGTTTCTTAACTTTTTTATTTGTTATTACATTATTGCGTTTATTAGATTTACTTCTACCCATCTCATCCTCTTAATCTATCTATACAGCTTTACAAAAAGCATACAAATAGATAAAACTAAATTACACGGGAAGTTAAATTTTTATAAATATTTCTCTTTATATGATTTTAGCTTTCGGTATATCAAACCTAAAACCGTCCCAAAGTAATCCACCATATGGAGCGAGCAGTTTAGCGACTAAGTTT
This sequence comes from Holosporaceae bacterium 'Namur', assembly GCA_014116815.1. GTDB lineage: Bacteria > Pseudomonadota > Alphaproteobacteria > Rickettsiales > Midichloriaceae > Jidaibacter. The sequence continues at coordinate 30,869 of JACGYV010000004.1, forward strand.
TTCAAATCCTGAACATCCTCACCTTGAAACGCTTTTTCAAAAGCATGTGAATATTCATAAGCAATATCAGGGTTATCTTTTTCTATATAACGCAAAATTGATTTCCCGCTTGCACACCATTTATTTTGTGCTCTAAAATAAAAGCGTGCCAGCTGCTCATAAAGCTTGGCAGCGGAAGCAATCTGTTCTGCACGTGAATTGGGATAAAGAATATCATCAAGTAAATCAGTGATTAAAAAACGCTCTTTATCCGTTTCTACTTTTTCCCATATTAAAGGTCGAAGTTCATAATTTTCTCGGGTAAGATCTTTAATACATTTCGAGAAGCTTGACTTAGGCATTATTTCCCTTCCGTTTAAAATCATTTCCATAGTACCGCATATCCCTATTTCCTTCATCTTTCTAAATAATATTCCTAAAGTTTCAGGATCATGGATGAAAGCATCAATCAGCCAATCTTCATAAATGAAAGCCTCTCGATAAGAATTAGATATCCGCTCATAAACTATGATAATATCCAAATCGGAAGCATTAGTGCCTAGCCCCTGTGAAACGGAACCTCCCCAAAAGACTGCTTTTGCCACACTATAACGCTCATCAATTAATTTTTTAATTACACTTAGCGGTTTTTTACACATTATTCCTCTTCTTGATCATCCATATCACACTTAGGTCAATCTCTTGTTTCACAGCCTTAAACCCGGCTTTTTCATAAGCGTGTATAGCTGCTTTATTATTAATATCAGGATCTATAAATATACTTTCAAATTGACTGAATACATACTCATCTAAAAACTTAGCAACCAAACCTACCCCTAAGCCTTTACCCACAAACTCAACTTCTCCGATAAATATGTCAATCGAAGCTAAACTTTCAGGCATCCCTGAAATTATGTATCCTTCGCGAGGAAAATCATAAGCATTATAATATTGGATATACCCTACTTCCTTATCGTCAATAGTAATTATATAAGGATATATTGGCTTCTCTTTCGAATTAGTAAGTTTAAATCCTTTAACGTAAGTATGGTATTTCTCTTCAATCGAATGCTTTGTCCATATTATATCGGTATCCCACCACTTTCGAACATGCGGAGTATTAAGCCATTTTAAAAGTAACCCAAAATGCTTTTTATTTAACGGCTTAAAGCTAATGTTCACAACCTACCCTCTTTAAATTTACTCCATAAGGCTTCCACATCACTAGTTCTTAAAGAATTTAAGTTTTGCTTCAGGGTAGCAAGATCCCAATCCCACCACTTAATTTCGAGTAATTTTTCAATATCTTTATCATTAAATCGCTTCTTAATTAAGCGACTCGGGTTTCCTGCCCAAATTTCATAAGCCCCGACATCTTTAGTGACTACCGACCTTGCTCCTATCACTGCCCCGTCGGCAATTTTCACTCCTCCCATAATAAGCGCTTCCGCTCCGATCCAAACATCATTCCCGATAACCGTATCACCTTTTGACCGGTGAGCCTTAGGGGGAATCTCGGTATAACCGTCGAAGTCGTCATCAAACTCATCTAAAGGATACGCGGCAATCCAATTATAGTTATGCCCTTGCGTGCCGCCCATCATAAATTTTACTCCGGTAGCAATTGAACAAAATTTGCCGATAATAAGTTGATCGGTGGTACCTAGCTCATGGAGATTGTCTCCTTCATCCAAATACATTACGCAATCTTCAAAAGGCTTTCCGTAATAATATCCTGAATAATAGGAATAGTCACCGACGGTTATATGCTTAGACTTAATGTGATCCTTAATTACAATGGATTCGCGGTAACTTTTAAACGGCTTCATTTTTAATAACACTTCCAAACTTTTTATTTATAGCTGCATAAAATATTGTTTTTTGTCAAGGCAAAGGTTGTTTTACAGGTGTTGATAGATAATAATAAGATGAAATTATTTGGATTATAGTCAATTAAATTGAATACTTTACACATTTATTTTGATAAGACTTTAATTACCTTAATTATTTCATCTCCGGGTTGATTTAAATCATAGATTAAATATAATTAACTTAACTTTAAACATTGTGTGAGTAAATAATGGCATTTGTAGAAGAATTTAAAGCTTTTATTTCTCGTGGCAATGTATTTGAGCTTGCAGCCGGCATTATGATAGGCGCTACCTTCAACAATATGCTGAATTCTCTGGTAGGAGATATAATTATGCCGATAGTCGGCTGGTTGACGGCAGGGATTGATTTCTCCAATTACTTTATAGCTCTTAACGGAAAGCATTATGATAGCCTCAGATCTGCTAAAGATGCAGAAGCACCGGTGGTAGCCTATGGAATTTTTATTAACTATGTCATCAAATTTTTAATTTCTTCAGCTGTAATTTTTCTGGTAATTAAGCAAGTAAATCGTTTACATTATTCATTAGCACCGCAAGATAGCAGAAATCTTAAAAAGGACTAAACATGAAAAGAATAAATGTTACACATGATGAAATAAAGTTAACAGGCATTAAAGTAAGGACAAGTAATAAAGCTGAATTTAATTCGAGCACTGCAAAAATAGGGGCAACCATTGAGCATTATTCTAAAAATCAAATTGCAGATAAAATAGCCGATCGGAAGAATCCCGGTACTACAATTTGTTTATATGCGGAATATGAAAGTGATATGGACGGAGAGTATTCTTACTTTATCGGTGAAGAGGTAACTTCTTATGATAATATATCGAAAGGATTGGATATCTATACTATCCCTGCGCAAACATATGTAAAATTTACTACGCAATCAGGAGCTATGCCTAATGTGGTTATAAATGCCTGGCAACAAATTTGGCAAATGTCGGGAGCTGATTTAGGCGGGATACGCAACTATCATGCGGATTTTGAAATCTATGATGCAAGAAGCAAAGATCCGAATAACACTATAGTTGATGTTTATATAGGGATCAAGTCATGACATATATAGTTGAACAAACTTTATCTCCCTCCGGTAATGATATTGACTTTCTTACAAGAAAAATTAATGAGGAAGCAAATAAATATGGAATAAGTGAAGAAGCTTACCAGTTTGCTTTTTTTATAAGAGAAAACGGAGAAAAAATTATTGCAGGCTGTAACGGTTCGGTCATTTACGGAGCAATTTATACTGATCAACTCTGGGTTGATCCCGAGTATAGAAATAAAGGACTCGGTAGAATGCTTATGAAAAGAGTGCATAGCTACGGCGGTGAAGTCGGCTGTAATTTAGCAACCGTTACTACTTTAAGCTTTCAAGCGGCTTCGAGTTTTTATGAAAAACTTGGATATAAACGTGATTTTGAGCGTGCAGGCTATTCTTATAATTCTAAATGCATATTTTTAAAGAAGAAGTTATAAATCATACAATAGCATTTATTTAACCCGGGTGCTTTATAATAAAGTATGCCGTATCACTAATTTAATTATTAAATTATTAATTTAATATATATTTTTTATTTGTACTTTAATATTTAATATGTTTTAACATTGTTGATAAGTGTTTACTGCTAATATTATTTGTAATAAATAATTACTTTTAATAATCTTTATTTTTTGGTTTTATACAAAAGTATAATGTTGATTGTTCTATAAACCTATAAAGTATTATGATAATTTAAAATTCTTTTATTTTATACTTTTAATAAAAATATAAGTTTAAAAATAAATTTTGTAACTAACGTTAATTTGGTTAATTTAAAAATTATACAGGGGGTATTAATGGAAGATCATTTTATTAATTTAGCTTCAGCTAACATTCAAACACATAACTCAGATGACTCAAGCTTCATAGTTTTTGGAAGAGATGAATTGCCCAAAGAAGAAGAGAGCTTTATACGTTTTGGAAGAGATGAATTACCTAAAGAAGAAGAGAGTTTTATACGTTTTGAAAGAGAATATGGAGAAGGGCAGTGCTCCGGAGAATGGAGTAGCTAATTCCAGCGCTTTCTATTATATAGTAGATATACTTACTGCAAGAGCATAACTTTATATGGCTTTTTATAAGCTTAGCCTCTACCATATTTCTCTATATTAGTTCCAATCTTTTCTCCTAATCTCTAACCTCTTTTTTTACTTTCTCTTTCCTATCTGTCGGGCAGTGTGACTATTGTTACTTTTTTATTAATTAAAACTTATTTGCATATGTACTTAAAATAATTTGTATTTATTTGGTATATATTATCTCTTATTTTGCACCACCGGGAACATTTGAACTTAAATTTATAGCTTCGAACTTAAATTAGCTGTTAAAACCTCAGCGTAGGACATTTTCCATTTTCTGTCGTGACCCCAAGTACAGATACATAAAAATTATTAAATAATTTTTAGAGCGCTACCCCTCTTTCAGTGGGGCGGAGGGGCGCGCTACTATTATTTAAGTAATTTCAGAAAAGAATCCGTTAAGGTATTAAAGTCTTATCACAATACATGTGTAATGTATTCAACTTAATTGACTATAATTCTTGATGCAAAAGAATATAAGGAAAAGATTGCCAACGCTATATGCAGTAAATTAAGTTAAATATCATCCATATAAAGAGTATAGTTTAACTATAAAAAAACAAACTAAGTTTTCCCATAAATGGCGGCTAGGCGTATGCTTCTTACTACTGCTTATCATACGAAGGCTTTATTAGCGAACAAAAACTTTTCCGGTTCTTTTAATCTTTCTTTGAAGTTGAAGAATCCCATATAACAGTGCCTCAGCTGTAGGCGGGCAGCCAGGAACATAAACATCAACGGGCACAATCCTATCGCATCCCCTCACAACCGAATAAGAATAGTGGTAATACCCTCCGCCGTTTGCACAGCTTCCCATAGAGATTACATACCTCGGTTCAGGCATCTGATCATAAACTTTCCTAAGCGCAGGTGCCATTTTATTGGTCAGTGTTCCTGCAACAATCATTACGTCCGATTGCCTTGGCGAAGGCCTGAATATAAGTCCGAACCTATCAAGGTCATAACGGCTGGCTGCAACATGCATCATCTCGACTGCACAACAGGCAAGCCCGAAAGTCATCGGCCAAAGCGAACCGGTTCTCGCCCAGTTTACTAACTTATCAAGCTGAGCTATAACAAAACCGCGGTCACTTATTTCATCAGTAACCTGATTAAGCAGAGCATCTTGTTCAATTCCAGGTGGTATAGGTCTTAACGTCACTTTTTTCTACTCCCTTTTATTCCCAATCTAATGCGCCTTTTTTCCATTCATATATAAAACCTATGGTCAGCACTACTAAAAAAATTATCATTGACCAAAAGCCGAGCAACCCGATATCTCTTATAACTATCGCCCACGGAAAAAGAAAAGCAATTTCAAGGTCAAAAATTATAAACAATATTGAAACTAAATAGAACCTAACATCAAATTTACTTCTGGGAGCATCAAATGCTTCAAACCCGCACTCATAGGAAGATAATTTTTCACTGTCACCTCTCAGTGTAGCAAGCAAAAAAGGTAGAATAGACATTATAAACGCCAAGCCTCCCGCTAATATTAAAAAAAGTAAAATCGGTAAATAATCTGTTAGAATATGTTGCATACTAGCTCTTCTTATCAACCATAATATTTCTTGTCGCCGACGGTAAAGTTACCGTTAACCCTTCCAAATCTTCACTCACGATTATTTGACATCCGAGCCTTGAGGTACGGGTAAGCCCGAAGGCTAAATCAAGCATATCTTCTTCTGCTTCGGAAGGTTCGGGTAACATATCATAGAACTCTTTATCCACAATAACATGGCAGGTTGAGCACGCAAGCGAACCATCACATGCTCCTTCCAAATCAATATCATTTTGATGAGCAACCTCAAGCAACGAGAGCCCTAAGGGCGCATCTACCGTTTTTGTAGTTCCGTCATTTACAATAAAATTAATTTTAGGCATATTTTCCTTTAAGCAGCTTTTAGTGCGTTTTGCTCATTTATAACTTCAGAAACGCTTTCTCTTTTAATTTTTACTTTAACGTTTTCTGCTATTTCTACAACCAAATAGTTACTGTTTTCTTCAACTTTAACAACTTGACCGAAAATCCCGCCCGAGGTCACTACTTTATCACCTTTGCTGATTTTGCTCAGCATCCCTTGATGCTCTTTCATTTTCTTTTGCTGCGGACGAATAAGGAGAAAATAAAACACCACCATGATTAAAACAAGGGGAGCAAAACTGGTGAGCATTGAAGGCTGCTGAGTTGCTGCCGAGGTTGCATCCGCTGCGAAAGCTTCTGAAAATAAACTCATTATGTATCCTACATTAAATTTAAATTTTTCGGTATATTAATTTAACCGCAAAGTTAATGCAAGTAATTTGGGTAGGATTATATATTCATTGAGTTTAAAAATAGTTCTCGGACGGCTTATTTACTTCGCTTTTTAAATACTGATATTTTTACATCTACCGTCACGGTTAATTCTTTTAATGAAAGTAATGCTGCTTTTTTCTCTCCTCCCGATTTAAAATAAAAAGGAGTCATTGCAAGCAGGTTTTCTATATCTTCCTGCATGCCGATCCGACATTTAAAGGTGAGAGGTAAAGAATTTTCAAGTGTAAAATATTCTTCTGCTTTTTTTATTAATTTATCCTCTGCTTTTTCGGTAATAGAAGAAAATAATATGTTTCTCATTTCTATTAAATGTGAAGAGGAAGGCGTAATGGTAATTAACCTGCCCGTGTCGGCAAGCACCCTATGATATTCATTAAAATAAAGCGGGGCAAACACGGAAAGTGCTATATCTATTGTCTTTTCTTGAAGGGGTAGCTTAATTGCGCTCCCCACACACCATGAAATCCCTTTATTATGCCCGGCAGCTAATTTTATCGCCTCTTTTGAAATATCAATTCCATAGTAATTTCCTTTTACTTTTAAACGACTGTCTAAATGCTGTTTTAAATTAGATAAATAGTACCCCTCTCCGCAGCCGATATCAGCTATATGAAAGCTTTCTTTTACCAGTTTTAAGTATTCATTAGTAATTAACATATTTAAAGTGTCGGATATCGGTTGGTAATATCCTTCATTTAAAAACTTTGCTCTGCTCTTCACCATCATCCGGTTATCACCCGGGTTTTTAGAGTTTTTCTGATTGGCCGGTAATAAATTCAGATAACCCTGGCGTGCTTTGTCATAAATATGACCTTTCTCACACCCTACATATTTTTCATACCCGATGAGCTTTTCCCCGCCGCAGATAGGACACATAAGCGCCGAAACTTCATTAGCCGTAATTTCCTGGTTTGCATGCGGCATTATAGCTCCTAAAGTAAGTTAATTAATTTATCGAATAGCAAGCTTAAAAGCAGCGCGTAAACCGCTCTTAATAACACAGGCTACTTATATAGTGTTACCCTCCTTATCGCTTAAACCGATTCAACCCCTTTAACTTCAGGTATATAATGTTTGAGCATATTCTCAATACCGCTTTTTAAGGTGAGCGTTGAACTCGGGCAACCTGAGCAAGCACCGTGCAACTCAACATAAACTACTCCTTCTTTAAAACCTTTGTAAATTATATCCCCGCCGTCATTAGCTACAGCCGGCCTTACTCTGGTCTCAATTAATTCTTTAATTTGTTTTACCGCTTCATCATCCTCCACATCACTCGTAACGTCTGCTTTAAATGCGCTTTCCGTTATCACAGGTTTTTGTGCAACAAAGTGATCCATAATAGAAGCAAGTACTATAGGTTTTAAAATACTCCAATCAGCACTCGGGTCTTTTGTAACGGAGATAAAATTATCAGTTAAAAATATTCCCTTCACCCCTTCAACATCAAGTAGAGCAGCGGCAAGCGGAGAAGTAGAACAATCTTCACCCGAATGATAGGTAAGAGTCCCTTCTTTTAACACTTTAACCCCGGGAATAAATTTTAGAGTTTGAGGGTTAGGAGTTTCTTGCGTCTGTATAAACATAACTTTCACTCATTAATTTTTTAGAGAAATGATACTCTTTAATCATATAAATGAAAATAAAATATTTTTATCAACCGGGATTAAATTTCACAACACACCTAGATTAACAACTTTTAAATATAATTATCTTACACGCGCACTTTCATCAAAATCATTCCTTGAAGGAGTTCCGATTAAATCTTTAGGTGCGGAAATTTTATTATAAGGCATTATTGAATTTCTAAGTAGTGTAATAGTAATCCTTCTGTTTTTCTCAGCATAAGGGTTATTCGGATCTGCCGGATCCGTATCCGCTTTTCCGATTACTCTTCCGATTTGCTCGGAAGGAACCCCGCTTTGCACCAAATACCTACGTGCTGCATTCGCTCTATCCGCAGAGAGTTCCCAGTTAGTATATACGCCATTAGTATCATTTACAGTTCTATCGGTAAAACCTGATAGTTGAAGGAAGTTAGGGGTAAATTGAATGAGCTTGGCAATTTTAAATAATATTACTTCCGTGAAAGCGGTAAGCTCGGCACTACCGGGTTTAAACATAGGGTGCTTATCTTGTCCGAAAATCCTAATCTCTAAACCTTCAGGGGTAATAACTAACTGTAATGAATTCTTATAATCCTGTAGGCTTTTATCTTTTTCAATTAACTTATTTAACTCACCTTCAACTAATTCATATCTTTGATTTTCTTGTTCTTCCAAGCTCGCTTCGGTTCCGATTTTTTTTACGGTTACAATATCACCGACGCTTTTTACACCGTATTTAAATCCTTGAGTTTTATCTTCATCTTTTAATCCTTCTTTTTGCGCGGCCGAACTAAACCCGCCTTTAAAACCCTCACCTAGCTGCCCTGAGATTCCGATCGTCGGATCAAAGTATTCGGCAATACCTTTTAACTTTTCAGTCGGCACGGCATTTAAAAGCCACATAAGTAAAAAGAAAGCCATCATTGCAGTCACGAAATCCGCATAAGCCACCTTCCAAGCTCCACCATGATGCCCGTGATGCGCGGCAAACACTTTCTTTATAATTATCGGGGCTTTTTTAGTTTCTTCCTTTTCCTTATCTTTATCTTTCTCTTTCTCTTGCATTCCTATCTCACAATTAAGTTCTTCTTCAAGCTTTTTTCAAGTTCGATAAAGCTTGGTTTTAAATGATCTGGGATAATCTGGCGGGCACATTCTACTGAAATGGTAGGAGGATGTCCCTTAGCATGTGAAACAATTGCTGCTTTTATGCACTCCAGGAACTTTACTTCCTCATTGGTATAACCTTCGAAAAATGCCCCGATCGGGGATATTATTCCATATGATAAAAATACACCTAAGAATGTGCCTATAAGGGCTGCGGCAATTTTCCTTCCGAGCACGCTCGGGTCAGCTGCAATTGATGCCATTGCATTAATTACTCCAAGTACGGCGGCAATTATCCCAAGCCCTGGTAAGCTATCCCCTAACCTATTAAAGCAGGAAGCAAGGTTTTGACCTTGTATTTTTTTCTCAAATAATTCATCTTCCATCATTTGTTGCAATTCATAAGGGTTTTCAAACCCCAGTACTATTAGACGCATATAGTCAGAGATAAAGGTGGCAACCTGCTTGTTTTCAAAAATTTTTTTAAAGCGTTTAAATAGAAAACTTTTTTCAGGGTATTCAATTTGAGTCTCTAAATCCATTTTAGAATTTGATTTAGAGTATTTAAGTAAATTGAATAAAAATGAGAGCAACTCAACATAATCTTCTTTTGAATAAGGTTCTCTTTTTGTAACTTTATGAATATTGGTAAATGCTAATGTAAGTGAAGTTTTAGAATTGGATATAATAAAAGAACCGATTGCCGTACCGAGAATAATTAAAGCTTCAAAGGGGTGAATTAAAACTAAAATATTACCGCCTCCGCCTATAAAGCCGATAACCAGTGATAGTATTACTATAATTATGCCGAATTGGAACACCGTTGCCGAAATATTAAATACACCCTTAAGAATTAGTATTATATAATATTTCGGCTAGGTAAAGTATTGAATTAGAAAATTATATTTTTACCACCAACCCAAAGCATACCACCATGCCGAGCCGATAGTCGCCCAAACCGCCAAATTAACCAAACTTACCAAAAATCCGACCTTCCACCAAGTTTTAGTATTAAAGTACCCTGCCCCGAAGAAAACAGGAGCCGAGCTGATTCCATAGTGAGTCAAACCTGCGGCAAGCGAGGAGAAATAAGCGAGCGCTAATGCGGAAACCAACTTCGGTACGCCTGCACTGATCAGTAACATTAAAAATGTACTGTAAAGCACGGTAATCTTAGCAGTAATACTTGCAAAGAAGTAATGAACATAGAAATATAGCAATCCTATTACCACAATTGTCAACATCATGCCTTTGCCTGCAACCAGGTGTTCCATTTGCCCGCCGATCCATGCCATTATACCGAATTCTTTTAAAAAACCCGACATCATTACAAGCGTACCGAACCAGGTCAAAGTATCCCAGGCTCCTTTTTCGCTTAAAGCATCATTCCAGCTTAATACCCCGGAAATTATCAGTATACAGAAACCGAGTAACGCAGTGGTGGTTGCATTAAACCCGACCCTATAATCTAAAATCCAAAGTGTAATTAATAATATGAAAGTTAAGAGCATTACAACTTCATGCTTAGTAATTTTACCCATTTCTTTTAAAGCCTGCTTAGCAATGCGGGGAGCATTTTCCGTGCTTTTAACACTAGGCGGATAAATAAGATAAATCACTAAAGGAATAAGAAGTAAGCTTATTATCCCCGGAACAATTGCACCCAATGCCCAAGTTTCCCAAGATATATCTATGCCGAATTGAGGCGCAAGTTTCAGAACCAAAGGGTTTCCCGCCATTGCAGTTAAGAACATGGCACTGGTAACTACGTTTGATTGAAAGCACACCTGTATCAAAAATCCGCCGCTGTGGTTTTTATCCTTCCTGGAAGGGTTATTCTTTTCATATTCATCAGATAACGCTTTTGCTATCGGAAATATTATTCCTCCGCCTCTTGCCGTTACGCTCGGAATCATCGGAGAAAGTATAAAATCAGTTAATATTAAACCGTATGATAGCCCTAAAGTACTTTTACCGATTTTAGAAATAAAGTAATAAGCTATTCGCTTGCCTAAACCCGTTTTTATGAATCCCCTTGATATAAAGAAAGCAAATACTACAAGCCAGGCTATATCTATACTGAAAGCAGAAAGCGCCTGATGGAGAGTCAGAGTATGGGTAATTATGCATACTAAAATACTGAATAGCGCTATGGCTCCGATCGGCATAGGGTTTAAAATTATGGCAATAATAGTGGTTATAAAAATCCCGAATAGGTGCCAAGCTTTAAGATCGACTCCGATCGGTGCAGGAACATTCCAAAGCACTGCTCCTAAAATGAATACTAACAGCACTTGTTTAAGGTTTATGTTGCCGGAACTCATATATAAAAACCAAATAAATTTTCAAATTTAATGCAAAATATACCGAATAATACTGAAAAATCCAGTGGTAAAATAAGAAAATAATTACCTTGAATCCTATTTATTTAATGATATAAACAATAGTTCATTTATACTTCCGCCTTGTTTATTACCCCCCTCTAAGCCTTGATTTCCCCAAAATCTTCACTAGTCTGATAAAAGCTTGCAATATAAAGAAAAATAGAGTATCATTCAGCGCTTTATAAATAAATTTATTATGGTAAGCATGAATATTATCCTTCGGCTTTTTACTGTTTTATTTATCTTATTCTCGCAAGCTGCAACTGCAAATAACCAGGAATTGTCGTTTGAGAAAGAAAAACAAACTTTAACTCTTGATCAGAAGAAAAAAATTGCAAAACCGGTAGTCGGATTATCTTTCTCCGAAACTGGTATCGCTTCCTGGTACGGTCGTGAATTCAGCGGCAGGCCGACTGCAAGCGGAGAGATCTTTAATCCTGACTTAATGACGGCTGCTCACAAATATCTGCCTCTAAATAGCATAGTCAAAGTTACCAACCTTGAAAATAAAAAATCAATAAGAGTTATTGTAAATGACAAAGGTCCTTTTATTGCAGCTCGGGTTATTGATCTTTCAAGGATGGCGGCGGAAGTGCTGGGTTTTAAAGACAAAGGGTTAGCTAAAGTTAAACTGGAATATTTGCATAACGAAACAATAGACTTAAGTAACGCGCTTACTTCGAAGCAAAGAAAAAGGCTACACCGCGAGATAGAAAAATTTTCATTAGGTAAATGGCGAAATGTTATCAAAGCACATAAATAGATTGAGCTGCTCCAGTATATACTCATTCTTTTTACAAAATACTGTTGACCTATAGAATATTCATCTTAATCTATTGGAAGATAGAAAATTAAAGAGTCGGATTAGGTGTTTTTTAAAGACAAATCCATTTTTATAGAAGATGAGAAGCATTTTATTGAGGATAAAGTAGCGGAATTTATTCCGATTGCCTGCCATTACGATAAAGAAACACTACTTACCAAGAACGGGGAATTACTGCAAATAATTAAAATTTCCGGGCTGGAAACAAATGATAGCGAATTTCAAAAAATAAATTTGCGTGACCAACTTAGAAAAGTAATAAAAAAACATGTTACCGAGTATAAGTATGCAGTTCATATACATGTGCTTAGAAATAGAGAAAATATGGTTCCTCCGGGCGAAATGCCTTTCGGCTTTGCCGAAGAACTAAACCAAAGGTGGGCTAAAAAAAACAATTGGGATAAACAATTGGTTAACACGTTATATGTGACCGTTATCAGACAAAACATACAAACCGGTACGTTCGACCCGAAAACTTTAGTTTTTCCGCTGATTAAAAACCAACATTACAATCACTTAAATACCGCATGTGAAGAATTGCATAATATCACCGATAATATGGTTGATGACCTAAAAAGATTCGGCTCAACCAAGCTCACGATGCAAAAAACCGAAGACGAAGGATATATATCCGAGCCTCTTTCTTTATATAACAACCTTGTACAACTAACCCAAACAAGAGCTCATGTACCGATTAAAGATTTATCCGAATACTTAGCAAACATTAAAATTAAATATAAATTTAATACGGCGGTAATAGAGGGCACGGATTTTAAAAGATATTGTGCGGTATTTAGTTTAAAACAACCGCAAAATATCTCGGTTAGTGCATATGATAAGCTGCTCCAGCTTGGCATGCAGTTCATAATTTCAGAATCTCTGTACTTTGTATCATCAGATACCGCATTAAAGAACCATAAAAAAATGATGTCTCATTTAGAGGCTGCTAAAGCACAGGATATAGCTCAAGAGAACGACTTAGCAGATATTCTTAATGAAGATAAGGGCAATAATAATGATTATTGCGCTCATCAGGTTACCCTATTAGTATACAGTGATGATGAGAGTTTTTTTCAGGATAAATTAAACAAAACCGTTGAAGTACTGCAAAATATCGGGCTGGTTGCGGTAAGAGAAGATTTTAAGATGGCCAAATGTTTTTGGTCACAGCTGCCGGGTAATTTTAGATTTATAGATAGAATTAACTATATGGCGACTAATTTAATCGGTGCACTTACCTCGATTCATCATAAAAATATAGGCTGCTATAGCGGCAGTAAGTGGGGACCTGCTATTTCCCTATTTAGAAACAATGACGGGAACCCATATTACTTCAATTTTCACAATCATAACAACGGTAACACATTAATTATAGGCAATGAGCACAGCGGAAAAAATGTGCTTATGAAGTTCTTCCTTACCCAAAGCACTAAATTAAACCCGCGAATAATTTTTATCGACGGCGAAGGCAATTCCGAAAAATTTATCGAGGAGTTAGGCGGATTATATGTTAAACCAAACCCGGATGATTTCTCTCCCGTTAAAATAAAGCTTTTTGATAAAGAACTTTTTAAAGGAAAATTAGAACTGTTCAGTAATTTCCTAACTAATTTAATTTATCCCCGTGCCAGTGATAACGCACAATACCAAACTTTTTTTGCCGCCCTTGCTAAAAGCTTATTCGAAGGTAATGAGAATGAAGATCCTTATACCCTACTTAGCGGTATAATTGAAAAATCAGAAGATGAGGCAATAAAATCCAGTTTTAACAGTTACTTTAATAGTGAAATTTACTCAAACTTTTTTGATGAAGATTTCTTAGATCTATTCACTTTAGAGGATATTTTAAGTATTGATATAACCGAGCTTTCCAAGTCTAAACCAATTCAGGAGGCTTTCTTAGTATTATTACTACTTAAGATACCTTCACTTCTCGACGGCAGACCGACCATTATTGCATTTAATAAATGTTATGACTTATTCTTCAGCAATGTGTTTTCTCCGCTCTTTTCTTCCTGGCTTGATGAACTGACAAGTAAAAATGCAATTGCATTTTTTTCAACCGATACGAATGATAGAATATTAGATAATGACTGTTTACGAAATTGTTTAGATAAGTTTGCTACCCAAATTTTCACCTCAAATAAGTTTGCCGATAAAAAATTTAAGCATTCGTTCAGCCTTAATGAATTTGAGTTAACTCAAATTAAAGCTTACAGTGTTGAGCGCCGAATGTTCGTGCTAAAACAGGGTGAATATTCAATTGTCGGCGTGCTTAATCTTGCGGATCTACCTGAAATATTAGAGGTACTTAAATAATGCGTTCTTTTTTATATATATTTTTCTTATCGTTTTCACTCATTTTTATTGATATACGGATATCTTCCGCTTACTCGGAGAGCGGTTCATGCGCGGATTGGACAAGGGAGCCGGATACCATGGGGAAAAGGGAAGTATGTAAAGGCGGTTTTCCCACCACTAATGAACGCTTAAAAATAGCAAGGATTAATACCGATGCGTTTAGTCCCGTATATAAAATTTACCATCAATGGTGTTGGTTTCAATTTTTCGGCGAATGCGTACTTTGGGATACTAATATCCGTAGCGCAACATTTCATGAAAGTGATTTTTATAACCGGCTTAGTGAAAACTTTGGCTTGAGCTCTAATGCAAGACAGTTATTTTGTCATACGGTTGCAGTGTATTCATATGCTCCCGGAGCAGGTTATCAGCATAGCGGAAGAAATGATACAAACCGTACGAAAATTTGCGGATATTACTGTATGTCCGATGTCGGGGGCACGTGCTCTCCTACTTTCAGTTGGGATTATTCCTTAATAGGATGTGTTGACGGCCCTATTTATCCCGGCCCTCCTACTTTTAATGATACGATCGCACCCGGAATGGAGCCGATAGTTGATGACACGATCGGGCTTGAAGATTCACTTGATGTAAACGGCAATCGAGTACAAGGATATATAAGTTTAGGCAGTAAATTCGATCAACCAGTAATTCGCTTAAATGAAATAACCGGTGCCGGAAGTATTGAACGCACGTTATTACTTAGATATAAGTTTCCTGGTGATACTACAAATTACGACAATTTAAAAACTTGCAGCCAAATCCCGGGGTCGGAAAATAAAATAAGCTATTGTGCGCAAGTTCCATCCGATAATCCTTCGCAGGTATGTATTTGTCAGGAAAACTCCTGTGCAAATGAAGTTTATTTAGGATGCGTACCAAGACCTACTCCTCGTCAATCAAACTACGGGATTGTCAGCGAATACACTACCACTAACGGCACGGTTAGCGGCGAATCTACACAATATCCCGCCCTAAAATATTATTTTGTTAAATTAACAAATAGCGGAGGAATCATTTATATTGATGCCGATGGTTCATTTGCTGCATACGGTAGTGATAAAATAGCCTATAAGCTTGATGCTGCGGGTAGTTTAACCGCAACACCGGCTAACGGCACCTTGAAATATGCGACGCTTGCGCTATCTCCGACCTTCGGTAATCAAGAAAAAGAGTCCCCTCCGCTTAGAGAATATTATGAAAATATTCTTACCGCTTCTAACGGCCAAACTACAACTATACTTACACAAGACATTTCGGCAAAAGTTTACGGTGTACAATTTGCCGCATTCATTCCGCAATTTAATGAGGACGGGACATATCGCAAAGTAAAAATTATAACTCCTGCTATAAGAGCAAGTACAGACGGTTGCGGCGCTTATAGCGTAGTTGCGGGAGAAGACGGGTACACGGGTTCCGATATGTATCCTTCATATACCGTCCCTTCAGGAAAAAGAATCAGAAATCTGTGCTGTGCTGGAGGAGCGGGGTCTTCTAACTGTTTACTTCCGCCTATTACGGCATGTAAAAATCCGAAAGGCGCTATGCTTGAGCCTGATTATACTGCTGAATTCTCAGTGTGTCCCGGAATTTATAACGGTGCTGTTGATGCTAATAAGCCTGATAAGATGTGTTTAGTCGAAAGCGATAGCTTAGTCGGAAAATCCGACTGGGATTTTATTAATGCAAAAGACCAAGTCTGTGTTGATATAATAGCGCCTTAATTATTCCGGTTCTATGATCATAGAAAATATTATGGATATAAGATCTGATTTAATCTGATAATACTCCGGGTTATTGAAATTTTACGATTGATTAGTAGTTAAAGTTATAATAAAGTGAGGTTTTGAGTTTTAAATCCTTAAATATTTTAACAATAATTATGTTATTAAAGGTAAAAAAAAATGATTCTTTGGAATGATATAAAGTTAGCTCTTCAATTAAGGAATAGTGAAATAGATGAAGATGAAAAACTTTATTACTATTTAGTTACTGTTGTACTCTTTACAATATGCGGTTTAAAGGGGGGGTTGTTAGCTTTATCAGTTGAAATAGTAGGATTATTTTGTATATTTAAAGCTAATAGCCGAGGAGATAATAAAGATTTCATCGAGCGAGTTGTTTGCCTTTCCTTACCGATTGCGGTTAAAGGGTTTGTACTTTTACTACTAATAATATCAATTGAAATGCTAATGCTTGAATTTATTATTAATAGTAAAGCGGGATTAAACTCGTTTATTATAATGAATAGTTTATTTTATTTATTTTATTATTATAACCGTTTATATAAATGTTTATATAAATGTATAAAAGTTGCATGCGGGCTAAGAGAGAGGCAACAACAACTTTCCGGCTCATAAAACAAGCAGACGGAGCACTTATTTAAACTTTAAATTATGTGTTGCATTTATAACAATAGGGGTTGTAATTATCACCTTTAATGATACTATTAATTGAGAATATTTTATCTAAAATTTAGAGTTATAATTTATGGCATTAAGTATTAGTCTTCCAAGCAACATGGATATGATAGTAAAAATCGGAGTATTCGGTGTTGGCGGAGCGGGTAATAACGCAGTCAATAACATGATTACGTCGAACCTTGAAGGGGTGGATTTTTGGGCGGCGAATACTGATGCACAAGCATTGGATCACGCACTTACCAGTAACAGAATTCAGTTGGGAGCAACTTCGACAAAAGGATTAGGAGCCGGTTCTCATCCTGAGGTCGGTAAAGGAGCAGCGGAAGAATCAATGAGTGAACTTCTTTCCGCGATGGAAAATTTGAATATGGTGTTTATCACCGCAGGTATGGGAGGCGGAACCGGAACAGGTGCAGCTCCCGTCATCGCTAAAGCTGCAAAAGAAAAAAATATCTTAACCGTGGGTGTTGTTACCAAGCCGTTTCATTTTGAAGGAATGCGCAGGATGAAAGTTGCCGAACTCGGTTTAGAAGAAATGCAAAAATATGTGGATACATTAATTGTGATCCCGAACCAAAATTTATTTAGAATCGCTAATGAAAAGACAACTTTTGCAGATGCTTTTAAAATGGCGGATAATGTTTTGCATTCGGGAGTAAGAGGTATAACCGACTTAATCACCATGCCGGGACTTATTAACCTGGACTTTGCGGATATTAGAACCGTTATGAGTGAAATGGGTAAAGCAATGATGGGCACCGGTGAAGCTGACGGTGAAAATCGCGCGATTAAGGCAGCTGAAAATGCCATCTCTAATCCGCTCCTAGATAATTCATCCATGAAAGGTGCTAAAGGCGTGCTGATCAACATCACGGGTGGCGCGGATATGACCTTATTTGAAGTTGATGAAGCAGCTAACAGAATTAGAGAAGAAGTCGACGGCGAAGCGAATATTATTTTCGGTTCCGCTTTCAATGCGGATTTAGAAGGAAAAATCAGAGTATCGGTGGTTGCAACCGGCATTGATTCCGAACATTTCATCAAACGCACTAAACCTGATGTAAATTACCAAAAGCCTGAAAATATTATAACGAAACCTCAAGCGATTGATACAACTACTTATGCTAATGATTCGGAGACTGAAAGTGAAGAGCAGCAGACGAGCAATGCTTTTATAGCACCGAAACCGGCTGAACCTGAAGAATATGAGTTTCAAAACTTGGTTAATGATCAAAAAGAGGATGCGGAAGACAATACATCTTTTGAGCACACTCAACCGGCCGCTGAAGCTTCAACTGATAAAACCAAAGAAGCTAAACCTTTCAGTTTATTCAGTAAAGTTACTTCAAGCTTTGCACATAAAAATACCTCTAATGACGATAAATCTCAGAAGCAGCCTTCAAAAGAGGATTTATTTGATATTCCTGCATTCTTAAGAAGAAAAGGTAATCAATAACTTTCAAACATACAATGATTTAACCGGCTATTATAAAACCTCTTAAAAATTATGGAATAATGTTTTTTAAAAAGGCTTAAAATAGCCGCGTATGAATTGATACCAATTAATTACATATCTGTTGTTTACAGTAAATTAAACTATAAATCTGAGAATATAGTGTATTAAGTTGAATACCAAACGCATTTATCCAAATACAATAAGTTAAGCTTGATATGACTATATAGCCTGTAACTAAAAAATCAGATAATAAAGTAGTAAGAAGCACGCGCCTCGCGCTCATTTATACGCAAACTTAGTTTAATTTTTTATAGTTCAACTTTGCTCCATGTATGTAGTATATTCAACTTAATTTACTATATACCCCCATAAGCAGATTGGCCATCAACTACTTGAACAGATAATATATTTAAATAATAAGAATTATTTTTAAGAAAGCTTATTATGCCTTTACAAAAAGGTTAATTTATTATCTCACCATTATTTAAAAATTATCCCATAAAGAACTGCCCGTATTGCTTAGGATAACGGGCATATTACTGAAACCTAATTTTATTTCATATAAATTATCAGCCAGGCAATAGGAAAGATTATCAGCACAATGCCCTTCGTTCAGATAAGTTTTAAACTCTTCCCTAAATAGAACATATTCTATATTTTCTTCAATACAATTACTAAACTTCGGTTCAAAGTTTTCTGCATTACTGTTTTCCTTATAACATTTCGATACAATATTAGTACATATAGCAAAATCTGATTTATTATAATTAAATGCATTATCATATAGTTTATTAAATAAACTTGTTATCTTTAAGATGTTAAATGCTCCTTCAGCCCTCTTCTCCAGCTTAGCGTCCATTTGGTTATTTAGAACCTTTAGTACATTATATTTCTCACATAACGCTCGGGAGAAAGTATTCTGCTCACAGGATAAATCACCACATTCTTTTTCCGGAAAGATCGGCATCATAAAATTTTTCCTCATAAACTATACTCCCGTTAAATAAATTAATTAAAAATTATTTAGAAACTAAAACTGATTAATAAATCCTTTCCGAATATACTCTTTTTTAAAAATAAATGGTATACTTTCCGAGAATTTTTATGCTTAATTTATGGGTGGTATGATAGAAAAAATAGCATTACAAAGTAAGCCGCCTTATAAGTTCAGATGGTACCGAAACTTCATTCCCTTCCCCTATCGTTTGAGAAAGTTGTGAAATCTTAATCATAGCTCCTTTCTCTTTTAGTATCTTTATAATTTCCAAGTCTATTTTCAGCTCGGGAATACGGGTAATTATCTCTTTTAAAACTTCATTATTAGTTACTCTCACTAAATATTCTTCTTTCTCTTCATTAAGCACAACATCAACATTATCCCGTAGTTCTCCATCTCCTCTTGTTCTTCGTAGCCATTGCAATGTTTTTAAATTATTCGTTTCTTTTGTAACATGAGGATAACATGGGCTGTAAGGTTTTAAACAATTAGCCTGATACGTTATTTTCTTAAGCTCGACTTCCTTATCTTCAAGTTCACCAAAGCTTATTGCTTTATAAAGAGCTGTTTTACCGATATATTGGTTAGGTATTTCAACATATTCTAAACTTTCATCTAAAAGTATAAACCTATCTCCGCTACTATGGTTACCGATTTCTTTTTCAGTACCGAATCTTCCTCTTAGAAACTTACTTAGTTTATATTGATTCTCACTCAGAAGCTCAGCATTTTGAAATTGGATAATCTCATTATTTATCACAGCTAAATTGCCGTAATTAATTAATTCATCAAAGCTTATGCTCTTTAAGCTACCGCTTATGATATTTACCGTCACTGAACTTTCAAGATCAATAACTCCCGGAATTGCCTCATTATTTAAAGTGCTTAACACCGCTCCCATAGTCGCAGCTCTTTTTACTCGGCAAATTTCTTTATATTCTTGTGTATTAAAATTTAAATATACGGTGCAGCCGCTCCAATTGCTGCTCAGTGGGCAAGCTGCAAATAGTACCCTACCCGTCTGATTAGTTTTTTCCCCTCCCAGTAACGGTATATCTAAAATTTCCAGGTAAGTTTCTGCAATTCTATTATCAACGGAATTTGTACCGCTAATATCCATATCAGGTCTCATATCATATAACTCAAGATTTTCAGCTACCCCTTCAACTTTTAAAACACGGTTTTTACCTAAACATATATTAGTAATTCTAATTAAATGCTTTTCATTGTTAACCTCAATTTCAACTAAATTTCCCGGGTTAAGAAATGCATATTTAAGTGATAGGGTAAAAGCATATTGCATCTGCTCAAGCCATGAACCGAACAACGCTATATCAGCAATTCTTCGCGCGATATGCTCAGTCATAACAATCGGCAAGTTAATGGTTAGTTGCTCCTGACTTGAGGTGTGATATCTTTGTGCATGAACGGTAGAAACCTGGAAATCACGGTAAGAATTGAAGAAATTAATATTAATGAATTGAGGAAGCTCCGTTTCCTGCACTCTTTTTATATGAATTGTTTCAATATTATCTCTTGAGACTTTAGTAGCAACTAAGTCATCCGAATCAATTTTATATATTTCTTTATGTATCCGCGGCATAAAAGTAAGGCGCCGGTTCTGCTCAACAATATCAAAGAAGTAAGTTTGTTGGAGCATTTTGATCACATTTCTTAGATTGCTTGGTGATGTAATACAAAATCCCTCAATCGGGTGATTAAGTTTAGAGATATCAATATCGGATTGCTTTAATGCAGTCCTTTGCAACAGCTCCATAATCACTTGCGCAAGAGTCGAGATACCTAATTTACCTTGTACCCAGTGCCCTCTAACCCAGCAGGCACCATCAGCCCAAACATCATTTAAATTAGGCCAATAAGGATAAGGCCTTGCATCCCATGTCCATAAAAACTTATTTTCAATCATCTCGGAATTTCGCCATTTCTTCTCGGTAGCCTCAATTGCGACGCGCTGAGCAAAAAGGTCTATACTTGCATCGGAATGAATCGGGACATTTGATTCCGAGGTAGACGGATCATAAAATACGTTCGGCTGGTTTGAAGCACAAGTTATCGAGGGAAATCCATATTCGGTAAACCAAATTTTTTTAGATTTCGGTACCCAGGAAGATTTTTTACCGTCAGGGTTATAGTGCTCATTCTCCCACCAATACTTTATATTTTTCCATGCCCATTCGGGTGATAAATCCGCTTTACCTTCTTTTTTAGCCGAGTCCGAATAATAAAAATCATATCCTTCTCCCGACTCCCATCCCTTCATTAATTTCTCAACATCATATACACTGTGTTTTTCATTACTAAGCGGGAAATATGCATCGATTCCGATGAAATCAATATAAGGAGACGTCCATAAATCATCGAGATGGTGCCAACCTTCATCGGAGTGGTGATATTCACTCCAATCGGCAGCATAACTGACTTTAACCTCCTCTCCTAAAATAACTTTTACTTTAGCTGCTAAATTTATTAGCTCCTCAACAGCCGGAAATTTATTATCTTTAGCTTTTACAGCGGTTAGATTTTTTAACTCCGAGCCGATGATAAAAGCATCAACTTTACCTTTAACCAGAAGAGCATAATGCAAAATAAATTCATTATAACCCCGTTTTTTATTAAAAAAGCTTTTAACATCTTTGGCTTCACCCGATATATGTCCTCGCCACGGCTTATTCTCTTGATCCACCAAGAGCATAGGGTAGAACATTACTTTAAATCCTCTCGATTTCATTTCATCCAAGTAGCGTGATATACTTTCATCATTAGTAGTACCGCCGTAAATCGGACGTCTTTCTTTCTGAGTAATAAGTCGAGCTGTTTCACGAGTAAATCCGGCAACTTTCCACACTGAAGGAGTAGTCAGCACATTAGCTTTATATTCAACTCCCGGTTCGATAATTGCATTATTTATATCAAGCGAAGAGGCAAACCATGAAACTACTGGAGCAACCCATTTAACATTAGGCAGTGTTTCTTTCAACTGATCCAGCGCGAGCACGGCATCAGCCTTACCCGGTAAGTTATTCCGGTTAATTGATTGCCGCATTCCCCTTTGAATCCAACCCCCGTCATAATAATCCACATCCAGTTTTTGCTGCGTATTCGTATCATAAACAAACTCCCCGCAACCGGGAATAATAATAATTGATTCAATTAAATCCTCTACTCTTTCTACTTCCCCGCCGGAGCTGATTTCCTTTCTTACTTCAAAATTAAAATTAGGAATACGATTGCCGAATTCCGCAAGCTCTAAATTTTCAAATACTACATAAGCAACCCCGCGATAAGCCGGCGTTTTTCCTATTCCCTGTATGCTTTCTATCAAAGGATCCGGAAGTTGGGTTTCATCTCCCCGATAAATCCTCATATTATAAAGAGTGGGATCTAACACTCTTCCATCGGCTATCACCTTATTAATTGAAGAAATTTTTCCTTCACATAATGCAATTGCAAGTGAAATACTGTAACTGTAATCAGTATGGGTTTGCTTAATTTTCATCCCCTTACCGCCGGTCTGGCGCCTGATATGAGAAGCTTCCTTGATATCGGTTGCCCATATAATATTACCTGCAATAAGTGCGCTACCGAAAAGTATATTAATCATTTCACCGTATACTGAGCTTTGCACTGCTAAATCGGAAAGTCTCTTACCGTAAGTATTAATATTCTGCTTACTTCCAAATAGGTTTTGATCAATAAATGAGCCGGCAAAACTTCCGGCCAGTTGTCCGATACTTGCCCCGAGCGCACTTCCGATACCTGCCATACTTCCTAAGCCTGCACCTGCAATGCTTCCGACACTACTTAAAATAATTGAAGCCATATTTAATTACCCCCTGTTTACAAATTGATAAATTTTTATAATTTTATATTTAAGCTCATCGGTTAACCTATGCTCAACCACCTTACTTCTACTAATGCAAGCATGAATTAGCGAAAAATTTTCTGTACTATAATCCGCAATAATTCCTAGATGATATGAATTCGGCAAACCTTGAAATAAAACAATATTGCCTAAATTGAGAAAATCGGTTTCTTCTAAGTGTTGCGTTAACTGCTTTTTTAAATACTCTGTTCCGTCAAATATGGAATAGTTTAAAATATCATAATCTTTAATTAACCCGCCTTGCTTAGAATAAATGGTAAGAGATTCCGCAACCCCTACAATAAGGCCTATACAATCCACTCCTACCCCTTTTTTTCTTCCTTGCAGATGGAAGGGAGTGTTTAAAAAGCTTCGAGCCTCAGCTACTATTCTTGCATTTATTGTTATCATGGTTATATTTTCAAAAAAAATTAGTTGGTTGATATGAGTTGGTTAGAAAGAATTAAAAAAGGCCTAAGCAAAACCTCAGGCAATATAACATCAAGCATAACTAGTATATTCACGACTAAAAAACTTGATGACCGGACTTTAGAAGAGCTTGAAGAACTCTTAATCATGTCGGACATGGGGGTAAAAGTCGCAAGCAGTCTTATCCAAAGTTTAAAAAAAGATAAATTCCAAAAAGATATTACTGAAGAAGAAGTTAAAACTTATCTTGCGGATAAAATAGCAAATATAGTTTCTCCTTTTGCTAAAGAGCTGAAATTTACATGTAAACCGCAAGTTATATTAGTATGCGGAGTAAACGGCAGCGGTAAAACTACTACTATCGGTAAAATTGCCAATAAGCTGAAAAATGAAGGTAAAACAGTTTTACTTGCAGCTTGTGATACCTTCCGCGCGGCCGCTGATCTTCAACTTAAAGTTTGGGCTGAACGCGCAAGGTGCGAACTAATTCAAGGAGAACCGGGAGCAGACCCTGCAAGCATTGCATATAAAGCTTTAGAAAAAGCAACTACCGAACAAGTCGATGTTTTATTAATAGATACTGCGGGACGCCTGCAAAATAAAAAAAATCTCATGGAAGAACTCGCTAAAATTATTAAAGTTGTTAAAAAATTAAATCCTGAAGCTCCGCATGACACATTGCTTGTTCTGGATGCATGCGTCGGGCAGAATGCTATCTCTCAGGTTGAAATATTTAAAGAAATAGTAAATATTACCGGGCTTATAGTTACTAAATTGGACGGCACTGCTAAAGCCGGCATATTAGTTGCAATTGCTCAAAAATTTTCTATTCCCGTTCATTTAATCGGAGTAGGAGAGAAAATCGAGGACTTAGATCAATTTGATGCTAAAGCATTTAGTAAAAGCTTATTCGGCTTAGAGTAAGTCTTATTTATTTACCTTAAAAATATTATTTCTTTAATTTAAAAGTAATATTTAAAATTTATTTATTTAATAAAAATATACTTTGTTTGTATAGTATAAGCTATAATTTCGCATTTATGGAAGCCTTCTCTTATAAAAACAATAAAAATACAAATAATATTAACTAAATATTAACATATTTACTTTACATTTATATAAGCAATTTAAAATGGAAGGCAATAATGGGATTATTAGAAGAGTTAAATGCTAAAAAAGGGAAGTTAAATAAAACCTCTGAAAGAAGCAAAGAAGCAGAGATTAAAGAAACGGAAAAAACTTTTAGTGAAAAAAAGGCCTCCCTGGGGAAAGTTGCTGTTAAAAGCAAAAAGCTGGAGATAGTAGAAAAAGAAGTTTTTCAGAAAGAGATCGATGATGCCTACAAAGAATGCCAAAATAACACACGACCTCTGGAAAAATTAAAAAATACATTGCAAGAAGATCTTCTATTTATAACTAATACTCTTAACCATTTAAATAAAAGCGGTAAACTCACCCCTCAAAAAGAGCTAAAATACAATAAGTTCAAAGAAAACCTCCAGGCAAGAAAATTATATGTAGATAAAAAGATTGCTCAATTTAAAATTGAAAACAGTATAGTTCTTGAGCAGAATACATTAAGAGATAATATTTCTAGAAAACTTGATGATATCACATTAGAAGATGCCCAAGCCTTAAAATCAATGTTTGACCAAGGTAAAGCAATTTCCTCAATGGTGATAACAGAAACTGGAAACGCCAAAGATGCACCTGAAAGTGAAGATCGTTCTGCATTATTATCAGCAATTCAAGGTTTTAATAAAGGAAAATTAAGAAAAACATCTCACCAAGAAACCAGCAAATCTCAAAAACCTGATAAGAAACCTGAGTTATCCATTTCTCAAAAGTTAGGCTCAATGAAAAATCCTTATGAAGACATATTGGAACTTAGAGAAAGAACCGCAGAACTCAAACTAAATTTGAAAACTACAAAAGAGCTCAAAGATATTAAAATTAGAATTACTGATCTTTCAGTGCAATTGATGAAAGAAATCTCTTTTGCTAAGAAGAAAGGGGTGAATAAAGAAATTATAGATGCAAAGCAAGCACAAATTCATGAGCTTGGAAAAGTATCAAAAGTTGCAAATAATATGATCGCTGATAGACGTGAGGCGGATAGAGAAAAATCTGATATAGTATCGGTAATAAAGAAGCATATTGAAAAGCTTAATATAAATGATCTAAGTGCAATGAATAGATTGCTGGGCAATATCGGTAATGGAAAACTAAGCGAGATGATTGATAAAGACGGGAAGCAACAATATAAAAGAGAATCTTTAGCTTCTACTAAGACAACTTCTAAAAACGAAAAGAATACACATTTAACCGAACAACAAAAGAGAAGTAAACAAGAGCATAAAGATATTAAGCTTGCTAAGAAGCTCCAACAAGAAGAATCAGATTATGAATTGGCTTTAACACTTCAGAAAAAAGAAGATAAAAAACTTGCTAAAAAATTAGATACCGAAGAAAAAGATGAATACCTAGCACATACCCTCCAGGAAAAGCAGGATAGAAAATTAGCGGAAAGCTTAGGTACTGTATCAAATAAAACAAAAATCAGCCATAAAGCGCATTCACCGATAAATAAAGATAACATACCTTATGTTAAGAATACGAAAAAATCTTCGCAAGAATCTACCCACTTGCAGCCGGAAAACTTTCCCGGTAGCTTTTCAATATTACAACATTTTTATAAGCTGATAGAAAATATAATTGATTTAATCTATCCGAAAGTGAAAATAGAAGATAAAGTTAGTAAGAATCCCGTAAATATCTTTAAAACAACTGTAAAAAACAATAAAATACAAGATGATAAGCCGCTTTCACGTTAAAATAAAAAATTAAATTGTTAATTTATATACTAATAATCTCCCCCCTATTTCTAAGCTTTTTTATAAGAGTTATCAATATTTTTATATTAACTAAACAAAGTTTATATACTTTCTCTTGAGCAGGATTTCAAAACTTGTTAACATTGTTCGAATTTTAATTTTAAGAGTTAGTGATGACCAAGAAAAATATATTTCGTATTATTATAGCCTGTATGGTGCTTTATCTAGGAGTCTTAGGTTATATTTACTTAAATCAAAGGACGTTATTATATCATCCCGAACAGGAAATAGTCGGCTTGGAAAGTTATAACATGCCGGACACCGAAGAAATATTTTTAACTACCAAAGACGGAATTAGAATTCAAGCATGGTATAAAAAACCGGACCCAGGTAAAGAAATGGTAATATTTTACCATGGTAATTCCGGGCATATCCCGCAAAGAATTGATAAATTGAAAGAATTAAATGCAATGGGTTATGGATTTATTATTCCTGCCTGGAGGGGATTCGGGAAAAGTGAAGGCTTTCCATCTGAAGAAGGGATTCTTAATGATGCTGAAGCAACTATTGAATTTATAAAAAAAGAAGGCTATGACCTTAAAAAAGTTATTGTTATAGGAGAATCTTTGGGAACCGGGATCGCCACTCAAATGGCTGCTAAACATGAATTTAAAGGTTTGCTGTTAATTACTCCTTATACAACGATTCAAGATAGAGCCAGTGAAATATATTTCTATATTCCGGTTAAATATTTACTCAAAGATAACTTTGATACCATTAACAATATATCAAAAGTTAAGGTTCCGGTAATTATTATCCATGGTGATAATGATGAAATTATTCCTCATACCCACTCATTAAAAATTATAGAAAAAGTAAATGAGCCTAAAAAGCTGATTATTTACCCGGGTATAAACCATACTAATTATGATTCAAAAACAGTGTTTACTGAAATGAGAAACTTCTTTAAAAGTTTAGAAAAAGATACTGAGGTAAAAGTTGATCAAGACTGATTTAGCAATAATAGGTGCCGGCCCGGTCGGGCTTTTTACAGCCTTTCAAGCCGGCATGCTTGGTCTTAAAACCGTAATTATCGATTCGTTGGAATTTATGGGAGGCCAGTGTGCTGCTCTATATCCTGAGAAACCGATTTATGATATTCCCGGTTTTGAGCATATTTCAGGCGCAGAGCTTGTTGAGAATCTTTACCGACAAGCCAAACCTTTTAATCCTCACCTACTGCTTAACAACACAGTCACCTGCATAAAGAGAGAAAATCATAAATGGCTGCTAAATACTTCTCAAGATAATGAGATTGAAGTATCGGCAATAATAATTGCAGCCGGCGGCGGAGCTTTCGGTGCGAATAAACCTCCGCTTGAGAATATAGAAAGCTTTGAAGGTAAAAGCGTTTTCTATATGGTAGGAAAAATGGAGGATTTTAGGGATAAAACGGTTGTGATTGCCGGAGGTGGCGATTCGGCGGTAGATTGGGCAATCATCCTTTCGGGTATTGCTAAAAAGGTTTATGTAGTGCATAGAAGGGATAAATTCAGAGCTTTGCCTGAGAATATAAACAAGATGCATGAAATAGCCAAGACAGGTAAAATTGAATTTGTAATTCCTTATCAGTTAAATGCACTCCATGGAGAAAACGGTTATCTGAAAGAAGTTGAAGTTATTGATTTAGATAACAATGTAAGAACCATTGAAGCTGATATACTCTTACCCTTTTTCGGTCTTGCTATGGAGCTTGGAGCAATTGCCGATTGGGGGTTAAATTTTGATAAAAAACATATAGCGGTTGACCCGGTAAATATGACTACAAACTTAGAGAATATCTATGCAGTCGGTGATGTAGCCACCTATAAAGGAAAATTGAAATTAATCCTAACCGGGTTCTCGGAAGCAGCGTTGGCTTGCCACTCGGTCTATTCTGTGGTATATCCGAATAAGCCTTTACATTTTGAATATTCCACAACTAAAGGCATACCAAAAATATAAAAAATATTAAGAGAATATGATTTCATGGCTAATTGCCAAATTATTGACGGTAGAAAGATAGCAGAAGAATATTATGCACGGCTTAAAGCTGATGTGGATTATTTAAAGGAAAAACATCACCTTATTCCCGGGCTTGCAGTAATTTTGGTCGGTGATGACCCGTCAAGCATAGTTTATGTAAATCATAAGTTAAGAAGAGCAAAGGAAATCGGAATCAATATTTTTGAATATCCGTTGCCTGAAAAAATTTCTTCTAAAGTACTAATTGCAAAAATTGAGCATTTAAATAATGACCATCGCGTACACGGTATTTTACTGCAACTTCCCCTCCCCGGCCATTTAGATTCTCATGAAATAATTAACTATATTGATTCGGAAAAAGATGTAGACGGTTTTACAATCAAAAATATCGGGTTACTCAGCTCATGGCGGGATTGCCTTGAACCGTGTACGCCAAAAGGCGTGCTGATCCTTTTAAAGCGCATATTCGGGGAAGACTTATCAGGAAAAAAAGCTGCCGTGATCGGTAGATCCATGATTGTCGGTAGGCCGATGGCTACAATGCTGCTTAAAGAAAACTGTACGGTAACCGTTTTACATTCAAAGTCTGAAAATATTGAAGAAGAATGTAAACGAGCCGATATTTTAATTTCTGCAACCGGTAACCCCGGAATGTTGAAGGCAAGCTGGGTTAAAGAAGGGGCATGTGTTATTGATGTCGGGATAGTAAGAAGAGAGGGAAAACTTTACGGAGATGTGGATTTTGATGAGGTAAAACAAGTCGCCGGCTATTTAACTCCTGTTCCGGGAGGAGTGGGTCCTATGACTGTTGCTTGTATGCTCGGCAATACAATTAAAGCTGCATGTGCTCAAAAAAAGATATCTCTTGAGAAAGAAAGAAATGAAAAGTAGATTAAAAACTCTGTTGCGCTGCTTTTATAAAGCAATATATAACACTGTGTACCACGAAGGCGTTGAGCATGCGGGTTACATGGCATTTTTACTGATGCTGACTATTTTTCCGAGCCTTGTATTTTTTGTCGCTTTAGTCGGGTTTTTCGGCAAGCAGAACTTATCTGAACTATTAGTTAATTTAATTCTTGAAAGCTCATGGGCTAATTTTATTGAAGCTTTAAAACCGAGGATTATTGAAATCACTTCCAGCCCACCGCAAAGTTTACTTACTATTGCGATTATAAGTGCACTCTGGACTGCTTCTTCCATATTCGAAGGGTTACGTACTATTTTAAATAAAGCTTATAAGATAACTACAACAGCCACCTATTTAAAAAGACGTCTGATAAGTTTTCTGGAATTTGCCGGCTTAATGATGATAACTATTATTTTACTGGTTACCTTATTAATCGTGCCTTGGATATGGAATTATGTATATATGTTTATAGAAATTTACGATAATCCGCTGATTAATTTTATAGGTAAACCGACACATATGCTCCGCTATCTGATTTTAATCTTCTTCGGCTTTCTACTTGTCTCAGGGCTTTACTACTATTTGCCGAACAGAAAGATGAAATTCACCCTGACATTTCCGGGCACGATCGCCGTACTCTTAGGATGGGCAATATCTTCAGCCTTATTTAGATTATATTTAAGTTATTTTCCTTCAATTAATATAATTTACGGGAGTATTGCAGGAGTAATAATCGCCCTGCTCTACTTTTATATATGTAGCTTAATATTCATTTTCGGGGCTGAATTCAATTATCAGGTTGAAACCCAATTCGGTTTAACTTAAACCTATATACTAAAAAAAAGGATAAAGCTTAATTTTTTTTTAATTTTAATAAATAAAAACCCTGTATAAAGAAAGTTTCATTACTTTACAATACTTATTTAATATATTTATGTTATAGTGTCATGCTATATTAACTACATAAATAATTTTATCTAATACCTATGAAACAAAATATAGAATTTACCTCCAAAAATAACTTTAATGCGGCCGATACACAACCGGATTTAATCACTGCTATTAAAGATACTAATGAAGAAACTGCCAAACAACTTTTAGAACAGGACGGTTCTACATATTCAGAGTACATAAAAAGCAAGGCATTAAGGCTTGCTGCTCAATTTGATATGGTTGAGCTGGCAAATATTTTAATTAATAAAGGAGCTGCCATTAATGCAACTGACAGTAGAGGTAATACCCCTTTAATTTTTGCCGCAGAGAGCGGAGATATAAGCAGTATGCAATTACTCCTAAGTAAAGGAGCTGACGTTAATATACAAAATAGAGAAGGTAACACCGCTTTAATGCTGGCTATAAATGCTGAAGTAGTAAAGTTACTCATAAAAAACGGCGCTGATATAAATATTGAAAACAATACAAATAGAACTGCATTAAATATTGCGATCGAGAGTGGAACGGAAACCGTTACGGAGCTGCTTATAAAGAAAGGAGCTAAGGTAAATATGATTGCCCCGATATTATACCCGAATAAAAACTTTTTATACTCTATCCACAAAGATGATAATAAAGGTTGGGTGAATATGATAGGCAGAGAAAATGAAATTAAACTACGTAATTTACAATTTAAAAAATATTAGTTTTAAAGTAACCGTGAACTAATAGTAATAAGTGTTTATAATATGATCACAATAAAAAAAGCTCACCATTCCTAAATAAAAACAGTGAGCCAAATTTTTATAATTTTAAATCAACTTAATTTAGAGCCATACCTATTCTGCATGCAGATGAGGTAGTTGTCATATTATAGTACCCTGTTGCCGATGCAACACAAGCACCCACTGCTGCACCGCTTCCGTCAAGAGACCTTACAATCCCGGAAGTTCCGCCGACAAAATTTCCGCTTGCATCACTTCCGCCGTCATCCATTTTATTGTCGATACTCCATGCGCTATCAGGGGTGAGTATCCCGGTAAGTAAAGTATCGGATGCTAGCGGTGCTCCTAAAAACACTGCATTGGTTGTTGAAGAAAATGGTGTAATATTACCGGCCATTATATATCCTCCGCCACTTATTTTACTAGCCGGAGCATTTGTTCCTATAGCAGTTGTAGTTGCAGTAACAGCGACAATATTAGCATTCAACATACCGGCCAATTGCAGATGTTTCCATGCTTTGTTAACTTCATTATTAGTAGTTGAAGCATTATCGTAGTTAATTACTCCGTTATTGTTACCGACACAAATTGCCGAAGATGCAGCACAGTTAGTATTCCAAAGGTAATAAGCGGTATCCATATCTCCCGGAACTTTACTGTATTTACTCAAAAAGTTATTATATGTTGTTGCGTATTGTTGAAAATCAGTAATTACCGAGCGTAATTGCGCCTGCTTTATAAGATTATTACCGGCAGATACCCCCGCAATTAAAAATCCTATGATAACTAACACTATTGAAAGTTCTACAAGCGTAAAACCTTTTTGATTTAATAAATTCTTATTAACGTCTTTCATACCCTCTCCCAAAGTATCCTAGTAGTATACTTTAATTAAAATATAGGGATAATAACTTTGCAAGCAAAATATCAAATTATCTGCAAAAAACTCTAATTTTCTTAATCTATATTTCTTGCCGGTTTGTAATCTCATTTCTCCCAACCCTTCTAATTGATTTAAAAATGCTCCACTGTTAAAAAATTTTAAAAATGATGCTAGCTTTTTTATTTTTATATGCTATAAACTTTTTGGATGTTCCTCGGTAGCTCAGTGGTAGAGCAAGCGGCTGTTAACCGCTTGGTCGCTGGTTCGAATCCGGCCCGGGGAGCCATCTTTTGTTAATAAGTGCTAGCTTTGGGTATATTAATGGCACTAATAGTCAGTTGGAATATCAATTCAGTCAAATCTCGTCTTTTACATCTGATAAAGTTTATTGAAGCTAATCAACCTGACGTTTTATTACTTCAGGAAATCAAATGTGAAAAACATAATTTTCCTTTTCTGGAACTTGAAGAACTCGGTTATAATATAGCAGTACATGGACAAAAATCTTATAATGGAGTGGCAGTATTAAGCAAATCTCCTATTGAAGATATTTTCATTGATCTTATTGCAGAGCTTGATTTTAAAGAGCATGCCAGGTATATAGAGTGCTTTACTCGAGTACACGGCTTAAATTTAAGGGTTGCTTCCGTATATGTACCTCAGGGCACTGAGGTGGATTCGGAAAGATTTGCTTTTAAGCTTAGATTTTATAAAGCTTTGGAAAAACGTTATCGGCAGATAATGATGCAGGATGAAATGTTGGTTGCAGGGGGAGATTATAACGTTGCACCTGAAAATATCGATGTTTATG
Organism: Holosporaceae bacterium 'Namur'; assembly: GCA_014116815.1. Taxonomy (GTDB): domain Bacteria; phylum Pseudomonadota; class Alphaproteobacteria; order Rickettsiales; family Midichloriaceae; genus Jidaibacter. Next base: position 63,772 of record JACGYV010000004.1, read on the forward strand.
ACCCGAAAAAGTTAGATGGGAACCTAGGTTTTCATTTAGAGGAAAGAAAATCGTTTAGATCACTTTTAAATATGGGGATGAAAGACTCATTTAGAGTGCTTAATCCGCTTAGCCATGAGTATAGCTGGTGGGATTACAGAAGCAGCGGATGGCAACATAATAAAGGCATGCGTATAGATCAAATTTTAGTTTCGCCCAATGCTGCAAATCATTTACAAAGTGCCGGAGTTTATTCCGAGGTGAGAGGATGGGAAAAAGCTTCCGATCACGCTCCTATTTTTTGTAAGCTTACTAATATATAATATTAATGATTTTTAGTTCGACTATTTTGTAATTTTTTGATCTCCGTCTCTGTTAGACCGGTGGCTTTGGAGATAAATAATATACCTTCCCCAATATTAAGCATATTTAAGGCGACTTGCTGCATACCTTGCTGCATACCCTGCTGCATACCCTGCTCAATTCCTTGTTGTATGCCTTTCTCTATAAGCCTATCCGCAATTGTCATAATATCTCTCCTTCCTTCTTCGGTTACCGCCTCTTTAAACGCCTCTATTATTTCTTCGGCTCTTTCACTTTCACCAGCTTTTACAGTATACCACAAAATGTCAATTATGTAATTACTATCTTTTTCGCTTATCTCTCTAAGCAGCGGTCGGATACTTTGCAAAAATGGTAAAATATCGCGTGCAAATATCTTCTTCATTACATATTCCATTACTCCCGACCACGCCCTTTTTCTCAGCTCCTCATCTTCTATCTTTTGCACCTCTATCAGTTGGAACGGGTCATTATATATTTGCTTAGCAAGGAAGGGATCGTCAAATAAGCTCCACAGATCAAGCGGAGCAGTATATTTTTCCGGTCCCGCATAAAATATCATCGGATATACAAACGGCAAGTGCTTAACTTTAGGATACTTCTTTAGATGCTTATCACAAATACGAAGCATATATTTATATAACCTAAACGGCATCCAGTAATCAGGCTTACTTTGATGCTCGACCTGTAAATAGAAATACCCTTTCTCTTCACCGAAGTTTACGGAAAAGAGCATATCCACCATCCCCTTACCCAAGCTGTTATCTAGGAAATTTTCATTTCGGGGTTTAAGGTGTTCAGATCGACTTTACTGCTTATTTCAAGAGGAAGATGTGCTTCAAAGAACTCTTTTGCCACCCTCGGGTTTGACATTGCTTTCTTGAAAAAAGCATCGTGCGGTTGGTTATTACTTACTTTCTTGGCGGGCATTTCGGATAATCGGCTTTTCAAATATACCTAATATAAAGCTTTAATAATCGCAAGCTTTTATATGGATACTTTTTTAAAGAGAATGCGCTACAGTAAAGTTTTTGCCGAACACCTTTTCCGTCCACTCAGCCACTACGCGTTCTTTAACTGAAGCTAATATATTTTTCGGATAGGATTTATCTCCTTCAGAGTGTTTAAAACACATACCGACAACATGGGCAATTATCTCAGGCGGTATTTTACATATCGGAGTCAGTCGATTAGCTTTAGCAAATTCTTCACCATCTTTACCGGTACGATTTTTATATAAGGGGTAATACAATAAAATAGCAGCAGCTCCACCCCGGGTAATCTTTCCCCTCTCCATCATTTCTCTTTCTTTTAAATAAAAATAAGCACTATCCGCATTGATATGCTCCATATCAAGCTTTTTTGGGTTCAACACAACCTCACGACTTCTTATAATAATATCTTTATTTTTTTCATCGATAAGGTGAACATAGTTAATGTAAAATTCATGACTTAAGGAAGAAAAAAATCTTACCGCATTTATTTCATTTGAAAGATAACTTTTTAAAACACTCTCGTTTTTCTTAATATTACAATCCATAATATTAACTGATGCTAAATATGCGAAATAATGATTATATTCAATATCATTATATGCTTTTAGTTGAGCCATAATATATTCGATACCGACTTTACCGCTTAGCCTTAAATCTTCTAAATAGCTAAACCGTTTAGTATCTAATGCCATAAAAGCTAAGTTATGTAAGTCAGGTATTTTACTTAAAAGTTTATTAGCATAGCCGTAGTCCCCTATACTAACCGCGCAAAATGCAGCATATTCAACATCTCCCTCATGCTTTAGCAGGAAATCCGTTTCTTCCTCTAAACCATTTTGAGCAAATTTTTCTATTGCTGAATTAATAATATTTTTGGAATTAAAGCTTTTAATGCTTTTCAACCTGTTTACCAGTAGATTATCTCCGTCTATGGCAGCCTTCGTTAGAATCAACAAATACTTATCTTGGATTTCTTCCGGAATTTTTCTTCTGATTATTTCTTTACTAACTTTTCTCTCCTTGCCATTCTCAACAAACACTATGTGATCAGGAGTTTTGCTCTCTATAAAATTAGGATTTGAAATGCATAAAATGCTTTCAGATATTGCATTTTGCTTCATAATATCGATACTGTTATTTTCCCCTTACTAACACCGTATATTAAAAAAATACCGCCTGTAAAGTTATTTAAATAGAATGCTTTCTTCCAGCTTTTGAATTTGATCCCTGATCTCCGCTGCTTTCTCAAACTCAAGTTCAGCTGCAAATTTAATCATTTCTTTATGTAATTTTTGAATTTTAGACTTAATCTTTTCAGGGCTTTCAAGCTTCCCTTCAGTTTCAATCGTTAAATGATCATGCTCATAAACGCTTTCAATTATATCTCTGATTGATTTTTTAATAGTTTGCGGGGTAATCCCATGCTCTTCATTATACTGCTGCTGTATCTTCCTTCTCCTTTCGGTTTCTCCCACAGCCCGCTTAATTGATTCGGTAAGTTTATCGGCATAAAGAATAGCTCTGCCTTCTACGTTTCTTGCCGCTCTGCCGATAGTTTGGATAAGTGAAGTTTCCGAACGTAAAAATCCTTCTTTATCAGCATCAAGAATAGCGACTAAGGAGCACTCCGGGATATCCAAACCTTCCCTTAGCAAGTTAACCCCAACCAAAACGTCATAAATACCTTTTCTAAGGTCTCTGATAATTTCTACACGCTCAATAGTATCAATATCGGAATGTAAATAAACCGCCTTAATTCCGATATCGGTTAAATACTCGGTCAAGTTCTCGGACATCTTTTTGGTAAGTGTCGTGACCAGAACTCTTTCTCCTTTTTCTACCGCATTCCTGCACTCATTTAATAAATCATCTACTTGGGTTTCAACCGGCTTTATCGTGCATATCGGATCTATAAGCCCGGTCGGCCTGATCACCTGCTCGGCATATTCTCCGTTTGTATATTTTAATTCTAATTTGCCGGGAGTAGCAGAAACGAATATGGTTTGCGGCCGCATTGAATCCCATTCGGCAAAAGTAAGCGGCCGATTATCTAAAGCCGAAGGTAATCTAAACCCGTATTCAACCAGAACATTTTTCCGAGCCCGATCTCCGTTAAACATTCCGCCCACCTGAGGCACGGTTACATGGCTTTCATCAACGAACAATAATGCATCAGAGGGTAAATATTCAAATAATGTCGGCGGCGGCTGCCCTGCTCCTCTACCGGAAAGATATCTGGAATAATTTTCAATACCCTTGCAGCTTCCCGATTCAATCATCATCTCAAGATCAAACTTAGTGCGCTCTTCAATGCGCTGTGCTTCGATTAATCTATTGTGCTCGCGAAACCATTCCACGCGCTTGCGCATTTCTTCTTTAATAAACTTAATCGATTGCTCGAGGGTCGGCCTTGGAGTAACATAGTGGCTATTTGCAAAGACGGTAATTTCTTCCAGGTCTTTAATCTTTTCTCCCGTTAACGGATCAAATTCATAAATTTTTTCTACATCATCACCGAACAAGCTCACTCTCCATGCCCTATCCTGATAATGCGAAGGAAAAATGTCCAGGTTATCTCCTCTTGCTCTAAATGTACCGCGCTTAAAATCTATATCATTACGCTGGTATTGCAAGTCTACCAGTTTTCTCATAATACCGTTGCGATCAACTTTAGTGCTCTTTTCAATTTTAAAAGTCATTTGTAGATAAAGTTCAGGTGAACCGAGACCGTATATACATGAGACGGAGGCAACTACAATTGCATCTTTACGCTCTAAAAGCGCCCTAGTTGCGGAGTGCCTGAGTAAATCAATCCTTTCATTTATCTGTGCATCTTTTTCGATAAAAACATCTTTATTTGCTATATATGCTTCAGGTTGATAATAATCATAATATGAAACAAAATATTCAACCGCATTATTGGGGAAGAAGCTTTTCATCTCCGAATATAGCTGAGCCGCCAGAGTTTTATTATGCGCCATAATAAGAGCCGGCTTTCCGGTTCTTGCAATAAGATGCGCCATGGTAAACGTTTTACCGGAGCCCGTTACACCGAGTAATACCTGATCTTTTTTATTAGCTTTGAGCCCTCGTTCGAGCATATCAATTGCTCTTGGTTGATCCCCTGCAGGTTGATAGCTTGATTGTAAATCAAATATGCTCATTATCTTTTAAAAAAAAGAGTTATAATTAAAAAATTTTCTGCTTGTTTATAACATGAATACTTTTTTATATAAACTGATTTTTACTTTTACAGATTTTGTTTTTACAAAATGACTATTTATGTTAGGTTAAATTTTGTAGTTAAACCTTATTGCAGGCTTTAAATTATGAAAAAAAATCTTCCCCTATTATTTTTCTCTTTTATTATACTTAATATATTTTGTTGGCTTTCTATAACTGCTTCATCCTGCGAAAAGCATACAAAGTATAATCATTTAAACCATAAAGCCGTAATTAGAGAATTACTAAACTTAACCGGGATTGTATGCAATGAAGAAGTAGGAGATATTACAAGCTGCACTAAACAGTGGATAAGACCTGAAAATTAAGAGCGATGGGAAATAAGTGATGCCGAGAATGAAAATATCTTAAAAAATAAAGATAGGATAATCACATTACTCAATGAATTAAAAATTTATGAGGCGATTGATGCTAAACATTCTCAATATGATTACGGTGTAGTCTTAGGTGCAACCGCAAATACCATGAGAATTAGGCTTGCACACTTAGCTAAGCAGATTGATCAAGGCGTAGAGATTAAGCAAGTGGTTTTCTTAGTTTCCCGGCGTCCACGATTTGAAAATATTGAAACTGAGGAAATATTATTTAATGAAAATAATTTATATCTTCCTCTTAAAAAAGGTTGGGTTAAACCTAAAAAAACACCGGCAACTGAAACGGAAATTGCTAAATTTTTATTTGAGCAATCTGATTTACCTGAAAAACTTCAAAGTTTACCGGTGGTATTTGTCGATACCCCGGAGAAAAGCGGTTTATCTGCAACCATGAAAAGAGCTTCCACAAGTGATACGGTTATAGCTTGGATGAAGTTAAACCCTAAGTCAGGTACTATTTTAGCTGTTTCCAACCCGCCTTATATCGGTTATCAGCATGCCGTGTTGAAAAAATACCTAAATCCTGGATTTAAGTGTGAAACCATAGGTGCGCCTAAAGCAGATCCTGATAAAGTTAGCATTAGGGTTGTGCTTGACAGTATTGCAAAAAATATTGATAACGATCCTGCTTTTCTTAGCTAAACAATTAGTATTTTAAAGGCTTATAATCAGCTTCTCTTCTTTTTATGGTTATAAGCCTTACTCATAAAATCACTATAGATTAATAACTTAATTTACTTCATAATATTTTTTTAACATTAATGTTATGAATAAATTATGCGGAATAGGTCTGAAATACAGAAATTCATTAATTCTTATGAATGGAAAAATTTACTTAAATACATTTCCTGCCAAGACATAGAATTAAGAGACTTAAATAGCATTTATCAATATCAGAAATCGCGCAATCGATATTCTTTTCCTGATAGAACGATTTTACCTGCACACATACCGGATAAAGCAAGTTTACTTACCATCGCAACTCAAGCAGCTGAAGAAGACTTGGTAAATTTGCTGTTGAATAAAGGTTGTGAAATTAACCCGGAATTAGGACAATCACCGCTTGAAGTGTTATTAGAAAGTTTATTTCGTAGGCATGAACCGGACTTTAAATATGACGATTTTAAAGGTAAGCAGCTTTTGTTGATAGAAAAAATTTTAAATTATGCTTTAACTAATAACATTAAAATTAATTTAAAAAAAATTCCGCTTGAAACCACTTCTCCCTCTTCCACTACGTCAAGTTCTTCGCTTAATCTACCTAAAAATTTGGAATATAATCCATATAAATTTAATTACTTACAAATTATTTGCTGCGGAAAACCTCCGAAACTGAGAATGGAGGAAAAATCATTATTTAATATAATCAAATTGCTTATTAGTTGTGGAGATGATGTATATTACCTCAATGAGAGAAAAAAGAGCTTAATAGATTGTATACGGGATATTAAAATTCTGGAAATGATTTTAGAAGTTGGAAAATTCACCTCTGAATTTATAAACAAGCATATTGACAATTATAGATCACAAGAATCAAGGTTTAAATCTTTACCCGGAACCAAACTATTATCCTCAAAAATAAAAGCCTTATCAGCTTACCAAGATTATAAAGATTATCAAATTAATATAATTGGAAAGCAGCTTGTAACACAAGCACTCATGACTATAATATTTCCTATAACCTTGTCAGATGAAGCGGAAGTTGCTTTCAGAGAGACTTTAAACGTAAGAGATATATTAAATTTAAAGCTGACTTGTAAAAGTATATACAACAGAGCTAATGAAAAACAACCTGTAAGTTATATAGAGTATATTAAAAATGAAAGGAAAGCTCCTAAACAAGTTGGGAACCCCATATTGATTTAAGCAAACAATAATTTAATACTGAGTTAAGTTATAAATTTCTTCCCTCACCAAGTTGACTCCTTCTTTGCTCACGCTACTGGTAGAAATAATACTGCTAAACAGTATAGCATGCTGCTTTATTTCCGACTCGGTTTTTTCATTTACCGCTTTTAGTTCCGAGGCTTTTAACTTATCAGTTTTGGTTAGAATAATCTGCACCGTAGTTGCATAATCGCCTAGAAATTTAATCATTTCCAAATCATTATCCTTAATCCCGAACCTGGAATCGATAAGCATAAAAATACGCCTTAGCTCTACTCTTCCGCGCAAGTAATCATAAATTAAACGGTTCCACCCTTTTATTTCACTTTTAGAAGCTTTAGCATAGCCGTAGCCCGGTAAATCAACAACATGGAGTTTATCATTTACCGAAAAAAAGTTAAGCTCGCGCGTTCTGCCGGGAGTATTGGAAACCCTTGCGATGCGCTGGCCGAGTATAGCATTAATAATGCTTGATTTACCAACGTTAGAACGCCCGATGAAAGCAACTTCGGGTATATTAACTAAAGGCAATCCTTCCACGCTCACCGCCCCCGTTACAAACTTTGTATTTCTAAGAAAAAACTTTTCTATTTCCGTGATCATAAACTTTTTTTGTTCACAATATAACCGAGAAAGCCGTAGAGCGCAATTTATCAATATAACTATTATTAATAAAGAAAAGCAAAATTACTCCTGAATAATATTTTAAGCCGTAAGGCAATTTTAATTAAAACTTAGCCTCTCGTTAAAGGTGGTCGCGGCTGAGCTTCAGTTACCATATCCGCAAACTTCCGGTCAGGTTTTCCGCTTAAATTTAAAATTGTTTTCATTTCTTCAGTAATTTTCCTGAAATGCTGCTTTATTTCTTTGCCGGAATCTTTTATTTTTTCCTCAATATCTTGAATAAAATTTACTATTTCTTCGCGGCCTATAAAGCCGAGTTTTCCGGTTTTAATTTCTTCGTACAGTTCTTTACATGCTTTATTTTCGGCCAAAGCTTCCTTTATATCTATAACAGCTTTATCCCCTAGGTAATCCGTTTGGGGCAGAAGTTTTAATTCTATCGATAGAAAGGGATTACTTTTTATGGTTTTCAGCAGATCCTCATATTCTATATATTCAATATACCGGTCTGATCCTATTTTCAGAGAAACAAGCAAAGGATTTACTTCTAAGGCATCTAACAAAGCTTTTATAGCTATGCTACTGATTATATTACCCGATAAATCTAAAGAAGTAAGCGACCTATTTATTTTTAGTACTTCAGCCATAAGCTCAATACTTATAGTATTAATTTGCAAATCAGCTAATTCAAGCGCGATAAGAGAGTTATTCACTTTTAAAGACTCGGTCAAAGCACGCACGCCCTTAAGTCCTATACCTTTATTACCTGTCAGATTAAGATATTTAAGTGTTTTATTGATTTCTAATCCTTGAGCTAGAGCTAGGGCTCCTTCATTTTTCAAATCAGTTAGGGATAAGTTCATATAAACAAGTGAAGTATTTTTCTTCAACGCTTCTCCTAAAGCTATTATAACCCCTTGGTGAATATTGTTACCCCTCAGGTTGAGTCTATTTAAAATATTTTTCGTTAAAAATTCAGCTAAGGCCATCCCTCCTTCCTCGGTGACCTCGCCTATTTCGGTTAGATCAATTTCTCTTATCGAGTTATTTCCCTTTAAAGCAATAAGCATAGCATTCAGGTACTCATTTGAAAATCCGTCATTTTTGGCTAAACTGATAGTCTCATATTTTTCGAGGTCTATTTTAAGGTTTTCAATTAAATTTTCTTCACCTTTACTTAAAAGTTTTAAAAATTCTCCTTTATTAAAGATAGGCACTTCTTCCTCCTATATCTGATTTTTATAAATCAAAATACTACTATGATTATTTTACGAAGATATTAGAAATATGTTAAAAAATAGGTAAATAATAGTAAACAAATGCTATTATTTTGAAGCTGATTAAGTTTTAAGCAAGCAGCTTTTTAAGCGGCCATTAACCTTTAAATAAAGCCGGTTGAGGTTGAGCTTTGGTTACCTTGTCAACAAACTTCTCTGTTGTTTCTAAGCTATGGTTAATTAAATTTACAATTATAGTGTATTAAGTTGAATATCCTACATATATGGAGCATAGTCAAACTATAAAAAATTAAACTAAGTTTGCGTATAAATGACTATATCATTTATACGAGCACGCGCCATAAATGGCGGCAAGGCGCGTGCTTCTTACTGTTCTTATTATCTGATTTTCAGTTGTAGACTATATAGCCACATTAAATTTAACTTATTGTATTTGATTAAACGCGTTAGATATTCAACTTAATTTACTATAATGGCGATAAATTATCTTTCAAATTTAAGCTACGCTAAGCAATTATAAAGATTTATTTATTAACGCTTTCCTAAAGATTATACTTACCCTTCTTAAGCCTTCACCTACCCTTTAGGCTTCCCGTTTATTATACCGCTGAAGAGTTCAAGCTCTTCCACTAAAATATAGTCATTTTTTCTAATTTTTTCTTTAGTGGTTAGTATCTCATGTTCAACAATACCTAAAGATTTCAAAAGCGCTCCACCGAGCTGTAAACCCGTCTCGATAGTTGAAGGCACTGCTATATCGGCGCCCAATTTTCTGATTCCTTTACCTTCCCTATAATCCTGAACTCTGGCAATAACTTCAAGGTTTTTATAGTGCGTGGATATAGTCTTAACCGCTTTCCTTAAATCAACTTTATCGTCCATGGTAAGTATAACCGCTGCCGCCCTTTCAGCTCCCACTGCTCTTAGAGTATCAATCTTGCTGAGCTCACCGTGATATACCGGGAACCCTTGCGTACGCGCTTGCTTAACAAGCGTATAGTTGCTGTCAACTGCAACATAGTTTATCTGCTCTTGCGATAGCATAAACCCGACAACTCTCCCTACTCTCCCGAATCCTGCAATAATTACATGCCCGTTTAAATCACTAACCCCTTTAAATTCCTGGTTGCCTTCCACTTCCTGATTAATATCCACCTTATCTTCGATAAATGCACCGAGCATGGAAAGCAGCGGTGTAACCGCCATGGTGATCGCAACCAGCATAAATAGGAATTGTGCAGTTTCCTGACCGATAATTCCTTGCTGAGAAGCAAGCCCGAAAAGTACGAACGCAAACTCTCCTCCTTGTGAGAGTAATAATCCTGAATGAATGGCAGCACCCGTACCAAACCTGAATATCTTGCACAACACAAATACGATGATTGCTTTTATTGCCAGTAATCCGAAAGAAATAGCAAACAATTTACTTAAATTACCGAGAATAAAATTGATATCTATTGACATCCCGACAGTCATAAAGAATAACCCTAACAGCAGGCTTTTAAACGGCATGATACTACTTTCAACTTTATTCCTGTATTCGGTTTCCGCAATCAACAACCCTGCTATAAAAGCGCCCATGGCAGTTGATAGCCCGAGCTCGTTGGTAAGCATAGCCGCGCCTAAAACGATAAGTAGGGTAGCTGAGACATATACTTCTTCACTTTTCGCCGAACCTATTAATGAAAAGAGGGGGCGCAAAAATAATCTGCCGGATATGGAAATTAAAATAATTACCACCAGCGCCTTAAGAGATGCTAAGCCGATACCGGCAAGCAGGTTTTCTTTTGTACCGCTAATTAGCGGAAGTATCGCAAGAAGCGGAACAACGGCAAAATCCTGCATAAGCAGAACCGCAAGCGATAACCTTCCCACCTGGGTGGATTGTCTTTTACTCTCCGCCAAAACCTGTAAAATAATTGCAGTGGATGAAAGTGCAAGCGCTGCCGCAATTAAAACGGCAATGCTGGTTTCAATCATAAATATTTGCTTTAACACCGCAACTATTACAACTGTGCTGACGGCAATCTGCAACCCTCCGAACCCGAACACGTGTAAACGCATTTGAATTAATCGTTCGAATGTAAGCTCAAGCCCTATAACGAACAGAAGGAAAACTACACCGAATTCAGCAAAATATTGAGTATACTGATAATCTTTGATCAAATTAAACCCGTGCTCACCAATCGCCGCACCCACAACTAAGTAACCTAAAACCGGGCTTAAACGAAGTTTTTTTAACAAAACAACTATAAAAACCGAAGCTCCTAGAAGCACTAATATGTCTGGTAAATATCTGAGATTATGCATTAAACCTTTAAAACCTATAAAAAATCTTTTGTATACAATATTTAATTATATTATACCATATGAATTGCACAAGCATTTTATCTGATAATCAATGACTAATAAGACCGTTTTAGTTACCGGAGCTGCAAAAAGGATAGGCAGAGAGATATGCTTATTTCTTGCTAAAAATCATTATAATATACTTCTGCATTATAATCACTCAAGCAATGAAGCATTTAAGCTTAAATCCGAGATTGAGAATCTGGGTGTTAGTTGCAAACTGGAAACTGCGGATTTTTTAAATGAAAATGAATTGAATAACTTATTTGTTAATGAAAAGTTTGATTTGCTTATTAATAATGCAAGTATATTTAAAAACGATAACTTCAAAAGTATTGATTATAAAAGTTTAGATAAGCATTTTAAAGCTAACTTATATGCTCCTATTATATTAAGCCGAAGATTTTTTAAAGATTTACAATTGAGGGGCGAGCAGGGTAATATAATCAATATACTTGATTACTGTATAAGCGCGATGCCTAAAAATTTTCTCTCCTATATTTTAAGTAAAAAAGCTTTGTGGGACTTCACTCAATTTGCAGCATATGAAATGGCCTCTCATATTAGAGTAAACGCGATTGCACTTAGTAACACTTTAAAAGCGGAACAGCAATCGGAGCAAAATTTTGCTAAGTCCATCAAAGATTCGCCGCTTAAGCTCTCGCCGAATATAAAAGAAATCTGCAATTCAATAAATTTTATTTTAAATACACATTCAATGACCGGGCAGGTTTTATTTTTGGACGGTGGTAAACATTTAAACATTTTAGAACAGTTATAAGTATGAATAACAGCACGTTAGATAAGTTAATTTCGACTATTGCAAAGCTACCCGGCTTAGGGCCGAGATCGGCAAGAAGAATCGTATTACATCTGATCAAAAGCCCGAATACACTGATGCTACCCCTTGCCGAGCAGTTGACTCAAGCAGCACAAGAGATAAAAACATGTGAAGTATGTGGCAATGTGGATGTGGTATCACCATGTAATATCTGTAATGATGAAAAGCGTGATGATTCGATAGTTTGCGTAGTTGAGACTGTATCTGACTTGTGGGCACTGGAAAGATCGAACTTTTTTAAGGGAAAATACCATATATTAGGCGGAACGCTTTCCGCGCTCGGTGGAAGACCTCCCGAAAGCTTAAACTTTAATTCCTTAAGCACAAGAGTTGCAAAAGGTACTATTCAAGAAGTAATCATTGCAACTAATGCGACACTTGAAGGGCAAACCACCGGTCATTATATCGTTGATTTACTCACCCCGTTTGAGGTAAAGATAACCAGGCTTGCCTATGGTATCCCGATGGGTGGCGAACTTGATTATATGGATGAAGGCACATTAAACTTAGCACTGAAAATGCGTCAGGATTTTTAAAAAGTAACTAAATGAATACTTTTGAACATAACATAAAAAGTATTTGGGGAAAGAAAGGAAGTAGTTGGCTTAACAGCTTACCCCGCTTATCCGCCGATTGCGCAAAACAATGGGGCTTAAGTGAATTAATCCCGATAAAAAACCTTAGTCATAATTATATTTTAAGCGGCTATCAGGGCTCAGTTCCTATTATACTAAAAATCGGACTCGATATAAGGCAAATTGACAGGGAAGCTAATGCTTTGAAGTTTTATAACGGCAAGGGGTGTTCCAAACTATTAAATCATGATTCAGCACAGGGAGCTTTACTGATTGAACGAGCTGTACCGGGAAAATCTTTAAAATCACTATTTCCAACTGATGATAAAAAGGCAACTCATTATGCAATTAATGTAATTAAGCAACTTCATACCGTTCCTCACCCTTCCTTTAAAAATTTTCCTCATATTGGAGACTGGCTCGCCGCTCTTAATAAAGATTTCATTCTGCCTGATAGTTACCTTTCAAAAGCTGGAATATTAAGTGATAAGCTTATAAAAACATCTAGTTCAAATACTTTACTTCATGGTGATCTACATCATGATAATATCTTGATTGATAAAGCTAAGGGGTGCTTAGCAATTGACCCTAAAGGCGTTATCGGTGAAAGAGAATATGAATGCGGTGCTTTTATCAGAAACCCTCTGCCTGAGATCCTTCACCACCGATACGCTAAAGAGATCATCAAAGAACGAATTGAAATATTTGCGGTGAATTTAGGTTTTTGCCGGCAAAGAATTATCGAGTGGAGCTTTGTGCAGGCAGTGCTCGCAGCATGTCAGATGATAGAAGATAATTTAGACCCGAATCAAATGATTGAAATAGTGAGTATAATTTATTCTTTTTATTAAGAATCATTATCTTTTTGTTAACTAACTATTAATAGTTAGGTGGTACTATCAATTATTATTCGGGGTTCATGAAGGATAAGGCTATGCAGGAAAAATTGATAGAACAAAAAGACTTAAAAGAATTGGAAAGAATAGAAGCGAAAGTCATTAACGGTGAGATGAAAGATGGCGATTATAAGTTATTTAATAATATATGTAAGAAAATACCACTTACAGACTTTTACGGACTAGCAAGGAATCTTGCTGAAAAATTAAGTGATGAAGCCCTACACGGCTTAATACAAGGGATTGTGAAAGAAGTGGAAGTGAAGAATACTGCTGAACCCCTCTTTCGGAATAATGATCGCCTTAAAGTATTAATGGTGCAGGAAGCTAAACGACATGGATATAAACTGGATTTTAACGAAAAAACACGTACTTTCGGCAACCTTATAACTCCTGAAGTTATACCGGATGCTATATTAGATCATTTCAAACTGGCGATTACAGAAGGGTATGTTTTACAGGATGAGGCTATAAAAAATTCATGGATTGATTTTGTTAAAGGAAGCGTACCGTTTATTATTAATAATCTTTACCTTGAACATGATAAAAGTTTTCCTGAAACTTTAGATTTTATAATGCTAACAACTCAAGCTAAGGCTGCACAACAGGGCTATAAACAAGGGCTGGATAAAGATGAAAGATTACCAGAAAAATTAATTAAAAAACTTGGTTTAAACGAAGATGGGTTATCTTTAAACAATAAAAAAATAGAAGAGATTAAGAGCCCAAACCGATTAAGCAGCATCACAGATTTTATAAAAGATAGTGCGAATACAACTATAAATTATATAAGGGAAAACCCATGGAAGAGCGCGGGTATGGCGGTTGGTGCTTTAGTTCTGGCGGCTGCAACCGTTGTAACGGCAGGGACGGCACTAGTTGCTACCGGGGTTATCGGTGGAGCCGGATATCTCGGTTATAAGGCTATTACCGAACATAAAACAAAGTCTAAACCTCAAGAAATTGAGATAGGTAATCCCACCCTCCGAAACACTACCAAAGACAGTTCCACTCCTTCGGTAAGCACCCCTGCTCCCGGCCGCAGTATAAGCTCACAACCTGCTATGAATCCGCACGTGGTGGAAACATTAATGCAATTAACAAGCTCCTTTCAAAACGAGGATAAGAAAGCACTTTCAGCTTTAATGGTGGAAACAAACAGTTCTCATCCGAAAAAAACTGAAGAAAAAGCGGAGGTACCAGCTAAAGCGCAAGGAGAGATAGAAAACCAAAGCCTAGAAGCAAGCGCCGGTTTTGCAGCCAAAATCGGGCAACACAGGATCTCGGGCGAAGGAATAAGAAAAAGTCAAGCCGAGGCTAAATCAGGAACAATTAGCAAGTAAACTAAGTTTAATTTCTAATGCACTATTTTAAATATACTAAGTTAAACTCAATAGTAGATTATCCCCCCGTAACTGAAAAAACCATAAAGAATGCATTATTTACCTTCTTTTATGCGTAAGATCAGATTATTCGTAGTTCAACTATGCTGTCTATAACCTAACAACATTGCAAAGTAAGATCACATTCAAACTCAGGGTCAGCCTGCTCCACAGTAATCACTTCTTCATAAACCGGGCGCCCTTCAAAAAACGGTTTTAGCGTTTCTTCAGAATAACTGTATTTTGTAAGAAAATCATTATAATCCCCATACTCAATTCTTTTACAATCTAATGAATTATATTTCTGAATTGCTTCCTTATCCTTCTCAATTATGTCACCGACTACATACCTCGGAGTAAGGGAGGCATCTTGAAGATATGGATTTTTATACACTGATTTTATCATCTTTTTATTATTAAGCTTGTAAACCGCAATGATTTCAGAGCCTTCAACGTTATTCGGAACTAACTCATATTCACGGGAATAGCAACCGCAAATTTTCGGTGCTCCCGCTTGCAACTTAATTTCCAGAAGAATATTTTCTCCCTTTACTTTAGATGTAAATCCGAGAGCAAATACGGAAGCCATGAAAGGTTCAACTGATACATAAGTGCCTCCGTACGGCCACAAATATGCTTTCTCAACTTTGAGTTGGTTCCAGCTTTCGTCAATATGAAAACCTAAAGTTTTTTGCATTTTAGTTTTTCCGAAAGCCCTAGTGCCGTACTTAAACAATATATCCACACTCCCATCATCCAAATCTGCAACAAAACCCCGATAAACCGTAATATCCTCCTCAAATACAGGCACACTAACTCCGTTAAGCGCTAAAACTTCCAATGTAAAATCTTTATCAAGCCGGTTAAGGGCATTGCCGACAACCATATGGTAAGCATCAAATTCGTTTACTATTTTGCTTAACTCCATATCATCGGGAAATATATGTTTCAGTTCTTGAAAACCTTCGAGCCTTGCCTGGCTATCCGCATTAAAAATTTCATTTAAAATTTTTTTAGCTTGGTTAATTTCATTTTCATTAACCGTTTGAGATAATAAATTATTTTCAAGCTTAACTTTAGCAAGATTAATATAATGCTGCGCCAGCTTATGAGTTAAACCGTATATAAAATCAAATTCCTTTAAATCCATATCGTCATTAATATTATTTACTAAGTGTTTGTACTGATGGGGTATATTAATACCTGCTTTATCAATAATATTAGCAATTGCATGATACTTATTGTTTTCTATAGAGTTATCCAAGCCTTTTATAATTGCACTACTTATATCGGAATGAATATTAGTTTCAAAACATACGTCGAGCACATAATGCAGCTGAGCAGCAAAGTCATAATTACCTGTAACAATAGCATTATTATAAATTTTATTTAGATTTTCAGTTGGGATTTTAACAATTTTTAGCAGCATCTTGAGTAATTCAATCTCCCCTGAGAAGAGCATAAATAAATTATTTCCATCTATCGTAATAGTAGCTTGCGACTCGGGAAAGATTTCCAAAATATACTTAATTAATTTTTTATCACCTACCTTTATTACTGTTGATAAATCATGATTATTAACTTGTACGCCACACTCAACTAAGAATTTTACTATATCCAGATGTCTGCCGTAAATCGCATTTACTATTGCATCATCACCAATCTTAGCTCCATGTTCGAGCAAAAGCTTTATCATCTCCAAGTGCCCGCTGCCTGAAGCTGCATTAATTATTTCTACATTTTCACCAATCTCAACATTATTCTTTATAAGAAATCTCATTATATTTAAATAATTGCCGTATATTACATTATATATATTGACAGCATCAAATTTATTCAGATATTCATTTGCCTCTTCAGTAAAGCCCCCTTCTAAAGCAGCAATAAAAAGTTGTTTTCCGGAAATGCTTATCCAGTTTGTTGATTCACTCATATAATTATCTATTTAATATTTATTATATTAGATACTATTATAGCACAGCACTGTTAAACAAATATTAAGCAATTAATTAATATGGTAAAAATATTTAGGGTGTTAATTTATAAATCACCTCTTTAAATAGCCTTTAATTTCTTGTAGTGAAGTTGCCTTAGTAATTATTACGCTTAATAGATAAATCAGACCGCCAAGGGTAATTAATATAATAAGTGATACATAAGATTTCAAATTAACCGTAAATCTTTTAAGCAGATATATAGATATCGTCATTATTATAGCAGATACAATGTATTTAAAAATTTTAGAACTCATGCCGGAAACCAGTTTGAATTTACCGTTTTTATTAAGCAGTAGCCAAAGTAGCGAGATATTTATCCATGCCGAAATTGAAGAAGCTAAGGCAATCCCGACATGCTTCAGATTTTGTAGCAGAATAATACTAAGTAAAGCATTACTAATCACACATATAAAAGCAATCTTTACCGGGGTTTTCGTGTCTCCCCCCGCGTGATAGTTAGCAACGAAAATTTTAACCAAACTGTAAGCGGGAAGCCCTAAGGAAAAGGCCATCAGTGCTTTGGCGGTTTCATTTGTAGCAAGGCTTGTAAATGCATCTCTTTCGAATAATACTTCCACCAACTCAAAAGCAAGTATGAAGAGTGCAAATGATGCAGGAATAGAAATAAACAGCAGGAAGCTTATCGCTTGATTTTGCAGCCTTATCCCCTCCCCGATATCACCTCTTTTAAAAGCTTTGGCAAGCATAGGCAGCATCACTATCCCCATGGTTGTGCCGATTAAAGCAAGCGGAAGCTGGTTAATTCTATCCGCATAATATAAATAAGAAAGTGCACTCGGGATAAATGAAGCAATCACGGTATCAACCAACACATTAATTTGTGCAACCCCTGAACCTATTATACCCGGCACTATTCTTCGCGCCATAGTACGGATATCCTCACTTAGTTTAAGTTTAGTGAACCTAACTAAGCACCCTTCTTTATAGAGGAAAAATATCATCCAAATTAATTCTGCAACTCCGGCTACTACTATTCCATAAGATAACCAATGTAACTTTTCTACTTGAGAATTTCCCTTAAGCGCAAAGAATATAAGCACTAAATTTAAAAGAACGGGTGCTGCTGCAAAAGCAAAATACTTCCCCCTGCTGTTTAAAATACCGCCGTAGAATGCAACGAAGGAAATCAAAGCTAAATACCAGATGCTCACCCGCGATAATGATACGGCCAGATTAATATTACCAATTCCTTTAAGCCCGGGCGCCGTAAACTTTATTAGCTCAGGCATAAAAATAAATATGAGTCCGCAAAAAATCATTAATGCAGTAAGCAAGAACCCTTGAATTCCGGATGTAAACTTTTGAGCTTCGCGTTTACCTTCGGTTTCCAGAATGCCTGAATAAAGAGGAATAAAAGAAGCGCTGAAGGCACCTTCCCCGAAAATGGTTCGGAAAAAATTCGGTATTCTGAATATTATTATAAATATATCGTTATATATCCCCGCTCCTAGCTGCGCTGCAAGGATTACGTCTCTGATATATCCGAAAAACCGGCTGATAAGGGTAGTAAGGCTAACGACCAGAGCACTTCTTAAAAACATCTCAAAGTATAAATAAATTAAGTAATAACCTTTTATAGCAAAGAACCAAGGCTATTTAAACAATAGATTTTTAAGGCTATAGAAGATATGATCATTATTTATTACTTAACAATTTCTATGATTGCTTTGCTATCAACGGACAGTTCCTTTTTCAAAATTTTAGATACCCAAAGCCTTGGGATAGAATATTGCGACTGATGGGAGTATTTAAAGAACCATACACGTCAAGTTAAGGTGAAGTGAGCTAGTTAAAGTAGGATATGTAAATTAGCTAAAGTTTAGGATTATGTGAAGAGGTATGTTTTAGGAATTAAAGCCTGATAAGCTTTTTATTTATATAAAAAATAACTTAACTTAATTTACCGTATATAAGTAGAAGGATAATTAAAGGTAATGTTGGAGTAGTTAATAAAGTGTGATACCGTGTTTAATTCAATGATCTCAAGCGCGGATTTATTTAATTTTTCGGGTTGAAAATTTTCTTGTCCTCCAATTACCTCCGGGACAAGTTGCGGTTATGGATAATGCAACATTTCATAAATCAGAACGGACTAAAAATTTATTAAACATGCCGGGTGCATTTTGCTGTTCTTACCTCCTTATTCTCTGGATCTTAACCTTATTGAAACCTTTTGGGCGAATCTCAAGGCTAAAATTAGAGCCACTATTAACAACTTTCCAACCCTGCAACAAGCTATAGACCATGCCTTGCCAATGTAGCATTCCTATCTTAATTGACTATAACTTTTTCCTTTAATTCCATTCTTAGCAACATAACCTTATAATCTTAATTCATAAGGTTATTAGCTATATTAACTTAAGTATACTATACCTATAATCAACTAAAAAGCGCATACCATAAGTAAATTACGACATGCGCTACAATTTGATTACCAATGAAGTAAAATATCGGTTATTTTATATTTGACTACTTAGCCGCAGAAGACGGTTTGTCTTTTCTTTCTTTAATCCTTGCAGCTTTACCTCTTAAATCTCTCATGTAGTAAAGTTTCGCTCTTCTTACTTTACCTTTCCTCACTACTTCAATTTTATCGAGACGCGGAGAATATAATTTAAATTTTCTTTCTACGCCTTCACCGTTACTGATTTTTCTTAAAGTGAAGCCGGAAGCGATTCCTCTGTTTTTAATATGGATACAAACCCCTTCGAATGCTTGTATTCTTTCTGTCGCACCTTCTACGATTTTAACGTAAACTTTTAAAGTGTCACCGGATCTGAATTCCGGAATAGTTTTGCCTGCAACTAAGGCTTGAATCTTTTGAGATTCATATTGTTGAAGTAAGTTCATTTCTTTTCTCCTTTAATGTATTGGTTCCATAAATCGGAACGTGCATTTTTAGTTTTCATTTCTGCTTGCTTTAGGCGCCATTTTTCAATTTCCTTATGATTACCGGAAAGTAAAACATCCGGAACTTCATGGCCGCGCCAATTACTTGGCTTTGTAAAGTGAGGGTACTCTAAAAGGTTTTCAAACTTTCCTGCACCAAAACTTTCATTATCTAAAGCTTCGCTCTTTTCCAGTACACCCGGCAACAACCTTACACAACAATCTATTAGTGGAAATAAAGCAATATCACCGGATGAGACAACATAGTCGCCCATACTTATCTCGGCAATGTTATACTCCGTAAATATTCTTTCGTCAATCCCTTCATACCTACCGCAGATAATATTAATACCTGAAGGATGTTCACTTATAATTTCTTTAGCAATCTTTTGATTAAAAACTTTACCTCTGGGAGTAAGGTAATAAATAGGTTTGCTATTATTTATAAAGCATGAATCAATTGCAGCACCCATTATATCAGGTTTGATGACTAACCCTGCACCGCCGCCGTAGGTGGTATCATCTACGGTTTTATGCTTGTCATGAGCAAAATCTCGGATATTATAAACATCGAGACCCCAAAGCCCTGCTTTAAAGGCATTACCGATAATTGATGAATTTAACGCACCTGGATAGATCTCCGGAAAGAGAGTTAGAATAGAAACTTTCCACACGGCAGATAAGTTCTCCCTACTCTGAAGCTGCAAGAACTTCTTCCAATGGCTCAAGTAAAATATGTCTTTTATCTAAGTTAATTTCCGGTACAAATTGCTTAGTAAACGGATAGTAAATAGTTTTTTCCGAGTTTAAATCATAAATTTCTAAAATATCCCCGGCACCGAAATTAACCACGCCTTTAACTACGCCGAAGTTAGTTCCGTTTTTTAATTTAGCATCTAAGCCCATAAGGTCTGCATGATAAAATTCATTGCTGCCTGCGGAGGGTAATTCCGATCTTTTAATATAAAGCCTGGTGTTTCTTAATTTTTCAGCATCATTCCTTGAAGCTATACCTTCAATACCCGCAATTATATAATCTTTTTTAAGAGTTATAATATTTATTTGGTATTCTTTATTGCTTTCATCAAATAACTTTTTAAAGTTAGCCAGATCCTGCGGATTGTCAGTAAAACTTCTAATCTTTACGTATCCTTTCACCCCATTCACTGAAGTAATAACCCCTACACAGATATCGTAATCGTTTTTAGCGCGTTGAATCGACATTTTAAGACCTTTTATTAAACCTTAAGCTCGTTAAATAATTTATTTATTAGCTACTTTCTCTTTTTTGCCAGCTAATAAACCAAAATTAAGTAAAAATTTCTCCACTCTATCAGTAGCTTGGGCACCAACAGAAAGCCAGTGTTTAGCTCTTTCCTGATTAATAACAACTCTTTGCTCGTTATCTTTAGCAAGCAACGGATTATAGCTGCCGATCTTCTCAATAAACTTACCGTCTCTAGGCGAGCGAGCATCCGCAACTACAATTCTATAATAAGGTCTCTTTTTAGCGCCTGATCTGGATAATCTAATTTTTACACTCATTGTTTCAAATTATTCTTAAATTATTTTGAGATACTTATAATCCAACTCTTTATTAATGTAAAGATATAATATTATATGATAGTCATTTTTTATCTTTCTTATTAAGAATACTATTAATATATTAAAATACATTAACTTACTACCTACCATACAATCATAATTGTTATAAAATATTAAATATTAACGTAGCGTTTATTTTTAAGTTAACCCACTTTACTTTAGAATAGTTTAGTGTTTCTAATTAATATTAACGCAATTAAAAAAGTGGTAAGAGGCGTGATTCATCAAGCTAATATTACATTTGAAAACAGGCGATACGAAATTTCGGTTTTAAGCTGTGAGTCAGAAAGAAAATCTGATTCCGAGGATTATCTTACTAGAGCTAAATTTTTTGAAATTTGGAAAACTTTCTTATTAGGGAGCACTGTAATTATAGATATTGATAAGGTGAGTTATATTAAAAAACTTAATCCTATGTCGATTAATCGTGTTTTTAACGTTATTATGCAGAAAGCTAACGCTACGGATAAAACAGATTTAAAAGAAGAAAAGATTGATGAAGATATAGATGAATTGATCTTTACATTTGAATCCGATCTACCTGATGAAAAAGCGAAGCAGGAGGCAAATGTAAATAAATTACAACTTGCCTTTGAAAGCAATCGGGTTGAGCATAGCATAATCGAAAAGAAAGACCTTCTACAAATCGCGATCGAAACCAATCAAACGGATGTAGTAAACATTCTTTTTGATAAATTTCAAATAAACTATAATGATACTCATATGAAATCTGCTCTTTCAAGAAGAAAGGAATATGGTAAAGATATGTCGATTCTGTTACTCAAAAAAACGGAGCCTGATCTATATTCAGAAAAAGTAGCCTTAAATGAATTATTTCGTTATGCGAAAGAGAATGATTGGGATAAATTTTTATTATTTTTAAAAAAGCAGCCCAAAGAAATTGAAAAGTATATTAATAACAAACTTAAAGGCCATTGCTTGCTGCACTTAGCTACCGCCCATGCTCCACTGGAAGTGGTTAAGACTTTGGTTGAGATGGGCGCGGATTGCAGCATTACAAATGATAGAGGGCAGAATTCTCTGCATATAGCTGCTCTTCTTGAGGACGATAAAGAAACCTTTTATTACTTACTGGAAAAATTTCCTTTGATGCTGGAGTCCAAGGATTCTTTCGGCAATACACCGGCGATGATAATAGGTCGCAAAGATAACCCTCCTGAAGTTGAAGAAATTGCTTCCGGATTTACCGAATTCAGCATTTCTTACAAAGTTAAGAAAGATACTTTAGATAAACCATCTTCAGGTGAAAAAAGTTTTTCTTTTGGAAGCCCTAAAATCTGGGAACTTTATGAAAAACTAATGCAGAAGACTTATTCAACAGATAACAGCATTTTTAATTTCAGATCGTAAAAACTTTATATTTCAATAGCTAAACTAAAAATGCACAAAGGTATAAAAATCAGCGAGTTAAAAATATTATTATTATCAATTTAATATACTTTACTTGCTATTAATTTTATGATCTCCTAAACCAGAAATTTTATAAAGGATAAAGCATGAAACAAGAACAACTCTTAGAAAGATCTTTTAAAGTCGGTGATGTAACTCATAATTTAAAAGTTATTAGCGGTGGTGCTGAACCCGAGTCTTCCGCTTGGTGTGCAGCTCAATATACAAAGTTAGTTTCAAAGAATTTAACAGCTAAAAGACTTATAGAAATTTGGGCAAGTTTTATCCGCAATGATAGTGAAATTAAAAATTGGCCCATAACGGATTACATTAATTCTTTAAATTCAGCGCAAATTAACGAACAATTTGAAGTTGAATATAACGGAGAGAAAAAGACTACTAATCTTTTTTCACTCGCAATTGAAAACAATAAAATAGATATAGTAACCACTCTTATTGAAAAATTTGGTGTGAAAGCTAGTCTAAAAGATTTAGAGAAAACCATAACACTCCCGCTTAACAATGGCGCTTTAATGTATAAAAATTTACTAAATTTAACTTCAACTGCGATGCCTATGTTAATAATGCTTGCTAAACATAACAAATGGGACTTGGTTTCAGATACACTTGAGCAGCCAATCCTGACAATAAAGGAAAGTATAGACCAAATGAACCAAGGTAAAACTCTCCTACATCTTGCCTCAGGCGCGGGGAAAGAAGAGGTAGTAAATAAGTTAAACGATTTAGGGGCAAACTGTGGAATTGCTGACAAATATGGGATGACTCCTTTACACTTAGCTATCGCCTCAGGTA
Organism: Holosporaceae bacterium 'Namur'; assembly: GCA_014116815.1. Taxonomy (GTDB): domain Bacteria; phylum Pseudomonadota; class Alphaproteobacteria; order Rickettsiales; family Midichloriaceae; genus Jidaibacter. The sequence goes on from JACGYV010000004.1 coordinate 87,232, forward strand.
AGCAAGAAACAGCTGAGAGATTGTTTGCAAAATATCCTCAAGCTTCGGAACATAAAGATAAATATGGAAGAACCCCTATGGAGTATGCAAATCATAAAATTAGAGCTTCTAGTTTTACAGATAATGTACTTCAATCACCAAGCAGCCAACAAGTCCGCTCAATGTAACCTATTAAAATAATTTTGCGGCTTACTCTTAATAAGTAGGCCGTTTTTTTATGGGCTAAGTATAACAAATATCAACATTATAAAATTACTAAAATGCTGAATAAAATGAGAAAATATGCATGTGAACTAAATAGTCGAGTATTAGATGATGAAACATATACAAAGATAAAAGACGCAATAATTGGGCAAAAAGAACAAATAGGCAGTATTAGAATGCTGAATTACTTAAGTAGCCTTGATCCTTCAAAAGAAGATTTTGAAACAAAGAGCATAGAATTACTTAGGCTATTAATCGAGCATAATAGAAAAGTTCAATATAGGGATAGTAATGAACAACCCGTAGGAGCATTATTTGAAATGATGGTAAAGCGCACTACTATTCTAAAAGATAACCCGAATGCTGTTCGTGGCTGTATAAAGCTGGCAGAGGAAAAAGGGTTTATATGTCTTTCAACTTTTATGAGGAAAATTCCAAATCCTGAGTTATATAAAATAAATTCCGCTCTTACAATGATTTTTAAAATTGCTGATTATTGCAGAACGGATAATAATTGGGATAATTTTTTCTCTACTTTAAAAAGTTCACACGAAATATTTAAAGACTATATAAACGAACCTTTTAAAGGTAGGGTATTGCTTGAGCATGTTTGCATAAGCGGTAGATCGGATATAATAAACGGCCTTCTTGATTTAGGAGCTAAATGTAACATTGCCTCTCCTGATAACGGCAGGTATCCGCTCCATAGCATAATAGAAAGCACGGATAAAAATTATAATGAAGAATCTATTGCAGTAATTAAAGTAATATATAATGAATACCCCGCTGCAATTCAAGTTGCAGATTATTCGGGAAGTACTCCGTTGTTATATGCTTACGGGGATTTTTTAAAGACTGAATATTTTAAAAAATTAACCCTAAATGCAGAGGAGAAAAGCTTGCGTAGCATCAACAAACCCTCTTCGTAATCTCACGGAAAAGGCTAGCCGTTCCTCCATTTTCTTCACTTAAAACAATCGGGGTACCATGATCGGAGGAGGAAGCAATTTTAGGATTAAGCGGGATCTCGCCCAAAAAGTTAATGCCTGCTTTTCGGGCAAAGTTCTTCACTCCGTTTCGACCGAAAATATAAGTAATATTTTTAGACTTTTCATCCTCAAAATAACTCATATTTTCAACTACTCCAAGCACGGGAATGTGAAGCTTATTAAACATATCATAAGCTTTTCTCACATCTGCGAGAGCCACTTCTTGAGGGGTAGAAACCAGCACTACCCCGTCTATAATATAATTTTCCGCTAAACTTAAATGCACATCCCCAGTTCCGGGGGGGGTATCAATCACCATTACATCCACTTCTCTATCATCAAATGCCCAATTAGTCATTCTCATTAACTGAAATAAAGCCTTGGTTACCATAGGTCCACGCCACACGGCTGCTGCATCGGGATTGACCAGAAATCCCATTGACATTAACTTTATACCGAATTTTTCAAGCGGGATCATTAAATTATTTATCAATTCAGGTTTTTCGGCGATACCGAACATCTTAGGCATAGAAGGGCCGTAAATATCAGCATCAACTAATGCCGTTCTCTTCCCGCTCTTGCTTAAAGCAACCGCTAAGTTGCAGGCAACGGTGGATTTACCAACCCCTCCCTTTCCGGATGCAACTAATATTATTTTCTTTACTCCCATTATGGGTGATTTTTTACTTACTTTCGGATCTTCTTTAGTAGAACTCACGGTTATCTTCACCTCCCCTACCCCTTTAATTTTTTTTACTTCTCCTTCACATAAGTCTCTCAAATGCTCTTTAGCTTTGATTTGTTCAGTGGTTTTTAATGCACTGTATTCAAGGGTAAAAAATACCGAATTATCTCTTATTACCACTCTTGGAATAAAGTCGGTAACCGGCTTTCCTGCCTCAGGATCAATAATATTAACTAACGATCCGATAATTTGTTTTTCTGTAATCATAGACATACTCTTGCCATAAGCGTTGAAGTTCGATATAGTTAATACCTATATGGAAAATTGAATACTAGGCAACAACAATATGTCAGACTTTCGTAATCCTTGGGATGATAGCTCCAACCGAAATAAAAAACCAGATAATAATGATGATTTGGATGAAATAATCCGCAAAAGCCAAGAAAAAATCGTGGATTTCCTTCAAGCTAAGAAAAAACCTTCAGGAAGCGGAGGAAACAGCAATTTCAGTGGTTCAAATTTCTCCTTACCTTCAAATAAAATCATTATAATTGCATTGCTCGTCGTGCTACTTTCCTGGCTTTCAACCGGTTTTTACACCGTACAGCCGGATGAGGAAGGTGTAGTTTTAAGACTAGGGAAATATAATAGAACTTCGATTCCGGGTTTAAATTATAAGTTTCCTTCTCCGATAGAGACTATCGTGAAAGTAAGTACTACACGAATTAATCGTGAAATTATTGGCTTCCGTTCAAACTCACCGCAAAACTACGGTACTTCAAGGCTATTCGGTTCTAAGCCTAATGACGTTGCGGATCAAAATATTGAAAATCGTCCTGAAGAAAGCCAAATGTTAACAGGCGACGAGAATATAGTTGACATAAACTTTGATGTGCAATGGAAAGTAAAAGATGCAAAAAACTTCTTATTTAATTTAAGAGATCTGCCTAATGAAAACACGGTTAAAAGCTGTGCGGAAAGTGCGATACGCGAAGTAATCGGAATACATAAGATTTCCGACGCTTTAGCACAGGAGCGTTTTCAAATTGAACAGAAAGCTAAGCAACTGTTACAAGAAATGTTAAATAACTATAAAATGGGCGTACACATTGAAAGATTGCAATTACTCAGGGTACAGCCGCCGCTTGAAGTTATTGATTCTTACCGCGATGTCCAATCAGCAAAAGCTGATAAGGAAAAACTTATCAACGAAGCTTTAGCCTATAGGAATTCAATGCTACCTCGAGCAAGAGGTGAAGCCGAAAAATTCCTTCAGGATGCAGAAGGTTATAAACAGCAGGTTATAGCTAGCGCTCAAGGTGAATCAAGTAGGTTTAACTCAATCTATAACGAATACCAAAAAGCAAAAGATGTAACCCGTAAGAGAATGTATCTGGAAACCATGGAAGAAATACTTTCGGGAATGGATAAGATTATTATGGACGGCAAAGCTTCCGGCGGAACCGTTCCTTATCTTCCTCTTAACGAACTACTGAAAAATAACAATAATAGCGAAAAGAAATAGGGGTTAATATGACAAAGAATTATTTTGGTTTAACACTGATAATTATAGTAATTGCGGCTCTATTAGCTATATTCAACTCCGCATTCATTGTGGATCAAAGACAAGTTGCTTTAGTAATTCAATTCGGTGAACCGATTAAGCAAATTGATACACCGGGACTTAAGTTTAAAATACCTTTTATTCAAAATGTGTTCTTTTTTGACAAAAGGATTCAAAATTTAAAATCTGAACCGACTGAAGTTATTGCTTCCGATCAAAAAAATATGCGTGTTGATTCTTTTGGCAAATATAGAATAAAAGAAGCTCTTACATTTTATCAAACAGTACAAACCGAGGAGAAATTAAAATCCAGGCTTTCATCAATTTTAGATTCTAACCTTAGGCAGGTATTAGGTAGTGTTCCTTTTAAAGCTTTACTTAGCCCGCAAAGACCCGAGCTCATGAAAAAAATTTGTGACCTGGTGAACACGGAAGCAAATAGTTTAGGAGTTGAAATGGTCGATGTAAGAATAATGAGAGCGGATCTCCCTGAAAAAAGCCGCGAGGCCGTATATCAGCGCATGAAAACCGACCGTTTGAAAGAAGCTAAAGAAATTAGAGCGCAAGGTGATGAGCAGGCACAGATTATTAAAGCTACCGCTGATAAAGAGAAGAAAATTATCTTAGCCGAAGCGCAAAAGAAAGCCCAAATGCTTCGCGGTGAAGGCGACGGTGAAGCCATTAAAGCATTCTCATCAAGTTTTAATCGAGACCCGCAGTTCTATGAGTTCTATAGAAGTTTACAAGCTTATAAAAAATCGATTAATAAAGATAACACAAAACTCATTTTATCGCCCGACGGGGAGTTTATGAAATTCTTCGGCAAAGTTAACTGAGGTTTTTTAATATGAAATGGCTTGATGTTTATGATATTGCAATTGAACTTGAAGAGCGTTACCCGGAATCTGATATTATTAATATTAGATTCACTGACTTAAAAAATTGGGTAATATCTCTTCCGCGCTTTAATGATGATCCGAACAAATGCAATGAAAAAGTGTTGGAAGCAATTCAAGCAGCATGGATTGAAGAGCGGGAATAGTTGTGCAGGCAAATGAAGAAGAATTAAAGGCGCTTATCACGATCACTTTAAAATATGCTGCTAACGAAGGCATAACTTCAAAATCCGACTTAATTCACAAGGATAAGATAGCAAAAGCAATTTTAAAGCAAGCAAAAGAAAGCGGAATTAATATGGATTCCGGTAAACAATCGGAAATTATCTCTGATGCCCTTATGTTTAATGATTATCTTCCTTCGGAAGCTTATATAACAGCTACTAAAATTTTAGCTTTTATTCTGGGGAAGGATAGATAGATATAGCTATTTTCACATACGTTGAGAATAGATATTGCTATATGAGTAAATTTGAAGAATTTTTGAATAGCGTATCTTCACTCCCTAATACGCTCTGCCCCCTGATCTGCATTTATTCTAAAATCTTAATTTATAGGTTATTAGCTATATAGTGCATTAATTTGAATATGCTATATAGTAAAATTAGTTAAGTTGTGGCACGAGGAAGAAGGTAGAGATAGCATCATATAAATGCTGATGATCTTTAATTTGCTGTTTTATCCATCGCTTCATATTAGCCCAAAACTTTTCTATCGGGT
>JACGYV010000051.1 GCA_014116815.1 Holosporaceae bacterium 'Namur'
TAAAGAATTTTTAGAGTATTTTTAATAATATGAAATATATACTTGATACCCATATTTTATTATGGTGGCTGAATGATGACAAAAAATTAGATAGTAATAAAAAGAAGATAATAGCGAATCCTAATAATCTAATATTTATCAGTGCTGTAAATATTTGGGAAATAGAAATTAAGAAAGCATTAGGGAAGCTAGTAATACCCGAATCATATATAAAAACTTGTATAGAAACTCAATTTACGGAATTACCGATTACTATAAGTCATATATCATATCTTGCAAAATTAGATAATCATCATAATGATCCTTTTGATAGATTGCTTATATGCCAGAGTCTTGCTGAGAACTGTATATTGATAACAGAAGATAAAATTTTAAAAAACTATAATATTCATTGTTTATAACATGCTAAGGTAATAAGAAGGAGTCTTCGGGAGAGGAAACTTTGAAATGTTGTTTGGTAAAAGTTAATATTATCTATATTCTTTAGAAACATTATCTTAAAGAAACAATTATACTTAAAACTTTATATATACCGAAAGCATAGTCTTAAATATATGATTTAAAGTAAAGGATAATCATTTAGTATTAATAAAAGTGTGGTTGCTTGTTTAAAAGCTATAAAACAGTGTTTTAAGCTATATATGATAAACATCAGGTTAGTATATGCTTGCTGCTCATTCTGCAAATAAATTGGATTCTACAGTTCAAGATACTTCCAACGAAGCGAGCATCAATACACAAATATATAAAATAGTTAGAAGCTTATTTATAGGTGAGCAGTGTAGAGAGCTTAGGGAGTATTTAGAGTCAGTTAATATAGGTAAAGCTTCAGATAAAAAATGGGATGGAGTATTATTTAATAATATTAAAAGAGCAGTTGAGGAATACAATAAGGAAGATGGAATATTCTTAACATATAAAGGAGAAGAATTAGCAGAAAAAGCATATAACTTTGTTATAAAAAGATTGGAACAAGAAAAATTTAAAGCTACAGAAAGAGCGAAGAAGTTATGTGAAAATATAATAAACTTTAATGCCAGGTTGAATAAATTAAGGTTGCAGGAACAAGAGTATGAAACTGAACTTAAAAGATTAGTTTATGACTATACCTTAACTCCTTCTTTTGAAATAGGTACTAACTTAATAAAAATATATAAAGCTCTTGGGGATTTATATATAGATATAGGAAGGGTATCAAGCAAAGCAGAAGATTATACAGATGCAGCAATATTCTACCAATATGTATTAAGTATGGTAGAAAGAATAGAACAAGAGGATACAACTAACCAGGAGTTAGACAATTACAAGGTTCGGTCATTTAAGCAGTTGGAGGTAATATGGAGAGAACTTAGTGAGCTAGTATGTATTTCTGGAAATAAGGAAAGTTCTATTCAATCAGGGTTAGTCAGACAAGAATCTAAAGATAACAGGGCTTTTTTAAAGAAATTAAGAAAAAAAGCAGAGCAGAAAGTAAAAGAAATAGATGAAGTATCATTAAAGAAAGAAGAAACTGAATCAGCATATGAATCAGAAGAATACTTTACAAATGAAACTAGGGGATTATTTGAACATATAGCTGAACAAGTTAAAGGCTTTATAGCAAGAATATTTAAAGAGTGCGAGGAAGTGATAGGTGGGTCTCCTTGCAAATATAGTGTCATAGGGCTTGGTTCATTAGCACTAAATCAGTTTACACCATATTCAGATTTAGAGTTTGCAATACTTACTGATAATAAAGATTATAAAATTAACAGTAACCCAAAAATTCAAAATTATTTCAAGAACCTAAGCCATTTAGTGCATTTTAAAGTTATTTGTTTAGGAGAAACTATAATACCAACCAGTAAATATAGCATTAATTTAGAGAGTTTTGTATGTAGAGGGTTTAACTTTGATTTAGGGGGTAAAACACCACTAGGCAGGATAGAGAAGGATAAGCCTTATGAATTGATACAAACCCCTGAAAAGATGGCAGAGTATTTAGATGAAAAGTATGCTCATGTAGATAAAAACTTACCATATATACTAGAGGCTAGTTGTTTTATTTATGGGGAGCAAAGTTTATTTACTAACTACAGGAAGAAAGTTAGTAAATATTTAAATAAAGAAAATGAAAATGGAGTTCCGAATTTTAAACTTAGAACTTTAAAAAGGCTGAAAGATGGAGTGGAAGAACATAAAATAAATGATTTGCTAAATCAGAAAGAAATTATAAAAGTTAAGAGTGATATAGATAATTATAGGCCTGAATTAATTGAAAGTACAACAGAAGGGAAATTATTTGATGTCAAACAAGAAATATATAGATTGCCTGACAGATTTATATATAGTTTAGCATTATTTTTCGGTATAGAAGCTAAGAGTGCATGGGATGCAGTAGATAAATTATATCAAAAAAAAATTATTGGCATTGCACAAGAAAATAGAAGCGCTCAACATCATCTAAAATATGCGACTAGCTTTGCAACAATTTTAAGGCTAAGAGCTTACTTGCATTATGGGCAACAAAAGGACTCAATAGATATATTATCTGTTGATCAAAAAGCAGGAAACCCACAAATAAAAGGAGGATTTAGTTTATATGATAGAGAATTAGAGGAAGGAGGAGCTTTATTTAAATATTATTATATTGCTTTCCCTCTCCATAAAAAATTAGATGAATTTTGTAGTAAAGAAAATGTCTTATTGGATCAAAATTTTTTATCACGATTAAACTTTTTTAAAAAGGACAATATAAATACAGGTTTAATATATAAGCGCTTAAGTAAGTATGAAAAAGCGGTTACTTATTTTCAAGAAGCTGTAAAAGAAACTCCAAATTCTTTACTTGCATTAGGGTATCTAAGCCATATTTTAGAAATTAATAATGATCCACAAGCTTTTAAATATACTAGTCTAGCTATTGCAGAGAGTGAAAATCAAAAAGACAATGTTAGTCTAATTATTAGTTTAAATAGAATGGTTTTATTATGTCTAAAAGGTTCGAATTATGGAAATGCAAAGCGCAATATTCAAAAAGTACTTAGATTTTTTGAGATATATAAAGTATCTGGAAATATGTATAATTTGCCGGAAAATCTAATAAACTTATTTTACACGAATTACTTTCAATATGCTGTTTTACTGAGAGAACAAGGGGATTATGCTGCAGCAAAAAGCTGTTTAGATAATATTAAATTGTTATCTGAAGTTAATTTAAGTAATAAGTTCGATAATATATACTTAAATAATGAATATGCCCTTATGTGTAAAGAATTAGGAGAATATGAGAAAGCAATAAAATATTATCAAAATATATTACATTCTTTAAAAGCAATATATGGAGAATACAGTGTCAGTGTAGCTACGGCTTTGCGTAATTTAGCAGCTTGTTATACTGACTCGAAGGATTATAAAAATGCCAAATGTAATATAGATAGGGCTTTAGAGATTAGAGTATATTTTCATGATACTACCTCTTTAGAAGTAGCAAGCTGCTATAAAGTTCTAGGTATTATATTAAGTCACTATAATGAAGATAAAAAAGCAATAGAAAAATATTTAAAAGCATTAGAAATTTATGATAAATACTTAAGTAATGGTCATATGTATACTGATAGGGTTGAAGTTTTTAATAATCTTGGAAGCATTTATTGTAAAGAAAGCTATATAGAAAAGGACTATAAAAAAGCTATATCTTATTTTGGCAAAGCATTAAAGTTCCATAAAAGGTGTCATGAAAACTATGCTGATCTAAAGTATGCTAATATTCTTGGTAACATGGCGATGTGCTTAGGGAGGGAAGGAAATAGTGCTTCTGAAGCTGTCAAGAAATTTACTAAGGCTTTAAATATATATGATGTTTACCAAGTAGGTGGAAAAGTAATCAATTACCAAGATAAATATAATATTGTATTGTCACTAAGTGCACTTTATTACAAACAACAAAACTACTCTGAATCAAAAATTGTATTGGTAAAAGCTATATCTTCAATTGAAAAAGATGGTTTCATACAAAAAAGTGAGCATGACTCTTTATTAAAAGATATTATTAAAAAGATTCATGAAAATATGAGGATAGTTGAGGGAAAATTAAGTGGTTATGATATTGGCTTAAGCGAGAGATTTTCAAATATTGAAAACAAAATTATAGCTGCATTTAGTGAGTTTAAATTAAGTTTAAGCTGCAATGATATTAATCTGGCGATAGAAATCTTAAATCTAAAACAAGCTGATTTAGAAGAATATTGTGAATCCCACTTAAGCATTATGAAAACTGATCTTGAATTTATAGATAAAAGATGTTTGATAACATTAGATAAAAAAGGCATTGCTATCTTAAGAAAAAGAGTACAGCAACTCAGCGATCAGAGTTTAAAACTTCATACTAAAGTAGATCCTAAGCTGGTATATGAAGCAGAAGATTTACTAAATAAAATAACACCACAAGAAGATGCTTACAAACAAGGAGGCATGCTTGAACATATAAAAGGAAAAGAAAAAGATGATATAGTTAAACCAAATAAAAGCCCTAAAGAAACTAGGTTAGAAAGAGTTAGAGATAGATTACTAAGAGAGATACAAACTAAAAGAATAGAACCAGACATAAAAAAAGTTGAATTAAAGGTAATTGGTACTGCAGAAGAGATAGAAGAATGTTTTATAGAGTTAGGTATTAGCAAAGAATCATTTAAGGTAGAAGAGCAGGAAAAAAGAGGAGATAGTAATCAAAGAAGTAAGGTGTATCTCAACATCAAAGCCTTAGAGCAGATAAGAGAACAGTTAAGGAACAAAGAAATAGGTAAATAAAATATAAGGAAAATAGGCATATACCAACTCATTAAGACAAGGAGTAAAAAATGCGGCAAAGTTCAGAAAATATCTCTCAATCTCAGCAACAGATTATAAATGATGAAATATTAGCTTCACAGTTACAGGTGGAAGAACAGGAGAATAGGCGATTAGAAGAATTAGATGAAAGAAGTAAGAATCAAGAAGAGGTTAACAAAGAAACAGCTGATAAAAAGCGGTTAGAAATTCTTAAAGCTAGGAAAGAAGACATTATAATAAGGATGGATAAAAGTGATTATAATGCACAATTAGAAAGAGAACTTGAAAATATAGAAAAGCAGATTGAAGAAATTACAAAAGCTTTACTCAAAGATAAAGATAAACTAAATAGCGAAAGTATGGTTGGAGAAGATGAGCTAAGCCAAGCTATAGACTTATCGACAATGATATTTTCAAAGGAAGAAGGAGATAAAGAAAACTTAACGAGCAGTACTACTGAATTCAAGCTAAGTAGGTTACATAACCAGATCAATACGGAATATGCAGCAGTATTAAGCTCAATTTTACCAAAAATACACATGAGAAGTAAAGTTTATGCTGAAAGTATGTTACAAGTCCCGCAGGAAGCTACTGATCTTGTCCCGAATTTGTGGAGAAGTAGTTAAGCAACTTTGTAGTAGTAATATTGCTCAAAATTAGTTGGAGAGCAATAATATAAATTAGAATGCCTACGTTTTCTATTGTAAAATATCTCTA
>JACGYV010000017.1 GCA_014116815.1 Holosporaceae bacterium 'Namur'
TATCTTAATTACATCTTTATTAAATGCTTTAAGATAGTCTTTTAAATCATTTTTGTTTAGATCATTACTGACATTATCAAATATAACTACTAAGTTTAAATACTTGGAAAGAGTTGCTAACTTTTCTTCTACTAATTTACCAATTTTTGTTGGAGTTAAGTCTTTTAAGTTCTCAATAGCCTCACCAAGAAATACTGCAAACTTACAAAATGATTTATACAAAGTTTCAGAATTTTCTGCATTAAACTTCCAAATTTCTTTCTTATTATTTACATCTTTTGTAAACCTACTTCTTATATATTCTGAAACAAATAAGGTTTTATCAATTCCAGGTATTCCATAAACAACAACTGTATTACTTCTTTTTAAAGCTTCATCAATTAATATTTCTCTTGCTGATAAGTAAGAATATTTTTCTTCACCCATATGAATTAATGGGTTATCCCAGGGTAAGCTACCACAATAATTATTGTATTTTATTGCTAATATCTTTTTGCTATCCTTCTCTGTGCTAGACATGTATTCCTCATCAAAACCTATAATGATTGAGTTAGGAACTTTTTTACAAATCTTATCTCTTATCTCTATTGACTTCTGTAGGTCCTTGGACTCTAATCCTTGATCAAAAAATATCTCAATATTTAAAAGTTCTTTTACTATCCAAGGAAATTTAAAATTGATTTCCTGTATGCTATTATAGCTTATGCAATTATTGTTATTCTCGCCACTTAAAGGTGAATTTCTATAAATTATTAATGGCTCATATTTTCCTACTCCTCTATCATCTCCGACAAGCATATTAAATGCAGTTTTAGCATCATTCCTTTCAGCATTATTACATTGCACCCGTGCACTATATATTAGTTGTTGCTGCATTGGTATTCCTGCTTCACTTAATGCCTTTTCTAATTCTATTTCCTTAGCTTTTATATTCTTCTCCGCTTCCCCAGTAATCCATGAACTAAATTGATTATTATAATTTGTAAGAAATATGTTAATTTCATTATTTATTTCTACCTGTGATTTACCTTCTTCTTCTAAATCTTGTCGTAGATCTCTTACTCTCATACTTTTATCATCTAATGATTGAGAGCTTGATATAAAGTAATTTGTTTTTAATGCTAAAATATCTTCGGAAAGTTTTCTATATATATCACTTACAAAAAAATTATTATATTGGTTATTAGTTTTAAATAAACGGATATATTCACAATAAGCTTTTGGTAAATCTAGATCAAGTACTTCGCTTAATATCATTAATATTTCTTCATTTTCTTCTGACTTCTTTAAGTTTCCCTTAGAATTTAATATTCTTTTATTTAAAAATACTTCATAGTTTCCTTGCTGATAAGGTTTTTCTGAATATTTTCCTAATTTTAATAAATTCTCTATACATGTTTTTTTATCTGATTGATTTGGTCTCTCATTTATGACTGAAACATCTTCTATAGTACTTTGCTTATACTCATTAAAATATGTAAAACTAATGTTGTGTTTGTAATCAAACCCTAGATTCTTTAACCATTCTAAATATTCTTCTTTTACTTTATCCTCTTTCAATGGAATATCTGCAGTATCAATTACTGCCTTATCATGGTTAATAGCATAATTTAGATATTTAATACACTGATCCTGGCTTACATAGCCTTTTTTCTTAGCTTCAGGATATATTGCTCTTGCATAGGAGCACATAGTACTAACGTAAAATTGATTATTATTTAATTGCAAACATTTATTGTTCTGCTTATTAATAAGTAAAGTTTCTGTTTCATCTTGATACCATATATATTGATTCAAATTCTCAATATCTATATCTTCTTGATCAATTTTAAATATTAAATCATTATCACCTGGTGCAATAAACTTGTTATCTCTAGTTTTAAGATAAAATTCTTTATAACATATCTCCATACTTTCTTTTGTTTTTAAAGTACTATCTAAGACTTTTCCAATATTATTTATAAGCGCTCCAACTGATGATCCAATACCCATATAAACTACTGAATATTCAGGTCCAGTTTTATGATACATCCCATTTAATATACCCAATATCCCCCCTGCCACTGAGCTTAAGGCTGTTTGTAAAAACTTTTCACTGAAGCCAACTATTGCTCCAGGTATTATTCCAACTATACTACCCCAATATGCCCCTTTCTTTAAATCATTATTCATTAACACCATCCCATTTAGTGCCCCAATTGTAGCTCCATATACTGGTGAAAAATATTGCCACTCTAAATGATCAGATATACCCCATATTATTCCTATCACAGCTCCAGAGCATGTAAATATAGGAATTTTTTGATTAGTACTTTTATCAAACAGCGATCCAAGCAAAGATAAACTAGATGATATAACTAAAGTTTCTATAGGTCTATTAAGAACACTACTTACTGCTCCTATTAGTGAGCTAGTAATACTAAATATTGCAGATCCACGATTATCAAAAAGTTCATTTATAGGCATAATCTTTAAATATGAACCACCTACTATCCCACTTACTGTAGAGAAAATAAGAATTTGCATGGGCTTATTATAAACGGAACTAACTACCCCTGTAATCATTCCCCCCAAAATACTATTATTAATAAATATATCTAAATCACTGTTACAGTATAAACCTCCTCCAAATATAAACTTACCATATATACCGCCTAGTCCCATTCCTACTATAATAGGTATGAGATCGTGAATAGAGTAGTCATAAGCAGTTCCTACCAAACCTATTATTGTTCCACTAAAAACACCAAAGTGAAATGCTTCCTTAGAATTGTGGTTGTTACCAAATGAAATTTTTCCACTAATTCCCCCCACTACCCCTCCTATACTTCCTAGCACTAATGGAGATATAAGAGCTTGTATTGGGTCGTCGCTTGCTACTCCAATTATTGCTATAGAAAAACTTGTAGCAACAAATCCCCCTTCTCCCTCTTTACAGTAAATGCCTCCTCCAAATATAAACTTACTATATATACCGCCTAACCACATTCCTACAACAGGAAGTATTAGATCCAATAATGTCTTATTAAAATTATTTATTCCAACTGCTCCACTTATTGCTCCACTTATAACGCCCAAAACCAAATAACCACCAGCATCATCATCATTACCAAATGAAATTTTTCCAATAATTCCACCCATTACTCCTCCTATGCTTCCTAGTATGAAGGAAGATTTGAGAATATATATTGGGTTAGTGAATAGATTTACTAAGATAATTCCAGTAAAAGCACTAACAAAAGCAATAATTTCATTATCTTCATTATTAAATTTCCATACTTTATTAAAATATGAGCGTGAAGATACCCCACATAGCAAGCCAACAAAAGTATTTTTCGCTAGTACAAAAGAAGTAAAAATTACTTTATTAATAAATATATTGTTATTTCTAGGTAATGGTGTCTTTGCAATTTGAAAACTGACTAAGTCCTCACATAGGCTAATATTTTGCTTTGTAAAATCTGAAAATGGATAGTATAAAGCCCTTATTAATTTAACTGTTCCCTCTTGCTTGTCTAAATCAAGCAATGTTATTTCATTCTCACTTGCTATAAAATGCAATCTATTCACATTTAAATTGCCAATCGGAGAGGACTTTTCTTTTGTTAATACTGTATGAGGTGCAATTAAATATAATTCCCTTAATTCCGGGGGGGTTATTTGCGTTTCAAGGTCAAGTTCAATACCATATTGCCCAAATATTTTAATCACCCTACAATTATCTGAATTCCCTATAACTTCTGAGAGGCCAGGTACTACCCCTTTAAAATAGCAAGTTTTTGATTCAGTTACCTCTTTAGTTAATTCGGTTCTTTCTATTTTTTGTATTAATTCATCATAATCTTTACTACATTTACTCTCATCGTCTAAAAGCCTGCTATTAATTATTTCTTCAAGCTTATCTACTTTTTGAATTTTCAGGTTTTTACAAATGGAAAATAATTTTAGTATTTTAAATTGGACATTTTCATTTAGTTCATATGCTTTCCAATATTCATAGGTATGATAGCTTTGTTTAAAATATTCCGTTATATTAAACTCTCTGTTTATCACAAAAAATTCATCATTTAATTTAATGTAACATGCATTTAATATATAGTATTCATCTATTACACTAAGAATTTGCTCTGACACATATTCGTCAACTTCTTTAATTAAGTTCTTTGCTTCTATCTGATACTTAATATCAGAATTTATAATAAATTTATTGTATAAGTTGTATCTCAGCTCAAAATATTTACTAAATGCTTCTATTACATCTATGTTACCATAATTTCTTGTTAATTGCTCAAGTTGCTCTTGAGTTAATTGAAGACTATTGTTTTTTAAAAAAAAGCTCCCGAACACGTCAAGTAAAGTTGAGAGTTTTTCATCAAAACCTATTTCTTTAATTTTATTGGTTATAAGCTCATTTAATGACTGTGAATAATTAAGCATATACTTGAAATACAACTCAAATATAGTATTCTTAATCTCTTCAATTTTATCATTTACTTCATTTTGGATATTATTTAAAAACTCTTTACTATCTTGATTTAAAATTTTTTGAAAGTTGATAGTGATATTGCTAATTTTATTATATTCTTGGAAAGCTAATTCTATAGGTTTTAGTAATGTTTCTTCCCTAACTACAGGATGATTACTACTATAATTGACTCTATCTGATATTAAATATTCTAATATTATTTTTAGAGTCTCTAAGCTTTCAAAATTATTATTATTTAGATAATTGTTGATAGTATATAATAAGTTGTTAAATTTATTAATACTATAATATTTATAAATATTTAATGCTTGGATGATTTCCTTATCATTATTTATTACGGTATTGAAATCTTTCTCATTTAACTTAATAGGCTTTTGTTTTTCAAGTAATTTAATAATTTGTTCTCTATAATGGAAGTCTTTATAAACATGCCTTGTGTTAAGCTCATTAAAGATAATATGATCTTGGTTTTCTTGATTTGGAGCTGGAAAAATTGTAATTCTATCTTCAAACTCTTCAGCTAATTTACCTAAGAATTGCTCAAACTCTAAAGATAATTCTCTAATTTTAATTGCTTTTTCTATTTTGCTTTTTATGTTTTTTTCACCTTGATACCTAGGTCCTCTTGAAAAAATAAAAAGGCTATTGCTGAACTTTGACTCTGAATTATATATATTAGGAATGATACCCTTTATATCTTCAAAAAAGCTCGGTAATTTTTGGAACCTATCAGTATCAAAGATATAATTATTTGGAATAACAAATGCTAATTTTATGTTTAACTCATTTTTACAATCAAAAAGCTTTTTAAACTCAAAAGCATTCCTAATTCTTTCTATAATATCTACATCATTCAGTCCTGGCAAATCTATATAAAATATTTTCTTTTCTTTGTCTTGATAAATATTGATCTCGCTCGTTCCTTTTTCATCCCCTTCACCAATCTTAATGGGTGCTTTATTATTTGGTGAATTAACTAAGACAATTCCTTCTTCTATTCTATAAAGGATAAGTTCATTTTTTATTAAATAGCTTATCAGTGTACTTTTAGCAGCCCCTGTAGGCCCTAGAAATAATACTAGATACTCGCTTTCAGATAATCTTTCACATAAATTAATATTTTTAAAATTATTAATATTACTAATTAATGCATGGGCTTTTTTACATGACCTTATATCTTCCTCAATTTTAAGTTGTAAATTGGAATTTTGCAAAGCTGAAAATACACAATCGGCATCAGGATAAAAATTTAATAGTATATCTTTTTCAAAAATATTATTAAAATTAGGGTGGTCTATTATTAGGTCTTCAATTTTATTAAGTAAGCTAGCATTCACCCTTTTAATTATTAATTTATAAACTTCATTAGAATTAAGTTCTTTTATAAATTGCTGATAATCCATATAATATTGTTCATGGTGAGACTTAATATTTGATACCATTATTAATACCACTTTTAAAATGAGTTAAAGCTTCCTACAAGAACAAGTAAAATTCTTAGGATTCCACATAACAATCAAAACAACCCAATAACATTTTTCTAAAAAGGAGGGAGTAATTAACAGTAATTTAAATTAGCTACTCCCGTTTATTCTATAGTTCTTCATGTAGTGAAGGACATTCAACTTGAAAGAAAGAAGAATTTTTACTTGGGCATAAATTTTCTAACTCGTACCCTAATACAACTAAAAGATCGGGCTCGTATAAACTGAAGCTTTGCTCTTGTGCAGAATAATGATTATAACCCGCTTTTGTATCAGCTTTAACGCTCCATAATAAATGGTTAATTTCCGCACCAGCATGTGCAGTAATGCCAGACTCCTCTAATAATTTTTTACTAAAATGTGCCCGCATACCCGCTCCTACAATCACACTTTTTGGTATCATACATCTTGTAAGTAAAAAATCTTGAAAGGTTTCATATTGAAAATCATCTTTATTTAAAGAAACCCCTGTCTTTTTATCATTAAAATCTAGCTCATATAAGCCTTTTTCTAGCCAAGGATATTGTACTCGTAATGCATGAATACCAGAAAATGATATACAGCTTACATCTGTTTCTCCTTTTGATTTTTCAAGATCCATACCAATAGAGCCACCTTTAAACATATAATTACCTGATACTCCTCCTCCAAAGTTTATACTTTTTAGCTCTGATGCGGTCGCAGTTTTCACCACATTACCTTCTTTACATAATTCTAATTTTTCGTCTTCCCCCAATTTTTGGAACTTTTTAAGATTACTTAATCTTTTTTCCTCACTTTCCTTGAGCATTTGCTCATATTTACTATCATGTTTCTTTTGATAATACAGCTTTTCTGCCTTTTCGAGTTCAACTTCACATTTCCACAAGCTCCATTTGCTATTAGCACATTTTTCTTGCATATCAACTAGTATTGAAGTTTTTTCCTGATCAGTAACTTCTTTACTATTCTTAGGTAATGTTTTTTGATCAATATACTTAGCAGCATCAGCTTCATTAACATTTACTTTAATACCTTCCTTTCCAATTTCAACTTTATCTTGTTCCTTGTCAGCTTTTGATAATTGAATTGATTTTCCAATCGCCTTTAAGGTCGCTTGATTAGACCTAATCATAGGTTCAAAATATCCCGCCCCTCGTGGATCTTCTACCAACATATTAAGCATAGTTTTAGCGTCATGTTTTTCCGCATTATTGCATTGCAATCTTGCATTATACACCATTAAAACAGTTTTAGGGATACCAAGATCATCTATTGCTTTTTCTAATTCAATTTCTTTTCCTTTTATATGGTTAGTTGCATCCTCCATAATGCCTTGATTCTTTGGATCTCTATAATTAGCAAGATAAATACTTATTTCGTTATTAATTTCCTCAGGGGTCATCCCTTCTCTTTTTAAATCACTTTGTAGTTCTCTTGCACGTGAATTTTTATCTTCAATTAAATCGAACATTGCTTTACTATAAACTGCTTTCCATTCCCTTATCTCTTCCGAAAGCTTTATATATTTTTCTGTTTCAAAAAAATTTTTGAACTCTTCATTTATTTTGATCATCCTAACAAAATTACAATATTGCTTAAAAAAGTCGGTTGACTTTTCGACCTTATCTCTAAAAAGATCTATAGCACACTTTTCCTTGCGAAATATATAATCCCCTACATCATGCAAAAACTCATTAGTACTACCAATCTGATTAGGTAATATCATTGTTTTGGTTAATGCAGAATCCTGGTAAAATAGTTTGTTTTCTTCATAAAATTCTTTCAAAAATAAACCAAAAAAATTGTTTAAAGAAGTTGTTTGTAGACGGTTCATAAATTTATACCTCATATACTTAGTATAAAAATGACTAATAAAATTAAACTTATATGCTTTCAAGTACCATAATTTTAAATATTAAATATGTCATATTTAATATTTAACAACTTATTATATTAAATAATTGTAAATACATATGTTTTTATAATTATTATTAGTATATATTTTACTTTAAATTTAGTATAAGTACTTTTCGAACTTAGTTACAGTAAATTATATTAATCTTAAATAATTTATATAAGTTCTTCTAAAATGCTTAAAATTTCATTAGTATAGTAAATCCTATACATCTTTCCTTCTAAAGTTTGTGTAATAATATTTAATAGGTCTAGTACTGAAGAACGTTCAAAACAGACCTGTAGTGTTTAGTTTCTTAAGATATAATAAAGGAACTTAAGGAAGAAAATATTAATGAAATTATAGGCTATTTTTAAGAGAAGAAAGAGCGAAAAAGGGTTCTGTTGCAAATAAAGGAAAGGAATTATAGAGTTGGCGATATAGGGTATAGAGCTTGTTGATCATGAATATATTTAAGCACCGACACTTCAAACATGAAATTATTATATGGGCAGTAAGGTGGTACTGTAAATATGGGATCAGCTACAGAGACCTAGAAGAGATGTTATGTGAAAGAGGGGTAGATGTGGATCATAGTACAATATATAGGTGGGTGATATGCTATGCACCTAAACTGTTGGATAAGCTTAAGTGGTACTGGAAACCTACGTTAGGGTATAGCTGGAGGGTAGATGAGACGTATGTAAAAGTTAAAGGAAAATGGGCGTATTTGTACAGAGCGTTAGACAGAGAGGGAAATACTGTTGATTTTTATCTATCACCCACACGAAATAGCAAAGCTGCAAAGAGGTTTCTAAACAAAGCGTTAAGCTCTATACCTAGTAGCTCCCACCCTAAAGCTATTAATACTGATCAAAACCCCGCCTATGGTAAAGCTATAGCTGAGATGAAAGAAGATGGCAAATGCTCTTTAGAACTACAGCATGGACAAATCAAATACCTCAATAATATTATTGAGTCAGACCATGGTAAGCTTAAACGTTCAATCAAACCTACTTTAGGTTTTAAATCAATGAAGACTGCTTATGCTACTATCAAGGGTTTTGAGTTAATGAGAATGTTTAAAAAAGGACGCTTTGATTTATGGAAGTATGGACAAGGCATTCAAGGTGAAATTAGAATTATCACTGACAATTTGTTAGCTTGCTAGAATATTATTCTATTAGCCTAGCCATTTCTTTTTTCTTTATTTGCAACAGAGCCTATTTTTTAAACGCCTTCATAAAATTTGATGTGTCAACACTTTTCCGGACATCTTGCTAAGCAGATTTTTGTATAACTTCAAACTCTTCGGGTGACAGATAACCGATGGCTGAATGGATTCTAATACGGTTGTAAAATACCTCAATATATTCAAATATTATTTGTTTTGCTTCCTCTCTGGTTTTAAATTTGCATTGGTGGACTAATTCAGTTTTCAAAGAATGAAAAAAGCTCTCTGCAACGGCATTATCGAAGCAATCACCTTTACGGCTCATACTTTGAATAATATGATGGTCATTCAGAATTTTTACGTGACTCTCGGAAGCATATTGACTACCTCTGTCAGTATGCCAAATAAGTCCTTTAGGCGGCTTACGTTGCCAAATTGCCATAAGTAATGCATTATTAACCAACTCAGCCTTCATGCGGCTACTCATAGACCAACCTACAACCTTCCTTGAGTAAAGATCAATAACGGTTGCTAAATATAGCCAACCTTCTTGGGTTGCAATATAAGTAGTCGCTGGTGCGAAATAAAAAAAGGGAATAGGAATAAAATAAAAAGGTGTGTTCAAAAGCAAGGATAGCGGGTAATTTAGCTGTAACTAGAATTAGAGCGAAATTACCCGATATGAGTATCAGTGAGAGCGGAATAAAAAGCAAGATAAAAAGTGGGGAAGTAAATATCAAGGTGGCAGCTAATCACCCGCTAATAAAGCTAGGCAATGTAATAGAGTGGGAAGAATTAAAGGAGCTAGTTCTGCCGGACATAAAAGCAAGCACAAAGAAGAGCAAGTGGTGGTTGGGTAGGAAGCTTAAACTGCGGATACATCTTGGAGCATATATGTTGCAGCAATTACTGAATAAAACAGATAGGCAAATTGAGTACGATATAAAAGATAATGCAGCATACCAAATATTTTGTGGAAAGGGAATAGTAGAAGATTGGCATTGTCCCGATCATACTAAAATAGAAGAATTTAGATCGAGGCTAAGTTGTGAAACGCAGAGAGATCTTGCAAATAAAATAAGTGTAATAGCAGTAAAGCTAGGTTTTGCAAGATCAAGTGAAATGGACATAGACTCTACCGTACAAAAAGCCAATATTGCTTACCCTTCAGATGTTAACTTAATGGTGAAGCTAGCAGAGAAAGCGAATAAAGTATGGAAGTATATGAAAAGTAGCATTTCATTTTATGCGGATTGGGACATAAAAGTAGATGTAAAAAATATAAAGAGCAAAGCTCGGAGATGTTTTTTCAGTAAGATAGAAGATAAGCATAAGGTTTTGCAAGAATTATGGCATAGTGCTTATAATGAAGTAGGTAAAGTAAGCAGAGCATGTGAATGTCTTTTGAGTTATGATATTGCCCGTATGCCGCGGAATATCAAAAGATTATACTCTCAATTAGAGAAGTATGGTCGCAACTATATGTTGGATGTACTAAGTTTCATATTACACAAGAAAATTAAGGCAGATAAAGTATTATCATTTCACGCAAATGAAGTTCAATGCTTTAATAAAGGTAATAAGAGGATATCATTTGGTCGTTCTATTCAGCTGGGAAGGATAAAAGGAAATTTTATAATCTCCTGTCCACATGATAGAGTGAGGATGGAAGACAGGCACAGTATTGAGCTAATGATAAGGACACATGAAGAATTATTTGGAGAAGGGATATTGGGATCAGTAGCAGCTGATAAGGGCTATTACTCTAAAGCTAACCATGAAGTATTATCATCATCAGGAATAAAAGAAATAGGGCTGCAAAAGCCTGGAAGGAACAGTATACCTCAATCTCCTAATGCTAATGAAATTGAATCAAAACTCACTAATAGGCGTGCAGGAATTGAACCATTGATAGGACATATGAAGAATAAGTGGCAGCTTGGAAGATCGAAGATGAAGTCGGATACTACTACTCTTTCTGCTGCCTTTGCTTCAATGCTTGGGTTTAATGTTCATCAACTGATGAGATATGCCAGCGGTAGAGCTAAGCTTGCAACCTAAAAAACAGTCGTAAATGCACATGAAAGGATAATAAGCAACTTACATATAAAACAGCACCAAGCTCAATAACTTTTAAGCCTCTTATATAAAAACACAAACCTAGCAATCCCGCTTATCTCCTCATATTCCTATTTCGCGCCAGCGACTATTTAGTTAATCTAATATACTTGTAACATTTGTGGGTCAAATTTAGTTTTATGCTTAATAACACCAAATGCTATATGAAGTAACTTTCTCATAATAGCTCCAATAATAACCATAGTATTTTTACCTCTGTTTTTTAAATTATTGGCAAATTCTTTGATTAATGAGTTATGGGATTTAGCTGAGATAGCAGGAAAATAGGTAGTATTGCAAGAAATGAAGCAGGGTTAAGAAGGTATCTAATTTTATGAAGGCGTTTAAAAAATATAAGCAGGAGTGGGTAAGTTGTTAAAACCTTTGGGGCTATATTGCTTAATACAGAAATATTGCTGATACCCCCAGCATAAACACCTGTAAACAAAGGATATTTTTGCTTGCAAGCCTAAACGATCTATGTCCTAGAAGATTTAAGATGAATCAGTATAGATTAAAATATAGAGAGTCTTAAATATACAAGAATATTTGGCGAGTTTAGAAATAATATATATAACAAATTACTAATACAAAATAGCTAATAAAATTAACTTTTTATTATAATAAATATGCATGTTATTTATTAAATGAAAATAATAAATATTGAAAAACTTAAATTATTGAGCAAGTATCATTTCATATTTGATAAATAAAGAAGTACTCAAATATGTTTGAGGCCAACATAATTATCCTCAATATCTTTACATTAAACTTAGCTGAAAACAGGTTAACAATTAACTAAGCTGCTTTAAAGCAGTGTTTAAAGTATATGTGAGTCTAATAAGTTTCTAATCAAATATATATGCAATAAGTTGTTTTAGAATTAAAATAGGTATTGATTATGCATCAGAAAGAAACCAAAAATCAAGATAAAAAAAATACATCTGACAATAAAGATAATGATATTTTATTAGATGAAGCAATGGTTTTATGGACGGCCTTTAATAGTGCTAAGAATGAAGGTGTTAAACAATTTGCCGGAAACTATCCTGGGACACCATTAACCACTACGGTTTCCAATTATTATATAAAGACAACAAATCTAGTATTATCTACTGTAGGTGGTTTAATGAATTATGAAGCTGCATTAAACCGTGGGTTATCTCATGAAAGAGCAATATTAGTAGCCACCTCACATGTAGTATTGGGAAACTTATCCGGAGCTTTATGCGCAAAGGGTTTATCAGCCATACCTTTGATCAATTTAAACCCTATTCTCACAGCCGCAGCAGGCAGTTATATTGGATCAATAGCGTATGAAGATTGTGCAAAAGAGCATGTAGACAGGGCATTTGACAATTTATTTAGTACTTATGATAGAAAAATGTTTGAAGCTTCTCTAATAGCAAATGGCTTGGGAGACTCATATAATAGGTCTTGTCCTTTAGATCCAATTCCTGGGTATAATGTCCAATATTCTGAAATAGGTGGAGTTGCTAATAAAGTTGGTATTATTGAAGGAGTAAAAAATAGTACTGACCAAATATTTTTTAATGAACATATTTTTTGTATTCCAAGCAATGATAGAGCCATGCCTTTCACGGATGCAGAATTAAAACAAATATTAAGAGAATTAGCTATAGGAATATATATACATAAGACTTATCCATTTTTTAGTTTGCACTTTAATAATGACCATAAGCTTTATCCTGTGATACACCCTGCATACCAAAATACGTTAGTTGGGGATGTGATAGCAATTCTTGACTACTATATGAAAGGGTTTTTAAATGGAGGAATATTTGATAAGAATTTTCTGCAGGATTGGGATAAAGAACAAATTACCGACAGAGATTATTTAAAGAGTAAATTAATTGATATTAAAGAATATTGTAAAAAAAATCTTTCAGGATTTAAATACGTATCTTTAAGGGAGCTAATGAGCAAATACGGTCTTGAATCGGAAGAAGAAAGCATAAATGATAATCCTAATTCAATATATAAAACTAAATTTAATACTTCTTTTAGGATAATTGCTAAGCAAGGATCAATTTCTAAATATGAGAATATATTTTTAATGAATCCTGAATTTGATATAGAATATAGCATAGAATTGATGCCTGACTACAAGCAATATTTGGAAAGTTATAAGCAAAGAAATGGATATTTGCCTGAAGACTATATAAGACTAACTCATCTTTATGAACTTATAGCACAAAGTATAAAACAAGAAATGCCTAAGCTTCCGTTTTGTAGGGATTATTTCCAGATGCTAGGTATTATAAATTTCTTCTGTTATTATTATACGACTTTACAAGAAATAGGTAAGGTGCCTATATTAGATAGTGCTCCTATGGTTTATAATGGCACTTCTCCTAAAGTTTATCCACCCATACCTGTTCGTTATTACAAGCATTTAAATCTCAATATTACTTATACAGATTTTATTAATAAAATACTGGTACTAGAGAAAAGGCAAACTAAGTATAAGATGGACTTCTTTTATGAGCAATTATTTGAAAATCTTGCAACTATTCAGCCAGATGCACTTTCAACTAGAATAAAATTAGCATTAGTGGAATTAATTAAATCTAAAATACCAGACGATGTAGGGGTGATAGAAGAATCTGAAATTGATAGTGAGTATATTGAACAGCTGTATAAGAAAATTGATTTTGAGCTCAAATCAATAGTTACCGGTTTGAAAAGCAGCATATCAAATAGTTTTAAAGATATATCTGATAGTGCTAATAAAATCTATGGGTTTTTGGTTGCTGGTATTCTTAGCAAAGAGTTTTCTGAATATCAAAGTCAGTTTGAGCAGATAAATTTAAGTAACCTACCACCAAAATATAATAATATCTTAATTAAGATAAACAATTCAGGAAAGGTCGGACCTGTACTTTTAGTTGAAGAAATAGAACAAAGGAAAACCTTAGAAGAAAAGCTTGGGTATATTAAAAGTATTATTGATAAAAAATTGGAAGCTACTACAAAAATAATTAACCAGAATGCAACTCGAGAATACAAAAAAATAGAAGGAACAATCAATATTGAAGGAGAAAAAGCTAAAAAGATTCTAGAAGATAATATTAGAAAAAAGAGTGAAAAGTTTGAAATTGAACTTCAGAAACAAAAGGATAAAGTAATTTCAAGAAATTGCTATAGTTTGCAACAAGCAAGTTATTATGAGAGGAAGAAATTTGAAAATGAACTAGACGCGAAATGTGATGAAGCTAGAGAAGAGTTTGAAAATCAAGTTAGGGAGGAATTGCAAGATTTAAAAGATAAATTAAGATTATCTAAATCTATTGCTAAGAAAGAAATTCAAAAGAAAAAAGAGTACTTACTCAAAGAAATCCAATCTGCACATAGTGAAATAGTCTCTTTATTAGATAAGCATAAAAAGATATATAAAAGTATTACTAAATGGATATTAGAAAATGAACAAATTTCTAAAATAAATGTAATAACAAACTATGACCACTCAACGTTAAGTATAGCGGATAATGATTTTTATAAAGAAGTTGGAGATAATGTTAGTATTGTGGGTGGCTGCGGATTATCTCTACAAAATATTGCACCTACCGAAATACAACAAGGAGAACGATTAGCTAAAAAGATATTAATTAATATCCAAGACAAAGACCCAGAACAATTTTCTCAAATTAAACATCAAGGGCAGAATTACACTATATTTAGATTAAAAGTAAAAGATAAAAATATAATCAATTTCTTTGATTATACATATTTACTTGATAGTTTTAGTGACGATACTGTATCACATAGAAAAACATCAAGTAATGAGTATGAAGACTTTAAAAAATTACTACTTAAATCAGTATACAACGAATCTGATGTTGAGATTAACTATGATTCCATTAATTTAACTAGAAGAGATAAAGCAGGTCAAACTATATTACACCATATATCTGGTTTAGTTAGTAAACCTGTTCTAGAAAAGTTAATAAGCAAAAAGACGGAATGTATTACACAACAAGATAAGCTAGGTTATTGGCCTATTCATGTTGCTGCAAGAGCTGGTAATACTGAAGCTGTAGAATATATGATTAATTTAAACAAAGAGTGTTTAGAAGCTAAAACTCAAGATGATAGAACTCCTTTAATACTAGCAGCAGAAAGAGGCCAGACTTCAGTTATAAGCTCATTATTAAGATTAGGGGCTAATCCAAATCATATATTACCTAATGGCTTATTCGCATTATATATTGCTATCCAAAATAAATATCAAGCTGCTGCATTATGTTTATTAAATAAAAGAGATACAAAAGTAGATATTGTAACTGACAATGATAATAGCCCTTTACATTTAGCAATAGATACTGACCAAGGTGAAGTTGCAAAAGCTCTAATTGTTAAAGGTGCCGATGTTCATAAACGCCGTAAAACTGATGGCTATACCCCTCTACATTGTGCTGGAATAAAAGGCCGATCTGAAATATTAAAAGCTATAATTAAAACAAAGAGTATTTCAGTAGACGAAAGACTTGATTCAGGACAAACAGTATTACACCTTTCTGCAGCAGGAGGGCACATAGAAGCAGTTAGGACTTTAGTTACATTGAAGGCTGATATAAATATACAAGATAATAACGGTAATACATCTTTAATGGTTGCTATACTTAACAATCAAATTGATATAGCCCACTATTTAGCACAGTTCAGCAGCATTAATATCATAAATAACTTTAATGAAACAGCTCTATTACAAGCTGCAAGGAAAGGAATGTATGGAGTAGCAAGTATACTAATAAGCCGCGGAGAGAATCAAGATCTCTCATCTAATAAAAACTTGGATAAGGTTAATCCTAAAGAAGCAGATTATGAAATAATAAAAAAAGTGTTGTTATCAAACCAGAAAACAAATGTTAAGCAACTTAGTAATGATATAAGTTATTATTTACTTAGAAATGGGCAATATTATTTATTCACAAAACTATTCAAAGAGCAAAAGATAAATCCTAAAGGTGAGTTTTTAAGTTCATCTAGTTTGGGTGTAGCATCACAATATAAGCATGGAATGCTAATGGACTTTTTAAAAGAACAACAAATAGTATTTAAGCTTAATAATAGTACAAACGATGACTTTATTTATTTTGCTGTAAAAGTTGATGATGTAAGCTCTCTAAGAGAATGGGTAGCACAACAACCATTAATGTCTAAAGCTTTCTGGTCTAGTAACATAAATGATAAAGAAGTAAGAACCTTAATGTATATAGCTGCAGAGAACTCTAGTTTAAACTGTCTTAAGGAGTTACTTAGTATAAAAGGTGATAATTATTGTAATGCTTTCAATAATAAACACTTACTTTACGGTGCTATTATAAGTCATAATAAAAAAGTATTAAAAGAGGTATTAGCACATTGTACAGATCCTAACATTTGTGTAGATGAGCATCAAAACACTGCTGCTCATATAGCAGCAGAACATGGGTTATTGCATTTAATAACAGTGCTTAATAAAAGAGGTATCACCTTTTGTAAGTTAAATGATAAAAAGTATACCCCGATGCATCTAGCTATTTTAAATGATGATAGAAAGATGCTTAAATTACTATTAAAACTTATAGAAACAGCAAGCTTACCCCAAGACTTACTTTCTTTCGCAATGATACATAAAAAATCTAAATGTATAGAGTTTCTTTTGAAGAATTATAACCTGGGAAATTCTATCAATGGAGAAAAAGACAAATTAGTATTATTAAATGCTTGTAAAAATAACAATATAAATCAAGTAAAAGCTCTCTTAAATATTAAATATGATGTTAATGAAGCTACCTCAGAAGGTATAGCGCTTCACACAGCAATTGAGCATAGTTCTATAGAAATAATTGAATTATTATTAAACGCTCAAGCTGATCCATTCTTAATATTTAATGGTGAAGATGCAATTAAGGTTGCGATAAAACATAACAGAATTGATGCCCTTCATTTATTACATAAATATGAGTTTAGAAGTTTTCTTTTAAGTAAGGTAACAAGTTATTCTAAAATTTCCCAGAATCCTTACATATTAGAAGCATTAGAGGGTAGAAGTGAAAAATTTGACACAGATAAGAAAAGATTATTATCTGCATTTGACAATAGAAATTATAAAGATTTTGAGGAAATTTTAAAAATTTTTCCTATTAATAATACTCTTTTTCCAACTGAGGAAGGAATATTAAAACCATTTCTACACTTTGTATTTAAATTGGATCCAATTATTTCAGGTAACTATGCCTGTAGTATTATAGAGTTAATTAAAGATAAAGTTGATCCGAGAGTTAAAGATAGCAAAGGTTTAGGAATCATTTTCAACCTTGAAGATGATAACGAGGTCTCTATTCTTGAGAAACTGAAATGGGTTGATAAATATTTTGGCAGATATAAACAAGAAATCTTAGAGCAAGCTAACTATAATGACTTTACTTTAACAGAAAAATTGTATGTAAGCGGAAAAAATAACTTAGCTAAGTTATTTTTAGAAAATGGTTTCTCTATAAATTATAAAGATAAAGAAGGTAAATCACTTCTACACTTCGCAGCTGTTAAAAACGATATCGATATGGCTCAATACTTAATTAGCAAAGGAGTAATACCAGATATAACCGACCAACAAAGAGCCACACCATTAATGCTAGCTGCAGCATCTGGTAGTATAAAAATATTAGAATCACTAGTATCCCAAGGAGCCAATATAGATGCTGTGGATATATATCAAGACTCAGCACTGCACTATGCAATTAAAGCAAAACAATCAGACTCTGCACTATTCTTAGCAAATTTATCACAAAATATCATAGATAAAAATCGTAATGGCCATACTCCATTAATGCTTGCAGCAATTTCAGGGTTAAACCCAATTGTACAATTTTTAGGCTTTAAAATGGCAAAAATTAACCAATTTGATGTTAAGGGATTAAATGCTTTACATTTGGCAGCTATTTATGGAAATACTGAAATCATCAAATTGCTTGTTGATATAGGGATGGATATTGATTGCGAAACGCAATACACAAAGAAAAATAAGCTTAAAAATACTGCTTTACATTTGGCTGCATCTCATGGCAGAGTTCAAGCATTTACAGTTTTGATTGAGCTGGGAGCCAGCATTACAAAAGAAGACATAAGAGGATGGAGCGCAATTCAATATGCAGTTAAAAGCAACAATAAAGAAATTACCAATTTGGTTACACAATTATCCAGCTTTTATATGTCAAGTGAACAACCAAAACTTTTGTTAGCTGCAGCTTTAGGGAATAATGTAATAGCCGTTAAACAATTATTAAATAACAGATGTCCTATTAATAGTTTAGATAAATTTGGGGAGAATGCTTTACACTATGCTGCTTATACAAATGCATATAATGTTGCAGCATTACTAATTGAATTAGGAATTAATTTAAAAGCTACTGCAGGTAATGGTAATACCCCTCTACATGAATCAGCATTAAATGGGTCTATTAATGTATTAAAGCTACTTTGTGAAAAACAAATTGAATTAGATGCTAAAAACCAAGAAGGTAAGACAGCCCTACATCTAGCTTGTGAACAAGGGCAATATACGGCTGTAGTCCAATTGATACTAGCAGGCGCTGATTTATATATAACCGACAATAAAGGTATGACACCTGGCCAACTTACTTTATTAAAATGGCATGAAAAGGTAATAGATTTATTACTTATATTAGGAGATCAGTCCTTAAAATCCAATGTTTCAAAAGATATCCCAAGTTATTTAAGGCAATGCTATGAAGCATTAGAAGTAAAATTAATAGAGTTTGAGAAAAACATACAAGAATGTAATCTATTAAAAATGAATGCTTTACATATTTCTATAGTGTTGAAACATAGTGATGCTATATCCTTATTATGTAAAACACAACCTCAGTTGATGCAACAAATTGATATAAATGGAAAGAAACCTATTCAATATGCAATTCAATCAAAAAATTACTCAGCTGTCAGAATTATTAAGCAACATGAAAATCAGCTTTTAAAGCAAGAAGCAAATACAAATTTATTAGCAAAATCACAGAAACAGCCAAATATATTTAATGTAGCCCAGCTGATAGAGCTGTTAGGAAAATATTTTACTATTAGAGATGATAATATATTAAAAAGAATATCTGAAACTTTTTCTTCTCTCCCTGTAGAAGCAAGTACTTTATTTTTTGGTAGCCTTATCAATACGCAATCAAAACAGCATTTAGAGTACATTAATAACTGGCTCAATCTGCTTAATAAGTTATCTAGGCACCCCGAATTTTATGAAAAATTTACTTATAGCTTTCTAATTCAATATTCTTGGGATGTATTGTATAGTAATCCAGAGTTTTTTGAGTTATTAGATAATCTAACAATGGAAAATCAAGAAATATTGCAGCAATGGTTTTGGAAATATTTTGAACCAACGGTATCATATCCATTAGAATACACGAAAATTAACAAAGCTCTTAATCTATTTAAAGAGTTTATGGATGAGTGCTTACAAGCTAAAGTTGGAAATTTAATTTCTTCACCACCGCAAAAAAATATCTCATTCCAATTAAGTATAAATCAATCTTATCTTGAACTTTGCATATTGGCTTTACAAAAAAGTACAGATAAAAAAATGCAAAGCTCTTTTTTAAATTTATTGCCCTCTATTAAAATATTGAATAATGCATTCCATAATAATTTCCCTTTTATATGTCAAATAATGGTTTCATATGGTGCTATACAGAAAATCACTAATATAGAAGTACTTGATGAAATATATGATTATAAGACTTTAAAATCTCAGGCATTAAGCTATTTAGCCTATAATGGTAATTTACAATTTAAGGAAGTATTAAGTTTTTTTAGTATACTTGAAAAGATTGATACTAATGAACTTAATATCGAAGAAAAAATGGTAGTTACTCGTTGTATTATGCACCTATCAAGTGGTGGTATTGATCAAAGCAAAATTAGTATACTTCTAGAGCTCGCCATACAAGTTAAAGCAGAGCTTGGTTATAGAGTATTTAGAAAGTTATTTACTGCTGTACCTACTGTACAAAGCGCTAGAATGACTTACTATATAGAAATATGTAGCTTATTATTAGAATTGCATAATGTAATTAATATAAATGAGCTTATTGGCAGCTGCTTACCAGATTTGCAAGGTTTGCTAGGTAAATTAGAGGAAGCGCAATTAAAATATTTACATGATAAATTTCCAGAATCAGACTTAGAAGTAATACTAGATAAATTTGCAAGTAAGAGTGATCTTGTTCGTTTTCCTTTGTCAAGCAAAGATATTAAAATACTGCAAAGCACATATTTAAATATTTCAGAATATGCAAAAACAATAAAATCAAAAAGTTTAGCTGAGCTTTCAGAACTTGCACAAATACAAGGAATCATATTACAAAAGAATCCTCAAGATAATGAAGCTTCTATTAAGTTACTTGCAACCATACGTGAAGTTATTAGGCATTGTTTTAAAATTTATCCCTATAACACTCAAGTTTTATCAGTAATTGGGCTTATACATTTTCCCGAAGAATTTAAAGGAAGAATTGCACAAATTCGTACTGGAGAGGGTAAATCAACTATTATTGCTATGCTTGCAGCTTATATGGCTTGTCAAGGTAAGTTTATTGATATCATTACCTCTTCAAGAACACTTGCTATACGTGATCAAGAAAAATATGAAAAATTTTTTGCGAGGTTAGGTATCAGTTGTTCTCATATTTGCTATGATCAACAAGAACAACAGCACTTTAATGGAGTAGTACTTTATGCAACTAATTACGATTTTGAATTTTCTATCTTAAGAGATCAGTTATACAATAAACAGAAACGTTTTACAGGAATACATGGAAAGAAAATTAGACGTACCTGCGAAGTAGTAATTGTTGATGAAGTTGATAACCTCTTTTTGGATACAGCATTAAATGCAGCAAGGATAGCTTTACCTTCTGCAGAAGATACATCCTGGGTTTATGAACCTATTTTAATTTACGTTAAGCAGAATATTAGTAAACAGTTAGATTGTAAAATGCTTAGAGAGATTTTGAAACAATACTGTAATGGTAGATACATTAAACAAGCCACAGAATTTACAAATGAAAGGTTAAAAATGTGGATCTCATCAGCTAAAATAGCGATCGAAAAAGAGGAAGGAAAAGATTATATAATTGATAATAATAGCTCTTCAATAAATGAAAATAAGGTAATAATAGTAGACTTCCAAAATACAGGTAGCCTTAACCATGGAAGTAGATGGAGCTATGGAATACATGAATTTCTTGAAGTCAAACATGGCTTTAAACCAAAAGCTGAGAGCTTGACTTCTGCTTCAATATCACACCCTGCTTTCTTTAAAGAATATAAGACTATATTTGGGTTAACCGGCACAGTAGGAGAAGAGCAGGAGCGAAAAGAAATTAAGGCTATTTATAATGTAGATATATTTGATGTTCCTCCACATTTCCCTAACTTACGTAAGGCTCTCCCCAATCAATGTTTTCAAGACAAGAAGGTTTATTACCAGGCAATTATCGACGAGGTAAAGTCAGTAATAAAACAAAATAGACCTGTACTTGCACTATTTAGGACTATTAATGAATCAATAGCATTTGCTAATAAACTTATAGAAGAAAATATAAGACACTATGTTATTAACGAAATGCAAAAAGAAGATAGTAATTATATTTTAAGCAGAGCAGGACGTCCTAAAAGTGTTACAATTGCTACTAATACTGCAGGAAGAGGTACTGACATTATTTTATCACAAGAAAGTATAAAAAATGGGGGTTTACATGTTATTTTTGGATTTTATCCTGCTAATCTTAGAGTAGAAGATCAAGGTATGGGTAGGGCTGGAAGGCAAGGACAATTTGGTACCTGTCGTATGTTTACCCATAGCCGAGATGAAGAAGTTCAATATTTAGTTAATAGATATTTAAGCTTAAATTCATTTGTAAGTAGTAATTTTATTGAATATCTAAACCAACTTAGGTCTGAAAAAGTTAAATCCCTATCTTTAGAAAGAACAACCAACTCAGCTATTGAAACTATTAACTATCAAATACTGAAAAGATTTTGTAGTTATAACCAAAAATTTTCTAATGAGTTAAAACAAATTTCAATAAGTGAATTAATTTTGGTATGTAAAAATTATAACACTTATAAAATAGGTCTATCTATACATAACCCAAGAAATCCACTTACAATTGGCTTACATAAACTAGCTTATAGCTTAGCACAGTCTCACCAACAAGGTAATGTTGTTGATTGGGCAGCATTTTTGGATGTGGCTAGGGAAGCATTCTTGTCAGTAATTTTGCAGGAATGGGCTTATTTTTATAGTAATTTACATATAGATAAAAGCGTAGGGAATTTACAATCATATGAAACTATATTAAATAATAAATTTAATAATTTTATAAAATCAAAAGTTGGGCCCATTTTTAATGATCCTACCAAATACTTTAAATCTTACATATTAGAACTATTATCAACAGAGCCTTATAAAGATGAACAAATTATGAGTGAAAGAGAGAAAAATAGAACTTGTAATGCTGGTAATAAAATATCAAATCAATCAATTATGATTCATGATACAGATATAGGTAACAGTAAAGAAGTTGAGGATAATGGTGCTCTAAATACCATTGATCTTAACCTAAAAACAACTATTATTTCAGCAAAATTATCTGGATATATAAATCAATTAAGTCAATGGTTACAAGTAAGGAAAGGGTTAAATAATACAAATTACTACAAAAAAGGAGACGAATCTTACTTATTCAAAAAATATGAGGAAGCGATTAAGCATTTTAACAAAGCAATTTTAATAGAACCAAACAATGCAGAATATTATAACCGTAGAGGTAATGCTTATTATGCTCAAGGTAAGTATAAGGAAGCAATTGAAGATTATAGCCAAGCTATAGAATTAAAACCTAATAATGAAACTTACTATAGTAATAGAGGTATGGCATATAATAAGCTTAAAGATTATGAAAATGCTATAAAAGATTNTAAGAATTAAAACCTAATAATGAAACTTACTATAGTAATAGAGGTATGGCATATAATAAGCTTAAAGATTATGAAAATGCTATAATAGATTTTAATGCGGCTATCAGTATAAACTCTAGAAATGATGAGGATTATAACTGTAGAGGTAATGCTTATTATGCTCAAGGTAAGTATAAGAAAGCAATTGCTGATTTTAGCAGAGCAATAGAATTAGATCCTAATAATGCCAATTACTATAATAATCGAGGTCTTGCATTTTACAATCAAGGAAGCTACAAAGAAGCACTTTGTAATTATAATAAAGCAATAGAGTTAAGCCCTGAAAATGAAATTTATAGACGTAATATAGCAAAAATATCCTTTGCACACTTACTCCTACTAAATATAGAAAAAGAAAATAATAGATGTATTATGATGTAATACGGGGTATGGTCAGGATACGTTCCGCAAATTATTAATAAGGATATTAAGATAGACTGCTACTGGTACTTAGTAACTGCCAGGTTGAGGTATTAGTTTGTCCCTCTCGTATGGATAATCAGGCGATGGTAGCTATAGCTAATTTTATATTAAATTGCATAACGTTAAGTAACTTAATTTTATTTTGTTTTAATCATGATTTTCGGCCAGGATTCTATAAATAATGAACCTAAAATTGCACCCCAATATATTGGTTGTGATACCGTGTATGGAGTCAAGTATATAACACTTCTGATTTTATGCTCATGTACAGGTCGGAAGCTTTGCTTATAAGGTTAGTATCTATTTTAGAATCCAGCGCCCTACCTACAACTTTCTTAAAAGTATATCGTGGCACCATATGTCTAGACAAATTTTTAATTAAATAGAGGTGTAAAGCTCCTTAAAATTATTATCAATTAAATTAAGTTCTTGGTCTTGCAGAGGCATAGAGGTAAACCCACTTTTCTCCTCTACGAGGTTGGTTTTAACGGTTGTAAAGTGCACATTTTTAGGGGTTTTATACCCTAATGATTGATGCAGCCTGTGTTTGTTATAAAAATTCATGTATTCATTGATAGCCTCCTTTGTTTCTTTTACGGTATTTAGCTCTATCCTATATATTTTCTCTTGCTTTAATGATCGCCAAAAGCGCTCGATAAATATGTTATCTAAAGCTCTGCCTTTGCTATCCATACTTATAGCTATTTTGCTTTTTTCGAGGGTTTCAATAAAGGCCTTAGAAGTGAACTGCACTCCTTGATCGGTATTAAATATTTCAGGTTTTCCATTTCGAGCTAGAGCATCATTCAAGGCATCCACGCAGAACTCACTCTCAAGGCTAATAGATACCCTCCAGCTTAGGATATATCTGCTATACCAATCTATGATCGCTACTAAATACACAAAACCTTGCTTGAGCCTTACATAGGTAATGTCAGCACTCCATACTTGGTTATGCCTATTGATCTCTAAACCACTTAATAGATACGGATAGACCTTATGGGCTTGGTTCCTCTTACTTAAATTCATTTTCGGATAAATAGCCTCTAGAGCCATTAATCTATAGTATTTACTTATCTTCTTGCGCCCTACCTCATATCCTTCATCTTTCAGAACCTGCGCCATTCTTCTAGCTCCATAATAAGGGTGCTGTGTAAATATTTCGTCTATTCGCTTCATTATCTTATAATCCTCTTCTTTTAATCCTTGCTTCTTGTAATAGTAAGTCGAGCGGTTGAGGGTCAACAATTCGCATTGCCTAGCCACACTCAAATTACCATGCACAGGCTCTATCAGCTCCTTTCTATGTTCCAATGCCAAACAGCTTAGATTTTTTTTTCAACCAGTCCCGTTCTACGGTTAACTGTCCTATTTGCTCGTATAAGCTCTTTATTAGATCTTCCTCGCTATTATCCTTCACTTTTGCTTTGCTCTTAAACCCATATATCATGCCCTCTATAGCTTCTTGCTTCCACCGGTATATCTGATTCGCATGAACCCCGTATTTGCTGCTGATTTGGGCTATCGTTAGCTCTCCTTTTAAAGCTTCTATTGCTACCTTAGCCTTCTCTTCAGCACTGTAGTGTTTTATTTGTTTCTTCATTCCTTGCTCCTTCTTTCTTAGAGCTTTTTACCTCATTTTAGTCTTTTTTCTGTCCAAAAACTAGGGGCCATTATAGCTTCAATTAGTTAGAAAAATTGGATTGACTGTATTTACTGCTAATGAATTAATGCCTTCTGAAGGATTTGAGGATATAAGCGAGTACTTGAAAGGGATAATAGCAAATTACAATCAACGTAGAAGAGAATATGAAGAAGGACTAAGCCACGAGGAAAAAGCAGATACCTTTAAAAATGAAAATGATATATATTATTCAATTTTTACTAATATAACTCTAGATGGCCTATTTAGGGCGTTGTTGCTCAAATAGGTTGTGAGAGGTAGATTTACAAAAGTACCTAGATAATTAAAATAAGAGAAGTGGCTTTAAAATTAGAAGGCAGTCATAGTGATAAGCTTAGGATCAAAAGAAATTAGCTGCTATGAAAAGAAGGAAGCAAGAGAGAAGAAGCAACTCTAAAAAGATAAAATACAAAATAAATAACTGGAAAGAGTATAACCAATCTCTAAAGAATAGGGGATCACTTACCGTCTGGATAAGTAAAGATATAGAGGAGTTATGGTATGCTATAAATGACAATATGTGTAAACGAGGACGCTTAACTTTTTATGCTGATTATGCAATTGAGATGATGTTAACATTGCGTATGCTACTGAAGTTGCCGTTAAGGCAAGCTGAAGGATTTGTTAAGTCTATATTTGAACTTATTAAAGTTAAGCTTAAAGTTCCTGAGTTTAGCAGATTATCTAAAAGAGCTAAAAGTTTGCTTAAGAGAATAAAGTTACCACCTTTAGTTGAAGAAGGGTACTTGGTAATAGATAGTACTGGCATCAAAGTATATGGAGAAAGTGAATGGTTAGTTTTTAAGCATGGAGGTGAAGTAAAAAGAAGAGTATGGCGCAAGCTACACATAGGAGTTAGTGAGGAAGGATTAATAGTTTCACGTGTTATGACGAATCATATAACAGATGATCGTAAATGCTTAGAACCATTAATAGAGCAAGGAAACCAAGAGAAGATAGCTGAGGTTTTAGCTGATGGAGGCTATGATGGTAACAACACTTACGGATTCTTAGAAACTCAAAATATTAAACCGACAATTCCACCTCCTAAACATGCTAAAAATGCCACCGAAAAACATAGGTCTGATACAATAAACTATATAAGAGAAAAAGGATATCATGCTTGGTGCAATAAAAATAAATACGGAAGGAGAGAGATTGTAGAGAATACCATTTGCCGATATAAAAGCATTATAGGTGCGAAACTAAGATCTAGAAAATGGGACAATCAAGATGCAGAAACATTACTTGGTTGCCATATGCTTAACAAAATGACTAACCTGGGTATGCCTCAATCGGTTAAACTCTCTTAAATAACAGGGGTATAGGGAAAATATATTTCAACTTTGATTTGAGCAACAAAGCCCAACAAAGCCGCTCAAACTCATGTACTTTGAGCTTAACTCTTAACAGGCTAAAATATAGACCCGACAAACTCATCGGTTTGCCCCAGCGGTAGCCTAAGTAATATATAAATAATTAGCATCATCTCTATTACATAATCAGAATAAAAGGCAAACCTTCAGCCAAATAATGTATGAGTATCATAGGGTTAATAATCAATAGTATTTTAAGTTTCATATACTACACCCGGCTTTAATATCAATAATATTGATTATTCGCCAGCGTTGATATTGTATACCTGATACCTACCTATCAATAAGGTTAATTATGATTAGATATTATAAAACTTTGCTTTTTTTAGAATATGAAACGAATAATTATTTAAATTTGAGGTATTAATTACATGGCTAATTTATTTATAAATCCCTTCCCTTTATCAAGCCTTAATGGAACCAACGGGTTTCAACTAAAAACAATGTTATTAGATCGGACAAGCACTGCAGTAAGCGGGGCAGGAGATATAAATGGTGACGGCATTGATGATTTGATTATTGGTATTCCTCTTACTAAAGGCGGAATAAGCTATGTAGTATTCGGAAGCAAATCTCCATTTTCTCCAAGTATGAATTTATCAAGCCTTAACGGAACTAACGGGTTTCAACTAAAAGAGTCAATACCGAGTAGATATTCATGTATTAAAGTAAGCGGAGCAGGAGATATCAATGGTGACGGCCTTGCTGATTTAATTATTGGTGCTCCATATGCTAATTCTAACGCCGGAGCAAGCTACGTAGTATTTGGAAGCAAATATCCGTTTCCTCCACTAATTGATTTATCAAGCCTTAATGGAAGCAACGGGTTTCAACTGAAAGGTACACTATCGGTTAAGTTTTCAGGCAATGTAGTAAGCGGGGCAGGAGATATCAATGGTGACGGCATTAATGATTTAATTATAGGTGCTCCTAATGCTCATTATGAAACCGGAATAAGCTATGTGGTATTCGGAAGCAAATTCCCGTTTCCTCCAATTATGAATCTATCAAGCCTTAACGGAAGCAATGGGTTTGAACTTCAAGGAGAGCCATTGAAGGGGGTGTCAAATTTTGCAGTAAGCGGGGCAGGAGATATCAATGGTGACAGCATTGCTGATTTAATTATAGGTGTTTCTAATGTTAATTATCAAACCGGAATAAGCTATGTAGTATTTGGAAGCAAATCTTCCTTTCCTCCAAGCATGAGTTTATCAAGCCTTAACGGAAAAAACGGATTCCGACTTAAAGGAATAGAGGAATCTGATGAATCAGGTACTTCAGTAAGTGGAGCAGGGGATATCAATGGTGATGGTATTGATGATTTAATTATCGGTGCTCCTAATGCTAATTATGGTGCCGGAATAAGCTATATAGTATATGGAAGCAAATTCCCCTTTCCTCCAAGTATGAGTTTATCAAGCATTAACGGAAGCAACGGGTTCCAACTCAAAGGGCGGGCGGAGCATGATTTTTCAGGCACTGCAGTAAGCGGAATAGGAGATGTCAATGGTGACAGTCTTGCTGATTTAATTATTAGTGCTCCATCTGCTTATTTTAGCACCGGAGCAAGCTACGTATTATACGGAAGCAAATCTCCATTTCCTTCAAGCATGTATTTATCAAGCATTAACGGGAAAAATGGGTTCCAACTAAACGGGGTAGCATCATATGATTATTCAGGCATTTCGGTAAGCGGAGCAGGAGACATCAACGGTGACGGTTTTGCTGATTTACTTATTGGTACTGAGCATCCTAGTTCTGCCGCAAGCTATGTAGTATACGGTTCATATGATCTTTAGATGCTGATATATTGAGTTTTGGCTAGAGTAATCTAACCATCTCTTATTTACTTCTATCACTATTCCTCACTTGATAGGAACTATATATTGACTTATTTGATAGGTCGTTTATTATATAAAATAATATATTACATATTATATTGTTAATTATGGATAAACACCTACCAATTTCTGAATTTAAAGCCCATTGTTATGAGATATTAGAAAATGTACAAGGCCAACACCAATCCTTTATAATTTCCAAAAGAGGAAAGCCGATTGCTCGTGTTATCCCTATAGACAATAATAATACTAAATTAGCAGGCAGCTTTAAAGGAAAATGTAACATTATAGGTGATATAATAACTCCCGTAGATATTACATGGGATGCTGAGGGCTAACTTATTATGTCTCAATCATTAATAGTATTAGGGGATCTGTGGAAGAACCCCCATAAATGACGAATCTGGCTTAGCTATGCACTTATGCCGATTGCAACGTTCCTAATTTTCAAATACTTATATAGGGTTGTTTTTGAAATAGTAAGATGATTAGCT
>JACGYV010000052.1 GCA_014116815.1 Holosporaceae bacterium 'Namur'
CATTGTTGGAGAGCTTCCATACAAATTGTTAACTCTTTGCACTACTCCTTAGGGCGCAGTTGATGGAACAACCGGTTCCAGTCATACATTGACTAAAACATTTAGTTAAGCGACTTGCATGTCGCACAAAATTGTTGCAATCAACAAGGGCTATAACCTTATTCATAATATTAGAACTTATGAATAACCGCAGTAGCTACTCCCCATATTACTACCCCTGGTGTAGTTGTAACATTAATTGAGGTGTAATTATCATTTTCAGGTAGTAAGAGTATAATGCCGTTATCATTATAATATCTTCTTATTATTAGCCCTCCCCCATATGTAGCAACAACAACCTTACCGTTTTCAGGAGTAATGCTTCTGTCTACGACTACTAAGTCTCCTATAAATATGCCTATATTAATCATTGCATCACTTACTGTTCGCATGAAGTAAGTAGAGGGAGGGTTTTTAACTAAGTAACCGTTGAGGTCAATTAGTTCATCTATAAAGCTATCTCCAAATGTTGGAGAGCCAGCAGAAACTTTGGAACTAAAGAAAGGCAAAGAGTATACGTTATTAATATTATTACCCGAAGCTGAAAAGTCCTTCTCTACTAGCTTAGCATTATCTCTCTTATCCTTACCCCAGGTGAGCTCAATAATGTTTGAGTTAATCAGAAGCTTAAGTTCCGTTCTTTGAGTGTGTTGAGCATTATTCATATATGCCTCATAATATGTATATTATCTATACCTTAGAAGGCTAAATGATATATGTACGCTAATCAAGTTAAGTTATGATAAAGATATATAGCAGGATTTAGACAGAAACATTACAATATTTATGTAAGAACTAAGTTTAGCTTGTCTTTTTAGTCATCATAAAATTCTTTAATGCATGCTCTATCATTCCTTGGCAAAAAGCATCTGTGATCTCGTCTGAGGCTTCCATATTTTTTAACAAAAACTCATACAATATTACTATCAAGGTTTCTACCTTATCTTTCTGGTAAGCAATGTTATTGTTATCTATTGCTTCAAGCACTATGTTTGAAGCCCTTTTATATATGGATGAAATTATTTCAGTATTGTTTGAAGATGGTAAAGGGTTTTTACTGTTAATGTACATTGTATATAAGTCTATTCCTAGACCAGCAGAAATCTTTTCTAAAAATTCTTTTTTTCTTACATTTTTGTACATAACGTTTTTGACAGTATTCGGCGGTAAAGCAATACTTTTAGCAAAATCATCTATACTTTGTTTTTTAAAAAACAAAGCTTCACGTATGATATCACCTATTTTATCCACTATAATATTAAAATAGAATCTATTAATTAATCTGACCGTACAGTACCAGTAAGATTAAATCTTGTCTATAATTCTAAATATCATCTACATAATAACTACATTATCTTACAATATATTGTACTATCCAATGAAGCTCTGCTTGCATAATAGTTTATGAAGCTATATAATAACAAAAAAGAGCAGCTAGCTTGAACTAACTACTCTTTTCATGTGAGGTCTGATAGACCCCTAAAACAACCAAGTTTAGTCTATCAAACCTCCACTAAAATTCAAGCTATTTAACCGATAACTATAACTAATAGTTATTAAATATTTAATGGAGCGTTTATGAAAGATTCCGCACAAGCACAGATCTATGGCACAATGGCAAGAGACCTGGAGATACATAAAGAGTCAAACGATAAAACATATGGCATTGCTACCCTGACTGTAAATAAAGCCGTAGGGTATGACTCTGACACAGGAGAAGAGATATTTGAGCCTAGATGGTTTAAAATTCATATTGCCGATGAAAGCTTATTAGATTTTTATAAACCATTACTACATAAAGACAAAAAAGCTATTTTTATCGGTGAGCTAGATATTATACAAGCAGATATAGATGATTCAAATGCCCAAGTCATTATCAAAGTAAATAGTCCACTTGGAATAGCTCTTATGCCTAAAGCACTTAATGATTAAGATAAAACTATAATACTTATATTTTTGGAGTTTAAAAAAACTTATTTGATAAAAGTAGAACACAGCCAATATTGCAATGTTCTACTCCTTATTTACGGAGTTATGCATATGTTAAATACATAACTACTTTAAAGTATTATATCTAACATCTTCCTTCAAGGATAATCATTCTAAGTAATAACTTTATTCCTTGTTAATATAATAAATCTTTTTATCTAAATGTAAGGTTATTAAGATTTATACTCTGCTCTGTAGCCAGCTATATATCTGCTGTCTTAGGAGTTTAAATCATGCTTGGAATGTAGATAAGATGATTAAGTTCTATAAGATATTATAACCTCTTCTTCTCCTCTTTTTACCTATTATTTCTATTTCATTAATTGCATCTTCAATATGCCCAAAAGTCTGTATGGCAAGATTACCTAAATTATTCTGTAATCCTCCCCATGACTTTATTAGCGTCCATTCGTTAAACAGGTTTTGCTGTAGCCTTACCGTATAGTACCTACTCTCACTTCTCCACTTCCAAATCCTTAGGTCTAGTTTCAGAGCTTACCTCCTACTAATGTTTACTTCCTCTTTTGGAAACGTTCATACTTAAGTTTATTTGTTTTCTTGTCTGCAAGTAATACGCCTTTTTCAAATATTCTAACGACTCTATTATTACCTATTTCCCCTATTATTATTTCTGATTTTGATACTCTTAATCCCTTACGATCTATTGTTGCATTCGTATATGCGTAAATGGTAACCGCTAAAATCATTAATAAACAAGTTGCAAATAAATTAGCTTCTTCACTTCTAATAAAGCTAGCCTTATTTCCTCTCTTAAATTCAGAGAAAGCAGCACTTAAACCCCAATAGGAGATAAATACAAGTATAGCCGGTATATTGAGAACTACCTCATTAATAAACTTAGGATACAAAGCATAAATAGCTATAAGGAATAACGGCCAGTACTTAATAGCATATTTAACAACCTTAGATTGGTTAGACTTAATGGTTATATACTCTATAAACCTATTAAGATGGAAAGCACCAATTATAGCAACCGCAAAACCTAATGTAGGGCTTATCATATCTGAAAAACTATAAGGAAGATGGCGAATATCAAAACCGACAACTAACGAATATATGCTTTCATAACATGCATATAATACAAATGCGAAAATTATTATATATAGTAAGTATTTCTTATTAATACCAAGCATTCTATTCACTTCTTCTTGCTTTAATGTCTCTATTGCTTCCATGTTATTTTACACTTTGTTTTAATGCTAACTTACTTGCTAGCAGTACAATTTAATAAAAGCAATTATTATTTTTATCAATATACTACCTTTATCTAATAATTTATATAATACTTTGTGATTTAAATGATCATTATTAATTTTATGGAATTAGTATTACTTTAATAAGAATATGGTTATTTATTAACAGAACCCCTTCCCCCAGGTAAGTGCCTATATAGAGTAGCAGGAGATATTTGCAAACGCCTTGCAGCATCTTCAACTGTAATCTTAGGATCACGTAGCAATGCT
Organism: Holosporaceae bacterium 'Namur'; assembly: GCA_014116815.1. Taxonomy (GTDB): domain Bacteria; phylum Pseudomonadota; class Alphaproteobacteria; order Rickettsiales; family Midichloriaceae; genus Jidaibacter. Next base: position 3,513 of record JACGYV010000052.1, read on the forward strand.
CTTGCTGCTACTAAATCTTCTTGAGTAAGTGCAGGAGGCCGTCCTCCTTTCCTACCAAGTAGGTGTGCTGCTTTCAATGGATAAGCCGTTTAAATAATAATTAAGCAATAATACGTATAAACTATGTTTTTATAATATACTTGTATTTCATTGATTTTATATTGAGTTATATTTATATTTTCTTTCTAAATAAGAATAAATACTCTCAATATTTAATTAGCTCGTTGATCAACATTATTTCAATAAATATAATAGCTAATTCATATATTAAGCTTATTTAGATTTTATACACATTTATAAAAAAGGATAAAAATGAAAGAAGGGTTAGATGCATTCTGGGAATTAATCCAGGATAGAATGAATCGTAAATTAATAGCTTTAGTAAAAAAAGGGCAACCCATAGATGAAATTATCAATCTCTGTCCTAATATAAATGTAAAAGACTCAGCAGGACGTACCCCTTTAATTATTGCTGCTTATCAGGGGCATAATGAAAATGTAGAGATACTGTTAAAAAGTGGAGCAAATATTGATGAGAAAGATAATAATGGTAATACAGCATTAATTATTGCTGCTGAAGAAGAAAACCAAGAAATAGTAATAACTCTTTTAAATAGGAATGCTAGCATTAATGAGAAAGCTAATAATGGTAATACGGCATTATTAAATTCTGCTTTTGCTGGAGATAAAGGCACCCTACAAATTCTTCTAAATAGTGGTGCTAGTATTGATGTAAAGAATAAGAATGGTGAAACAGCATTAATGATTGCTGCTGTAGAAGGACATAAAGAAATAGTACAAATTCTTCTAAATAGTGGTGCTAGTATTGATATGAAGAATAATGATGGTGATACAGCCTTAATGCTTGCTACTTTAGAAAATCATGAGGAAATAGTAGAAATACTTTTAAATAGCAATCCTAAAGTTAACGAGAAAGCTAATGATGGTACAACAGCATTAATGATTGCTGCTCAAAATGGTGAGTTTGATATAGCGGTTACCTTGATAAAAAATAATGCGGATGTTCATCAAAAAAATAATGATGGTAAGACTGCCATAGAGTTAACAGAAAATGAGAGTATTAAGAGCTTACTTACACGAGTGACTTCTTATCATACTAAAATACCTAAGCTCTTTAATATAAATGAAATTGATGCGGTACCTAATAAATTCTCTGATAAGTTTATAGTTCACCCCCATATAAGTAAGATAAATTCTTGGGTAGCAAAGATTCAGGCAGAGCAACAAAGGAAAGAGTTAGATAAAGAAAGCTTAGGGATTGCATAGGAAGAGCAGATTTATTATTGGAACCCATACTTAGAAAGTTTCTAGTCATGCGCAGCATATAAAACTCCATACGTTTAATCTATTCTTATTAATTAACAGAACTCTTTCCCCCGGGTAAGTACCTATATAAAGTAGCAGGAGATATTTGTAGACGCTTTGCAGCATCTTCAACAGTAATGTTAGAATCACGTAGTAGTGCTCTTGCTGCTACTAAGTCTTCTTGAGTGAGTGCAGGAGGCCGCCCTCCTTTCCTACCAAGTAAATGTGCTGCTTTTAATCCTGCCATTGTACGGTCACGAATAAGTGATCGTTCAAATTCAGCTAATGCTCCAAATATATGAAATATTAATTTCCCGCCTGAATTTGTAGTATCAATTGCTTCAGTCAATGAGCGAAGGCCAATGCCTTGCTTTTCAAATAACTCAATTGTGTCTA